>NZ_NEJM01000002.1:0-543340 GCF_002113725.1 Pseudomonas sp. B23(2017) | reverse complement strand
GAACAGGCCGCTTTTTTCGCCCAGTTCACGGGCTGCCGGGTCTTCCAGTTCGTCGAGGATGATGCGGCCGACCTTGGTGCTGAGCACGTACTCGTCACGCGGGCGGCCGACCAGGGCGTTGCCCAGGCGAGTTTCGGACAGGCCGGCGCCGTAGAACGGGGCGGTATCGTAGTAGCGCACACCGTTGGCCCAGGCGGCGTCGATGGTGGCCTGGACTTCAGCCTCGGGAACATTGCGGAACATGTTGCCCAGCGGTGCGGCACCGTGGCCCAGTGGGTTGGCGATTAGGGATTTGAGGTTCATGTGCGTTTTCCTGATGGGGGAGTTGGTTGTGAACTCCAGTGGCTGCAATCCTATGCCCCACCCACCAAGACCGTCCAAGTCATATTTCGAACGACTTGAGACCTTTTATGCAACACCCTGCAACCCCCGGGATGGACTGATGCATGCCCCGCCCAATGACTAGTCGGCCAAACGCCGGAACACCAAACCGGAAATTCCACACATGACAGCGCACAGCAACATCACCGTGGCGATATCTGCCACCGAGGTTTCGCTACGCCCATCCAACCCGGCCAGCATCCCCAACAGCCCCCCTGCCAGGCTCACCGACATGGCCATGGTCAACTGCACGGACATCGCCGACAACGAACTGGCCGCCGCCGAACGCTCACCGGGCACGTCCTGATAACTGGCAGCCCCCAACGTCGAGAACTGCAGTGAACGCACCAGGCCTGCGGCGAACAGCACCGCAGCCATCAGCCACACAGCGGTATCACGATCGAAACTGGCGCACAGAGCAATCCCCACACCACTGAGCACGGCATTGCAACTGAGCACCCGTCGATAGCCGTAACGCCGTACCAATGGCACTGCCAGCAGCTTCATCAGCAGTGCGCCGACGCCACCACTGACCACCAGCCCCCCCGCCGCCAACGGGCTCAAGCCCAGGCAGTTCTGCAGCAGCAGCACGATCAGGAACGGCTGGGCTGCCGAACCCAGACGGAACAGCCCGCCACCCGCCTGGGCCACGCCAAAGCTGCGCAGGCGCAGCAGCGACAGGTCCACCAGCGGACTGGGGTGTCGCCGCGCGTGCAGCAGATACCCCAACGCACAGGCTGCTCCACCGGCCACCAGCACCATGGCCCAGGCATGCGGCAACTGCCCCAGCCCCAGCGCTTCAAGGCCGAACACCAGCATGGCCAGGGCCCCGCCGCTGAGCAGCAAGCCACGCACGTCCAACGGTGGCACCGGCCGTGCCGGATAATCCGGCACATGGCGCAGGATCAGCCAGCAACCGAGCAGGCAGATTGGCAGGTTGACCAGGAAGATCCAGTGCCAGGACAGCACCGTCACCAGCAAACCGCCGAGCAACGGCCCGACCAGTGGCCCCACCAGCGCCGGCAGGGCCAGCCACGACATGGCCTGCAGCAGCTGCTCGCGGCTCGACCAACGCAGGATGATCACCTGCCCCACCGGTGTCATCAATGCCCCGGCCGCCCCCTGCAGCATGCGCCCCAGGCACAGTTGCCAGAGCGTATCGGCCAGGGCGCAGGCCAACGAGGCGCAGGTGAACAAGCCCATCGCCGACAACATGACCTGGCGCGGGCGAAAGCGCTCGGCGGCCCAACCGCTGACCGGCACGCACAGGGCCAGGGCAAGCATGTACAGCGACACCACCAGATTCATGCGCAGCCCCGGCTCGCCGAAATCGGCGGCCATCTGCGGCAGGGCGGTCATCACCGCTGTGCTGTCGAGCAGCTCCATGAACAAGGCGGCACCGATGATCACCGGGACCTTGGGGCTTTGCACATGGCCGGCCAACAAGGCCGGCTGCGCAGTCAAAACAGCCCCGAGACAGGTGGGCGAGTGCCCTTGAGCTGCCAGGCACCGACCACCGCCGCCTTCCATTGGCGCGGGTTATGGTTGGCCACGGTGCGGGCGTTGCGCCAGTGGCGGTCGAGGTTGTGCTGGCGGCCGGTGGTGGAGGCACCGCCAACGTCGAACAGCGTTTGCGCAGCCTTGAGTGCCAGCTCGGCGACCAGATACTGGGTCTGCGCCACCTCGATCGCAGCCTGCTCCACGGCGGCTTCATCCAGTTGCGTGGCCCAGGCCTTGTCGATGGTTGCAGCGGCCTTGAGGACCATGGCCTCAGCGCCATAGGCACGGGCGGCGATATCGCCTACCGACAGTTCTACATAGGGGTCGTCCACCGAGCGGCTGGCCGTGCTGTGCTTGATCGGGCGGGCATGCTCGCGGGCGAAGCGGGTGGCGTCGTCCAGCGCATTGCGGGCGATACCGGCCAGCACGGTGGCAAGGAACAGCTGCAGGAACGGCGTGACGATGGTGCGCTTGCCCTCCTCCACGGTACGCGTGCGGATATCGCTGGCCTCGACGCGCACATTGCGCAAGTGGGTGGTGCCGCTGGCGGTCAGGCGCTGGCCCATGGCGTCAAAGTCGTCGACCAGCTCCAGGCCCTCGCGGTCGCGCGGCAGGATGAACGAAACCGGCTGCTCGTCCTCGTCCAGGGCAACGGCGCTGACGTAATCGGCGAACAGCGCACCCGTGCTGTAGAACTTGCTGCCATTGGCGCGAAAATGCTCGCCCTCGCGCACCAGGCGCGCGGCGATGGCGCCGTTGGCACCGCCCAGTTCCCAGCCGGCATTGCCGATTACCGCACCCTGCAGATAGCGCGCGAACCAACGCTCGCGCTCCTGCTCGGCGCCTTCGGCCTGTGAAGCCAGCAGGCCTTCGACAAAGGCAAAACCCGGGCGCAGGGCCTGGGCCACGTTGGAGTCGACCGAGGCGATTTGCAGCAGCAGTTCGATCACATCGCTGACCGTGCCGCCGGGGCCGCCGTACTGACCGGGGATACGCACGGTGTACAGCCCGGCTGCCGCAAGCTGGGCAATGGCCTCATGGGGCAACAGGCGTTCGCGTTCGCGCTGCGCGGCGCCTGCGCCGATGGCGGGCAGCAGGGCTGCGATGCGGGCTTTCAGCTCCGCGACGCTGGTGGCCGGAGCCTGGGTTGGGAAACGTTGAAATGTGGTCATGGTTCAGTCCTTTAAGTACATCTTTCGTTTAGGCGGCCCGAGCCCTGTGGGAGCAGCGCTCTTGCCAATTTCCTGAAGCTGGCGCTATCACCTGTGGGAGATTACCCAGCCCTTTGGGCTGCGCTGTCGCGCAGAGAACTCAGTGCGCAAGCGATCCGCGTGTGGGAGCGGGCATGCCCGCGAAGAATCCAACACGGTGCCTGGCACCGTCTCCGCCGGTGTTCGCGGGCACGCCCGCTCCCACAAGTTCGGTGCAGGGCTTGGCGTCTCAGTTCAAATGGCGATCTTCCACAGGCGGGTTTCGTCAAACAGGTCGAAGGCTTCGTGTTCCAGGTCCAGCGGCGGCACCACCAGTTCGGCGCCGCTACCGGGCAGGCGCGGCACTGCGCCGAGCAAGCGCTGGGTGTATTCGTGGGCCGGGTTATCGAACAACTGCTCGACCGGTGCCTGCTCCACCACCTGACCGTGGCGCATCACCAGCACGTCGTCGCTGACATGGCGGATCACCCCCAGGTCGTGGGAGATGAACAGGTAGGCCAGGCCCAGTTCGTCCTGCAGGTCGGCCAGCAGGTCGAGCACCTGGGCCTGCACCGACACGTCCAGGGCGGACACCGGCTCGTCGCAGATGATCACCTTGGGTTCGCTGGCGATCGCCCGGGCAATTGCCACCCGCTGGCGCTGGCCGCCCGACAGTTGCAACGGCCTGCGCTGGCCGAGATCTGCCGGCAAACGCACCTGGTTGAGCAGCACAGCGATACGTGCGGGCCTGGCTGGTGCCTCGACACCGGCTACCTGCAAGGCGTCATCAAGAATCTGCGCCACGCTCCAGCGCGGGTCGAACGAGCCCAGCGGGTCCTGGTAGATCACGCTGATGTCGCGCCGCAACGGCCTGCGCACTGCCTCGCTCACGGCGTTGGCCGGGCGGTTCCAGGGTTGCCCGCGATAAAGCACTTCGCCCTCATCGGGCTGCAGCAGGCCGAGGGCGATGCGTGCCACGGTGGTCTTGCCCGAGCCGGACTCGCCGACAATGCCCAGGGTACGCCCGGCACGCAGGGTGAAGTCGACGCCCTGCACCACCTGCCGCACCAGCCCGTCCGGGCCAAGGTAGCGCTTGCCCAGGCCACGGCCTTCGAGCAAAACGTCGCTGTGCGAGCGTGCCCGCGGCTCACTGCGCACGCCAACCCGCTCGGGTGACAGCCGGCTGCCGCGCGGGTGCTCGGCGGGTACTGCCGCCAGCAAGGCCTGGGTGTAGGCGTGACGCGGCTGGCGCAGCACCTGCTGCATCGGCCCCTGCTCCACCACTTCGCCATGGCGCAGCACCACCACCTCATCGGCCAGTTGGGCGACCACTGCCAGGTCGTGGCTGATGATCAGCAGCGAGGCGCCACGGGCCTTGATCTGCTGGAACACTTCGAGAATCTGCGCCTGCACGGTGGCGTCCAGCGCGGTGGTCGGCTCGTCGGCGATGACCAGCGCGGGGTCCATGGCCAGGGCACTGGCAATCAGTGCACGCTGGCGCAGGCCACCGGACAACTGCCCGGGCCGCTGGCGAGCACGCAGTTCGACATCCGGCACGCCTACCCGTTCGAGCAACTCATGCACGCGCGCAGTACGGGTATGGCGGTCACCGTATCCGTGGGTCTGCAGCACTTCGAGAATTTCCTTGCCCACCGGCCGCAGTGGGTCCAGCGACACCAGCGCATCCTGCAGCACGAAGCCGATATCCTTGCCACGCACGGCGCGCCACTGGCGCTCGCTGAGGTCGAGCAGGTTGTGGCCGCCGAAACTCAAGCGACGGGCACTCACCTGCGCTCGCCCTCCGGCCAGCCCGACCAGGCAGCGGGCACTGACGCTCTTGCCCGAGCCAGACTCGCCGACCAAGGCCAGGCAACGGCCAGGCGGTAAGGTGAAGGACAGATCACGGACCACGCTGGCGCCATCAAAGGCCACGTTCAGCCCTTCGACGATCAAGGTCTTGTCGCTCATGGCAGGCGCCCCTCCAGGCGTTGTTGGATGTAGCGGCCCGTCACGGTGGTCGCCAGGGTGGTGAGGACGATGAACAGGCCAGGGAAGAAGGTGAGCCACCAGGCATTGGCGATGAAGTCACGCCCCATGGACAACATGGTCCCCCACTCCGGCGCCGGCGGCCGCGCGCCCAGGCCGAGGAAGCTCAGCGCCGAGGCCCAGACGATGGCCTGGCCAACGCCCATGGTCAGCGTCACCACCAATGGGCGCATGGCGTTGGGCAGCAATTGGCGCAGCACGATGCGCGAAGTCGGGTGCCCCAACGCCCGCGCCGCTTCGATGTAGCCGGCGTTGCGTACCGCCAGCACCTGGCCACGGACCATGCGCGCGTACCCCGGCGCACCGCCCAGCCCGGTGGCGACGATCAACGGGCCGACACCGCTGCCGAACACCGCCACGAACAGCAGCGCCAGCACCAGGCTGGGGAAGGCGAACAGCACTTCCAGCAACCAGCCCACCGCACGGTCCACGCGTGCGCCGCCAAGGCCACCGAGCAGGCCGAGGGCGATGGCGATGACCATGGAAATGGCCGTAGCCGCCAGGCCGATCAGCAGGCTCTGGCGGGCGCCGTGGATGATCCGCGCGAAGATGTCGCGGCCTGACTGATCGGTGCCCAGCCAGTGCGCCCAGCTGGGTGGCTGGAAAGCCTCTCGCGGCACGATGGCCAGTGGGTCGATGCGGGTGAACAGCCCCGGCGCCAACGCGGCCAGAAGCAATGCGAACAGGAACAGGATCGCCAGGCTTGCGCCCAACGGCGGCAGTTTCACTTGGCGCTGCCGGCGCAATGGCGCGAGCACTTGGCCATGGGTCAGGTCTGTCATGCTGCAGCCTCCTGCTGCCGAGGGTCGATCCACTGGTACAGCAGGTCGACCAGAATGTTCGCCAGCACATAGCCGGCCGCCACTACCAGGCTGATGCCGATCACCAGCGGCAGGTCCTGGGCCTGCACCGCCTGGTACAGCTGGCGGCCCACCCCCTTGCGGGAAAAGATCACCTCGCACACCACCGCCCCACTGATCAGCGCGCCGATGGCCCAGCCCGACAGCGACACACCTGGCAGCAAGGCATGGCGCAAGGCGTGCCGAAAGCGCACGGCCAGGTCACTGAGGCCACGTGTGCGGGCGGTGAGCACGAAGGGTTGATCGAGGGTCAGTTCCAGCGACTCCCGGGTGACCTGGGCAATGAAACCGGCCAACGGAATCGCCAGGGAAAACGCCGGAAGTATCAGGCTGGCGAAGCTGTCGCTACCGGCCGGCGGGAACCAGCGCAGGCCGAAGGCGAATACCGCCAGCAGCACCACGCCGAGCCAGAAGTGCGGCAGCGCCGCGCTGAGGGTTTCCGCCAGCGAGGCGATACCGCCGACCAGCCTGCCGCGCCCGGCGGTGACCACTGTCAGCAGCAGCACCAGCAACCAGGCCAGCAGCAGGGCGGCGATGGTCAGTTCCAAGGTCGCCCCGCCCTGCTCGGCCAGCACACGGGTGACCGGCAGGTGCTGCGAGTAGGACACCCCCAAGTCACCTTGCAGCAGGCGCCCGAGGTAGAACACGTACTGCACGGCCAACGGCTTGTCGAGGCCGTACTCCACGCGCGCGGCTTCAATCGCTTCCGGCGTCGGGTTGCCACTGGGGCCACCGAGAATCGCCAGCACCGGGTCACCCGGCATCAGCCGCAGTGCGAAGAAGGTCAGGGTCGCCACCGCCCACAGCACCAGCACGCCACCGGCCAGGCGGATGGCGGCGCGCCGGCCCAGGGCGGCAAGGCGTTCGCGACGCGGGTCGGTCACTGCGAGTGTCGTCGTAGTCATTTGTTCACCCATGCGTCGTAGAGGTAGGTCACCGCCAGCGAAGGTTCCAGTCGCACGCCATGGGCAGTCTTGTAGATACCCAGGCGCGTGCTTTGTGGGTACGTGGTGAGTTGCAGGTACTGCGCGGCGGCCTGTTGCTGTGCCTGGAAGTAGCGCTGGCGGCGCAGGTCCGCGTCCTGGGTGGCCAGGGCACTGTCGAGCAGTGCGTCGTAGCCCGGGTCGGCGTAGCCGGAGGAGTTCTGGTGATAGCCGCCAACCCCGGCTGGCTGCACGAACGCGGTGGTGAAGATGATGCGCAGCACGTCAGGGGTGTTGGTGTTCCAGTAGCCGGTGCGGATGTCATAGTCCCAGGCGGCCTGGCGGGCGGTGACCTGGGCATCGCTCATCTGGTCCAGCACCAGCTCCAGGCCGGCCTGCCGGGTAGTGGCCTGTACCTGCTCCCACAGGGTCAGTTCCGACGGCGGCGTGCGCGCGCCGATCAGCACGACGGCGCGCAGCCGCTGGCCGTTCCTGGTGCGGTAGCCTTCGCTGTCGCGGCCGGTCCAGCCAGCCTCGTCGAGCAGCCTGGCGGCGCGGGCAGGGTCATAGTCCTGGCTGCGCTCGAAGTCACCGCTGTAGAACGGCGTGGCCAAGCTCAGCGGGCCACCGGCGCGGGGGAACTCGCCGAAGTACACACTCTTCAGTGCACCCTCGACATCGGCGCTGCGAACGAAGGCCTCGCGTACACGGATGTCGTCGAATGGCGCACGGCGCAGGTTGAAGGTGCCATTGGTGGGGTTGCCCGGGCGCTGGGCGATGATCAGTTCCACGTCCGGGTTGCGCCGTGCTGCTTCGTGCGACTCTGGTGGCAATGCTTCGATCACATCGACCTCACCGGCCTGCAGCGAGGCGAAGCGCACCGACGGCTCCTGGATGAACTTCCAGACGATGCGTTCCAGGTACGCCGGGCCTTGGTGGCGTGCGGTAGGTGGCGCCCAGTTGTAGGCCGGGTTGCGCACCAGCTCCACCTGATTCTGCCGGTCCCAGCGCACCACCTTGAACGGCCCGCTGCCAACCGGGCTTTCGCAGTTCTGGTCACGGCTGCGTTGCAATGCGGTGGGCGACTGGATGCCGAGAAAGCCCTGGGCCAACACTTCGAGGAAAGCCGCATAGGGCGTCGCCAGAGTGACTTCGGCCGTGTAGGTGTCGAGCACCTTGGTGCCGCGGTACTGGCGGATGTAGCCACCGGCGGTACTGGATTGGGTCTTGGGGTTGGCCATATGGTCGAGGTTGGCCTTGACCGCTTCGGCATTGAACGGTGTGCCGTCGGTAAATTGCACGTCGCGGCGCAGGTGGAAGGTGTAGCGCAGGCCATCTGGCGAAACCTCCCAGCTTGTCGCCAGCCAGGGGCCGATCTGGCCGTTGCTGTCCATCGACACCAGCGAATCGAGGTACTGCTGGGCAATGAAAACCTGCGGCATGTCGCCGGCCACATGCGGGTCCAGGCAGGTGGGCTCGCGGTCGGTGGCATAGACCAAGGTGCCGCCCTGCTGCGGCTGGGTACTTTGCGCCGTGTGCTGCTCGTTCGGCTTGCAGCCGAGCAAGGCCAGTACGGTGCAGAGCGGGATCAGGGGGAGGATGGGTGTGTTCAAGGGCGCTCCTGCGGTGACTGGGCTTCGATAGGCCTGTTGCAGGAGTTGTGCCGGGTTCAAGAGGTTGATTTTGTTGGGGTTTGCCGAGGGTGAGGTGCTGTTGCGAGGGCAAAGTGTGTGAGGGCTGTTCGAATGGCAACAGTGCTGTTCCGGCCTGTCGCCAGCCAGCTGGCGACAGGCCGCGCTCGGGGGCCCGTTGCGGGGCTCAGGCCGCCTCCCCTTGCCGGCTCCACAGCCGATGGTAATACCCCCGCCGCGCCAGCAGCTGCGCATGGCTGCCATCCTCGACAATGCGCCCGTCCTCGAACACCACGATCCGGTCAAGGTGCGCCACGGTCGACAGCCGGTGTGCCACCACGATCACCGTCTTGTCGTCCATGATCTCGTCGAGCTTGTCCTGGATATAGCGCTCGGTGATCGAGTCGAGGCTTGACGTGGCTTCGTCCATCACCAGGATCGGCGCGTTCTTCAACAGCACCCGGGCGATGGCGATACGCTGACGCTGCCCGCCGGACAGCTTCACACCACGCTCGCCCACCAGCGATTCGAAGCCCTGCTCCATGGCTTCGATGAAATCCCGGGCACCGGCCCGGTCGATGGCAGCGGCCAACGCATCGTCGCCAGCTTCCAGGCAGCCATAGTGGATGTTCTCGCGAATGCTGCGGTGGAACAGCCCCGGCTCCTGCGGAATCAGCCCGACCTGCTGGTGCAGCGAATGCTGGGTCACCGTGCGCACGTCCTGCCCGTCGATCAGCACCTGGCCCTCATCCACGTCGTACAACCGTAGCAACAACCCGAGCAAGGTCGATTTGCCCGAGCCGGACGCCCCCACCAGGCCGACCCGTTGGCCCGCCGGAATATGCAGGTTCAGGTGCTGAAAGATCGGCCGCCCGGGGTGATAGCCAAAGGTCACGTCGGCAAAATGCACCTCGCCTCGCTCCACTTTCAACGACGTTGCGCCGGCCGTGTCGCGTACCTCGTGTGGCCGCACCAGGGTGCGCACGCCATTGGCGATATTGCCCATGGCCTCGAAGAACTCCAGCAAGCGCCGCGACAGCCCGGCCACATCCGTGATGATCATCAGCGACAGGCTGGTAGCGGTAACGAAGGTGGCGATATCGATGCTGCCGCGCTGCCACAACCACAGCGCCAGCAGCAGGATGCCAAGCTTGAGCAGCACCCCGCAGCTGTTCTGCAGCCAGCGAATCTTCTCCATGTAACCGAGCGAGCGGTCTGCCGCTACCACCTCGTGGTCGAGGAACTTGCCCAGGTAGCCATGCTCGTAGGGGTGGCGGGCGAACAGCCGGATATTGGTGAGGTTGGTCACCGCGTCCACCACCTTGCCGGTGCTGACGCTGCGCGCTGCGGCAAAGTCCCGGGCCAGCGGGTGGCTGCGCCTGGCCAGGAACCAGCACAGGATGAGAAAACCGACCGCCCACAGGCCCATGAATGCCGCCAGCCAAGCGTTTGCGGTGGCCAGCAGGATGACTGCCAGGGCCAGGGTCACAAGCAGCGGGATGAGATCGAAGATCAGGATCGCCAGGGTCTGCGTAGTGCCGATCGAGACCTCGCTGATACGGTGCGCCAATGCCCCGGCGAACTCGCTGGTGATGTAGCGATGCGAATGGCGTTGCAGGTAGGCGAACAAGGCCTGGGTCACCGCGCGCCGCTGACGGGGCACGGTGTAGATATGCAAGCCACTGGCGGCACGCGTGCTGACCATCTCGAGCAGCAGCATCAAGGCAAAACCCGCCAGCGGCCAGCGCAATGCCGTGACGACCTGGCTCGCGTCCAGGCCCTGGCTGACCAGGCGGGTGATCTGGCCAAGTTGCCAGGGGACCAGCACGGCGCAGACCATGGCGAAGGTCTGCAAGGCGAGCATACCGGAGTAGGCCACCGGGTGGCGCAGGATGAATGCGCGAAGGAAGGCCTGCGGGGTGTCTGGCAGGTGACGGATATCCCAACCATCGGGCAGGCGGCGGGTAGATGTCACAGTGTTCTCCTTGTGTCTTGCCTACACGGCGATACGGCTGAACCAGCTTGGCTGCGCCGCCGGAAGATGAGGCACGGCGTCGAGCAAGGCGCGGGTATAGGCCTGACGCGGCTGGCCGAGCACCTGGGCTGCCGCCCCTTGTTCCACCACCCTTCCCCCTTGCATCACCAACACGTGGTCACTGACCTGCTCCACCACCCCAAGGTCGTGGGAGATGAACAGGCAAGCCAGGTTCAGCTCCGCCTTGAGTTCGGCCAGCAATGCCAGGATTCGCGCCTGCACCGACACATCCAGTGCCGATACCGGTTCGTCCAGCACCAGCACCCTGGGCTTCATGGCCAGTGCCCGGGCAATCGCGATGCGCTGCCGCTGCCCGCCCGACAACTCCAGCGGGCGGCGGTCGAGCAACCCCACCGGCAACTGCACCCGCTCCAGCAACGCCGCCGCCTCGGTGCGCTGCAACGCACGCGGTACACCCGCATGCGCCAGCGCCTCGGCCAATACCCGCAGCACGGTGTAGCGTGGGTCGAACGAGGCCTGCGGGTCCTGGAACACCACCTGGATCCCCTGTCGTGCCTGGCGCTGCTGCGCGGCAGACAACGCAAGCCAATCCTGCCCGGCCAGTTGCAGGCTACCTTGCTCCGGCCGCTCCAGCCCCAGCAGGATGCGTCCCAGCGTGCTCTTGCCGGAACCGGATTCGCCCACCACGCCAAGGGTTTGCCCGGCGCGCAACTGCAGCGACACATCGTCCAGCACCTGACGCAGCCGGCCGTCCGGCCCGACAAAGGCCTTGCTCAGGCCGCGCGCCTCCAGCACCACGGGTTGTTCGTCCACGCCATCCTCCACCAGCGCCAGGGCCGGCGCCGCCGGACGTTTGAAATGTACCGCCCGAGCCGCGCTCAGCAGGCGCTGGGTGTAGGGGTCCTGCGGGTCCTGCAGGATCTGTTCGACACTGCCCTGCTCCACTACCACCCCATGGCGCATCACCGCCACCCAGTCGGCCAGGCGCGCGACCACGGCCAGGTCATGGCTGACCATCAACAGGCTGTTGTCGCGCTCGCGCAGGTGCTCCAGCAGGTCGAGAATCTGTGCCTGCACGGTGGCGTCCAGCGCGGTGGTGGGCTCGTCAGCGATCAACAGGCGTGGCTGACAGGCGATGGCCGAGGCGATCAGGGCGCGCTGCCTGAGGCCACCGGAAAGCTGCCACGGGTATTGCCGGGCACGGACTTCGGGTTCAGGCACCCCGACCTGGCGCAACAGCTCAAGTACCCGCAGACGGCGCTGCTCCGCGGCCAGGTCGGTGTGCAACAGCAATGGCTCTTCGATCTCTGCACCCACGCGTCGCAGTGGGTCGAGCGAACCCAGCGCATCCTGCATGACAAAGCCGATGTGCTCGCCACGCAAGCGCTGCCACGCGCGCTCATCGAACTGGCGCAGGTCCTGCCCGGCAAAGGCCAGGCGCTGCGCCTGCACATGGGCACCGGCCCCGGTCAGGCCGACCAGGGTACGCGCCGTGACGCTCTTGCCCGAGCCCGATTCGCCCACCAGTGCCAGGCACTGCCCTGCGCGCAACTGCAGGTCGACGCCGTGCACCACTGGCACACCATTGAAGCTCACGTGCAGGCCGCGGATGTCCACCAGCGGTGCCTGGTTCTTCTCGAAGATGTTCATGCGCGTCTGCCCTCGCTACGGCGCAGCCAGTCTCGGCCGATGACGGTGATGGAAATGACAGTCAGGGTGATCGCCAGCGCAGGCCAGGCCATCAGCCAGGGCGCGTTGGCCATGAAGTTGCGCGCCACTGCCATCATCGCGCCCCACTCCGGCGCGGGAGGTGGTGCGCCGAAGCCGAGGAAGCTCAGCGCAGCGGCGGCGGTGATGGCGCCACCCAGGCCGATGCAGGCCAGGATCAGCACGGGTTGGACTGCGTTGGGCAGCACATGCCAGAACACCACAGCCAAGGGCCTGCGGCCCAGCGTGACGGCTGCTTCGACGAAGCCGGCACGTCGGATGGTCAGGGTCTGGGCGCGTACCAGGCGCGCATAGCGCGGCACCGAGGCGATGCCGACGGCAAGGATCAGGTTGCTGGTGCCTTGGCCGAACAGGGTGATGATGACCAGCGCCAGTAGCAGGTCCGGGAAGGCCAGCAGCACATCGACGGCGCGCATCAGCAGGTTGTCCAGCCAGGCTGGAGCCAGGCCGGCGAGCAAGCCGAGCAGCGTGCCCAGGCCAAGCCCGACCAGGGTGGCGGCCAGGCCGATGAAGAGCGATGGGCGGGCGCCATGGATCAGGCGGCTGAGGACGTCGCGGCCGTTCTCGTCACTGCCCAGCCAGAAGGCGGGGCTTGGCGGGTGGTAAGCCAGGCGGGCGTCGGCGGCCAACGGGTCGGTTGGCGAGAGCCAGTTGGGGAAGGTTACTGCCAGCAGTATCAGGCCCAATGTGATCCAGGCCAGCGCCAGGCCAGGGCGAACCTGCCAGCTGCTGGTCACTGTGTTTGGTATGGATACGATCGCGTTCATGTCTGTCCTTCTTGTGTCGCCTGTACTGGCCTCTTCGCGGGTAAACCCGCTCCCACAGGATCACCGCAAAGGCTGAATCCGTGCGGTCCCTGTGGGAGGCCAGGGCGAACCTTCCAGCTACTGGGCACTGTGTTTGGTATGGATACGATCGCGTTCATGTCTGTCCTTCTTGTGTCGCCTGTACTGGCCTCTTCGCGGGTAAACCCGCTCCCACAGGATCACCGCAAAGGCTGAATCCGTGCGGTCCCTGTGGGAGGCCAGGGCGAACCTTCCAGCTACTGGGCACTGTGTTTGGTATGGATACGATCGCGTTCATGTCTGTCCTTCTTGTGTCGCCTGTACTGGCCTCTTCGCGGGTAAACCCGCTCCCACAGGATCACCGCAAAGGCTGAATCCGTGCGGTCCCTGTGGGAGGCCAGGGCGAACCTTCCAGCTACTGGGCACTGTGTTTGGTATGGATACGATCGCGTTCATGTCTGTCCTTCTTGTGTCGCCTGTACTGGCCTCTTCGCGGGTAAACCCGCTCCCACAGGATCACCGCAAAGGCTGAATCCGTGCGGTCCCTGTGGGAGCGGCTTCAGCCGCGAACAAGGGCGAAGCCCTTGCCATGTGGGCTACGGTGCCGGGTTGGGAATACGGCGGTGCACGGCCTGGATCTCGGCCAGTACTTCATCGCTCAGTTGCACATCCAGTGCACTCAGGTTTTCCTGCAGCTGCAGCAAAGTGGTCTGCCCGGTAATGGCACTGGCCACGAACGGCTGGCGTATGACGAAAGCCAGGGCCAGTTGCGCTGGTGTCAGCCCATGCTCCCGCGCAATCCGCACGTAGCTGGCAATCGCGTCGTTTGCCTCCTCGCTGCCGTAGCGATTGAACGTGCGATACACCGACGACAATCGCGAACCCTCCGGCCTTGCCCCGTTCAGGTACTTGCCGGTCAACGCCCCGAACGCCAGCGGCGAATAGGCCAACAGGCTGATCCCTTCGCGATGGCTGAACTCCGACAGGCCGTTCTCGTACAAGCGATTGAGCAGGCTGTACGGGTTCTGGATGCTGGCAATGCGCGCCAGGCCCTTGTCCTCGCTGTGCCGCAGAAACTGCGCCACACCCCACGGTGTTTCGTTGGAGACACCGATATGGCGCACCTTGCCGGCCTTTACCTGTTCGTCCAGCACCGCAAGGGTTTCTTCGATGGCTGCCGTCTGCGGATGGTCGTCGACGTAGGGGTATTCACGGATGCCGAAGAAGTTGCTGGTGCGGTCGGGCCAGTGCAGTTGGTAGAGGTCCAGGTAGTCGGTGTGCAGGCGGCGCAGGCTGCCCTCAAGGGCCGCGACGATGTTCTTGCGGTCGTGGTGCGACAGGCCATCGCGAATGTGCACCTGGCCGCCTGGGTCACGGGCCGGGCCGGCGATCTTGCTGGCCAACAGGACCTTGTCGCGGTTGCCGCGGGCCGCCAGCCAGGTGCCGATGTAGCGCTCGGTGGTGGTCCAGGTTTCAGCGCGGGTAGGTGTGGGGTACATCTCGGCGGTGTCGATGAAGTTGATGCCTGCAGCAAGGGCAGCGTCCAGTTGCTGGTGAGCATCCTGTTCGCTGTTCTGGTGCCCCCAGGTCATGGTGCCGAGGCTGAGCAGGCTGACTTGCAGGTTGGTGTGGCCGAGTGGGCGGTAGCGCATGGGTGCATCCTTTTGAATGTGTGTCGGGTTTCAAATCCTGGGGCTGTCTTGCAGCCCATCGCCGGCAAGCCAGCTCCCACAGGATCACCACAGGTTTTGGGTTTGCCCGGCACCTGTGGGAGCTGGCTTGCCGGCGATTGGGGCGCAAAGCGCCCCCTAAGCAGCGAACTGGTTGTGTGCCTTGGGCAACCCCAGGTGCTCACGCAGGGTGGTGCCGGTGTATTCGGTGCGGAACAACCCACGTTTCTGCAGCAGCGGCACCACCTCTTCGACGAACACCCGAGCACCCGACGGGAACATGTCGGGCATGATGTTGAAACCATCCCCCGCCCCCGCCAGGAACCACTCGGCCAGGGTATCGGCAACCTGTTCCGGGGTACCGACGGCCAACCGGTGCCCGACCAGAATCCGCCGCGACAGCTGGCGAATGGTCAGGTTCTCGCTGCGCGCCAGGTTCAACTGGGCTTCCAGAAAACCATGCGACCCCCGCTCGAAATCTGCCACCGCGCCAATTCGCGCCCAGGGCAATGGCGCATCCGGGTCCAGCTCGCTGGCATCGATACCGATACGCCCTGCCACCTGCTGCAACAGGCCGTGCTCGCCATGCCAGGCATTGAGCTCGTCGAAACGTGCATGGGCCTCGGCCTCGGTGCTGCCGATCACGGTCGACAGGCCGGGCATGATCTTCAGGTGCTGCGGGTCACGGCCCCAGGCTTTGGCCCGTGCCTTCATCTCCCGATAGAACGCCTGCCCGTCGGCCAGGGTGGTCTGGGTGGTGAAGATCGCATCGGCATAGCGCGAACCCAGTGCCTTGCCACCTTCGGAAGAGCCAGCCTGCACCAGTACCGGCCTGCCCTGCGGCGAGCGCGGCAGGTTCAGCGGCCCCTTGACCTGAAAGTGCTTGCCCTTGAAATCCAGGGTGTGGACCTTGCCCGGGTCGGCAAAACGGCCGGCGCTGCGGTCACCGATGATCGCGTCGTCCTCCCAGCTGTCCCAAAGCTTCAGGGTCACGTCGACGAACTCCTCGGCCCGCCCGTAGCGGTCCACATGCAACGGCGCGCCAGCCAGGCCGAAGTTGTGTGCTGCCGCGTCACCGGCATTGGTCACCACATTCCATGCTGCGCGGCCGCCGCTGATGTGGTCCAGCGAGGCAATTCGCCGGGCCAGGTTGAAAGGTTCGTTGTAAGTGCTGGAGCAGGTCGCGATCACGCCGATGCGCTCGGTGGCGGCCGCCACTGCGGTAAGCAGCACGGTCGGCTCCAGGCGCCCGCCGGGCTGGGCGGACACATCCGGCGGCAACGCCGGGCCATCGGCAAGGAAGATCGCATCCAGGCAACCGCGCTCGGAAATACGCGCGATATCGCGGTAATAGTTGACGTCGATATAGGCGTCGATTGCCGCCTCACCCTGGCGCCAGGCGCCGGAATGCGAGCCGAAGCCGAGGATGTTCATGCCCAGGCTCATCTGTTTCTTGGTCATGCCGGTTCTCCTGATCAGACTGCGCTGGCTTCGTCGCCGCTGCCCTGCCCTTCGCTGGCGCTGGCATGAAGGGCACGCCAGGCCTGGGCCGGGCTGATGCCATTGAGGTAGTAGTTGCCCAACGCCTGTTCGCGGTAGATCGCCGGGTTGTGCGAAGCCAGGGTGCGGGCATTGCGCCAGTGGCGGTCGAGGCGCCGGGCATTGCTGGTGGCCGATGCGCCGCCGACTTCGAACAGCAAGGTGCTCGCTTCCAGCACTTGCGGCAGGACGATCTGCTGCGCCTGAAAGGCATGGATCTCGGCGTCGGTGTAAAGCTGCTCGGCTACCTCCCCGTGCTGGCCGGCTTCGTACACCGCCTGCAGGCTCTGGCCCACGGCGGTGACTTGCGCATTGGCGGCGAAGGCCAGGCTCGACAGGCGACCGATCACCGCCTGCACCCGCGGGTCTGCGGCCGGCTGCGACTGCCCCGGCACACCGAAGGCGCGGGTGCGGCTCTGGACGAACGCTACGGCATCGGCCAGTACCGCCTGGCCGATACCCGCCAGGGTGGCCAGATGCACCGCCTGGTAGAACGCGGTGAGGTACGACTCGGCACGCAACTCGCCCTTGGCGAAACGGCGCAGCAAATGCTGCGGCTGCACGCTGACCCGGGTGAAACGGGTGGTGCCACTGCCAGTCAGCCGCTGGCCGAAGCCGTCCCAGTCGTCGACCCGCTCCACGCCCGGCGCACGGGTCGGCACCACGAGGCTGACAAAGTCGTCGCCATGGTTGGCCACTGCCGCCACCCAATCGGCGTACAACGTGCCGGTGCAGTAGTACTTTTCGCCGTCCAGGCGGTAACCGCCTTCGTCTTCGCTCAACTGCACGCTATTGCCGGTACTGTCGGTGCGCTCGGCCATGGCCGCGCCCCATAGTTCACCGGCGACCACGCGGGCGAACCAGTAGTCCTGGGAGGCGGCGTCGCCAGACGACAGCCGCCCTTCGACGAAGCCGAAGTGGGCGCGGAATATCTGCGGCAGGTTGGAATCGGCCTGCCCCAGGCGCACCAGCTGGCGCAGCAACTGCGGCAAGGTTGCGCCTGAGCCGCCGTGGCTGCGTGGCACGCGCAGGGCACCGAAGCGGGCCTCGCGCAACCAGGCCACCGGCTCATGGGCCAGGGTGCGCTGCTGCTCGCGGGCCACCGCGCCTTCGGCAATACGCGCATAGATCGGCGCGAAATGCGCATCCAGTTCGGCATCGGTAATCGTGGTTTGGCTCATGATGGTTCCTTTCTCGTGAATTCAGACGCGTGCGGTGCGCGGGTCGATGGCCTGGGTCGCCAGGTCCACCAGCAGGTTGACCAGCACGTAGATCGCTGCCGCCAGCAGGGTTACGCCGAGCACCAGTGGCACGTCCTTGCTGGCGGTAGCGTCGAGCATCAAACGGCCAATGCCTTGGCGGCCGAACAGCAGCTCCAGCACCACGGCGCCGCCGAGCAGGCTGGCGAACACGTAGCCGGCCAGGGTCACCAGCGGCACCAGGGCATGGCGCAGGGCGTGGCGCAGTCGCACAGCGATATCCCCCATGCCACGTGCACGGGCCTGGGTGATGAAGGGTTGTTCCAGCACCTGCTCCAGCGACTGCCGCAACACCTGGGCAAGCACCGCCGCGATCGGCAGCGCCAGGGCCAGGCTCGGGAGCACCAGCGAGCGCCAACCGCTGGACCCGGACGGCGGTAGCCAATGGAAGTGGAACGCGAAGGCCAGCAGCAGCACCGTGCCGATCACGAAGTTGGGGGCCGAGGACAGCAACAGCTCGATGCCCGACACCACCGCGCGCAAACGCCGCCCGCGGTTGGCGGTGAGCAGCGCCGAGGCCACCGCCAGCAGCACCGCCAGCACAGCCGCGCTGCTGGCCAGCGCCAAGGTCGCGGCGGCCTGCTCGCCAATCGCCTGGCCGACCGGTATGCGCAACCGGTACGACTCGCCCAGGTCGCCCTTGGCCAGGCGCGCCAGGTAGTGGCCGTATTGCACCCACAGCGGTTGATCGAGGCCGTATTCGGCGCGCACCTGGGCCAGCAGCGCTTCGCTCGGCATGGCATCCGGGCCGCCGAGGATCGCCAGGGCGGTGTCGCCACCGCTGTGTTGCATGCCGAGGAAGGTCAGGCTGGCCGCCGCCCATAGCACGATCACACCGTCACGCAGGCGGCGCAGCAAGACGATCAGCAGTTTCATGGTTGCTCCTTTGCCAGCCACACGCTGGTGAACAGGGGAACGTTGTGCGACCCATCGAACAGCACGCCGCCGACCGCGTTGCGGTAGGCCAGCAGCATCTGGCTTTCCACCGAAGGCACGGCCGGCACGGTCTCGCCCAGGCGTTGCTGGGCCTGGCGATACAGCTCGCGGCGTTGCGTCGGGTCGGTGCTGCCTCGGGCGGCACCGAGCAACTGGTCGAGGGTGGCATCACGGAAGTGGCCGACGTTCTGGCCGATCATTCGTGCGCTGGGGATGGATTGGCTGTGGTAGAGGATGTACAGGCCATCGGCCGTGTTGGTGTGCCAGTAGCCACCGCCGATGGCGTCGAAGTTGCCGAGGTAACGCAGCTCCATGACCTTGCTGAGCGGCAGCAGCTCGATGCGCAGGTCGAAGCCGACCTTGCGCAGGTCTGCCTGGGCAGCCACCGGGACATTGGCCGGGAACGCCGGGTTGTCATAGGTCAGCAAGGTCGCCCCGAGGCGCCGGCCATCACGGCTGCGATAGCCTTCGCCGTCACGCCCGGTCCAGCCGGCGGCGTCGAGCAAGCGCCCTGCTTCGACCGGGTCGAAGGCCAGGGCATCGCGGGCCACCGGGTCATAGCCGGGGGTATTCACGGCGAGGAAGTCCCCCTTGGCCAGGTACTCGCCGAAGCCGGAGATCCACGCCAGGCCATCACGGTCGATGGCCTTGGCCACGGCCTGGCGCACCCGCACGTCATCGAACGGCGCACGGTCGACATTGAAGGTGATGCTGCGCGACGGGTTGCCCTTGCGAATGCGGTTGCGCAGGGTCAGCTTCGGGTTGGCGCGGATCGCCGCGGCGTTCTGCGCCGGTGCGTCCAAGGCCATGTCGTTGTCGGCAGCCTCCAGGGAGGTGTAGCGGATCATCGCTTCGGGCACGTAGCTCAGCTCGATGCCGTCCAGGTAGGCCTCGCCCTGGTGGTTGATTGCCGGCGGTGCCCAGTTGTACCCCGGGCGGCGGACAAAGCTGGCACGCTGGTCGCGCACCCAGCCGGTCAGCACGAAAGGCCCGGTGCCGATGGGCTTGCTGGCGATGGTCTTCGGCGCCTCGAGAATCTGCCGTGGCGAGATCATCCCCAGCCAGGCCTGCGACAGCACATCGAGAAACGGCGCATAGGGCGCACGCAGGGTCGCCTCGAATGTGTACTCGTCCACCACCCGCCCCTTCAGGTACGGCGCGATATAGGCGGCGGCCAGTGGCGACTTGGTCACGGGGTCACGCATGTGTTCGAGGTTGACCCGCACCGCCTCGGCGTTGAAGCGCTCGCCATCGCTGAAAGTGACGTCGTCACGCAGGTGGAAGGTGTAGGTCAGGCCGTCGGCGCTGATGTCCCAGCTTTTCGCCAGCCACGGCGTGAGGGTGCCGTCCTCGGCCTGGTACACCAGGCAGTCGAACAGGATGCGGCCCATCCACTGCATGTTGCCGTTGGACAGCGCGTGTATATCGAAGCTGCCAGCGTCGCTCGCCGCCGACACGCGCAGGGTGCCACCGCGCTTGCCGGGCTGCTGCTCGACGAAGTCGCTGGCCGGGTAGCGCATCACGCCGTTCACTTCGCTGAGCGCTTCGCCCTTGAGCAGCGCCTGGCTCTGCGCGGACGTGGCGGGTGAGCAGACGGCAACCAACAGCGCACTGGCCACCAGGCATGTATTGAATAATCGGGAATTCGGCTGCACAGCGGGCCCTTTATATAGACGGCTACATAAAGGGCTATTGCAGTTGTCGTGCCAGCGCTAACACTGCGCATTCATTGAGGCTAGTTCAAACCGCCTGACGCATTAACCATACAAACTGTTTCATCCCTGTTGCGCTGACAACATCCAACCCTCTGGGCTGCGCTGTCGCGTAGATTACTGAAATTGCAAGCAATCCGCATCCCCTGTGGGAGCGGCTTCAGCCGCGAAGAATCCAACGCGGTGCATGGCACCGGCTGCGCCGGTGTTCGCGGCTAAAGCCGCTCCCACAGGTTGCGCCATAGCATTCGGATATTTGGATATAACCTGCACTGTTCCGCAAACAACAGGAGCGCAACAAAATTTGCTGTTTTATTCAGCACTTCACACTAAAACTTTGGCCACACCCCCCAAACTTCCGGCCTTTCGCCAGCTGGCACAGAAACTGCTCTTACACATTTCGACAGGCCTGACTATTCCCATAGAACGCCGAGGACCTACGATGACTTGCAAGGAATTGAACGATGCGTGCGATTCAACCCCAACCACTGCGCCTGGCCATCCGCCACGCCGCCCTGGCCACCGCGGCCACGGCCCTGCTGGCCCCGGTCACGGTACTGGCCGCTGAGCAAACCCTGGGCACGGTGACCGTGCAGGCCGCCAAGCAATCCGAAGTACAACAGGCCGCCAGCGCCCTGGCCGAGGTGCCCGGCGGCACCAGCGTGGTCGACAGCGAAGAGGTCGCCAAAGGCCGCACTGCCACACTGCAGGACACCCTCGGCTACCAGCCCGGGGTATTCGTGCAGTCCACCGGCGGCAACGACGCGGCGAAGATCTCGATCCGCGGCTCCGGTGCCAATACCTCGCCCGGCTATTTCCGCGAGGGCATCAAGTTCCTGTTCGACGGCCTGCCGCTGACCGGCCCTGGCGGCACACCCTACGAATTCCTCAACGCCAGCGGCGTGAACTACACCGAAATCCTGCGCGGCGCCAACGCCTTTCAATATGGCGCGCTGACCCTCGGCGGCGCGGTCAACTTCGTCAACCACAGCGGCTACAGCGCCCCCGGCCTGCGCGTGCGCGCCGAAGCCGGCAGCTACCACTACCAGAAGCAGAGCATCAGCTACGGTGGGGTCGAGGGCGACCTGGACTACTACCTGCAGGCCGACAACTACCGCAACGAGGGTTTCCGCGACTACAGCCTGTCGAAGAGCTCGGGCATCGTCGCCAATGCCGGCTACCGCTTCAGCCCCAAGCTGGAAACCCGCCTGCTGCTGCGCTACCGCGACGAAACCCACAACGACCCCAGCGCCACCACCCTCGACGCCGCGCTGCACCACCCGCGCCGCGCCAGCGCCACCGCCGAGAGCAGCGGCGCCGGTGCACGCCGCCCGGGCAGCATCTGGGTGGGCAGCAAGACCACTTATACCTTTGACGACGATGCACGGCTGACCTTCGGCCTGTCGTATCACGACTATCGCCACACCAACAGCCCGCGTAGCCCGAGCAATCCCAGTTACTGGGACTGGCACGACCTCGGCCTGCTGCTGGGCTACGACCGGGTCGACTACCTGTTCGGCCACGAAAGCCGCAGCAGCATCGCCTTCACCTCCACCCAGCACCTGCGTGGCGGGGTGAACTCGGCCAATGACGACAAGCTGTCGCTCAAGCAGGTCAACTACAAGGATTCGTTCGACCGGGTGATCGCCCTGGGCAACGATATCAACCTGGTCGACAACCTCTGGCTCACCAGCGGCGTGTCGTTCATCAACGTGCGGCGCAAGATCAACATCGACCACGCGGTGAACCCCAACACCACCAACTTCCCGCAGCACGTGGACTACGACAACTGGAGCGTCGCCCCGCGCATCGGCCTGCGCTACGAGTTCAGCCCGAACCTGCAGGTATTCACCAACTTCAGCCGCAGCATCGACCCGCCTGCTTCCTGGGAATATTCGGGCTCCGGGCCGACCCTGCCTTACATCCGCCCGCTGGTGGAGCAGAAGGCCAACACCTTCGAGGTCGGTATCAAGGGCTCGCACGGCATCTTCGATGGCAGCCTGGCACTGTACCGCTCGTGGATCCACGACGAGCTGCTGAATGTGCAGATCATCCCCGCCACATCATCGTCGGCAGCGGTCACCGGTGCCTTCAACGCCTCACCGACCATCCACCAGGGTGTCGAGGCCGGCCTCAACACCCGTCTCTGGGAAAACCCGCAGGGCGACCTGGTACGCTGGCGCCAGGTGTACACCTACAACGACTTCTACTACCGGCATGACGACACCTTCGGCGACAACCAGTTGCCGGGCGTGCCCAAGCACATCTACCAGGGCGAGCTGCAGTATCAGGACCACAGCGGCTGGTACACCGGAATCAACGTGCAGTCGGCCTCGCGCACGGCAGTGGACTATGCCAATACCCTGTATGCGCCGTCGTACACCATCTGGGGGGCGAACCTGGGGTATGAGGCACCGAAGGGCAACTGGAAGGTGTCGCTGGACCTGAAGAACCTGGCAAACAAGGCGTACGTGACGGCGGTGACGCCGGTGTACAACGCGCGCGGGCAGGATACTGCGTCGTTCTGGCCGGGGGATGGGATTGGCGCGTACGTGGGGGTCGAGTTCAGGTACTGACCACGCAGCAACGTGTTTGATGGCACGTCCACTACGCATTCGAAATCGAGCGCCGCCCCACGGCGCTCGGTTTCCAGGAGCGCTGTTCGCACCTAAGGGCTTCACAGGGCAAGTGGAAGGTTTCAGCATTGACCTGAATCAATCAAACGCCATAGGCGGTGTTGTAAACAGCACACCAAACATATGGGAATGCAGTTTGATGAGCGAGTCCAACCAGGCAACCAGAATTATCTGCAACAATCTTGAACTGGCCGATCAATTGCGCCAGCTGTTGGCGCCTATAGCACCCGATTGCGAGGTGCTGAGTACGCCTGGCAATTGCAGCGCCGTGCCGCTTTGCCGCTGGCTCGGTGAAGCAAAGTTGGGCTCGGCTGGGCAGGTACAGGCCGCTTTGCTGGATGCCACCGAGGTTCTCGAACAGACCCGACACGCCTTCAAATCCCGCGAACTGGGGCTGCTGCGGCGACGCTTGGTTGCATTGCTGGATAAATTGTCGGAAGATCCCCAATGATGTGAATGTGCCATCACCAGGTTCCGCCCTGCGGGAACCGGCTTTGCCGAGCAGGATAATAGGCCTGAAAGACGAAGCGCCGTGGCAACAAGTTCTTGAGCAGAACTTGTTGCCACGGCGCTTTTTTTTGGTTCAGCGGAAAGGAATCTTCACCAACACCGGGGGATGCGAATGAAGGTGACAAAAGACCTCGAGGAATTACTCAAGCGTATCCGTCTCGATCACGCAGAGATTGCCGAACGTTTTCGCTTTCTCGACTGGAGCGCCGAAGACGCCAGGCGACTAGGCGCGGCAGCTCAGTACATGGCCCCGTCCCAGCAGGCTTTCGTCGACCATTTGTACCGTCACCTGGCGGAATTCTCCACGCCGTCTGCATTGCTTCGCACGCCGGAGGTCACCGCCCGTTTGAAGCAGAGCCAGGCCGAGTACTACCAGTGCCTGTGGGGCGGCCCCTACGATGAAACCTACGTCAACGGCCGCCTGCGTATCGGCGTGATCCACCAGCAGATCGGCCTGGAACTGAAGTGGTACCTCGGCAGCTATCGGCTGTACCTCGACGACATGCTGGAAAGCGTGTTTGGCAACAGCCCGGATGCCACGCTCTATTCAAGCCTGTTGAAGGCGGTGTTCTTCGACATGACGCTGGCCATCGATACCTACAGTGCGGCCCAGCACAAGGCGCTGGAAGATAGCGAGGCTCGCTTTGCCCGCGCGCTACGCGGTGCCAACGACGGGCTGTGGGACTGGCACGTCGACCAGGATCGGCTTTACGTCTCGGAGCGCTGGGCCAGCATGCTCGGCCTCAGCCGGGATAGCATCGGCGAGAGCAGTTCCAGTTGGTTCGGCCGCGTGCACCCGGACGACCTGCCGGATTTTCGCCATGCCATCGATGCCCATCTACAAGGGCAGACATCGTCCGTTCACCATGAGTACCGTATCCGCAAGCACAACGGTGACTACATCTGGGTCCTCGTGCGGGGGGTCGCCGAAATGACCACCCCTGGCGAGCTACGCATGGCTGGCTCGCAGTCCGATATCAGTGCACGCAAGGATGCCGAGCAGCGCCTCCAACATACCGCCCAGCACGACCCGTTGACCGGCCTGGCCAACCGCATCCGGCTTGACGAGCAGATGCAGAAGACCTTCAGGAAGCAGCGCAAGGGCGGTGACTACGAGGCGTTGCTGTTCATCGATCTGGACCGCTTCAAGCTGATCAACGATAGCCTCGGCCACAACGTCGGTGATCGCGTGCTGGTGGAAGTGGCTATGCGCTTGAAAGAGTCCCTGCGCCCCACTGATCAACTGTTCCGCTTCGGCGGCGACGAATTCATCGTCCTGCTTCACGACCTCACCTGCGACCGCGACGCCGAGCAGATATCCCAGCGCATCCTCGACAACCTGCATCAACCGCTGCACATGGACGGTCGTACCCTGGTGGTCAGCGCCAGCATCGGTATCGCTCCATTGCACGACAATGGCAAAGCCCTGGATGTGCTGCAGGCTGCCGACCTTGCCCTCTACCGAGCCAAGTCTGCCGGCAAGGCGCGCTTCGCCCACTACGACGAAACATTGCAGGACACCGCACAGCAGCATCTGGAACTGGAGTCCGCACTAGGCCAGGCACTGCAACAGAATGAATTCGAACTGTACTACCAACCGATCTATCGCCTGGACCAAGGGACACCGCTGGTGACCGGGGTCGAAGCGCTGCTGCGGTGGCGCCATGGCGAACGCTTGATCTCGCCACTGGAGTTCATCCCTGCGCTGGAGGAGTCGGGAGAGATCATCCGCGTCGGCGAATGGGTACTGCGCCAGGCTTGCCAGCAAACCCGAGCCTGGCAACTGGCCGGGCATGAGCGCCTGCGCTGTTCGGTGAACATTTCCAGCACCCAATTGCAACAAGCCGACTTCACCCTCCGGCTGATCGATATCCTGCAAGAAAGCGGTCTGCCTCCCGCCAGCCTGATCCTGGAGATCACCGAAAGCCAACTGATGCATGACGACATGGACACATTGGCCTGCCTGCATGAGTTGACCAGCCTTGGTGTTCTGCTGGCGCTGGACGACTTCGGCACGGGTTACTCCTCGCTTGGTTACCTCACACGCTTTCCGCTGCACATCCTCAAGCTCGACAAGAGCTTCATCACCGGCGTTCCTTACGAGAACAAACAGAGCGCGATCAGCCAGGCGATCATCGTTCTCGGCCGCAGCCTTGGCCTGGAAGTAGTGGCCGAAGGCATCGAGAGTTCGGCACAACTCGAATTCGTGGTGGGTGAAGGCTGCCATTACGCCCAAGGCTACTGGTTCAATCGGCCACAACCTGCCGCCCAGATACAACATCTGCTCAGCACAGAAGACCGTTTCGAGGGGAGCGCAGTTACCCGGCGGGTACCCATCAGTTCAGGAGAAAAACAATGAAAACCAATCTTCCGGTCAGTGGTCGTGCCGTCGAATTCAGCGCAAACGCGAACATTCTTTCAACAACCAACCCCAAGGGCGCCATCACCTACGTCAATCCCGACTTCATCAACATCAGCGGGTTCAGTGAAGCCGAATTGCTCGGCGTCAATCACAACATCGTGCGCCACCCGGACATGCCCCCAGAAGCTTTTGCGCATATGTGGCAGACACTCAAGGATGGGCGCTCGTGGATGGGGCTGGTAAAGAATCGCTGCAAGAACGGTGACCACTACTGGGTCAGCGCCTACGTCACGCCGATGCAGCGCAATGGCGAAACAGTGGAATACCAATCGGTTCGCACGCTACCGGCCAAAACGCTGGTGGAGGCTGCTGAACATCTCTATGCACAGTTGCGTAGTGGTAGAAAGACCAACTGCCTGCGTATGTCACGGCTGTCCGTCGGCATGCGCCTGGCACTTGCCAGCACTGGCGTGAACCTGCTGTGCTTTGCGGCCTTGGGCTTGCTGGGCGCGTTGTCCTGGAGCCATGCCGCCCTCTCCATGCTGCTATCGAGCTTGCTGCTCGGCGGCCTGTTGCGCTTCAGCCTGCGCCCCCTCGACGCCCTTGCCCGAAAAGCCAGGAATATCGCCGACAACCCTCTGAGCCAGATACTCTACAGTGGCCGCCGCGACCAATTTGGCCAGATCGATTTCACTCTGCAGATGCTCGAAGCCGAGACCCGGGCAATAGTCGGACGCATTGCCGATTCGTCCCGCCAGTTGAGCAAGGAAGCCGAAGAGCTCGTGTCTGCAGTGGACAACAACAATTGCGCGACCCTCCGCCAGCAGGGGGAAACTGCCCAGGTAGCCAGCGCAATAACCCAGATGGCCAGCAGTGTGCAGGAAGTGGCGCGCAACGCTCAGCTCACCGCCAGCGCCGCGAACCTGGCCAACCAGGAATCCGACCGCGGCCACCAACTGGTCGAGCAGACCCGCCAGCACATTGATAGCCTCGCCAGCGAGGTACAACAGACCAGCATAGTGATTCATCAACTGGAACAGCATGGCAATGAAATTGACCGCGTACTCGAGGTGATTCAAAGCATCGCCGAACAGACCAACCTGCTTGCCCTCAATGCCGCCATCGAGGCTGCCCGCGCCGGCGAGGCCGGCCGCGGTTTTGCAGTGGTCGCCGACGAGGTGCGCGGGCTGGCTTCGCGGACCCAGCAATCTACCGCGCACATCCAGGGCACCATCGATACCTTGCGACGCTCCACCGGGGATGCCGTACTTGCGATGCAGCGCAGCCACAGCAAGGCCGGCGTCAGCGTCGAGCAGGCACTGCTGGCCGCCCGGGCGCTGGACGGGATCACCCAGCGTGTCGATGAGATAAGCGGCATGAGTGTGCAGATCGCTGCCGCCGTAGAGGAGCAGAGCGCGGTGGGTGACAGCATCCAGTGCAACCTGGCCGGTATCAGTCAAACCACCCAGAAAAGCGTGCTTGCCAGCAACCAGAGTCGCACCACTGCCGCCCACGTCGCCAAGCTGGCCGAACGCCTTCAACTGCTGTCGGCGCAGCTTTGGGGGCGCAAGCGCAATGATGGCAGCCACTCCCAGCTGGACGTTGCTGGCTGGGAGGGGCTGGACTCCGAGACTGGTCAGTTGAGGGTCAAATCCCTGTGTTCTGCGAGTGGCAGGGCCAGCACGATGTACCCTTCGAAAACACCGTAAGCACCGCTGTCGTAGGTAGCGCTGATCAAGGCGAAGCGCGCCTTCTGGTCACTGCCTGGGGTGTAGACGCCCGCCTCGGCGCTACCGGGGCCGTAGCGCAATTGCCAATCGATTTGATTCGGCTCCTGGAGGTTGCCATTGATCCTTGCCTCCAGGACCGCCTCCCGGCCCGTCGGGTCAACTTTGGCACTGATCACTATCGGGGTTTTACTCCCCATTTCGGTGACCAGCACACATTCGCAAATTTGTTTGCTCACGGGGTCCTGCACCTGGACCTCTTCAACGACAAAGGCAGCTGTGCCAGTGTCCGCAGGGCTGGTGACCGACATGGCCTGCCCCTTGCCCAGGGGCTTGCCTTGATATTGCCATTGCAATGCAAGGGGGTCACCGAGCACCCAGGCATTGAAGTCCACTTTGCTGTTGGGCGGTGCAACCACGATCGAAGGGTTGGCATGCAGTGTCTGGCTCACCACCGTTATCAAGGCGCAACGTTGAATGGCGCGGTTCGCCTTGTCGGTCGCCGTCACCAGCACCTGGGCAAACGACTTTGTCATGTCGCTGGCCGCTGGTGCGGTCAGAACACCCTTGGGGTCAATGGAAATCCGCACATTATCCGCCAAACCAGACACTGCTTCGGCGGACCACTCCACATTGCTTGAGGCAGGCTCGGTCACGAATGACTGCCTAGCAGTTGCAAGCAGGGTTTTCTCCATCGGGCTGATAGTGAAACTGGCTGCTGCAGGGTTAACCTGGCCGAAATAGACTGTGTCGCTTGGTGTCTGCAGGTTTGTGCCCTTGATGGCGTTATCAAAATTGAGCCGCACAATGTCGTTTGCCAGTGCCTGTGTGGTAGGTAACACAGACATGTCGTGTTTCAACTTCGCTAACAGGATGTCCTGAATACTGGTCAACTTCGGAGAAGCAAGCCCTTTGAAAAGGTCTCTGAGTCCGCTTGTCAACTGACTGATAATAGGCCACAACAGCAAGTTTGTTATAGGGTCTACCCCCCAACCTGCAGGCGGCTTGATTTTAGCGAAAGCAGGCTGATAAGCGATCGATTCGCTAAATGCATAGGAATCATGTACCAGGCGCATCTCGGCACGACCATCCAGATGATATTCGAACAGCATATGATAATGAAATCTGCCTTCGGCAGGTTTCAGAAAATCACTTTGATCAAACTTGAACTCATCCAACATCCGCTGGAGGTCGCCAGTGGTATCATCGAAGGCCAGGATCTCGGCGAACACGGAGCCATGCGGAGACAGACTAAGCGTAACCTTGTCAGCGGTCTTGGAGATAACCACTTCACCGCGCATGTCCAGACTGGCTTCTTTCAGTTCAAGTTCCGCGTTGACCTTCCAAACCCTGGAAGGCGTTGTAATATCGAACGTCTCTTTCACCCGCTGTGTCGGCAAATGGATATGTCCCGTCGTACAGGAAAGGAATTGCCGTTGATCAAGGGCTTGACGCATTGTGAACTCAGCCCCTTCGATCACTTTCTTCAGTTGCTCTGCCACTTGGGCCAGCATCAGGCGTTCTGTATCAAACAATATGCTAGCGGAATAATCACCGTCATTGGGTATCGCATACCTGTAATCCGCACCGGGGTAATTCCCGCCTGCCCCATCCTGCATGTCGACAAGAACCATAACTCCACCTGCCGCATCGGACGACGACCTTGCCCTGGCCCGAGTACGCAGGGCAAACGAGGCCGGGCGGTGCAGCTCGATCGCACTTCCTGCCAACTTGCCGAGAGGAAGCTGACGTTGAGCATCACCCCATGCAGAAAACTTCTGCCTGAAAAACTCGGTCAACAGTCGACTTTCGCCGTTATAGTACGGCATGGAAAATTCTTCACTGTTGCTGAGGTCAAGTTTTATCATGCAATCGGAGTCCACCGTACCGCCTGACGCCGCCAAAGCAATATCCAGGTTCAGTACAGCAGCTTGCACAGGCGCTATCACATTCAGTTGGAGCAAACGCCATTGACCTCCTTTGTTCACCATTGAGTACGCGTTCGCTTCTGCAATTGCCATTTGCAGGTGAGCCTTGTTCTGGGCAAGGTCGGCATCAAACACCAATCTTGGCAAATTCAGGCTACACTTGGACAAGGCAAAGCGATGGGCCGCCCCATTGCGGATATAACCGGAAATGGGCGGCCATTTTTCCGCCGTTCTGGAGCGCCTGATGGATTCTTCCTTCAAGACAAGGTTGATCTTGTCTCCATCAATAAAGCAGAGCATATCCCATCCCAGCAAGCGTGTTTCCTTGCCCAGCCATGCGAGGAGTTCGGAGGTTGAATAATCCATGTTCTTCTCCGTTGGTGTTCTCAAAACGGTAAAGCCTATTACGCCGAGAATTTGCTTACGCAACAACTGGCAGTTCTGATAGGCGTCATGCCTGGAGCACGGGGGTAAACTACTGCGCTGCTTCTTCAGAGCAGAAAACGAGACGCCAACCTCACAAGCCGGCCTGCGTGGTCGGCCCCAGCTTGGGCGACTTCTGCAACAACCCTCGTGGCAACTGGAAACCTTTGAAAGGCTCCTGCGTTATAGGGTTGTAGGCTTTCTGCGCGTTAAGCCTGTAGCGCATCACACCATCGCCGGCCCTGAAGCTCAGGTCCACGCTGGTCGCCGTGCGCCCATTGAGCGAGCCACGGCTGAGCAAGCGGAACATCGACCAGGGGCCACGGTACTCAAGGCTGCTGCTGTTCCCGTTCTGCCGGAGCAAGGTCAGGTTACTGCGCACCTGCTGCCCCAAGGTATTGGGCCAGACGATACCGGTGATCTGGCTCGGGCCATGGGTGTAGGGAATCAATTGACCGTCCAGGTCCAGCAAGCTTGTACGCTGGTTGGCACTCAGGCCCAACGGCTCGATGCTGAACTGCACACTGAGGTTGCCGCGCTGATCGAAGAAGGTCTCACGGATACGATCTGCCCGCTCCAGCTGTTCGAGCACATCACTGCGGATCAGCGACTGCCCCTGCTGGCCGGCCTGCAGGGCTTCGAGGTTATCCCTCAGGAAGACCTTCAGGTATTGATCATGGAACTGCTGCAGCCGCCCCTTCGGCCCGAAGAAGGCTTCAAAGTCGTCCAGCGAAGCGTCGGGAGCTTTCACGACGAAGGGGTAGCGCCCTGCCAGGCGCTGCTGGAAGAAGCTGTACACCTCGGCGTCCCAGCGTCGCTCCAATTCGCGCAGGGCTTCGACATTCAGCACTTGTGCTGTTTGATCGGCCATTTTTCTGACCTGGTGGTTGATCGGTTCCGGTAAGCCGGTGGCCACCCGCTGCAGGGTGCCGATGGGGTCTTGCCCTGTCATCGAGAATCGCTGATGCACGGCCTGCAGCGCGGCCTTGCCTCGGTCGGGGCTGTCCTGCACCGCCTTGGCATAGTCGTGCACGGCCGCGATAGCACCAAGAGTCTCATCGTAGTAGCTGGGTTTCTCACCGGTTGCCTGCAGCATGGCACTCAGCCCGGCAAAGGCCCGCTGAATGGCCCAGGCCTGTTGTTGATCAGGCCTGCCACTTGTCGGCTGCAACGCTTCGACCTCCCCGGCAGCCTCAGCGACAACGGCTGATGAAAGCGAAGTGTTGTCCCTCACTGTGTCCAGCAACCGATGCAGGGGTGCTGCTGGCCCGGTCAACTGCTGCAGGATCGCGACACCATGATCCAGGTCGCGGAAGTCGGCCACCGAGAAAGCGTTCAAGGCACGGCGCCAACTGTCAATGAAGTCGGCGCTGTACAGGTTACGTAGCCGCTCGCCCAGCGCCTCCCGGTCGGCATCCGAGTAATCGAGCTGATCGCGCTCGCCCAGTGCCCACTGGTCGATCATCGCCATCTCTGCAAACCGCTGGCTACGTGGTTCGAAGTACTCTTTGAAGCCCTTGGCGGTGAGCATTGGCGCTATCAGGACACCCTCCCCCTGCCTGAAGCCGGGAGAGGACTGATACACCACATCGAACGCTGGCCCCACCTGATGACGCAGGTCCAGGCCGGCATTCAACTGCTCGCCAGCCTGCTGTTTCAGGCTCGCGTAGACCCGCTCTGGCAGTGGTACCTTGCGCAGCACCTGCTGCACCTGTGCCATACGCTGGCTGTACTGCGGAAGTTCGGTATCGGCATAGGCCAAGGCATACTTCAAGTGCCGCATGAGGTCGCGTTGCAATTGCCCCTGCCCGGGGAACTTCAGTTGCCACTGGCGGGCCATCCAGTCCTCGACCCATTCGGGGCGGCGGCTCTGGCGGTCCTCCAGCATTCGATAAACCCGAAGCGCAGCCATCTGCTGTTCGCTGCCCGGCGGCGCGGCGTCCATGGCATCGATCACACCGCTGGCCAAGGCTGGCAGGAAGCGCCTGGACAGCAGGCTCAGGTAGGCCTCGTCGACGCGAGGGCCAATGGCGCGCCCCTGATACAAGCCAAGGTCGGAAACACCCGGCCACGCGGCACGATAGTTGCCAAACACCGACACGGCATCGCGTATCTGGTCCAGCGGCTCCAGCAGGTTGCGCCCGGTGGGGTCCAGACGCTGGTCCACTTCGTGATGACTGTACTCTCTGCTCTTGGCGAGCACATTGGCGGCCTTGGCGCCATTGATGTCAAAGTAGCGTTGCCAACTGGCGATGGCGACACTGAAGGCCAGCACGCCTACTGCAGAACCCACCCAGAGCAACCGACGTTTGCTGCGCGCTACCTTGATGTTGTCCCCGGCAAGGCCGGCCTCCTGGTAGATGACCCGCCGGAAGGCGTGCTGAATGAAGTAGACCAGCGCCTGCCCCTGCGCCTTGCCTTCACGCAGCGGAAACTCGGTCTTGTACGGCTGTGCCGCCTCACGCACGAACGCATTGAGCATGTCGCCCTGCTGCAAGACCGAAGACCAGTACACGCCGCGTACCAAGGCAGGCGTGGTGAAGCGGTCACTTGCGAGGGTTTCTTTCAGGAAGGCCAACAGTATCGGACGCAGCCCGATGAACTGGGCATGCAACGAGAACAAGCGAACTCGCAATGGCGCACCGCCCAATACATCGAGCCGGTCCACTACCTGTTCAAACAATCGCCTGATCAACCGATCGTAATGATCGCCATATTCATCCAGCCAGGCATCGAACGTGCCGGCCGCATCCAGCTTGAAGGTGAAGCCCAGCATGGTTTCCCGCATGGCGGCGGGAAGCCCAGCGTACAGCTGGTCGAAACCGTCCAGCAGATCGAATTTGGCCAGTACCACATACAGCGGCAGGCGCGAGCCCGACTGACTGCTCACTTCATACAGCCGCGTGCGTAGCACATGTGCCAAGGCGACACGTTGCTCAGGCGTGCCATGCAATAGCGCAGGCAGGTCAACGACCAACAGCAAGCCGTTTAGTGCTCTCTGGCTTCGGTTACGCACCAGCCAGCCCAGCATGTGTTCCCACAACCTGGCCGAGGTGGCGGGTGGTGCTTTCGACGTGTCCGACTCCTCGGCTGATGACCCTGCCAACGATTCCTGACGGACGAAAGCGCCCGGCGGGTCGATGATCACCGCATCGTTGCTGACCCACCAGCCTATCGGATAAGCCAGTACCTGCGCTTGCCTACCTCGCGCTTGTGCCTTGTCGATGCGGGTCAGGGAAAAACTCTGTTCGGTACGGTCGATGAAGCTGGTCTTGCCGGCCTGTTGGTCGCCCACCACCAGGTACCACGGCAGTCGGTACAAGGCACGCCTGCCACCCGCATTGTCCAGATAGCGTGCCAGCCCTTGGTCCAAGGCTTTCTCTTGTGCCTGGACGAAAGGCAACACGTTGTCCAGTTCAGCGTCCACCGCCTGCTTGCGTTCGCCCTGCAAACGGCGAAAACGCCTGCGCAGCACCACAAGCCAGCAGAGTAGCGGCACCAATACAAGCGCAAGGCTGGCCAAGCCGCGATGCGCCACGCTAGCCAGCGGCTGCTGCTCGCGCCAGACCCATTGCGGGCCGAGCCACCAGATTGCAACCAGCATCAATGCGGCACCTAGCCCGAGCAGCAGCGGCATGGCCAGGCCGATGCGGGCCAGCAGGGGCAAGCCCCAACGTTTAAGATGCTTCCACAGTTGATTCATCCTGACTCCCGTTCCTTGTTCCAATCAGCCCGTGATGGACCGTGCACGCGTACTGCTGAAGGCGTTGAAACACCTCAGGTTCCCAGGCGCTGGCGGTGGTTTCCTGCATCGTTCGGGCAACGCCTGCGCACAAGTCCTGGGCCAACCAGGACACGCCCCGAGCAGCCAGCAGATCAGCCGCGATCACCGTGGTATGGCAGCGCTCACGCAGGCTGCGGAAGTCCGCCTGCATGCCCTGCAGCCTGAGCAACACCGCTTCCACGCCGCTGGTTTCCAGTTGGCAGGCCAGCTCCTCTCGCAACGTGGCGAATTCCTGAGAGGCCGCGTCCGAATCGGATTGCCCTTGCGCCCCCCTGAGCCACGCCAGACATTGGTCATCGACAAATACCTTGCCGTCGCTGAAGCACAACTGCTGCAGCGCGGGCATGCGCTGCACGAACCGCGCGGTCGTAGCGCGAATGGCCTCAGCCACCTCGCCCATCGCCAGCCGCGTGGCAGCGCTCGCTGCCAGAAAGCTGCCGCGAATCCAGTAGGGGCAAGCCGTCACGCTCTTTTCGATCCGCTGCAGCAGGGCCGCGTCGATTGCAGTAGCGGCAATGGCATCTTCATAGTCCCCGGCAATGTCCTGCGGCACCGCCATCAGCTCCGTGCGGTTGCCCTGCCTGGTTTGAGGCGGCGTCTGGATGTGCGCCCACAAGCCGAACCGACGCAATTGGTAGCCAGCAGGATCGTAAGGGTCCTGTTGATTGATCAGCTCGGCCATGGTCAGCATGGCCCTTCGTGATTCCCGCTCGTTGCCCAACGACACACGGGGCATCGGCGTGGCGATGACCTCGGCCAGTGGCGCAGCCTTGATGCCCTTTGCAGGGGGCTTGTCCGTGGTGGGCTCGGCAAGGCCGTTTGAAAGTTCCGTGTGCTTGCGTAGCAGGCGCTCCAGTTCGCCAAGGGCCGCTTCATCGAGCTGCGCTGCTTCCCGCTGCTGTTGCAGGCGTTGCAACGCGCCCTGAGCCGCCGCGGCGAGCGCGGGGCTGAACGTGAAACGGTCCAGGCGCGGCAACGCCACGAGCAAACGGTTGAGCATCAGGCCAACCAGCTTGCGCTTGCCGAGGAACCCTTTGGGGCCCGGTTTCGGGTATGCGCTTTCCCAATAGGCTTCGACCATGCCGGCCAGCAGTGCGAGGGTAAAACCCCAGCGCTCCCAGCATTGGCTGCGCAGCCAAGCGACACCCAGGTGGGCGGCGATGCGCAGGTGCTTGCACTCTTGGCCCAGGTACTGGCGGGACGCTTCTTCGATATACGCCCAGTCGATGGAAGGCTCCTGCAACCCACCCAGCTTGACCATTTCCTGGTCGATGGCCTGGTAGGTTTCGTTCTCCACATCAAACAGGCCGGCAGGGTTCTGCGCGTCGATGGGCGCAAGCAACCGGGCAATTTCCTGTGCGGTGACCTCTGCTACCAGCGACATGCCTTGCGCGCCTCATCGATGAGTGGGTCCAGCCCCTGAGCGTCGAAAACCAGCCCATCAACGGCTGGGCTGTCGCTCTCGACCTGAATGCGATGGGCCCCGATCAGTGGCTTGATCTGCTCGATGCCCGGCAAGCCTCTGCCAGCGTCAAGCACCTGGCCGTTCTCCGTCACCTGCCAGGGGGTAGCGAGAGTGGAGCCACGCTCCCCCTGCAATCGCACCATCACCCGGCCGGCATCGATGGGTTGTGCGGTAACCAGTTGCAACCTGGAAATGTTCTGCACACAACTGATCACCAGGTAGGGGTACGGTGCGACCGAAGCGATTGCGGGCGCCGAGATCATCAGCCCGTCATCCCCTTTTTCGAGGCGAAACGTCAGCTCTTCCGGCGACCGCCCCGCCTCATGGGTCATCACACGGCGCAGCGTGGGCGAATCCTGCTCCGGCGCGGACCATTGCAGTTTCGTCACATGCGCCGGGGTGCCAGCGGCCTGGTCGAAACAAGCCAGACGTTCGACGTTGGAGACTATCTGCGGGCAGTCCCTGGTCTGGCTCGCCAAACTTGGCGCCAGGGAGAGCAACATCGAAAGCCCAACGCCATATGCATAGCGGACAATCATTGGTTTCACTCACTCATCAAATACGGCAACAGCGCTACCCGACTGGCCAGTCACGCTTCAACAGTAGTCATCAAATACAATTACTGGATAGTGGAGCATCGAAACGAAACAAAGGCTAGTACAGACAAAACAATATTCACAACCAAATATTTCCTTACACTTTCACGCTCGACGCACAATATTTTTTCGGTGCATGGTTTTTTACACGCACATAGCGAGAAGCCAATTACGTTTAATTTAAACATAACTTTGTAGGACGCTTCCTACATATATTAAAACTTCACGAAGGCTGAAACTCATGAGTAAAAGCTCAGGCTCCGTTGCACCCAAAGAACGCATAAACATCAAGTACGTACCGGCCACCGACGGCGAACAAGCCGAGGTAGAGCTGCCGCACAAGATGTTGGTCCTAGGCGATTTCGGCCTGGATGATGCCCGCGCACTGGAAGACCGTTCGATCATGCGAATCGACAAACACAGTTTCAACAATGTGTTGAACGACGCCGATGTCAGCCTCGCCATGTCCGTGCCATCCATGCTCAGCACTGCCCCCGACGCAGAGCTGGCGGTCAACCTGCAGTTCAAGTCCATCAACGATTTCGGGCCAGACAGCATCGCCCGCCAGGTACCGGAGCTGAACAAGCTGCTGGAGCTTCGCGAGGCATTGGTCGCACTGAAAGGCCCACTGGGCAACGTGCCCACGTTCCGCAAGCAACTGCAGCACCTGCTGAACAACGAACAGGCACGCAAACAACTGGCAGAAGAACTTGACCTGGTGCTCGAGGCGCCAAAAGAAGACTGAGACAACGGAGCGTCCCCATGCCAAAGCAAAACAGCACGACCGTCGCGGTTGAAACAACAACCGAAACACTGAGCAACGCCACCCTGCTCGACCAGATCATGGCAGAAACCAAGTTGGTACCTACTCAAGAGGGCTATCAAGTCGCTCGCCAGGGTGTATCTGCTTTTATCGCCGAAATCCTTAAAAGCCATGACCCTGATCAACTTATCAACAAACATCGCGTCGACCAGATGATCGCTGAGCTGGATCGGGTGCTCAGCAGGCAGATGGATGCAATCCTGCATCAGCCCGAGTTCCAGCAACTTGAATCCGCGTGGCGCAGCCTCAAACTTTTGGTCGACCGAACCGACTTCCGCGAGAACATCAAGCTCGAAGTCTTGCATGTCAGCAAAGATGACTTGCTCGATGACTTCGAGAATGCCGCCGATATCACTTGCAGCGGCATCTACAAGCATGTTTACACCGCAGGTTATGGCCAATTTGGTGGTGAACCCGTTGCTGCGATGGTTGGCAACTACAGCTTCGGCCCCTCTTCTCCCGATATAAAGCTGCTGAGTTACATGGCCTCGGTCGGTGCCATGGCACACGCCCCTTTTCTCGCAGCGCCCTCTCCTGAGTTCTTCAACCTGAGCAGCTTTGAAGAGCTGCCCAATCTGAAGGAGATCAAGGACATTTTCGCCGGCCCCCGGCATGCCAAGTGGCGTGCGTTCCGTGAGAGCGAGGATGCCCGTCATACCGGGCTGACCGGGCCGCGATTCATGCTCCGCTCTGCCTATCACCCGCAAGAAAACCCGGTCCAGAGCTTCACCTACGACGAGGACATCGCCGGGCGGCACGACAACTATCTGTGGGGCAACTCCGCCTTCCTGCTGGCCAGCTGCATCAATGACAGCTTTGCCCGCTACCGCTGGTGCCCGAACATCATCGGCCCGCAGTCGGGTGGTGCCGTCGAGGACCTGCCGGTGCACCTGTACGAGTCACTGGGTCAGCTGCAGGCCAAGATTCCGACCGAAGTCCTGATCTCCGACCGCAAGGAGTTCGAGCTGGCCGAAGAGGGCTTCATCGCCCTGACCATGCGCAAGGACAGCGACAACGCCGCGTTCTTCTCGGCCAACTCGGTACAGAAGCCGAAGAACTTTCCCAAGACCCCGGAAGGCCTGCAAGCGCAAACCAACTACAAGCTCGGCACCCAGCTGCCCTACCTGTTCATCGTCAACCGGCTGGCCCACTACATCAAGGTGCTGCAGCGCGAGCAGATCGGTAGCTGGAAAGAGCGCAAGGACCTTGAGTCCGAACTGAACAAATGGATCAGGCAGTACGTCGCCGACCAGGAGAACCCGTCAGCCGATGTGCGCAGCCGTCGCCCATTGCGTGCTGCAAGGGTCGAGGTGTCGGACGTTGCCGGTGACCCGGGCTGGTATCAGGTCTCGCTCGCCGTGCGCCCGCACTTCAAGTACATGGGGGCGAATTTCGAGATCTCCCTGGTCGGTCGGCTTGATACCCAATGAGTGGATTTTTCGACCGTTTGGTGACGGATCAACTCGCAAGCCGGGTGCCCTCCAGGCAAGAGAACGCTACCCAGAAGTTCGCCGCCATCAAGCGCCACCTGGAAACGCTGCTCAATGCTCGCCAGGGTTGCTCGCAAAGCAGCCCTGAGCTGGGCCTGAGTGACTTCAACGGGCACGACGCAAGCAGTGGCGACCTGCTGAAACAGGTGAGCGCGGACATCCGCCGCACCATTCAGCGCTTTGAGCCGCGTGTGCACGTGCGCGCGCTCAAGGCCGTCCCCGATTGCCATGCCCCGCTGGAACTGCATTTCAGGCTGGACTGCCACGTGCAGGTCAACAACCACACGGAGCAGCTGCAACTGGAGCTGCTGGTCAATGGCCATAACCGCCACACCCGAGTGAGGTGACCTATGTCACTCAAGGACCGATTCAGCGAAGAGTTGCGTTACCTCCATGAACTGGGGAACGACTTCGCCCAGGACAACCCACAACTCGCCCGCCTGCTCGGCAAGGGTGGCAGCGACCCGGATGTCGAACGCCTGATGGAAGCCTTTGCATTCCTCACGGCCAAACTGCGGCTCAAGCTGGAGGACGACCTGCCCGAGCTGACGCACCCCATGCTGCAGTTGCTGTGGCCCAACTACCTGCGGCCCCTGCCGAGCGCCACGATCATCCAGTTCACGCCGCGCAAGCAAGCGCTCAGCCAGTCGCAACCCATCGCCAAAGGCTCGCGGTTGTTCTCCAGCCCCGTGGATGGGGTGCCCTGCGAGTTCCGCACCTGCACGGCGGTGGACATTCACCCGTTCGAGATCGAGTCGGTGAATGCAACCCAGACACTCGACAGTTCGGTGGTTCGCATCGGCCTGCAAACCTTGGTCGAGCGGCCGCTGAACACCCTGGGCTGCGCCAGCCTCGACTTTCACCTGAGCGGTGACACCCAAACTGCCCGCACGCTGTACCTGTGGATCGCTCAATACCTCAAGCATGTCTGCGTGACAGTCAATGGTGGGGTACGCCGGCTGCCGGCCAGCAGCATCGTGTTCCCAGGCTTCAGCCCGGACGAAGCGCTGCTGCCTTACCCACAGAACGTCTTTGACGGTTACCGGATCCTGCAGGAGTACTTCGTATTTCCCGAGCGTTTCCACTTCGTAAGCATCACCGGCCTGGAGAAAATCTGGCCTGATCAAGCGACTCAGCGAGTCGACCTCGAGTTTCACTTCACCCGACAGTTACCGGATTCGCTGCGTGTCGGCAAAGCAGACTTCAGCCTGTTCTGCACCCCGGCAGTGAACCTGCTCAGCCACAGCGCCGAGCCCATCGACCTGTCCAACCGGCCCGCCCAGGTCGAGCTTGTGCCCAGAGGCAAGGAGCGGCACGCCTATGAAATCTTCAGTGTCGATCGGGTCATCAGCACCCGCACCACGACTGACGGAAGTACCGGCGAGCACCTGAGAACCTTCCGTCCCTTCGAGTCGTTCGCCCATGAGATCGAACATGTGCAAGGGCGCACGGCGTTGTACTACCGCTACACACTCGAGGACTCCCTGCGCGGCGATGGCGTCACCCATCGCATCGCTTTCGTACGCGCCGATGCCAACGCCTACATCGGCGAACTGGAAACAGCGTCCATCGACCTGACCTGCACCAACCGCGACCTGCCGCTGGCGTTGGGCATCGATGACATCAACGTGCTCACCGAGATCACGCCGCCCCTGGCCACCTATACCAACATCCGCGCCCCCACCCGCCCCTACCGGCCGGTGCTGGATGGCCAGTTGCAGTGGGCCCTGATCTCCAACATGTCGCTCAACTACCTGTCGCTGCTCTCGGCCGAGCCGCTGAAAGCGGTCATCCGCGCTTACGACTTCGCGGCCTTGCACGACATCCAGCAGACACGCACCACCCGCAAACGCCTCGATGGCATCCGTGATGTGCAAACAGAACCGCTGGACTGGCTGATCAAGGGCCAGCCCATTCGTGGCTTGCGTACGCGCCTGAAGCTGGATCAAAGCGCATTCCTCTGCGAAGGCGACCTGTACCTGTTCGGTTGCGTGCTCGCGCACTTCTTCGCCCTGTACGCCAGCATCAATTCCTTCCACCAACTGGAAGTGATCAACACCACCAACAACGAGCACTACACATGGCCAATCCAGACCGGCAAACAACCGCTGATCTAGCCGACAAGCTGTTCGCCGAGGCGCACCAGTACAACTTCTTCCAGTTGCTGGAACGCCTGCACGGCTTGCACGGGGATGACCTGGAACCACGCTGGCCAGATCAGGCCACCCGGCTGAGGGTGCGGCTTGCCAGTGACCCGCGGCTGAGCTTCCCGGTTTCCGACATATCCAAGGTCGAACGCATGCCCGGGGAAGCTGACCGCTACCGCGTGTGCACCACCTTCATGGGTTTGCATGGCACCGACTCGCCGCTGCCCACCTATTACCTGGAGCAGGTGGCATACGAGCATGCACAGGGCATCGGTGTGCGGCCGGCGTTCTTCGATTTCTTCAACCACTACCTGCTCAGCCTGCTGCATCGCATCTGGCGTAAATATCGCTACTACATCCGCTTTCAGCCGGGAGCTACCGATGGGTTCTCCCAGTACATCTTTGCCCTGCTCGGGTTGAATGACAGACAGTTGCGCGGGGACACGGCACTGCCGTGGAGCCGGCTGCTCAGTTTCGCCGGCGTCATTGCCAGCCGCAGCCGTGCGCCGGGCACGGTCGCCGGCATCATCGCCCACTGCTTCGACTTGAAGCAGGTACAGATCCGCGAGTTCGAAACCCGCTCGGTCCCCACTGCCGCCAGGCAACTGGTCAGCCTTGGCCGCAGCAACGGCGAACTGGGCAGCACTTTCATGGTGGGCAGCCGCACGCGAACACGCAGCAGCAAGTTCACCATCGTGATCAGCGAACTCGACCCAGCGCAATTGCGTGACCTGCTGCCCAGCGGCATCAACTTCGGCCGGTTACGGGCATTGATCGACTTCCTGCTGCGTGATGGCCTGGCCTACGACCTGGAGCTGCGCCTGAAGCAGAACGCACTGCCGCCCTTTTGCCTGCACCGTAGCCTGGGTGCCTACCTGGGCTGGACCAGCTTCGTCGATGACCGTCATGGCCAGGGCAGCCCTGTGGTGCGGTTCCGGGGGCGCTCATGAGCATTTTGACCTTGAGCATCACCAACCTGGATCAGTTGCAACACAACGTCACTGCCCGACATCAGTTCGATTGCACAGGCGGCACCATCGGCAGCGCGAAGGCCACCTGGCAGATCAACGACCGTGACCAGACCGTTGCACCGATCCATTGCGAGATCCGCTGGATCGAGGGCAGCTTCTGCGTCATCGATCGCTGTCAGCGTACCTACCTGAACGACAGCCTCCACAGCCTGGGGTCGCTTACCGCCAGGCGGCTGCTCGAGGGTGACCAGTTGCGCATTGGCGCCTATCGGCTGCAGGCCCAGCTTGCGCAGGCCGACGCACGCTCACTGGACGACCTGTTCAGCCCTGAACAGAGAACCCTTGATCACTGGTTGCTGGATGTTCCACCCGAGGCTTGTCATGCCGCTGCAGCCGCCCCCCAGACAGTCGCGGACATCTGCTCGGCATTCGAACCAGGCATGGGCAACGACCCCTTGGCGGCACTGGACACAGAGGCAGCGCCAGCGCAGCAGAGCCCACTGGAACGCCTGATTGCAGGAGAGCGACCATGATGCGTCCAACATGCGTGGCCGGCCTGCTGACGGCGCTGATCGGGCTCTCGGGTTGCACCTCCCTGAGCAAGATTGGCCAGGTGGTGATGGACCCTTCATTGCCCGTCGGACCGCCAGGGGAACACCCCACCCAGGTCGCGTTCAGCATCAACGCCAGCCCAACGCTCAATGGCAACCCGAACAGCCTTGAGGTGGCGCCCGAGCCCGGGCCGGTTGTGGAGCCCAGCCCTTACGCGGTCAACCTGAGTGCAGGCGACCCCTACGTGCTGACCGAGAAAGTCGGGGCCTTGTTCGAGTACCTGCAGGAACAATTCCCGGCCATGTCGCCCGTCGATTCGCCGGTTGACGATGGCGAGGATCCGGCGCGCTCCCCCATGGAAGAAAGTACCCCGGGCAGCTACGACGACCCGACCGTGGTGCTGACCTTGCCGCGCACCACCACCGTGGCCGCCGAGCCCGTCGCTACGCCCATGGCCGTGAAGATCCTGCAACTGCGCGACGACTCTCTCTTGCGCAACAGCGTTTACGAACTGCTGGACAAGGACCCTGCCGAGGCGCTGCGCAGCACCTACATACGCGATGACGATTACCTGCTGCGCCCTGGCCAGTTCAAGTTCATCCCCTTTGCGCCCATCGAGGCCGAAACGCGCTTCGTCGCGGTGATCGCCGACTACCGGAACCAGGAAAACGCCACCTGGAGCCAGGTGCTGCGCATTCCGCCCCGCGGGCACCAGATCATCCTGTCGGTGTTGCTCAACGACACGCAGCTCCTGCTCAAGGAGGAAGACTGATGGCGCCTGTAACCCTGCCCTTCTCGCTTACTCACGCTGACATGGAGCGCTCATGAGTTCACGTAACCCTGTCCTGTGGCCGGAAGGCCTGTTCGTCAAACCGCAGCATTTCCAACAGGCCACCCGTGCCGCCGAAGCGGCTTTGCATCAACGTCTTGGCAGCCTGAACGCAGCCTTCTATGGCTTCAGCGAGCTGCAGTTGAACGACGAGTATCTGAGCCTGGGCAAGGTCGCCATCACCCGTGCACGGGGCATCATGCCGGACGGCACGGTGTTCGATATCCCTGCAGACCTGCCACCACCGCCACCGCTGGAAATCGAAGACGACGGCGCGAAAGACAGCGAGATCTACCTGTGCCTACCGCTGCGCACCGAAGGTGGCCGTGAGGTGAGCTGGCCCGATAACCCCGCCAACTTCCGTTACAGCGCCCAGGCCCTGGAAATCAAGGACACGCACAGCGCCGACGGTGACCTGGTGCAGGTCGACCTGGCGGTGCCCAACCTGCAGCTCAAACGCAAGGCCGACGACAGCAGCGCCTACACCCGCCTGGCCGTGACGCGCATTCTGGAACGGCGCCCCGATGGCAGCCTGCAACTGGATGAAGGCTTCTATCCCACCAGCGTTTCAGTGCGCGCCGTACCCGCGCTGCAACGGTATCTGGAAGAAATCACCAACTCCCTGCGCGAACGTGCGCGTAACCTCGCCGCCCGCATTGGCGCCTCAGGGCAGTCCGGCATCGCCGACATTCGCGACTTCAACCTGCTGCAGGCCATGAACCGCTGGTGGCCATGCTTCCAGCATCTGGCCAGGCAAGGGCAGACCCACCCCGAACAGTTGTACCTGTGCATGAGCCAGGCCTGTGGCGAGTTGGTGACATTTACCGACGAGAGCCGGCTGCCGCAGGAATACCCCGCCTATCACCATACCGCGCTGCGCACCTCCTTCAAGCCGCTGGAGGACACGCTACGCCGGGCACTGAGCACGGTGCTGCAACCCCGCGCCGTTTCGCTGCCGCTGGAGACGCTGGAGTACGGCTTGCTGACAACCACGCTGGAGGATCGCCGCCTGATCGACGAGGCCGACTTCATTCTGGCTGTGCGAGCCCACATGCCGCCTCAGACATTGCGTCGAATGTTCGTGCAGAAGGCAAAGGTCGTCTCGCTGGAGTCGTTGAACGAGGTAGTGCCGCTGCAGCTTCCAGGTATTCCACTGGTGCCGCTGCCCGTGGCACCTCGGGATCTGCCCTTCCATGCAGGCTTCACCTACTTCGAGCTGGACCGTCGCTCCCCGGCCTGGGCGGGCATGGAGGCATCCAGTGGCTTCGGTATCCATGTCGCGGGGGAGTTCCCGGGGCTGGAACTGCAGTTCTGGGCGATCAGGAGTGAATGAAATGAAAGAAGAAAACAGCCCCCCAACTGATGCCGAACAGGTCGAAAGCGAGCAACTGCACGCGATGCTCGAGGCGTCATTGTCCAACGACTCACCCGCACCAACAGCGGCTGATGGCGCTGAGCGAAAGCCGAAGGCAGAGCCGGTGTATGAAGGCTACCCGGCAGACCCAGACTTCCAGCTACGTGGCGGCTACGACAACCTGATGCTGGATGCAGCCGCGCCGCTGTTCGGCCTGGTGATACGCCTGCGCACACTGGATGCGCTGCCCAACATCAAGGAGGTGCACCAGCAGGTGCGCAACCAGATCGAAAACGTGCGGGAAGAGATGCGCCAGCACGGCTACGAGCCCGCTCAGTTGCTGGCGTACTCATACGGTCTTTGCCTTTTCATCGATGAAGCTGTCATGGACAGGCCTTGGGGTAAAACCAGCTGCTGGAGCCAGGAACCCCTGCTCAGCATCTTCCACGACGAAACCTGGGGTGGAGAGAAAGTCTTCACCGTACTGTCGCGCCTCATGCAGGAGCCCAAACGTTATCAGGACGCGCTGGAGTTCATGTACTTCGCGCTGTGCCTTGGTTTGAAGGGCAAGTACGCCATCGCGCCGAAGGGCGAAGAATCCCTCAACGCATTGATACACCAGCTCCACGGGATTATCCGAGAACTGCGCGGCCCTACGCCGGAGACCGTCTGCGATCCGTACACCAACGTCGCCCCAAGCAACTTCCGCATGAACCGGCAATGGCCGTGGTGGAGTCCGTTGGTCATTTCCGCCCTCGCCATGGCGGTGGCATACGGCATCTACAGCTACCGGCTGCACCTCATTACAACCGAGGTGCTGGAGTCGCTGAACGGCATCTTGCAGCAGTAACAGATCGGCGCGTGTCGCCACGGATTTCAACGAATTAGCGAAGCGTTTGCTTCGTTGACAAGCCCATCGTTCCCGATGGCCACGCCACCCTGGGTGCGCGTGTTTATATCCACATGGACGCAGGAGAAACTGCCATGCCAACACCCGCTTACATCAAGATCGAAGGCCAAACCCAAGGCAACATCACCGCAGGCGCCTTCACTTCCGAATCGGTGGGCAACGTGTTCGTCGAAGGCCATGAAGACGAGATTCTGGTGCAGGAAATCAAGCACCAGATCACCGTACCCAAAGACCCGCAAAGCGGCCAACCCACAGGTCAGCGGCTACATAAGCCGTTCATCTTCACCAGTTCGCTGAACAAAGCAACACCCTTGATGTACGCGGCCCTGTCCAGCGGCGAAAGACTGACGACCGTCGAGATCAAGTGGTATCGCACCTCGGTGGAAGGCACGCAAGAGCACTTCTTCACCACCAAGCTGGAAGACGCCACGATTGTGGACATCCAGACCACCTTACCCCATGCACAAAACAAGGAGAACGCTGACTTCACCCAATTGGTCGAGGTTTCGATGGCGTACCGCAAGATTTCTTGGACACATGTAACCGCGGGCACCGAAGGCTCAGACGACTGGCGTAAACCGATCGTCTAACCCGGCTGAGCATCCCTGGCAGGCGCACTCTGCCAGGGGTTTTCGAATTCTCAGACGGCGGATGGACTGCTTATGCCTAGCCAATCTGACTTGCGTTACAGCTTCCAGCCGCTGGTTGGAAAAGCTGAATTCGAAGTGGTGTCGTTCGAACTCCGAGAGGGGATCAGCAAGCCCTTCGAGCTGGAGCTGAAACTCATCAGCTTCGAAAACGATATCGACTTCGGCCACCTGCTCGACAAGCCCGTACTTTTTACCATCTGGGACGGCGAACGCCCGGTGCGTTACGTGCACGGCCTGGTCAGCCGATTCAGCCAGGCTGAAAGCGGCTTCTACCGCACCTACTATCACGCGCTGGTCGAGCCCCAGCTGGCCCGGGCCGACCTACGCTCGAACTGGCGCATCTTCCAGCAGAAGACCGTTCCGCAAATTCTCGAGCTGATGCTCCAGCGCCAGGGCATCAACCAGTACGAACTGCGCGCCAGCATGGACCATCAGGTCCGCGAGTTCTGCGTTCAGGCCGGTGAGACGGACCTGGCGTTCATCGCCCGCCTGGCTGCCGAAGAAGGCTTCGTCTACCGCTTTGCGCACAGTGAAAAGCTGCACAAGCTGATCATTACAGATCGGCTGCAATCATTCGGGTTGATCAGCCATGGGACCATCAAGGCCGAGGATGACGACGAGGGCTTCTTTGATGCCGACGAGCCTGTAGACCCTGACAGCGTGCTGTACCAAGCCACCGGCGGTGGCGATCAAGCCATGCCGTGCCTTCGCCGCTTGCGCTACAGCGAGCAGGTGCGCACCGCTCGCCAGGTTCAGCGCGACTACACCTTTACCAACCCGGCCTACCGCCAGGAACACAGAGCTGCCGGGCCCTTCCTGGAGCATCAGTCCAACGAGTACGAATTCTTCGATTACCCAGGCCGTTACAAACGCGATGCGGTCGGCAAGCCGTTCACTGAAAACCGCATCACTGCGCTGCGCCATGATGTGCGTATTGCCGAGGTCAAGGGTGACGATGTTCGCCTGCAACCGGGCCTGAGCTTCACCCTGACAGGTCACCCACGTGACGACCTCAACGCGCATTGGCGAGTGAACACGGTTACCCACAAAGGCAAACAATTCACCAGCCTGCAGGAAGAAGCCGCTGGCGCAGATGTAAGCACGCACTACGAGCAGACCGCCGTGCTGGTCCCCGGCCGGACCGAATGGCGCCCTGCCCCACTATCAAAACCACGCGTTGATGGCCCGCACATGGCTACCGTGGTCGGCCCGAAGGGAGAAGAGATCTATTGCGATGAGTGGGGCCGGGTGAAGGTCAGCTTTCCCTGGGACCGTGAAAGCCAGAACAACGAGTTCAGCTCCTGCTGGGTGCGTGTATCGCAAGGCTGGGCCGGTGGCAGCTGGGGCGCGATGGCGATCCCGCGCATTGGCCAGGACGTGATCATCCAGTACGTCAACGGTGACCCCGACCAGCCGATGATTACCGGGCGTACCTATTGCGGCGATCAGCTCCCGCCCTACGACCTGCCCGACCACAAGACCCGCATGACCATCAAGAGCCAGACCCACAAGGGGGATGGTTTCAATGAGCTGCGCTTTGAGGACGAACTGGGCAAGGAAGAGGTGTTCATCCATGCCCAGAAGGACCAGAACACCCAGGTCAACAACAACCAGTCTCTCACCGTCGGTGTTGATAGGACCCAGAGCATTGGCCAGGACGAGTCCGTTGCCATCGGCCGCAATCGCCTGCGCGTGGTGAAAGCCAACGACACCCTGAAAGTCGGCGGCGGCAAAAACGACCTCATCGCCGGCGACTACGAGATCGAAGCAGGCAACACCCTGCGCCTCAAGTGCGGCAAGACACTGATCGAGATGCAGGCCAACGGCACGCTCAATATCACCTGCGAGACCTTCAACCTCACCGGGCAACAGACCGGACAGATCAACACGCCCGCAGCGAAGCTCGACCTCAACCCTGAGGGCGGAGCGGCGGGTGCCGCAGCGGATGGACGCGATAGCAGTGCACTGAAAGCCGATGTGGATGGGCATTTCAGGTAGCTGCTTGCACTTGCCCGTACGTAAAGACCTCCTGAAAGGACTCCCGCAATGACGGAATACCTGACTCACGACCTGATCCTCAATCTAGGCGAGGAAGCACCTGAAGACCTCACGCTCAACATGCTGCGCTTTCGTGCCCGAGACACCACGTTGGTAATGGCGCGCAGCCCCGTCGCCAATGACAAGACCCTGGACCAAGCCATCGATGACCAACTGCGGATGCTGCGAAAAAAGTCCGGGGCAATGACCATCACACCCACGAAGATCGCGCGTTTGGGGGGCGGTGAACACTCCGTCGAAGCCCGCGAAATGGCCATTGAATTCAAGGTGGGGGACAAGCCCAATTTCCAGCTCCAGGCCGCCTGCATGATTCCAGGCCAGCACCGGCTGCTGGTGATCAACTACAGCAAGCCAAGCCCTTTGAGCAGCGACGACATCGAGCACTGGCGCGCAATCAAACAACAGCTCCGGTTCACCTGACCCCTTCACCACCCAGGTCAACCTCATTCAGAACTTTTGGAGCTTGCAAGCCATGGCGCAGATCGTTCACGCCGCCCGCATGGGCGATGAAATATTGCATCCGTCCCTGATCGCCGAAATGGTCAGTGCAGTTGCAGAGGCCGTCATTTATGCCGCAGCCACCGCCGCCGTGGCTGCCGCTATCAGCCTGGCCGTTGTCGGTACTGTCGCGACGGGGGGCGCAGCTGGCATCGCCATCGCCGCCGTTGCGGGGGTGGCGGTCGGTGCGATGAGCACCCTTTCGGTCGGTGAAGACCAGACTGTCGGCGATGCCATCTCCCGCTTTTGCGACAGCCTTGGCAACAGCGTGGATGCACCCGACCCCTATGGAAAGATCGAAAGCGGGTCACACAACGTGTTTGTCAACAGCAAGCCCGCCGCTCGCGCAGCCGGTATCACAGGGCCGCCAGGAGGGGGAGCGGCCGATGCAGAGCAAGCAGAGCCTTCGATTCTGGAGAATGTGGGTTCCATGGCCATGGCGGCGGTGCCCTACCTGCTCCCGGTGGTGGGGCTGGGCATGGCGATACGCGACATCTTCAACCCGCCCGTCACCACGCCAAAGGACCCCGGCGCGGAATCCAAAGAGCAGGACAAGATTTCATGCAGCCGCCACCCGCCTCTGCCCGAAAACCATATTGCGCAAGGGTCAGACAAGGTCTTCATCAACGGCCAGCCTGCAGCGCGATCGGGTGACAAGACCACCTGCGATGCCACGATCGATGTGAATGAGAAAGTATCGCCGAATGTGCGCATTGGCGGCGGGACAGCGACGGTTCGGGATATTCGCAATGGCAAGAGCAAGGTTGCGATGTTTACCGGGATCATTGCGGGGATACTCATTTCACGACGTTTTGGGCGCATCAAAGGTTGTAAATTGGGCAACCCCGTTGCGGTCGCCACGGGTAGCAAGTTCCAGGACGGTCCAGAGGATGTTGATTTCAACTTACCTGGCTTGCTGGGAATCCAATGGGCTCGTAGTTACGACAGTAGAGACTTACGCACCGGCGGCCTGTTCGGAAAGGGCTGGAGTGTTCCTTATGAAGTTGAACTGGTCCGCGTCCCGCATCCTGAAGGCGGCGAGTTGTGGATTTACGTCGATGAAGAAGGCAATCGCCTGGAACTCGGGCGCCTGCGCGCCGGCGATGCCTTTGTCAGTGTTGTGGACGGCTTGGCTTTCTTCCAGTTGGAGGATGGCCAAACGGTTGTCGAGGACATTCATGAGGGGCGCTACAAGGTTTTTGATGTCGACCCGCAAGAGCCCAGTCGTTCAAGACTCATCAGGCTGAGCGACCGCAATCTCAATTACGTAGATGTGCTTTACGACAAACAAGGTCGCCTTCAAGCGCTCTATGACAAGTACGGCCAGACGGTTGTCCAGCTTCACTATGATGCTGCGCATGCAAGGCGCGTATGCAAGGTGTCGCGGCTCTTCCTATCAAATAACGGTGAGCCCGCTATCGAGCGGAACGAGCTGCTGGTCAGCTACAGCTATACCGACAGTGGGCAGTTGCAGGAAGTTCTGGATGCGACAGGTCAGGTGGTGCGCCGCTTCAGCTATACCGAAGAGGGCTATCTGAAGCGCCACCAATTGGCTAGCGGCGCCGTCCGCGAGTACGAGTGGGAGCGCTACACCATCCCTGAAAAACGCCCTTTGCCTGTAAGAGCAAATGGCACACCCTATCGCCTGCCACCGTTACTTGAACCGCAACCTGACCACGAATGGCGGGTGGTTCGCCACTGGGGTAGCGATGGGGAGGAGTACAAGTTCGAGTACAACCTCGAAGAAGGCGAAACCCTCGTAACAGACGGACTGGGACGTATAGACCGCTATTTCTGGGGCCCGCTGTACGACGTTTACAAGCATGTCGATGCACTTGGGAACTGCTGGCAAGCAGAGATCGTCGCCGGCCAGTTGGTCAAACGAACTGATCCACAGGGCGGCGAGTGGGGATACAGCTATGACGATATCGGGCGTCTGATCGAGACGCGTGACCCGCTTGGGCGAAGCGAACGCATAAGCTATCTGCGCCACTGGGCTTTGCCCGTTCAGGTCACAGACGGAGCAGGACGTACCCGGCGCTACGGCTACGATGCTCATGGCAATTTGCTGTGGGAGCAGGACCCACTGGGCCGGAGCACGCAGTATCAATACAACCCGGAAGGTCGCGTCACCCGCGTCACCGATGCCCTCGAAAAGACCAAGCACCTGGGTTGGAACACCCGTGGCCAGCTTCTCAGCTATCGCGACTGCAGCAACAACCAGACGCTGTACCACTACGACTTGCATGGCCGCCTGAGCGAAAGCATCAATGCCCGCGGAGAACAGACCCACTTCCGCTATGACGCTCGCGGCTACCTCATAGAAAGCGAACGGCCCGATGGTCGTATCGACCGCTACGAAGTTGATACCGCCGGCCAGCTGACGCGCTACATCGATCCTGCGCAAAAGAAGCTGCAATTTCGCTACGACCGCAGCGGGCGTATGGTCGAACGGCTGGACGCCATGGGTCACAGCGTAAGATTTCGCTATGACGCCTACGGCCGACTGCTACAGCTCACCAACGAGAATAATGAGTCGTATCGCTTTGGTTGGGACAAGCTGGACCGCCTAATCGCGCAGGAAGACCTGGATGGCAGTGGTCGCATTTATGAATACGACGTGCTGGATGGGGTCACCAGCCTCACCCACGTGCCCTCTCCCCATGAACAAGCGCCTTTGTCCGAGAACGCCCCAGCAACTCGAACAACGCCGATTCGCCACGACTTCGAACGTGATGCCGTCGGCCGCCTGCTGAGCAAGCGCACCGAGGATGGCATTACCGACTACAGCTACGACACCGCCGACAACCTGTTGTCCATCACTTTCACAAATAATCAGGGTAAAGAACAGCAGCTTGAATACACCTACGACCCCGCAGGGCAACTGTTGAGCGAAACTAGCAGCGCCGGGCTGTTGCAGTATCTCTACGACGAGTTGGGCAACCTGCAGACGCTCACCCTCCCCGATCAACGCAATATCAATTACCTCTACTACGGCAGTGGGCACCTGCACCAGATCAACCTGGACGGCCGGGTCATTAGTGACTTTGAGCGTGATGCCGTGCATGACGAAGTCATGCGCACCCAAGGCAACCTGATTACGCGCACCCGTTATGACAAAAGCGGGCGCTTGAGTGGCAAGGCAATCCACTACCGCGATGCCCCCGCTGAAGTTCTTCCGTTACTGGACAAAACCTATCGTTATGACGCCAGCGACAACCTTGTCGCCGAAGTGCTGACTCAGACCCAGCGCAAAGGCATGTCCTGCGCTGCCAACGATGAACATGCCGACCTCGAAAAAATAATTGGCCGATTCCACAACCTGCCCCACACAGGCAGAAGCTACTCGGGCAGAAATCGATATGGCTACGATCCCAACGAACAACTTCAGACCGTCCAGCAGTCACGCCCTAACTGGCAGGCGACACAGGTCGAGGACTACAAGTACGACAAGGCCGGAAATATATTCGACGGACCGAAGCTCAACGGCCTGATCAAGCACAACCGTGTCCTCGTTTATCATGATAAGCGTTACCGCTATGACGGCTTTGGCCGCTTATGCGAGAAGCGAATCGGCAGCCATCGAGTGCAGCGCTTCGAGTATGACGCCGAACAGAGACTGGTGTGCATGGTGCAGGAGGGATATGGTGAGGTCGAGCGCATTGTGTTCGGCTACGATCTGCTAGGACGCCGGATAAGCAAGGCCATTTACAAGCAAGGCGAATCCAGGCCGACATTCCAGACACTCTACCACTGGCAGGGGTTGCGCTTGCTACAGGAAATACAGAATGGGCTACCCAGTCTGTATGTCTATGCAAATTCGAGCAGCTACGAGCCAATAGCACGAATAGAGGGAAAACCAACCAAAGAAAAAATACAGTATTATCACACCAACTTGGCCGGGCTACCCGAACAACTAACGGATGAGCATGGCCTTACGCTTTGGCGCAGCGATTATCATGGGCGGGGTAGCACACGCGATGAGTGGCACGATCCACGGCATGGCCGTGAGCAAAACTTACGACATCAAGGACAATACCTTGACCGTGAGACGGGACTGCACTATAACACATTTAGATATTATGACCCTGACGTAGGCTGTTTCACTCAAGTTGACCCTGTAGGCTTGGTGGGGGGGCTGAACTTTTTCCAGTATGCGCCAAATCCACTCAGCTGGATCGATCCACTAGGACTTACATGCTGGCCATCTGCAAGGCGCAAATATTGGAGAGCAGAGGCTAAAGCAGCACCAAAGGGCATGTATTCATCAGTGAATATGTTTAGAATGCGCCTAGGCCTTGCCCCACGGATTCGAGTCAGAGAGTTTCATTTCAAAACCCAAGAGGAAAGAACTAGAAACGTCTCGATCGAGCTAAACCACCGCCACTGGCCTCAACGCGACGGCAAACACATTCACACCCCATACAACCTTGAAAAAGTAACACCTTGGGAGCATGCAGCCAAAGATCCCTACAGACACCCAGGGAGTGAGTTAATTGAGGTACTGCAAGATCTAAGCAATTACAAAGGATTTTAAATGAAACTTTCAGAACTTATGCAGTCCGACACCTACACAACATTCCTTGACGACCTAGACAAGCACATCCCCGAGAAAATAGACAGAAGTTCAAAAGCCCACGAAACCATTATAAATCTAATGGAAAAATGGATGCAACATGCCTCGCTTTCTTGCGAAGACTTGCTGTACATCATATCAAACCACCAAAAACATTTAATTGCCTACATCATAAAAAAACAAGCCACCTACAGAGAGCCAAACGGAGGCAGAGACAATATAATCAATCACGCCCCCAAGGTAAATTTCCCAATCGGCCACACTATTGAATACTACATGATATCGAAAAGAAAAAGCGAACTATCAGAATACATAACAAAGATCCGAATACCCTACCCCAGGCAATACGCAAGGGAAATCGAAAGAATATTCACTGAAACCAAGCCCTCATGACCAAAGTTGCTGTAGCGGGAAAATTCTAACAAATCTCCCCGAGCTGCAATAAGCAACTTCTTGACGCAGCAAAGTCGATTTTTCAGGCATCGATCGCCTCCAAGCCAGGGCCTTGCCCTGGTTCGTGGATGCTGCAGGCGCACCCCACCCTCAGCGCTCAGTAGCTGCTGACGCGCCATCCACAGTATCAATACAACCCGGAAGGTCGTGTTAGCCGCGTCACCGATGCCCTCGAAAAGACCAAGCACCTGGGTTGGAACACCGTGACCATTTGCTCAGCTATCGCGACTGCAGCAACAACCAGACGCTGTACCACTACGACTTGCAGGGTCGCCTGAGCGAAAGCATCAATGCCCGCGGAGAACAGACCCACTTCCGCTATGACGCTCGCGGCTACCTCATAGAAAGCGAACGGCCCGATGGTCGTATCAACCGCTACGAAGTTGATGCCGCCGGCCAGCTGATGCGCTACATCGATCCTGCGCAAAAGAAACTGCAATTTCGCTACAACCGCAGCGGGCGTGTGGTCGAACGGCTGGACGCCTCGGGATAACTCACAATGGTGGCGTAAGTCAGTACGCAGCCGCGACAGGCAAAATGTAGACACATCCAGCCAGATTTTCTAAAGGAGCAAAACCGTGCCCGTAAAATTAATAGAAAGTGAACAACCCATATCCAAAAGTGACTTTCTTGAATTCACAAAATCAATAAATGCACACCCAACAAGTGAATTCATGAACTTTTATCTGACCAATAACGGCGGATTCATTGATGATAAAAAACACACCGAATCCGAGCTTCTTATAAATAGCTTTTTATCGATAAAACATGGTGAAGCCACGATCGAAAACGTCTACAAACAACTAGTCAAAAGCACCCCTTCGCTAGCCGGACTCATACCATTTGCCTATGACGACTGCGGCAACCTATTCCTACTATCAACAAATAACGACGACAATGGCTGCGTTTACCTATGGTTACCAAGCGAGAGCGAGAAATTCCCAATTTCTGATACATTCAATAGCTTTCTTCACATTCTCAGTTCTGCATAAAAGGGCCACCATGAATAACAAAATTTAATAATTCGAAAGATCCTATCTGCAGGCATTAGCCCTGACCTCCCTGCACACTATTGTGCAAATACATGTAGGATAATTAGGGCGAAATGACGATAAACTTCAAACGGAATTTCACCAGCATAAGTGTACGCAACCGGACTTGTCGACCAATGAGATGTCCATGCAGTTCATGCACGAAAAACACCATGGACCTCATCGTCACATCGGCGGAGCACACGAGGCTACCGTGGTCGGCCCGAAGGGAGAAGAGATCTATTGCGATGAGTGGGGCCGAGTAAAGGTCAGCTTTCCCTGGGACCGTGAAAGCCAGAACAACGAGTTCAGCTCCTGTTGGGGCGGGTATCCTAAGGCTAGGCCGGTAGCTGCTGGGGCTTGATGAGGAGCTCGGAGACCACACCCCACACCTCGTCCGAGTATTCATAACGCTTTGCCATCACAGAATGCCTTTCCGTCGATGCGGGGGGACTCTGCAAAGTTTCAGCGTTCGAGGGGCGGTGATTGGGTTACTTGGGATTTCGTACAAAGCCTGGAAAGGCCCGAATGCCCATGGATCCTGATGGATCTGACTGAAACGAAAAAAGACGCCGAAGCGTCTTTTTTCAATGATTTACAGACTTCCATGGAACCCTGTAAATCTATATTTGGAGCGGGAAACGAGACTCGAACTCGCGACCCCGACCTTGGCAAGGTCGTGCTCTACCAACTGAGCTATTCCCGCGTCGTGATGGGTGCCATTCTAGCGATTTCTAAAATAGCGTCAACCCCTTGATTCAAAAAAACTTTTATTTCTGCTCAGAGCCTTCGCGCAGGTGCGGCCAGGCGGCCAGCAGGTAGTGCACCATCGACCACAGTGTCAGCCCCGCCGCCACCAGCAGCAGCGCGTAGCCGAGGATTACCCAGAAGGTCACCGCTGGCGGGTTGCCCAGCAGGATCACCAGCGCCAGCATCTGCGCCGCGGTTTTCCACTTGCCGAGGTTGGACACCGCCACATGCGCGCGCGCGCCCAGTTCGGCCATCCACTCGCGCAGCGCCGAAACCACGATCTCGCGGCCGATGATCACCGCGGCCGGCAGGGTCAGCCAGAAGTTGGCGTGGGTCTGCACCAGCAGCACCAGGGCCACCGCCACCATCAGCTTGTCGGCCACAGGGTCGAGGAAGGCACCGAACGGCGTGCTCTGCTGCAAGCGGCGCGCCAGGTAGCCATCCAGCCAGTCGGTGGCGGCGGCAACGGCGAACACGCTGCTGGCGGCCATGTAGCTCCAGTGATAGGGCACATAGAACAGCAGGATGAAGATCGGGATGAGCAGGACGCGTAGAACGGTGAGCAGGTTTGGAATATTCATCGGTACGACTGGCCGCAAGTTGAGCCCGCATTCTACTCGCTATGCAGGCTGGCATAAATCGACTCGGCAAGCTTTTTACTGATGCCGGGTGCTTTGGCGATTTCATCGACACTGGCGCGGTTGAGCTCCTGCAGGCCGCCGAAATGTTTCAGCAGGTCGCGCCGGCGCTTGGGCCCTACCCCGGCCACATCCTCCAGGCTGGACACCCGGCGGGCCTTGCCGCGGCGGGCGCGGTGGCCGGTGATGGCGAAACGGTGGGCCTCGTCGCGGATCTGCTGGATCAGGTGCAAGGCCGGTGAGTCGCCCTTGAGGGTGAACTCATGGTGCACGTCGTTCAGGTACAGGGTTTCGAAACCGGCCTTGCGCGTCACGCCCTTGGCCACGCCAAGCAGGGTCAGGTCGCTGAAGCCCAGCTCCTGCATCACGTCACGGGCCATGTTCAGCTGGCCTTTGCCGCCGTCCACCAGCAGCACGTCGGGCAGCTTGCCCTCGCCATCCTTGATGCGCCCGTATCGGCGGGTCAGGGCCTGGTGCATGGCGGCGTAGTCGTCACCAGCGGTGACGCCTTCGATGTTGAAGCGGCGGTAGTCGGACTTGAGCGGGCCTTCGGGGCCGAACACCACGCAGCTGGCCACGGTGGCTTCGCCGCTGGAATGGCTGATGTCGTAACACTCCAGGCGCTGCGGCACCTCGTCCAGGCCCAGCACCTCGGCCAGGGCCTCGAAACGTGCGGCCATGTGCTGGCGGTTGGCCAGGCGCGCATTGAGCGCCTGCTCGGCGTTGGTCACCGCCAGCTGCTGCCAGCGGGCGCGGGTACCGCGTACCCGGTGGCTGATGGTCAGCTCGCGGCCACGCAGGGTCTGCAGGGCTTCGCTGATGGCGGCGAAGTCTTCGTGCACCACGTTGACGATCAGTTCGCCCGGCAATTCGCGCTCGGCATTGCCCAGGTAGTACTGGGAAAGGAACGCGGCCATCACTTCGGCCACCTCCTCCTCGATGCCTACCTGCGGGAAGAAGTTCTTGCTGCCCAGCACCCGCCCGCCACGCACGCTGATCAGGTGCACGCAGGCGCCACCGGGGTTGACGAAGGCGGCGATGACGTCGACGTCGCCGCTGCCGCCTTCGATGTACTGCTGGTCCTGAACGCGGCGCAGCAAGGCGATCTGGTCGCGCAACTCGGCGGCCTTCTCGAAATTGAGGGCCATGGCGGCCTTCTCCATCTCGGCATTGAGCTCGTTGCCCAGTTGCTGGCTACGCCCTTCGAGGAACATCACCGAGTGGCGCACGTCCTCGGCATATTCCTCGGCGGTCACCAGGCCCGTGCAGGGCCCTTTGCAGCGTTTGATCTGGTACTGCAGGCATGGCCGGGTGCGGTTGGCGTAGTAGCTGTCTTCGCACTGGCGCACCGAAAATGCCTTTTGCAGCAGGCTGAGGCTTTCGCGAATGGCGCCGGCGCTGGGGTACGGGCCAAAGTAGCGGCCCTTGGCCTTCTTCGCCCCACGGTGAATGCCCAGCCGCGGAAACTCGCCGTCGGAAAGGAACACGTAGGGGTAGGATTTGTCATCGCGCAGCAGGATGTTGTACGGCGGCCGCCACTCCTTGATCAGGTTCTGCTCCAGCAGCAGCGCCTCGGTTTCGTTGGCGGTGATGGTGGTTTCGACCTGGGCGATGCGGGCCACCAGCGCGGCGGTCTTGGGCGCCAGGCCGGTCTTGCGGAAATAGCTGGCCAGGCGCTTCTTGAGGTTCTTGGCCTTGCCCACGTAAAGCAGCCGGGCTTCGCCGTCGAACATCCGGTAGACGCCCGGGCGACCACTGCAGGTAGCCAGGAATGCGCTGGCATCGAAAACTTGGGACATGAGGTTTTACAGGCTTGCGTCGACCATACCGTGGCGAACGGCCAGCAAGGTCAGTTCGACGTCGCTGGTGACCGAGAGTTTTTCAAAGATCCGATAACGGTAAGTATTGACGGTCTTGGGCGAGAGGCACAACTTGTCGGAGATGATCTGCACTTTCTGGCAGCCGACGATCATCAGGGCAATCTGGATTTCCCGCTCCGACAAGGCATCGAACGGCGAACCCTGTGGCTGGAATGGCTTCAGCGCCATCTGCTGGGCAATCTGGGGGCTGATGTAGCGCTGGCCGGCGAAGGCCAGGCGGATGGCCTGGACCATTTCGTCAAGGCCGGCACCCTTGGTCAGGTAGCCAGCAGCGCCGGCCTGCAGCAGGCGCGTGGGGAACGGGTCTTCCTCGCACACGGTCACGGCAACCACCTTGATGTCCGGGTGGCTGCGCAGCAGCTTGCGGGTGGCCTCCAGGCCGCCGATGCCGGGCATTTTCACGTCCATCAGCACCACATCCGGCTTCAGTTCACGGGCCAGCCTGAGCGCCGACTCGCCCGAATCGCCCTCACCCACCACCTGCAGGCCATCGATGTCGGCCAGCATGCGTGTAATACCGGTTCGTACCAGATCGTGATCGTCGACCACTAAGACCCTAATCAAGCACACACCTCGTCAGCAGGGCGATTGGATCCCGCCACCTTAACAAAATTTTTCACGGCGGACCTAACGCATTCCTTCTGTCAGAAACACCTGACGTTCAACCGTAAGCGGCCTCACTGTCTGCCGGGATTTGTCGTTGTTGGTCAAACGCCGCAACAAGTGCCAGAGTGCCGCCTGATCGTCGCACGATAACTGCCGGAAAGCCCCCAGCAAACCGGACTCATCGGCGCTCAGCCCCTCGAGCGGTGCCGGGGTGCGGATACCGCTGAGCACATAGAGTGCATCCACGCCCCGGGTTGCCAATGCCGCCAGGTAATCGACCCGCGGCGAGCGTTCACCACTCTCGTATTTGCCCTGGGCATTGGGTTCGACCCCGCCGATATCGCCAAACACGCGCTGGGTCATCCCCAGACGCTCACGCTCTTCCCGCAGCCGCGGACCGATTCCATTCATGGGGGTCTCCTTATCCCTGATCACACTCATGTACGGCCTACCCACCTGCAGGCGGCCGTGAACGCCTGAGGTCACTATGCCGATGCTCACCAGTCGCGACAAGCCATCATTGAGCTATTAGTCGATCGTGCGCTGCATGCGCACAAAGCATTCGTCCTCACCCATTTCGGCGAAGCCGTGGCGCTGGTAGAGCACGCGCGCCGGGTTGCTGCGAAACACCATCAGCCGCAGCAGCGGCAGGTGCCGCTGGCGGGCCCACAGTGCCAACTGCTCCAGCACCCAGCTGCCGACCCCACGCCCACGGTGCTCGGGTAGCAGGTGCAACTCGCGGATGAACAGCGCCTGGCGGTCCTGGCTGAGGCTGCAGAAGCCGAGTACCGCGTCGCCTTCGGTCACCAGCCACTGCTCGCGCCAGCCCCAGGCTTCGTCGAAGGCTTCCTCTAGCCACAGCAGGTCGTATTCGCGGTAGTACGGCAGCATCGCGCGGCGCGTGAGGTCGCGGGCGAAGGTGCGGTGGGTGTCGTTGGCGGGGGTTAGTTGTAGAGGCATGGGTTCTCTGGTCTGGCAGCTCTTGCACTGTCGTTTGTAGGAGCGGCCTTGTGTCGCGACAGGGCTGCACAGCAGCCCCGGGATTTCGGCATGGAGCCATTATTGCCGGGGCCGCTCTGCGGCCCTGTCGCTACACAAGGCCGCTCCTACAGGGGTCAGCACAGTCCCGATAAATCATTATCGCTCATTGGGCGTAGCACACGGGCGAACTGCCGGGCCCACGGCGATCCAGTTCGTCCTCCAGCCATTCGGCCAACACCCGGGCATTGTTGTGCTCGGTATCCTTGCCCGCATAAAGCAATGTCAGCGTGCCCTTTCCGGCCAGGTCCAGCAGCGGATACCAGTGCTCGGGGTGGGCCGCCAGCTCTTGCTGGTAACGCTTGGTGAAGCCGGCGAAATCCACTTCACCCTGGTGAAACGCCTTGCGCAACTCATCCGAGGGTGCAACTTCGCGCAACCACTGCCCGTGCAGGTCTTCCTTGCGCTTGTTACGCGGCCAAAGGCGATCGACCAGCACGCGCTGACCGTCGTCTTGCTCAACCGCATCGTAGACACGCTTGCAGCGAATCATGGGTTTCTCCTGCCACTACCGTCCGTCTTGAGCCTAGATAAATCATTGATCGAGGTCACGGCCGGGTTACGAATTGTTTCTATGCTCAAGGCCTTCGGCACCCTTGCCCCCCGACCGGAGCCACCATGGCAACCCCTTCACTGGCCAGCCTGCCGCAACTGGCCCAACTCGATGCCCGCCCGCAACTTGCCCACAAGCCCGGGCGAGCCACCCTGGTGTTGTTCTTCGGCCTGCTGCTGGCCGGTATCGCCTACACCGCCTGGAGCCTGAAGCAGGATGTGACTGCCAGCGGCACGGTAATCACTACGGTCACACCATTCCTGCTGCTGGGCCTGGCGTTGTTGATTGCCCTGGGCTTCGAGTTCGTCAATGGCTTCCATGACACCGCCAACGCAGTGGCCACCGTCATCTACACCCACTCGTTGCCTGCCCCCGTCGCCGTGGTCTGGTCCGGGCTGTGCAACTTCCTCGGTGTGCTGCTTTCCAGCGGCGCGGTGGCGTTCGGGATCATCGCCCTGCTGCCGGTGGAGCTGATTCTGCAGGTCGGCTCCTCGGCCGGCTTCGCCATGGTCTTCGCCCTGCTGCTGGCGGCGATCATCTGGAACCTCGGCACCTGGTGGCTGGGCCTGCCGGCCTCATCCTCGCACACCCTGATCGGTTCGATCATCGGCGTGGGCGTGGCCAATGCGCTGATGCACGGGCGCGACGGTACCAGCGGCGTGGACTGGGCCCAGGCCAGCAAGGTCGGTTATGCCCTGCTGTTCTCGCCACTGATCGGCTTTGCCTGTGCCGCCCTGTTGCTGCTGGCCCTGCGCGCGCTGGTCAAGCGCAAGGCGCTGTACCAGGCGCCGGAAGGCCAGACACCACCACCGTGGTGGATTCGCGGCGTACTGATCCTGACCTGCACCGGGGTGTCCTTTGCCCACGGCTCCAACGACGGCCAGAAAGGCATGGGCCTGATCATGCTGATTCTGGTTGGCACCCTGCCGATGGCTTACGCATTGAACAAGACCATGCCCAATGAACAGGCCTTGCAGTTTTCCGCGGTCGCCGAGGTAACCCGCCAGGCACTGGTACGCGGCGCCCCACAAGCGGCACCGGCCGACCCACGCCAGGTGCTGACCACGTTCATTGCCGAGCCCAGGGCCAACCCGCAACTGATACCGGCGCTGGCGGCACTGACCGGCATGATCGGCGAAGAGGTCAAAGGTTATGGCTCGCTCAAGCGGGTACCGGCCGAAGCCATGGCCAACGTGCGCAACGACATGTACCTGACCAGCGAAGCCATCCGCCTGATCGAGAAGAACCAGCTGGTGGTGTTCGACGCAGGCACTCGCAGCCAGGTGCTGCTGTTCAAGACCCAGCTGGACGACGCCACCCGCTACATCCCGCTGTGGGTGAAAGTGGCCGTGGCCATCGCACTGGGGCTGGGCACCATGGTCGGCTGGCGGCGCATCGTGGTGACGGTAGGCGAGAAGATCGGCAAGGCCCACCTCAGCTATGCCCAAGGGGCTTCGGCCGAAGTAGTGGCAATGTGCACCATTGGTGCGGCGGACATGTTCGGGTTGCCGGTGTCGACCACCCACGTGCTGAGTTCCGGGGTGGCCGGGACCATGGTGGCCAACGGGTCGGGAATACAGAAGCGCACGCTGGTCAACCTGCTGATGGCCTGGGTGCTGACCTTGCCGGCAGCGATGCTGTTGGCCGGCAGCCTGTACTGGCTGCTGCACCACATTTTCTGAAAAGCTGGAATACGCCCCTTGTAGGAGCGGCCTTGTGTCGCGAAAGGGCTGCAAGGCAGCCCCGGCGAATTATGCATCAGTGCTGAAATCCCGGGGCCGCCTTGCGGCCCTTTCGCGACACAAGGCCGCTTCTACAATGGCCGGTGCATGCACATAAGGCCAGTGTTGCCTGATCAGCCTGGGATTTTCAGGCCCCGCTGCACGGCCGGCCGCTCGAGGAACGCCGCCAGCACCCGCTGCACTTCCTTGAACTGATCGAAGCCGACCAAATCTCGGGCGTTGTAACGCTCAACCAGGTTACGCACCCACGGGAAGATCGCGATATCGGCAATGCTGTACTCGTCGACCATCCATTCCCGGCCTTTCAGATGCCGGTCCAGAACACCGAGCAGGCGCTTGGACTCGTTGACATAACGGTCCCGCGGGCGCTTGTCCTCGTATTCCTTGCCAGCAAAGAAATGGAAGAACCCGACCTGGCCGAACATCGGCCCGATGCCACCCATCTGGAACATCAGCCACTGCAAGGTCTGGTAACGCTGGGCCGGGTCCTGGCTGAGCAACTGGCCGCTCTTCTCCGCCAGGTACTGCAGGATCGCTCCCGACTCGAACAGTGGCAGCGGCTGGCCGCCCGGGCCATTGGGGTCGAGGATGGCGGGGATCTTGTTGTTGGCGCTGAGCGAGATGAACTCGGGGCTCAGCTGGTCATCGTTGTCGAAGCTGACCTTGTGCGGCTCATAGGCCAGGCCTATCTCTTCGAGCATGATCGACACCTTGACGCCGTTGGGCGTCGGCAGCGAATACAGCTGCAGGCGCTCGGGGTGTCTGGCGGGCCACTTGCGGGTAATGGGGAAAGCACTGAGATCGGTCATGATCAACCTTGCCTGGGGAATGAACCTCTCACTCTAGAGACATCCCCGGCCGCTGACCATCACCGACCACTCATCAGCACCGGCGGCTCAGGCCTGGCCGTGGGCCTTGAGCTTGAGCTTTTCGGTATCGACGCGAACGAACACCGAGTCGGCAGTCACTGTCAGCACATCGTCGGCCCAGACTTCGCAGAGCACCCGGGTCTTGCGACCTACTTCACCTTCCACACGCGCCTTGAGCAACAATTCGACGCCCATGGGTGTGGGCTTGAGGTAGTTCAGGCCAAGGCTGCCAGTGACACAGTCGATGCGCGGCAGGCTGCCCGCTTCGCGACCTTCGTTGCGGTAGTGGTAAGCCATCGCCGTCCAGTTGGAGTGGCAGTCGACCAGCATCGCCAGCAGCCCGCCGTAGACCAGGCCGGGCCAGCCGATGAAGGTGCTGTCAGGCGCGTGCCGGCACACCAGGTGGATGCCGTCGTCGTCCCAGTGGCTTTGCAGGTGCAGGCCGCTGGGGTGGGAGCAACCGCAGCCGTAGCAAGTGCCGTCGGGGGCGGCGAGGGCCTGGAGGGAAAGGGAGTGGTCGTTCATACGCTTCCTGTGCTTATTGATATGGGGGGCGCGCAACGCCCCCACATTAAAGCAGAAACATCAGGCCGTCTGGGCGACCACCCTGGCGCGCCGCTGGGTCAGCGAAACCAGCAGGATGAACGCGGTCACCCCGGCGGTCATCAGCGTCTCGTAGCGGTAGGCATCGCTGAACAGCATGTAGCCCAGCACCATGACGATGGTGCCGATCACCAGCCAGGTCAGCCATGGGAACAGCCACATCTTCAGTTCCAGCGGCCGCCCTTCACGCTCGGCACGGGCCCGCATGCGCAGCTGCGAAACGGCAATCACCAGGTACACCAGCAAGGCGATGGCGCCGGTGGTGGACAGCAGGAAGCCGAATACCTTGCCCGGGAACACATAGTTGACGAAGCACCCGGCAAAGCCGGCCAGGGTCGAGAAGATGACCGCCACGGTCGGTACGCCAGAGCCGGAAATACGCTTGGTAACGCTCAGCGCCTGGCCGCGGGCACCCAGCGAATAGAGCATGCGCGACGCGGTGTACAGGCCCGAGTTCATGCAGCTGGTCACGGCCACCAGCACCACGATATCCACCAGCAGCTTGGCGCCCGGCACGTTCAGCACTTCCAGCACGCGCTGGAACGAACCCACTGCTTTCAGGCCCGGGTCGTTCCATGCCACCAGCGATACCACCAGGAAGATCGACGCCAGGTAGAAGATGGCGATGCGGTACACCACCAGGTTGGTAGCGCGGCGGATCTTGTCTTTAGGGTTGGCGGTTTCGTCAGCGGCAATGGTGACGATTTCGGCACCGAAGAACGAGAAGATGGTGATCAGCACGCCACCGAGCACGGTGCCGAAACCGTTGGGCATGAAGCCGCCGTTATCCCACAACCGGCTGACCCCGGACACCTCGGCCAGCGGCCAGACGCCGAACACCGCCAGGCTGCAGACCACGATGAAGGCGATGATCGCCACCACCTTGACCAGCGCGAACCAGTACTCGAAGGCACCGAAGTTCTTCACGCTGATCAGGTTGGTACCCGACAGCACCAGCATGATCAGGAAGGCGAACAGCCACGACGGCACACCAGGGAAGTAGGCATGCAGGATGTCGGCGCCGGCAATGGCCTCGACCGGAATGATCAGTACCCAGAACCACCAGTACAGCCAGCCGATGGTAAAGCCCGCCCAAGGGCCGATGGCTTCGGAGGCATAGGTGGAAAACGAGCCGCTGTTGGGGTTGGCGATGGCCATTTCGCCCAGCATGCGCATCACCAGCAAGACCAGCAGGCCGGTCATGGCGTAGGAGATGAGGATGGCCGGGCCGGCGGTGGCAATGGCGTTGGAGGAGCCGATGAACAGGCCGGCACCGATGATGCCGGCGATGGAGATCATGGATACCTGACGGGACGTCAGACCGTGCTGCAGGGAGCGCTGTTTGTTGTTGTGTAGCGAAGCCATGAAGAACCCTCGAATGGGTCGGCCGCAGCGGGGCGGCTGAAGACTGGAGCAGAATTCTTATAAATTTCTGATGTTCGTTGTTGTTGTTTTGCAGATGCCGGAAGCGGGTACTGACCTCCTCTTCGCACGACCGGTTGTAATCGTTGATCCAGGTCAGTATTAATCTATAGGCCGGGGTCAACAAACGACCTTTTCGAAACACATGATTCCGTTACGGAATGAACTCCTTCCTTTTTTGCTCGGTATTTGCCCGTCATGTCCAAACGCCTGATGCCTTCGACCACCGCCCTTCAGTGCTTCGAAGCGGCCGCCCGCCACCTCAGCTTCACCCGCGCGGCCCAGGAACTGCACCTGACCCAGAGCGCCGTCAGCAAGCAGGTGGCACAGCTCGAGGACATGCTGTCGCACTCGCTGTTCCAGCGAATTCGCCGGCGCCTGCACCTGACCCCGGCAGGCGCGCTGTACCTCACCGAAGTGAACAAGATCCTCACCCAGATCGATATTTCCAGCCGCTACATCCTCAGCTACGGCGATGAGACCGAAGTGCTGCGCATCGCCACCCAGCCCACCTTCGGCGCGCGCTGGCTGGTACCCCGGCTGAAGGGTTTTGGCGACCGCTACCCGCGTATTCACCTGGATATCCGCAATGAGCTGGAGCCGTTCGACCTGGTGCAGGCCAAGGCCGACATTGCGTTTTTCTTCGGCCAGGGCACCTGGCCCGGGGCAACCTGCATCGAGCTGTTCAGCGAGGAAGTGGTGCCGGTGTGCAGCCCGCAGCTGCTGGCCAACCACCGGTTCGACAGCGCCCAGGCACTGACCGAACACCGCCTGCTGCAGTGCGTGTCGCGCCCGGAGGCCTGGCACGAATGGTTCCTGGGGCTGGGGCTGCATAGCCAGAACAGCTACCACGGGCCCCGCTTCGACACGTTCTACCTGTGCATCCGCGCAGCCATTGCCGGCTGCGGTATCGCCCTGATTCCGCGCTACCTGGTGGCCGAAGAGCTGAGCGAGGGCAAGCTGGTGGTGGCCTGGGACCACCCGGTGGCGAGCAATGGCCGGCACTTCATCGCCCATGCCGAGCATGCGGCCGAAGTGCCCAAGGTCAGGGCCTTCGTGCAGTGGATTCGGGAGCGGGTGGCCGAGGGGGAGTGATATCACCTGGGCGGGCCTCTTCGCGGGTAAACCCGCTCCCACAGGGATCGCACACCTTTCAAGCGTGGCGCCGTACCTGTGGGAGCGGGTTCACCCGCGAAGAGGCCAGTGCCAGCAATACAAAATCAGCCAAGATCAAGAATCCAGGGAATGACCGCAATCGAATAATTCGTTTGCGGAATAACCTGCCAACACGCTTGGATAATAAGAAATTCGAACAAAGGTCCGCGTGCCCATGAACCAGGAAAGTATCAGCCAATCCATTGCCATCGTTCACCCGATCACACTTTCCCATGGCCGTAATGCCGAAGTCTGGGACACCGACGGCAAACGTTACATCGACTTCGTCGGCGGTATCGGTGTACTCAACCTGGGCCACTGCAACCCGGCCGTGGTCGAGGCGATCCAGGCCCAGGCCGCTCGCCTGACCCACTACGCCTTCAACGCAGCCCCCCACGGCCCATACCTGGCGCTGATGGAACAACTGAGCCAATTCGTACCGGTCAGCTACCCATTGGCCGGCATGCTCACCAACAGCGGCGCGGAAGCTGCGGAAAACGCCCTGAAAGTGGCCCGTGGTGCCACCGGCAAACGCGCCATCATCGCCTTCGACGGCGGCTTCCACGGTCGCACCCTGGCCACCCTGAACCTCAACGGCAAGGTCGCCCCGTACAAGCAGCGGGTCGGTGAACTGCCGGGGCCGGTGTACCACCTGCCCTACCCCAGCGCCGACACCGGGGTTACCTGCGAACAGGCCCTCAAGGCCATGGACCGCCTGTTCAGCGTCGAGCTGGCAGTGGAGGACGTGGCGGCGTTCATCTTCGAGCCGGTACAGGGCGAAGGCGGCTTCCTCGCCCTTGACCCAGCCTTCGCCCAGGCTCTGCGCCGCTTCTGCGACGAGCGCGGCATCCTGATCATCATCGACGAGATCCAGTCGGGCTTCGGCCGCACCGGCCAGCGCTTCGCCTTCCCGCGTCTGGGCATCGAGCCCGACCTGCTGCTGTTGGCCAAGAGCATTGCCGGCGGCATGCCGCTGGGTGCGGTGGTCGGGCGCAAGGAGTTGATGGCAGCACTGCCCAAGGGTGGCCTGGGTGGCACCTACTCAGGCAACCCGATCGCCTGCGCAGCGGCCCTGGCCAGCCTGGCGCAGATGACCGACGAGAACATCGCTACCTGGGGTGAGCGCCAGGAGCAGGCAATCGTGCGCCGCTTCGAGCATTGGAAGGCCTCGGGTCTGAGCCCGTTCATCGGCCGCCTGACCGGCGTCGGCGCCATGCGCGGGATCGAGTTCGTCAATGCCGACGGCAGCCCGGCACCGGCGCAACTGGCCAAGGTGATGGAAGCGGCGCGGGCCAAGGGCCTGTTGCTGATGCCCAGCGGCAAGGCGCGGCACATCATCCGCCTGCTGGCACCGCTGACCATCGAGGCCGCAGTGCTCGAGGAAGGCCTGGATATCCTCGAGCAGTGCCTGGCGGAGCTGGGCTCCTGAGAGGAACGGGGGCTTAAAGACCCAGTTCCTGCGGGGTGAGCATGTCGGACTCGAAGGCAATCCAGCCGCCTTCGAGTTCGGCGTGGCCGTTGACGATCGGGCCGTAGTAGGTCAGGCCGTTCTCCAGGGTCACGCAGATGTGCGTGGCGTTCTTTTCGGGGGCTGCGAGCGTACCGACGAAATGCACCTTCTTCAGCGTTTCGGTCACCGCTTCCAGGCCAACGCGCATGTTGGGGTTTTCCGAGGCCTCGGCGTCGCCGCCACGGTCTTCGGCGCTGACGGTGATGGTGGCGATGTACGGGTACTTGGTGCTCAAGCGGGTTACCTCTGTGGGTGTGTAGGCGTATGGGCGCGTAGAGTACGGCAGGTGATCTCTATTGTCTCTACCGGCCTCTTCGCGGGTAAACCCGCTCCTACAGTGACCGCACATTGCCCAAGGCCTGCGCAGTACTTGTGGGAGCGGGTTTACCCGCGAAGAGGCCGGGCCTGCAAAAGGTGATCTGAATGCCCCCGATCTGTTAGGGTGCCCGCCGATGCACGCCACACCACACGAGGATCCCGAGTGAGCGCCGAAGAACCCCTGATCGCCGACCTGTTCGAGGTCGACAAACGCCTGTCCCTCAAGCCCGTGGTGGACTTCAACAGCTACCTGCGCAACGCCTTCGGCGAAGGCCCGTGCCGTTGCCATCGCTGCACCGAAGGTGGCGACCAAGGCACCTACAGCCACGCCCACACCTTCACCTTCGATGGCCGCCAATGGCACCGTCGCTTCGCCAGCACCTCCGGCAGCGACGTCGCCCAGGCCCTGAAAAAGGCTTGGCTGTCGTACACCAAGGCCGATCTCAACCTGATCGGCGCACTGGACCTGGCCACCCTCAAGACCTTCACCGAAGCCGCCCTGCACACGCGCCTGCTGGCCCTGCTGCCTGCCAGCGGCCTGGCCCGCGAAGTGGATGGCCAGTGGCTGCTGCAAGCCCAGGCCGACTGACGGCCCGGCGGTAAAGCAGGATTCTCCCGTTCTGCTACCGTGGGAGAATCCGCTCATCCGCAGGTAGTCCGCCATGGCCCGTACAACGCCCATCGAGCTGTACCGCAATATCGGTATCGTCGCCCACGTGGACGCCGGCAAGACCACGACCACCGAGCGGATCCTGTTCTACACCGGGGTCAACCACAAGATGGGCGAAGTGCACGATGGTGCCGCGACCATGGACTGGATGGCCCAGGAGCAGGAGCGTGGCATCACCATCACCTCGGCGGCGACCACTGCCTTCTGGCAGGGCTCGACCAAGCAGTTCGCCCACAAGTACCGCTTCAACATCATCGACACCCCGGGCCACGTCGACTTCACCATCGAGGTGGAGCGCTCGCTGCGCGTGCTCGATGGCGCGGTAGTGGTGTTCAGCGGCGCGGACGGGGTCGAACCGCAGTCCGAGACCGTATGGCGCCAGGCCAACAAGTACCATGTGCCGCGCCTGGCCTACATCAACAAGATGGACCGCCAGGGCGCCGACTTCCTGCGCGTGGTCAAGCAGATCGACCAGCGCCTGGGCCACCATCCGGTGCCGATCCAGCTGGCCATCGGCAGCGAAGAGAATTTCATCGGCCAGATCGACCTGGTGAAGATGAAGGCCATCTATTGGAACGATGCCGACCAGGGCACCAGCTACCGCGAAGAAGACATCCCTGCCGAGCTGCAGGCGCTCGCCGACGAGTGGCGCGCGCACATGGTCGAGGCAGCGGCCGAGGCCGATGACGAGCTCACCATGAAGTTTCTCGATGGCGAGGAACTGAGTATCGACGAGATCAAGGCCGGCCTGCGCAAACGCACCCTGAACAACGAGATCGTGCCGACCATCCTCGGCTCGTCGTTCAAGAACAAGGGCGTGCCGCTGATGCTCGACGCGGTCATCGACTACCTCCCCGCCCCGTCGGAGATCCCGGCCATCAAGGGCACCGACCCGGATGACGAAGAAAAGCACCTGGAGCGACACGCTGTCGACAGCGAGCCGTTCTCGGCCCTGGCATTCAAGATCGCCACCGACCCGTTCGTCGGCACCCTGACCTTCGCCCGGGTCTACTCCGGCGTGCTCAGCTCCGGCAACGCGGTACTCAACTCGGTAAAGGGCAAGAAGGAACGCATCGGCCGCATGGTGCAGATGCATGCCAACCAGCGGGCTGAAATCAAGGATGTGTGCGCCGGCGACATCGCCGCGCTGATCGGCATGAAGGACGTGACCACCGGCGACACCCTGTGCGACATGGACAAGCCGATCATCCTCGAACGCATGGACTTCCCCGACCCGGTAATTTCCGTGGCGGTGGAGCCCAAGACCAAGGCCGACCAGGAAAAAATGGGCATCGCCCTGGGCAAGCTGGCCCAGGAAGACCCGTCATTCCGCGTGCGCACCGACGAGGAGACCGGCCAGACCATTATCTCGGGCATGGGCGAGTTGCACCTGGACATCATCGTCGACCGCATGCGCCGCGAGTTCAACGTGGAGGCCAACATCGGCAAGCCGCAGGTGGCCTACCGCGAGAAAATCCGCAACACCTGCGAGATCGAGGGCCGCTTCGTCCGCCAGTCCGGCGGCCGAGGCCAGTACGGCCACTGCTGGATCCGCTTCGCCCCCGGCGACGAGGGCAAGGAAGGCCTGGAGTTCATCAACGAGATCGTTGGCGGCGTGGTCCCACGCGAATACATCCCGGCTATCCAGAAAGGCATCGAGGAGCAGATGAAGAACGGCGTGCTGGCCGGCTACCCGCTGATCAACCTGAAGGCGGCGGTGTTCGACGGCTCGTACCACGATGTCGACTCGAACGAAATGGCCTACAAGATCGCCGCCTCTATGGCCACCAAGCAGCTGTCGCAGAAAGGTGGGGCGGTGTTGCTGGAGCCGGTGATGAAGGTGGAAGTGGTGACCCCGGAGGAGTACCAGGGTGACATCCTCGGCGACCTGAGCCGGCGCCGCGGGATGATCCAGGACGGTGACGAAACGCCGGCCGGCAAGGTGATCCGTGCCGAGGTGCCGCTGGGCGAGATGTTCGGCTACGCCACCTCGATGCGCTCCATGACCCAGGGCCGGGCCAGCTTCTCGATGGAGTTCACCCGTTATGCCGAGGCACCGGCGAGCATTGCCGATGCCATCGTCAAGAAGAACCGCGGGGAGTGATTCGTTCGCCTGTGCTGGCCTCTTCGCGGCTAAAGCCGCTCCCACAGGGAATGCATACCCCCTGTAGGAGCGGCTTTAGCCGCGAATAGGCCGGCACAGGCAACAACCCTTCTCAGTGCTGCTCCCCAGCCCGCTTCAGCAGCTTCTTGCAACGCTCGGACAGATGCACTACCCGCAACTGCTTGCCCGCCCTCGCATACCGCTCCCGCAACGTCTTCAACGCCGCAATCGCCGAATAATCGACAAAGCTCAAATGCTGGCAATCCAGGGTCACCTTGGCCGGGTCGTTAGCCGGGTCGAACTGGTTCAGGAACACCGTAGTCGAGGCAAAGAACAGCGTGCCATGCACCTGGTAATGCTTGCCCTCCTCCGCATCCTCATGGCTGTCGGCATACAGCTCCCGCGCATGCTGCCAGGCAAAGTTCACCGCCGCGATGACGATGCCGAACAGCACCGCCACCGCCAGGTCGGTGAGCACCGTCACCACGGTCACGGCAATGATCGCCAGCACATCGCTCAGCGGCACCTTGTGCAGCACCCGCAACGACGCCCAGGCGAAGGTCTGCTGCGCCACCACGAACATCACCCCGACCAGCGCCGCCAGCGGAATACGCTCGATCAGCGGCGACAGGAACAGCACGAACAGCAGGACCATCACCCCGGCCACCACACCTGACAGCCGGCCACGGCCATTGGAGCTGAGGTTGATCACCGTCTGGCCGATCATCGCGCAACCACCCATGCCACCGCACAGGCCGGAAACCATGTTGGCCGCGCCCAGCGCCACGCACTCGCGGTCGGGGTAGCCACGGCTCTCGGTGATTTCATCGGTCAGGTTGAGCGTGAGCAGGGTTTCCAGCAGGCCGACCATGGCCATCAGCACCGCGTAGGGGGCGATGATCTTCAGGGTCTCGAGGTTCCACGGCACGTCCGGCAGGGCCAGCTGCGGCAAGCCACCGGCGATGCGCGCCATGTCGCCCAGGGTGCGCGTGGGCAGGCCGAGCAGGTACACCAGCAAACCAACGCCAAGGATCGCCACCAGCGCTGGCGGCACCGCACGGGTCAACTTCGGCAGCACGTAGACTACCGCCATGGTCAGCGCCACCAGGCCGATCATCAGGTACAGCGGCGTACCGCCGAGCCAGTGCCCGCCCTCTTTGAAGTGCTCCAGCTGGGCCATGGCAATGACGATCGCCAGGCCGTTGACGAAGCCGAGCATCACCGGGTACGGCACCAACCGCACCAGCTTGCCCAGGCGCAGCAAGCCGAACAGGATCATCACCACGCCGCCCAGCAAAACCGTGGCCAGCAGGTACTGCGCACCGTGCTGCACCACCAGCGCAACGATTACCACCGCCATCGAGCCGGCGGCCCCGGAAATCATCCCCGGTCGACCACCGAACAGCGCCGTCAAGGTGCAGATGATGAAGGCGCCATACAGGCCCATCAGCGGGTTGAGGTGAGCCACCAGGGCAAAGGCGATGCACTCGGGCACCAGGGCGAATGAGGTGGTCAGGCCGGCGAGCACGTCGGCGCGAAGTCGGGCGGGTTTCATGGGCATCCTGTGGTGCAGTCCGGATGGACGGATCGAAAACAAGCGGGCGCGATGTTACGGAATTTGTCTGGCAGCGGCCACCGTTCAGCGCACCCGCTCCCGGCTTTGCACGGCCAGGTCCAGAGCGCGCTGCATGTCCAGGCGCGCCGAACGCCCAAGGTCGGGGTGGTTCAGTTGGCCGCCACGCTCAGACGGCAGGATCGGCGCCGTCAGGTCCTCGGCGTCCATCGCTTCGAAATCCTGCTCGGCGCCCAAGGTCAAGGCGCTGCGCCGCAACAGCATGCGCACCTGTTCGGGGGTCAGCGCCGGGTTGATCGACAGCATCGTCGCCACGGTTGCGGTCACCAGCGGTGTTGCGTACGACGTGCCACAATGCGCAGCGCCCGCACCCGGGCGAATGCAGGCCGCCGCACTGACATCCACGCGCATGTCGATGTTGGAGCTATGGCGCTTGCGCACATGGCCAGGGTGTTCGACCGCCACTGACTTGTCACTGCGCTGGTGCCCGCCCACCACCAGCAATTGTTCGGTAATGAACGACGATGGCAGGCGATATTCATCGGTACCCGACCAGGACGCACCATTACCCGCCGAGTTGACCACCACCACATCAGGGTGCTCGGCGCGCAGCCACAGGAAGAACTCCTCGAGCAGTTCCTCATAGCCACTCATGGCCAGCCCGGAACGCACCAGCGAATCGACTTCGTCACCTTTGACATCGCGCGCCCCTACCCGATGGATGCCCCAGCTCCAGTTCAACACCCGCACCCCATCCTCGACCAGGTTCACCGATGCAGCGATGTTGGCGGTGATACCGGCATCCGAGTTGCGCTCGACAATCACCTCGAAGCCAGGACTGTGCTTGCCCAGCCTTGGCAGAAAGCCTTCATCCTGGTTCGCCAGGATACCGGCCACATGGCTGCCGTGACTGCCTGGGCGATCACCGTCGCGCGCATACAGGCATGTCTGCGCCTGCTCGCAGCGCCCTCGATAATGGCTGAAGCCTGGCGCGTCGAAGTCCACCTCTCGCTCGATCACACCGACCCGCACCGGTTGCACCGGCAAGCTGGAAGCGGCAATTCGCCGCTGGTAGTAGTACAGCGCGTCCATGAAGCGGTTGGCGGCCCACTCATCCGCCTGATCGATGGCCAGGGCGTCACGCCCGCTGCCTTCCTCGCCACGCTCCGGGGCAGACTCCTCGACAATCACTGCATCCACGCTGACTTCACTGCCCATGCGCAGGATCATCGCGTCGCGCTGCACCAGGTCGCCCACCGGCAAGCGCAACTGGTAGACATTCAGCGGCGGTATGGCACCCACGACCTGGGCGCCGTACTTCCCGGCGATCCGTCGGGCTTCGCCGAGGCCATCATGTTTTTCCTCGATCAAAAGGCTTACCAGGTCCACGTAGGTGGTGAGGCCATCCATGTTCTTCGCCACTTCATCAGGCCCGGCGGCCACAACATGGCTGCGCTGACGGGTCAGCCAAACCGGGTTGCTGGTGCGCTCGCCGTCTTCCAGCCACAGCGGAGCACTGCGCAGGGCTTGTTTGGCCAATTTCAGCGTAAGCCGGTCACCTTGCCGCTCGAAATCGGCTGTCGGCAGCCGCACACCACCGAGCCAGACCGTCGGCAGCTGCGCCCCGAGCCCCTCGGCGCGCAGGCACCATTGCTGCTGGCCATCGCCAAACAGGTCGCCGCAACGCTGCAGCTGTTTGATGCGCAACGAATCAGCTGCAGCCTGGGCACCAAGGCTGCAAAGCCACAACAACAGGATCAGACCACGCTTCATGCCATCAGCCCCACTTACTCCCTGTGAATGCGACTGACGGGAAAGATCAAAGGTTCAGCTATGGCGGACAGCCGTCTCGCCCCAGGTGCTTTCGTAGCCACTTCCCCATTATCGACATGATCCAGACCCGGCAGGAAGTCAGTAAATTTGCCATCATGTCCATTCCACCTGCGGAGATCATGGACATGCCGCTACGCCCCCTATTCGCCGCCTTGCTGCTGGCCGCCAGCCTCACCGCCCAGGCCGCCACCGAGGTATTGCCGCTACAACACCGCAACAGCGCCGAGCTGCTACCTGCCGCGCAGGCATTCATCGGCAAGGATGGCACGGTCAGCGCCTTCGAAAACAAGCTGATCGTCAACGCCAGCCCCGAGCGCATCGACGACCTGCGCACCCTGCTGCAACAGCTGGACACCGCACCCAAGCGCCTGCTGATCAGCGTCGACAACAACGACAGCAACTTCCAGGACAACCGTGGCAACGCACGTGTCATTCACTACGGCACCAGCAACCGTGATGGCGGCATGCAGCAGATTCAGGCCAGCGAAGGCCAGCCGGCGCTGATCCAGGTCGGCCAGAGCATCCCGATCACCAGCACCAGCACCGACGGCTACGGGCGCATCCAGAGCAATACCGAATACCGCAACGTGACCCAGGGTTTCTACGTCACCCCCAGCTTGAGCGGCGATACGGTTCGTCTGCAAATAAGCACCAATAATGACCGCATCAGCCAGGAACGTGCTGATGTAGTGAAAGTGCAAAGCACCGACACGACAATCACCGGCAAGCTAGGAGAATGGATTACCCTGGCCGGCTACAACCAGCAGAGCCAAGCCGACCGTAGCGCTTCAAGCCACAGTTACAGCACCCAACGGGGTGAAAACATGACTTTGCGTGTCAAAGTCGACCTTCTCGACTGATCCCAGGCAATTCAAGGCCTCGACCAAAGGCCTTGAAACTGACTGCCAAGTCGCATTAGACCAAAGATGTAGTAAGTGAAAAAAACCACTACAAAACATTTGACAGGGTCTTTTTCCCAAGGGCATGATGGCCTCGCTCCCGCTAATCAGGGGCCCTGGCAAGGGCCTTCGAGGCGCACTCCTCCCACCCCTGGAGGCGTCTCGTGTCTATACGGCCCACAAGGCGGTTCGACGGGATTGCGACTGCAACGAAGAAGTTGTCCCGAGGGACGGAAGCGCATCACCGCAGTACTGGCAATCGCGTAGCACAGCAGCAAGGCAACCACGAGCCAACCTGCCGGAGCACCCTTTCGCCTGGCCTGCACACCCTTCCCCTTCGAGCCTTCGCGTTCGCCGCCGCACTCCTGCGAACAGGACAGCCGCCAGCTCCTGATCTGCTCCGAGCATCAGCACAATTACCCCAAGATCGATGCGACGAGGTTTATTTCCATGGCACTGACACGCGAACAGCAAATTGCAGCCCTCGAGAAAGACTGGGCCGAGAACCCGCGCTGGAAAGGCGTGACCCGTACCTACACCGCCGCTGATGTCGTTCGCCTGCGTGGCTCCCTGCAGCCGGAGCACACCCTGGCCCGCCTGGGTGCAGAAAAACTGTGGAAGCTGGTCACCGAAGGTGCCCACCCGTCCTTCCGCCCAGAAAAAGATTTCGTCAACTGCATGGGCGCCCTGACCGGCGGCCAGGCAGTGCAGCAGGTCAAGGCCGGCATCCAGGCCATCTACCTGTCCGGCTGGCAGGTTGCCGCCGACAACAACTCCGCCGAGTCCATGTACCCTGACCAGTCGCTGTACCCGGTCGACTCGGTACCGACCGTGGTCAAGCGCATCAACAACGCCTTCCGCCGCGCCGACCAGATCCAGTGGAAAGCTGGCAAGAACCCAGGCGACGATGGCTACATCGACTACTTCGCACCGATCGTGGCCGACGCCGAAGCCGGTTTCGGCGGCGTACTGAACGCCTACGAGCTGATGAAGAACATGATCGAAGCAGGCGCCGCCGGCGTGCACTTCGAAGACCAGCTGGCCTCGGTGAAAAAATGCGGCCACATGGGTGGCAAGGTACTGGTACCGACCCAGGAAGCCGTGCAAAAGCTGGTGGCCGCGCGCCTGGCAGCTGACGTATCGGGCGTGCCGACCATCATCCTGGCCCGTACCGACGCCAACGCCGCCGACCTGCTGACCAGCGACTGCGACCCATACGACCAGCCGTTCGTGATTGGCGAGCGCACCCGTGAAGGCTTCTACAAGGTACGCGCCGGCCTCGACCAAGCCATCGCCCGCGGCCTGGCCTACGCACCGTACGCCGACCTGATCTGGTGTGAAACCGCCAAGCCGGACCTGGACGAAGCCCGCCGCTTCGCCGAAGCGATCAAGAAGGAGTACCCGGACCAGATCCTGTCGTACAACTGCTCGCCTTCCTTCAACTGGAAGAAGAACCTGGACGACGCGACCATCGCCAAGTTCCAGCGCGAGCTGTCGGCCATGGGCTACAAGCACCAGTTCATCACCCTGGCCGGCATCCACAACATGTGGCACGGCATGTTCAACCTGGCGCACGACTACGCCCGCAACGACATGACCGCCTACGTGAAGCTGCAGGAGCAGGAATTCGCTGACGCCAACAAAGGCTACACCTTCGTGGCGCACCAGCAGGAAGTGGGCACTGGCTACTTCGACGACATGACCACCGTGATTCAGGGTGGCGCATCGTCGGTGACTGCACTGACCGGTTCGACCGAGGAAGAGCAATTCCACTGATAGTGGGTTGCTGTTGAAGAAAGGCCCGAGGCTTGTTCAAGCCCCGGGCCTTTCTTTTTGGTCTGTACCCAGAAATACACGGACCCTGTAGGAGCGAAGCCCTGCACTACCTCAGTGCTTCATGCCCAGTTCCGCATCATCCATCAGGCCGGTGATGGTCAGTTCGCGCACCTAACCCATCAATACCGAGGACTGCTCGCGGGCGTCTCGACAGGGAATGCCTGGCTCGATGCGGAACAGTGGGTGGGTGCCGTTTTCGCCTTGGTAGAACGTGGTCTTGCCGACAGTGAATTGGGTGTCTCCTGTGGTCATTTTTGAATCCCCTGAAAATTCTCGACTGCCTGGACGGGCCCTTTCGCGGGTAAACCCGCTCCCACAGGGACTGTGCAAGCCTTGAAGACTGTGGTGATCCTGTGGGAGCGGGTTCACCCGCGAAGAGGCCCGCCCAGACAACACATCACTCAAGCCTCAGTGCAAAGTCCGAGGCTCAGCAGGCATCTGCACCTGGATCAATGCCGACTCAAGCAAAGCCCGCAGCGCCTCAAGCTCATGCATCGAGGTCATCATCAGGATCGACGCCGGGGATTTGGGCTGCAGCAGCAAGGCCTGATGCACCACGGTCGCCGCGCACAGTGCGTAGTCGGTGGCCTGGATCAGGGTATCTTCGAAATCCGACATCTCAGGTGTTCTGCGCCCGGTTGCGTCAGGGCGGCGAGGTGCCTGCCTTGGTTTTTGCGGTGTTGCATAGATCGAGCGCCGCCCGCGCGGCGCTCGGTCTCACAGGCGCCACATTCCTTTCATCAAGCCCATGGCAGCCCCAACACAATCCAAAGGCATCACCGGCAAAACCCACGATCAGGTCTATGCTTGAGGCAGCACAGCCGCAAGGACCGCCCATGCTTCGTCCAAGCCACCTGATGATTCTCGCCCTGGTCGCCGCCGCCCTCTATATATATGCACTGGCCAGCGACAACACCCTGCTCGCCCTGCTGGCGAAACCGATCCCGGTACTGGCCCTGATCGCCTGGCTGCGCAGCGCTCCCGCCACACCTTATCGCCGCTGGATAACCCTCGGCCTGGCATTCTCGGTACTCGGCGACATCCTGCTGGCCATCCCAGCCGACCTGTTCGTGTTCGGCCTGGCCGCCTTCCTCTGCGCCCACCTGGCCTACCTGCGCGCCTATTGCAGCCAGACCCTGCGCCCAGCCCTGCCCGCACTGCTGCTGAGCGCCATCACCGGCATCACTTTGCTCGGCGTGCTGGCCAGCCACGGCCTCGGCCCGCTACTGATCCCGGTCGTGCTCTATGCCTTGGCCATCAGCGCCATGCTCTGGCGCGCCCTGGCCTGTGGCGGGCTCGCCGCGCTCGGCGCCTGCCTGTTCGTGCTCTCCGACAGCCTGATCGGTATCGACCGCTTCGTCAGCCCGTTCGCCGCCGCGCCGTACCTGATCATCCTCACCTACTGGCTCGGCCAGTGGGCGATCGCTTCATCAGCCAGTCATCGCTCAATCGATAAAGTATTGACCCAGAGCGGGGCAAGCGGCGTCGGAAGCTGCTAGAACAGGCGTTTTTCGCATTTGCAAGTAGGGGGAATCGCCAGATGAACTTTACAAGACGCAGAACAGGGAAATTATCAGGCATCAGGTCAAATGATATCAATTATCATTACGAAACTTGCAATTCGTTACCCGTCGCAAGAAACATAATTAACAAAACCGCACGCAATGCCCGAATCTCAAGGCTTTCAGCCAGTTACAAGCGGCTTTTGTACTTAATCCTACGAATAAATTTGCGACAGAAATTTTACTTGCACGGGGTTTACCCATAAAATCAGCGCGATTGATTCAGCTGCGACATTTGGTCACTGCATGTGCGACACCAAGTCGCCGCTCTACACTTATTTCAGACTGCAGAGCTGGGTCTCTGTATAAGGATCTCTAGCATGTCCGATTCGGCAGGACTCATCGCCCACAACTGGGGCTTTGCCATCTTCCTCCTGGGTGTCGTCGGCCTGTGCGCCTTCATGCTCGGCCTGTCCAGCCTGCTCGGTAGCAAGGCCTGGGGCCGCGCCAAGAACGAACCCTTCGAATCCGGCATGCTGCCCGTCGGCAGCGCCCGCCTGCGCCTGTCCGCCAAATTCTATCTGGTCGCGATGCTGTTCGTGATCTTCGATATCGAAGCCCTCTTTCTCTTTGCATGGTCTGTGTCCGTCCGCGAAAGCGGCTGGACCGGATTCGTCGAAGCACTCGTTTTCATAGCAATTCTGTTGGCTGGTCTTGTCTACCTATGGCGCGTCGGGGCACTTGATTGGGCTCCCGAAGGTCGCCGCAAGCGGCAAGCGAAGCTGAAACAATGAGGCTTTGGCATGCAATACAATCTCACCAGAATCGATCCGGATGCGCCCAACGAGCAGTACCCGGTCGGTGAACGGGAAACCGTCACCGATCAACTGCTGGAGGACCAGGTCCACAAGAACATCTTCATGGGCAAGCTTGAAGATGTGCTGCGTGGCGCGGTCAACTGGGGTCGCAAGAACTCCCTCTGGCCGTACAACTTCGGCCTGTCCTGCTGCTACGTGGAAATGACCACGGCCTTCACGGCACCCCACGACATCGCCCGCTTCGGCGCCGAAGTCATCCGGGCATCGCCGCGTCAGGCCGATTTCATGGTCATCGCCGGTACCTGCTTCGTGAAGATGGCGCCGATCATCCAGCGCCTGTACGAGCAGATGCTCGAGCCGAAATGGGTCATCTCCATGGGTTCGTGCGCCAACTCCGGCGGCATGTACGACATCTACTCGGTCGTTCAGGGGGTCGACAAGTTCCTCCCCGTGGACGTCTATGTGCCTGGCTGCCCGCCACGCCCTGAGGCTTTCCTGCAAGGCTTGATGCTGCTGCAGGAGTCGATCGGCCAAGAACGACGCCCGCTTTCCTGGGTTGTTGGTGATCAAGGTATTTACCGTGCCGAGATGCCAGCCCAGAAAGACCTGCGTCGTGAGCAGCGCATTGCAGTAACCAACCTGCGCAGCCCCGACGAAGTCTGATCCAGCGACCTGCCGCCCGCTCCCCTGGAGCCGGCGGCCTGGCTTCATTCTTAACGTTGACCCAAAGCGACCGAGACCATGACAGCGGACAACGCTATTTTCATTCCGCCCTACAAGGCTGACGACCAGGATGTGGTCGTCGAACTGCACAACCGTTTTGGCGCCGAAGCATTCGTCGCCCAGGAAACCCGCACCGGCATGCCCGTGCTGTGGGTCAAGCGCGAGCAGCTCAAGGAAGTGCTCAGCTTCCTGCGCGGCGTGGCCAAACCGTACAGCATGCTGTACGACCTGCACGGCGTCGACGAGCGCCTGCGCACCCAGCGCCGCGGCCTGCCAGCTGCCGACTTCAGCGTGTTCTACCACCTGCTGTCGATCGAGCGTAACAGCGATGTGATGATCAAGGTGTCGCTCAGCGAAGGCGACCTGAACCTGCCGACCGTGACCGGTATCTGGCCGAACGCCAACTGGTACGAGCGCGAAGTCTGGGACATGTTCGGCATCGACTTTGCCGGCCACCCGCACCTCAGCCGCATCATGATGCCGCCCACCTGGGAAGGCCACCCGCTGCGCAAGGACTACCCGGCCCGCGCCACCGAGTTCGATCCCTACAGCCTGACCCTGGCCAAGCAGCAGCTTGAAGAGGAATCGGCACGCTTCAACCCGGAAGCCTGGGGCATGAAGCGCCAGGGCGCCAACGAGGACTACATGTTCCTCAACCTCGGCCCCAACCACCCTTCCGCGCACGGTGCGTTCCGTATCGTCCTGCAGCTGGACGGTGAAGAGATCGTCGACTGCGTACCGGACATCGGCTACCACCACCGTGGCGCCGAGAAAATGGCCGAGCGCCAGTCCTGGCACAGCTTCATCCCCTACACCGACCGTATCGACTACCTCGGCGGGGTAATGAACAACCTGCCGTACGTGCTCGCGGTCGAGAAGCTGGCCGGCATCAAGGTGCCACAGAAGGTCGACACCATCCGCGTGATGCTGGCCGAGTTCTTCCGTATCACCAGCCACCTGCTGTTCCTGGGTACCTACATCCAGGACGTCGGCGCCATGACCCCGGTGTTCTTCACCTTCACCGACCGTCAGCGCGCGTACACCGTGATCGAAGCGATCACCGGTTTCCGCCTGCACCCGGCCTGGTACCGCATCGGTGGCGTCGCCCACGACCTGCCGCGTGGCTGGGACAAGCTGGTCAAGGACTTCGTCGAATGGCTGCCCAAGCGCCTCGACGAGTACGAAAAGGCTGCCCTGCAGAACAGCATCCTCAAGGGCCGTACCATCGGCGTTGCCGCGTACAACACCAAGGAAGCCCTGGCCTGGGGTACCACCGGTGCCGGCCTGCGTGCCACCGGTTGCGACTTCGACCTGCGTAAAGCCCGCCCCTACTCCGGCTACGAGAACTTCGAGTTCGAAGTACCGCTGGCCCACAACGGCGATGCCTACGATCGCTGCATGGTCCGTGTCGAGGAGATGCGCCAGAGTATCCGCATCATCGACCAGTGCCTGCGCAACATGCCGGAAGGCCCGTACAAGGCGGATCACCCGCTGACCACGCCGCCGCCGAAAGAGCGCACCCTGCAGCACATCGAAACCCTGATCACGCACTTCCTGCAAGTCTCGTGGGGCCCGGTCATGCCGGCCAACGAGTCGTTCCAGATGATCGAGGCGACCAAGGGCATCAACAGTTACTACCTGACGAGCGATGGCGGCACCATGAGCTACCGCACCCGGATCCGTACCCCGAGCTACCCGCACCTGCAGCAGATCCCTTCGGTGATCAAAGGCAGCATGGTCGCCGACCTCATTGCGTACCTGGGCAGTATCGACTTCGTTATGGCTGACGTGGACCGCTAAGCATGAACAGCACGCTTATCCAGACAGACCGTTTCGCCCTGAGCGAAACCGAGCGCTCGGCCATCGAGCACGAAATGCATCACTACGAGGACCCGCGCGCGGCGTCCATCGAAGCCCTGAAGATCGTCCAGAAGGAACGTGGCTGGGTGCCGGACGGCGCCATCCACGCCATCGGCGAAGTACTGGGCATCCCGGCCAGCGACGTCGAAGGTGTCGCCACCTTCTACAGCCAGATCTTCCGTCAGCCGGTCGGCCGCCACATCATCCGCGTGTGCGACAGCATGGTCTGCTACATCGGCGGCCATGAATCCGTGGTCAGCCAGATTCAAAGCGAACTGGGCATCGGCCTGGGCCAGACCACCGCCGACGGGCGCTTCACCCTACTGCCGGTGTGCTGCCTGGGCAACTGCGACAAGGCCCCGGCGCTGATGATCGACGACGACACCTTTGGTGACGTGCAGCCGGCTGGCGTTTCCAAACTGCTGGAGGGTTACGTATGACCATTACTTCCTTCGGCCCGGCCAACCGCATCGCGCGCACGGCCGAAACCCACCCGCTGACCTGGCGCCTGCGTGACGACGGCGAGCCGGTCTGGCTTGCCGAGTACGAATCGAAGAACGGCTACGCTGCCGCCCGCAAGGCGCTGGCGCAGATGTCGGCCGACGACATCGTGCAAAGCGTCAAGGACTCCGGCCTCAAGGGCCGCGGTGGTGCGGGCTTCCCCACTGGCGTGAAGTGGGGCCTGATGCCCAAAGACGAATCCATGAACATCCGCTACCTGCTGTGCAACGCGGACGAAATGGAGCCGAACACCTGGAAGGACCGCATGCTGATGGAGCAACAGCCCCATCTGCTGGTCGAGGGCATGCTGATCAGCGCCCGCGCCCTGAAGGCCTACCGTGGCTACATCTTCCTGCGTGGCGAATACACCACCGCAGCGAAAAACCTCAACCGCGCCATCGAGGAAGCCAAGGCCGCCGGCCTGCTGGGCAAGAACATCCTCGGCAGCGGTTTCGATTTCGAGCTGTTCGTGCACACCGGTGCCGGCCGCTACATCTGTGGTGAAGAAACCGCACTGATCAACTCGCTGGAAGGCCGCCGCGCCAACCCGCGCTCCAAGCCGCCCTTCCCTGCCGCCGTTGGCGTGTGGGGCAAGCCGACTTGCGTGAACAACGTCGAAACCCTGTGCAACGTCCCGGCCATCGTCGCCAACGGCAACGACTGGTACAAGTCGCTGGCCCGCGAAGGCAGCGAAGACCACGGCACCAAGCTGATGGGCTTCTCCGGCAAGGTGAAGAACCCGGGCCTGTGGGAACTGCCGTTCGGCGTCACCGCCCGCGAACTGTTCGAAGACTATGCCGGCGGCATGCGCGACGGCTTCAAGCTCAAGTGCTGGCAGCCAGGCGGCGCCGGTACCGGCTTCCTGCTGCCCGAGCACCTCGACGCGCAGATGTACGCCGGCGGCATCGCCAAGGTCGGCACCCGTATGGGTACCGGTCTGGCCATGGCGGTGGACGACAGCATCAACATGGTTTCGCTGCTGCGCAACATGGAAGAGTTCTTCGCCCGCGAGTCGTGCGGCTGGTGCACTCCATGCCGTGACGGCCTGCCGTGGAGCGTGAAGATGCTGCGCGCACTGGAAAAAGGCCAGGGCCGCGCCGAAGACATCGAGACGCTGCTGGGCCTGGTCAACTTCCTCGGCCCTGGCCGTACCTTCTGTGCTCACGCACCGGGTGCCGTCGAGCCGCTGGGCAGTGCCATCAAATACTTCCGCTCGGAATTCGAGGCAGGTGTCGCTCCAGCTGGTGCTGGCGATGCGCTGCGTCCGAACCTGGCGAAGCCGATCGTGGTCGGCGCATAACAAGATGATTGAGGCGGGTGGTCCGTGCCACTCGCCAGCTTGCCGGCAGGCCCGAGAAATCGTGGCGTGTCGCAAGCTCACCGATTTCCATTAGCCACGCCCGCTCACGCGGGCCAACGAAGAACTTTGAACAATGGCCACTATCCACGTAGACGGCAAAGCGCTCGAAGTCAACGGTGCAGACAACCTGTTACAGGCCTGTCTGTCGCTCGGCCTCGACATCCCTTATTTCTGCTGGCACCCGGCGCTTGGCAGCGTTGGCGCCTGCCGGCAGTGCGCGGTCAAGCAGTACACCGACGAGAACGACACCCGCGGTCGTATCGTCATGTCCTGCATGACCCCTGCCTCCGACGGCACCTGGATCTCCATCGACGATGAAGAGTCCAAGGCATTCCGCGCCAGCGTCGTCGAATGGCTGATGACCAACCACCCGCACGACTGCCCGGTGTGCGAGGAAGGCGGTCACTGCCACCTGCAGGACATGACGGTAATGACCGGCCACAACGAGCGCCGCTACCGTTTCACCAAGCGTACCCACCAGAACCAGGACCTCGGCCCGTTCATCGCCCATGAGATGAACCGCTGCATCGCCTGCTACCGCTGCGTGCGCTACTACAAGGACTATGCCGGTGGTACCGACCTGGGCGTTTACGGCGCCCACGACAACGTGTACTTCGGCCGCGTCGAAGACGGCGTGCTGGAAAGCGAATTCTCCGGCAACCTGACCGAGGTCTGCCCGACCGGCGTGTTCACCGACAAGACCCACTCCGAGCGCTACAACCGCAAGTGGGACATGCAGTTTGCCCCGAGCATCTGCCACGGCTGCTCCAGCGGCTGCAACATCAGCCCGGGCGAGCGCTACGGCGAACTGCGTCGGGTGGAAAACCGCTTCAACGGTTCGGTCAACCAGTACTTCCTGTGCGACCGCGGCCGCTTCGGCTATGGCTACGTCAACCGCAAGGATCGCCCACGCCAGCCACACCTGGCCGACGGCACCAAGCTGGGCCTGGACGCCGCCCTGGACAAGGCCGCCGACCTGCTGCGCGGCCGTACCATCGTCGGTATCGGCTCGCCACGCGCCAGCCTGGAAAGCAACTACGGCCTGCGTGAGCTGGTCGGTGCCGAGTACTTCTACTCGGGCATGGAAGCCGGTGAACTGGCCCGCGTACGCCTGGCCCTGAACGTGCTGAACAACAGCCCGCTGCCGGTGCCGACCCTGCGCGACATCGAAGACCACGACGCCGTGTTCGTGCTCGGTGAAGACCTGACCCAGACCGCTGCCCGCGTCGCCCTGGCCGTGCGCCAGGCCACCAAGGGCAAGGCCGAGGCCATGGCCGAAGCGATGAAGGTGCAGCCGTGGCTCGACGCCGCCGTGAAGAACATCGGCCAGCACGCGCTGTACCCGCTGTTCATCGCTTCGCTGGCTGAAACCAAGCTGGACGACGTTGCCGAAGAATGCGTGCACGCCGCCCCGGCCGACCTGGCCCGCATCGGTTTCGCCGTGGCCCACGCCATCGACCCGAGCGCCCCTGCCGTAGAAGGCCTGGACGCCGAAGCGAAAGCCCTGGCCCAGCGCATCGCCGACGCCCTGGTCGCAGCCAAGCGCCCACTGGTCGTGGCCGGTACCTCGCTGGCCGACCCGGCGCTGATCGAAGCCGCCGCCAACATCGCCAAGGCGCTGAAGCTGCGCGAGAAGAACGGCTCGCTGAGCCTGGTGGTGCCTGAAGCCAACAGCCTCGGCCTGGCCATGCTCGGTGGCGAGTCGGTCGATGCCGCGCTGGACGCGGTCATCAGCGGCAAGGCCGACGCCATCGTCGTGCTGGAAAACGACCTGTACGCCCGCGTACCGGCCGCCAAGGTCGATGCAGCCCTGGCCGCGGCCAAGGTAGTGATCGTTGCCGACCACTCGAAAACCCCGACTGTCGACCGCGCCCACCTGGTGCTGCCGGCCGCCTCGTTCGCCGAAGGCGACGGTACCCTGGTCAGCCAGGAAGGCCGCGCCCAGCGCTTCTTCCAGGTCTTCGACCCGCAATACCTGGACAGCAGCATCCAGATCCACGAAGGCTGGCGCTGGATGCACGCCCTGCGTGCCACCCTGCTGAACAAGCCGGTCGACTGGACCCAGCTGGACCACGTCACCAGCGCCTGCGCCGAAGCCGCCCCGCAACTGGCCGGCATCGTCAACGCCGCGCCAAGCGCCGCGTTCCGCATCAAGGGCATGAAACTGGCCCGTGAGCCGCTGCGCTACTCCGGCCGTACCGCCATGCGCGCCAACATCAGCGTGCACGAACCGCGTACTCCGCAAGACAAGGACACCGCGTTCGCCTTCTCCATGGAAGGCTACTCGGGTTCGGCCGAACCGCGCCAGCAGGTGCCGTTCGCCTGGTCGCCGGGCTGGAACTCGCCGCAAGCCTGGAACAAGTTCCAGGACGAGGTCGGTGGCCACCTGCGTGCCGGTGACCCGGGCGTTCGCCTGATCGAATCGCAAGGCGACCGCCTGCACTGGTTCAACGCCATTCCGGGCGCCTTCAACCCGGCCCGTGGCACCTGGACTGCCGTGCCGTTCTTCCACCTGTTCGGCAGCGAAGAAAGCTCCTCGCGCGCCGCCCCGGTACAAGAGCGCATCCCGGCAGCCTACGTGGCCCTGGCCAAGTCCGAAGCCGACCGCCTGGGCGTCAACGACGGTGCCCTGCTGAGCCTGAACGTTGCCGGAGTGGCCCTGCGCCTGCCGCTGCGTATCAATGAAGAGCTGGGCGCTGGCCTGGTCGCGTTGCCGAAAGGCCTGGCCGGCATTCCGCCTGCCATCTTCGGTGCATCCGTCGAAGGTCTGCAGGAGGCAGCACAATGAGCTGGTTCACCCCCGAAGTGATCGATGTGATCCTGACCGTGCTGCGGGCCATCGTGGTCCTGCTGGCGGTGGTGGTCTGCGGCGCGCTGCTCAGCTTCGTCGAGCGCCGCCTGCTGGGCTGGTGGCAGGACCGTTACGGTCCGAACCGCGTCGGCCCGTTCGGCATGTTCCAGATCGCTGCCGACATGCTGAAGATGTTCTTCAAGGAAGACTGGAACCCGCCCTTCGTCGACCGCGTGATCTTCACCCTGGCACCGGTAGTGGCCATGAGCGCCCTGCTGATCGCCTTCGTGGTCATCCCGATCACCCCGACCTGGGGCGTCGCCGACCTGAACATCGGCCTGCTGTTCTTCTTCGCCATGGCCGGCCTGTCGGTCTACGCGGTGCTGTTCGCCGGCTGGTCGTCGAACAACAAGTACGCCCTGCTGGGCAGCTTGCGTGCCTCGGCACAGACCGTGTCGTACGAAGTGTTCCTGGGCCTGGCGTTGATGGGCGTGGTGGTGCAGGTGGGTTCGTTCAACATGCGCGACATCGTTGAATACCAGGCCCAGAACCTGTGGTTCATCATTCCGCAGTTCTTCGGCTTCTGCACCTTCTTCATCGCTGGCGTCGCCGTGACTCACCGTCACCCGTTCGACCAGCCAGAAGCGGAACAGGAACTGGCCGACGGCTACCACATCGAGTATGCCGGCATGAAATGGGGCATGTTCTTCGTCGGTGAGTACATCGGCATCATCCTCATCTCGGCGCTGCTGGTAACCCTGTTCTTCGGCGGCTGGCACGGCCCGTTCGGCATCCTGCCGCAACTGTCGTTCCTGTGGTTCGCGCTGAAGACCGCGTTCTTCATCATGCTGTTCATCCTGCTGCGCGCCTCGATCCCGCGCCCACGCTATGACCAGGTGATGGACTTCAGCTGGAAGTTCTGCCTGCCGCTGACCCTGATCAATTTGCTGGTGACCGCTGCGATCGTGCTCTACAACACACCAGCCGTCGCGGCCCAGTGAGGATTTGACCCATGTTCAAGTATATCGGCGACATCGTTAAGGGCACCGGCACCCAGCTGCGCAGCCTGGCAATGGTGTTCTCCCACGGGTTCCGCAAGCGCGACACCCTGCAATACCCCGAAGAGCCCGTGTACCTGCCGCCGCGCTACCGCGGCCGCATCGTCCTCACCCGCGACCCCGATGGCGAGGAGCGCTGCGTAGCGTGCAACCTCTGCGCGGTGGCCTGCCCGGTCGGCTGCATCTCGCTGCAGAAGGCCGAGACCGAGGACGGCCGCTGGTACCCGGAGTTCTTCCGCATCAACTTCTCGCGCTGCATCTTCTGCGGCCTGTGTGAAGAAGCGTGCCCGACCACCGCGATCCAGCTGACTCCGGATTTCGAAATGGCCGAGTTCAAGCGTCAGGACCTGGTGTACGAGAAAGAAGATCTGCTGATCTCCGGCCCCGGCAAGAACCCTGACTACAACTTCTACCGTGTTGCCGGCATGGCAATCGCTGGCAAGCCGAAGGGCTCTGCACAGAACGAAGCCGAGCCGATCAACGTGAAGAGCTTGCTCCCATAAGGACAGAAAGATGGAATTCGCTTTCTACTTCGCATCCGGGATCGCCGTGGTCTCCACCCTTCGGGTGGTGAGCGGCACCAACCCCGTGCACGCCTTGCTTTACCTGATCATTTCGCTGATTTCCGTGGCCATGATCTTCTTCGCCCTGGGTGCGCCGTTCGCCGGCGCCCTGGAAGTGATCGCCTACGCCGGCGCCATCATGGTGCTGTTCGTGTTCGTGGTGATGATGCTCAACCTCGGGCCGGCTTCGGTCGCCCAGGAACGGGGCTGGCTCAAGCCCGGTATCTGGGCCGGGCCGGTGATCCTCGCCGCCCTGCTGCTGCTGGAGCTGCTGTACGTGCTGTTCGTCACCCCGAGCGGCGCCGGCATCAGCGGTACCACCGTGGGCCCGAAAGAAGTCGGCATCAGCCTGTTCGGCCCCTACCTGCTGGTGGTCGAACTGGCTTCGATGCTGCTGCTGGCCGCGGCCGTCACCGCCTTCCACCTGGGCCGCAACGAGGCGAAGGAGTAAATCATGGGTGCTATCCCTCTCGAGCATGGTCTGGCAGTCGCCGGCATCCTGTTCTGCTTAGGTCTGGTTGGCCTGATGGTCCGCCGCAACATCCTCTTCGTGCTCATGAGCCTGGAAGTCATGATGAACGCCTCTGCCCTGGCGTTCGTCGTCGCCGGTGCCCGTTGGGTCCAGCCCGACGGCCAGGTGATGTTCATTCTGGTGATCAGCCTGGCAGCCGCCGAGGCCAGTATTGGCCTGGCCATCCTGCTGCAGCTGTATCGCCGCTTCCACACTCTCGACATCGATGCTGCCAGTGAGATGCGCGGATGAACCTTCTCTTCCTGACTTTCGTCTTCCCCCTCGTCGGCTTCCTGCTGCTGTCGTTCTCGCGCGGGCGGTTCTCGGAGAACCTGTCCGCCCTGATCGGCGTCGGCTCGGTAGGCCTTTCGGCCGCCACCGCCGCCTACGTCATCTGGCAATTCAACGTCGCCCCGCCTGAGGGCGGCGCGTACAGCCAGCTGCTGTGGCAGTGGATGTCGGTGGACGGCTTCGCGCCGAACTTCACCCTGTACCTGGACGGCCTGTCGGTCACCATGCTCGGCGTGGTCACCGGTGTCGGCTTCCTGATCCACCTGTTCGCCTCCTGGTACATGCGTGGCGAAGCCGGCTACTCGCGCTTCTTCGCGTACACCAACCTGTTCATCGCCAGCATGCTGTTCCTGGTGCTGGGCGACAACCTGCTGTTCATCTACTTCGGCTGGGAAGGCGTGGGCCTGTGCTCGTACCTGTTGATCGGTTTCTACTACAGCAACCGCAACAACGGTAACGCGGCACTCAAGGCATTCATCGTCACCCGTATCGGCGACGTGTTCATGGCCATCGGCCTGTTCATCCTGTTCGTCCAGCTGGGTACCCTGAACGTGCAGGAACTGCTGGTGCTGGCCCCGCAGAAGTTCCAGGCTGGCGACACCTGGATGGTGCTGGCAACCCTGATGCTGCTGGGTGGTGCGGTCGGTAAATCGGCCCAGCTGCCACTGCAGACCTGGCTGGCCGACGCGATGGCCGGCCCTACTCCGGTCTCCGCGCTGATCCACGCGGCAACCATGGTGACCGCGGGCGTGTACCTGATCGCCCGTACCAACGGCCTGTTCCTGCTGGCGCCGGACATCCTGCACCTGGTAGGCGTGGTCGGTGGCGTGACCCTGGTACTGGCCGGCTTCGCCGCGCTGGTACAGACCGACATCAAGCGTATCCTCGCCTACTCGACCATGAGCCAGATCGGCTACATGTTCCTGGCCCTGGGCGTTGGCGCCTGGGACGCGGCGATCTTCCACCTGATGACCCACGCCTTCTTCAAGGCCCTGCTGTTCCTTGCCTCCGGTGCGGTGATCGTTGCCTGCCACCACGAGCAGGACATCTTCAAGATGGGCGGCCTGTGGAAGAAACTGCCGCTGGCCTACGCCAGCTTCGTGGTCGGTGGCGCTGCCCTGGCTGCACTGCCGATCGTGACCGTGGGCTTCTACTCCAAGGACGAGATCCTCTGGGAAGCCTTCGCCAGCGGCAACACCGGCCTGCTGTACGCCGGCCTGGTCGGTGCGTTCATGACCTCGCTGTACACCTTCCGCCTGATCTTCATCGCCTTCCACGGCGAAGCCAAGACCGAAGCCCACGCTGGCCACGGCATCAGCCACTGGCTGCCACTGGGCGTGCTGATCGTGCTGTCGACCTTCGTCGGCGCCTGGATCACCCCGCCGCTGGCAGGCGTGCTGCCTGAAAGCGCCGGCCACGCCGGTGGCGAAGCCAAGCATGCGCTGGAGCTCACTTCGGGCGCCATCGCCATCGCCGGTATCCTGCTGTCGGCCCTGCTGTTCCTGGGCAAGCGCCGCTTCGTCAGCGCCGTCGCCAACAGCGGTATCGGTCGTGTCCTGTCGGCCTGGTGGTTCGCCGCCTGGGGCTTCGACTGGATCTACGACAAGCTGTTCGTCAAACCTTACCTGCTGATCAGCCACATCCTGCGCAAGGACCCGGTTGACCGCAGCATCGGCCTGATCCCTCGCCTGGCTCGCGGCGGCCACGTCGCCATGAGCAAGACCGAGACCGGCCAGCTGCGCTGGTACACCGCTTCGATCGCCGTTGGCGCAGTGCTGGTACTCGGCGCTGTGGTAGTGGCCGCGGTATGACCATGAATCTTGCGAACCTTGCGACCCTGCAAAAGGAAACGAACCCGTCATGATTTTGCCTTGGCTGATCCTGATCCCCTTCATCGGCGGCTTCCTGTGCTGGCTGGGTGAGCGCTTCGGCGCCACCCTGCCGCGCTGGATCGCGCTGCTGACCATGTCCCTGCTGCTCGGCATCGGCCTGTGGCTGTGGGGTAACGGCGACTACACCCTGGCCCCCGCTCCGGGCGCCGAGCCTGCCTGGGCCCTGGAATACAAAGTCCAGTGGATCCAGCGCTTCGGCATCAGCATCCACCTGGCCCTCGACGGCCTGTCGCTGCTGATGATCCTGCTCACCGGCCTGCTCGGTGTGCTGTCGGTACTGTGCTCCTGGAAAGAGATCCAGCGTCACGTCGGCTTCTTCCACCTCAACCTGATGTGGATCCTCGGCGGCGTGGTCGGTGTGTTCCTGGCCCTGGACCTGTTCCTGTTCTTCTTCTTCTGGGAAATGATGCTGGTGCCGATGTACTTCCTCATCGCGCTCTGGGGTCACAGCTCGTCGGACGGCAAGAAGACCCGGATCTACGCGGCGACCAAGTTCTTCATCTTCACCCAGGCCAGCGGCCTGATCATGCTGGTGGCGATCCTCGGCCTGGTGCTGGTCAACTACACCAACACCGGCGTGATCACCTTCAACTACAGCGACCTGCTCAAGGCCGAACTGCCAGCCGGTACCGAGTACCTGCTGATGCTGGGCTTCTTCATCGCCTTCGCGGTGAAGCTGCCGGTGGTGCCGTTCCACTCCTGGCTGCCTGACGCTCACGCCCAGGCACCGACCGCAGGCTCCGTGGACCTGGCCGGTATCTTGCTGAAGACTGCGGCCTACGGCCTGCTGCGCTTCGCCCTGCCGCTGTTCCCGAACGCTTCGGCCGAGTTTGCGCCAATCGCCATGACCCTGGGCCTGATCGGTATCTTCTACGGTGCCTTCCTGGCCTTCGCGCAAACCGACATCAAGCGCCTGGTCGCCTTCTCCAGCGTCTCGCACATGGGCTTCGTGCTGATCGGTATCTACTCCGGCAGCCAGCAGGCCCTGCAAGGCGCGGTGATCCAGATGCTGGCCCACGGCCTGTCCGCTGCCGCGCTGTTCATCCTGGCCGGCCAGCTGTACGAGCGTCTGCACACCCGTGACATGCGCCAGATGGGTGGCCTGTGGCACCGCATCGCCTACCTGCCAGCCATCAGCCTGTTCTTCGCCGCCGCCTCCCTGGGCCTGCCCGGTACCGGCAACTTCGTCGGCGAGTTCCTGATCCTGATCGGCAGCTTCGCCAGCGTGCCGTGGATCACCGTGATCGCCACCACTGGCCTGGTGTTCGGTTCGGTGTACTCGCTGATCATGATCCACCGCGCCTACTTCGGCCCGGCCAAGACCGACACCGTGCTGGCCGGCATGGACGGTCGCGAACTGATCATGGTCCTGGGTCTGGCGGTACTGCTGATCCTGCTGGGCGTGTATCCGCAGCCGTTCCTCGACACCTCTGCCGCCACCATGAGTGGTGTGCAGCAGTGGCTCGGTTCCGCTTTCACTCAACTCGCTTCGGCCCGGTAAGAGCGCTATGGAATTCACCACTCAACACTTCATCGCATTGGCGCCGATGCTGATCACCACCATCACCACGGTGGTGGTGATGCTGGCGATCGCCTGGAAGCGCAACCACTCGCAGACCTTCCTGCTGTCCACCGTGGGCCTCAACCTGGCCCTGCTGTCGATCCTGCCGGCGCTGAAGGTTGCGCCGCTGGCGGTCACCCCGCTGATCACCATCGACAAGTTCGCCTGCCTGTACATGGCGATCATCCTGGTGGCGACGCTGGCCTGCGTCACCCTCGCCCACGCCTACCTCGGCGAAGGCTCCAAGGGCTTCCCGGGCAACCGTGAAGAACTTTACCTGCTGCTGCTGATGTCGGCCCTCGGTGGCCTGGTGCTGGTCAGCGCCAACCACCTGGCCGGCCTGTTCATCGGCCTGGAGCTGCTTTCGGTACCGGTCTACGGCCTGGTGGCGTATGCCTTCTTCAACAAGCGCTCGCTGGAAGCCGGCATCAAGTACATGGTGCTGTCGGCCGCTGGCTCGGCCTTCCTGCTGTTCGGCATGGCCCTGCTGTACGCCGACGCCGGCAGCCTGAGCTTCGACCAGATCGGCAAGGCCCTGGCCGCCACCAGCATGCCAAGCCTGGTGGCCCAGCTGGGCCTGGGCATGATGCTGGTCGGCCTGGCCTTCAAGCTGTCGCTGGTACCGTTCCACCTGTGGACCCCGGACGTGTACGAAGGCGCCCCGGCACCAGTCGCTGCCTTCCTGGCCACCGCCAGCAAGGTTGCGGTGTTCGCCGTGGTCGTGCGCCTGTTCATGCTCTCCCCTGCTGCCAGCAGCGGCGTGCTGAGCACGGTACTGGCGGTGATTGCCGTGGCCTCGATCCTGATCGGTAACCTGCTGGCACTGACCCAGAGCAACCTCAAGCGCCTGCTCGGTTACTCGTCCATCGCCCACTTCGGTTACCTGGTCATCGCCCTGGTCGCCAGCAAGGGCCTGGCCCTGGAAGCCATGGGCGTGTACCTGGTCACCTACGTGATCACCAGCCTGGGCGCCTTCGGCGTCATCACCCTGATGTCCTCGCCTTACGGCGGCCGTGACGCCGATGCACTGTACGAGTACCGCGGCCTGTTCTGGCGCCGTCCGTATCTGACTGCGGTACTGACCGTGATGATGCTGTCGCTGGCGGGCATCCCGCTCACCGCCGGCTTCATCGGCAAGTTCTACATCATTGCCACTGGCGTCGAGTCGCACCTGTGGTGGCTGGTCGGTGCCCTGGTGATCGGTAGCGCCATCGGTGTCTACTACTACCTGCGCGTCATGGTCACCCTGTACCTGGTCGAGCCGAACCTGCGTCGCCACGACGCCCCGCTGAAGTGGGAACAGCGCACCGGCGGCGTCATGCTGCTGGCCATCGCCATTCTCGCCTTCGTGCTGGGTGTGTACCCGCAACCGCTGCTGGAAATGGTCCAGCAAGCCGGCCTGCAACTGATCGGCTGATCGCCCCGGCAAAACAAGACACCCCGCTCATGCGGGGTGTTTTTTTATCTGCGCGCTTTTTATCCGTGAGCATGAAGGCTCATTCACCAGAGTTGTCCTGGGCGGCCCCCGGCAGCGCTGCCTTGCGTAAATCACCATTGGCCGAAGGCAGGTACACTTCCGGATTGGGCATGCCGCTGGGCGAGAGTTCATGGGTCATTTCGAACTCGGCGCGCACCGACCAGCCACATGCCTCGTTGGTGCATTGCAAATAGGCGATCCGCAGGAAAATATGACGCCCTTCACTGGTGCGTATGCGCATCCGGCTGTGGCAATGCGGGCAAACCAGCTTGTATGTACTCACGGCAAGTACCTGCAAGCATTGTTCAGGCTTACCTTCTGTGAGAATAGTCGTCCGGTTTTATCAGTATTGGCTGCATATATAGGTGTATTCTTCAGTTTGATGCTTCTCATTGCAGGAACGCTCCTTAAAACGCAGGGCTGTATTCATAACGAGTAGTTTAAGCCCATGGAATATCATTAAACCAGTCATGGATATTTGTTATGAGTACCCACGTACTTGCTTCGGTGCTGACCCGGCTGAAGCTTCTGACCGCTACGGAATCTGACGCCGAGCTGTCCAGAGCGCTTTCGATCAGCCCGCAGACATTGAGCAGCTGGAAGGTGCGCGACAGCATTCCTTATTCACTTTGCATAGACATCGCCAGGCAATATGCATGCTCACTGGACTGGCTTCTGCTGGGTGAACCCGAACGACATCGCGCAGGCCTGGACGAAGACGGCTGGGAACACGACATGCTCGCGCGCCTGCGCACCTTGTCGCTTGCCGATCGCCAGGCCGTTCTCCTGCTGGTCCAGGACAAGCAACGCATCCAGCAGCTGGAACGGCAATTGAGCGCGCTGACCAGTCGCTTGCCCAATGCCGCCAGCGGCTAGCCCCGGCGGCGCCAGCGCTGGATGAGTTCGCGCGGGTCCAGGGTATCCAGCCAGACCATCACCTTGAGGCTGATGGGGATCACCACCACGGCTGCCACGAACGCCGCCATGCCACGGCTCAGCAGGGGCACCAGTGACGAGACCAGTGGCTCGAACAGGTGGCCCACCCCCACGGTCACGAACACCAGCAACAGTTTCTTGCCCAGTGTCAGGCGCCTGGCCTTGTTGGTGATCAACCGGTCGCGCGCCGCGCTCACCAACAAAGCCCCCAGCAGCGCGGCAAACAGGACATTGCCATCCACGCCCAGCAACTCCACCAGCGCCGGGGCCAGGCTGTCGAAAACAGATTCTTCAGTCATGGGCAGCCCCTCGGTGCGCAGTGGCCAGGTAGGCGGACGAGCCCAGGCTATGCATGACCGCGGCTTCGACAAAGCGGATGTAGCACACCCGCAATGCACGCCCCTGGTCATGCCCGGCCACATCCTCGAGGCGCTTGTAGCCCCGTTCTCGCAACACCGCGCGCCAGCGCGCGAACTCGCGTGCCGCGTCGATGGCCGCGCAGCGTGCGGCCACTTCCAGCGCAGCCTCACTGACAGGCCGCTGCAGCTTCAGGCGCTCACGCAACCTGCCCAGGTCCACCCGTGGCCAGAACGGGTCATGGCAGTCGGCAAAACGCGGTAACCGAGGATCGTTGCCCATGCTTCACCCCCTCACTGCTCGGCCAGCATGCCGTAGCGAATGGCCTTGATCACCGCAGCCACCCGCGTGGGCACATCGAACTTGCGCAGGATGTTCGACACATGGAAGTTCACCGTCGATTCCTTGCATTCCAGGATCCGGCCAATCTCCCACGAGCTCTTGCCGTAGGCACACCACAAAAGCACTTGCCGTTCACGTGGCGTCAGGCGAACCGGGGCGTCCGCCAAGGGTTGCTGCGAGTTTCGTGCGTTGTCAGTCATGTTTGAACTCCACGGGTGATTGAGCGAGGCATCGCTGCCGGTCTGCAATCACCTTACGAAGCGCGGGTCGCCCTGCTCCATCGCTACGGCTTGTAAAGAACTTTCGTACAAAACCGTCTGACGAAGGTTGCGCGATATTTGTCGACTTTCCTCGTGCTCCAAGCGGCATTTCGCTCGTCTCAACGCCGTTGTCCATTCGCCTTTCGCCTGGAGTCGTACAATGCGTTGCGTTTTGCCCCCACCATCCTGCCTCGGCCTGCTGGCTGCTTTCGCTGCCTCCCAGCCCGCCCTGGCGGCACCTTCGGTCGAGTTGGGCCAGGTGCTGATCACCGATGAGGAGCAGAACGACCTGACCGCCGCCAGCGAACGCCTGCACGAAGTGCCGGGCGCCAGCAACCTGGTGGACATGCAGCGTGTAGGGCAAGGCCGGGTTGCCAGCAACCAGGATGTACTTGCCTACCAGCCCGGGGTGTTCGCGCAATCGGCGGGCAACGATGGCATCAAGCTGTCGATCCGCGGTTCGGGCATCAACCGCGCACCGGGGGCCCACGGCTCCGGGGTGTACACGATGTTCGACGGCCTGCCCCTGACCGGCCCGGGCGGTACGCCCTACGAGCTGTTCGAACCGCTGTGGCTGAGCCGTGCCGAAGTGCTGCGCGGCGCCAACGGCTTCGACCACGGGTCCCTCGCCCTTGGCGGTGCGATCAACTACGTCACCCATACCGGCTACGACGCCGCGCCGCTGCAGGTGCGCTACGAAGTCGGCAGCCGCGGCTACCAGCACCGGCACATCAGCTCGGGGCAGGTGCTGGGCAACCTCGACTACTACGTGGCACTGACCGATTCGGAATATGACGGCTACCAGGCGCACAGCAGCGGCAGCGCCAAGGGCGTTGCCGCCAACGTCGGCTACCGCTTCAACCCGAACCTGGAAACCCGCTTCTACCTGCGCTATCGGGAAACCGAGAACGAGTTGGCCGGGCGCCTGACCAAGGAGCAGATCAAGCACCACCCCCGCGCCGCGAACCCAGCCTACCTGGCCCGCGACGACAGCCGCCCGCAACCGGGCAGTACCTGGGTGGGCAACAAGACCACCTTTTACCTCGACGACGATGCGCGCCTGGAAGCCGGCCTGGTCTACCACGACTACCCGATGGACCTGCGCGAAGGCCCGATGCGCCTGAAGGTGGCCTATACCGATGTGAGCGGCACCTTGAACTACTTCCGCCGCGACACGCTGTTCGGCCACGAGAGCAAGACCACCGTCGGCTGGCGCACCACCAAGCACCTGCCCAACAGCGGTGCTTCGCAGTTCACCCGCAATGGCGACGTGTTCGGTGAGCGCACCCGCGACTTCACCTACCAGGGCTCGGACACCGTGCTGCATGTGGGCAATGACCTGGAGCTGGTACCGAACCTGTGGCTGACCACTGGCCTGGCGATGATCTATACCCGCCGTGAAAGTGATGTCACTTACCACCCTGCCGGGGGCGGCAAAGTGAGCCAGCATGACTGGGACTATGCACCACGCCTGGGGCTGCGCTATGACATCAGCCCGGACCTGCAGGTGTACGGCAACCTGAGCCGCTCGGTCGAACCACCCCATCCCTGGGCCCTGATCTGGAGTGCGCCCACAGCCAACCAACCGATCGAAATGCAAAACCAGACGGCCACCACTCTGGAACTGGGCACACGCGGCGAATCGGCATTGGGGCATTGGGACCTGGCGTGGTACTACTCGCAGGTTCGCCATGAATTGCTGGCGGTGGAGATCGTGCAAGGCGCTCCGGCCAAGGAATTCAACGCCAGCGCCACCGTGCACCAAGGCGTGGAAGCCGGCCTCGACAGTACCCTGTGGGAACGTGTTGGTACTGGCAGGCTGAGCCTGCGCCAGGCCTATACCTTCAGTGACTTCCACTACCGCGATGACGACAAGTTCGGCGACAACCGCCTGCCGGGCATTCCGATGCACTACTACCAGGCCGAGCTGCGCTATGACTGGCCGAGCGGTTTCTACGCCGGGGTGAACACGCAGATGGCGTCGAAGGTGCAGGTGGACTACGCCAACAGCTACCACGCCGATGAATATGCCTTGCTCGGCGCACGCCTGGGCTGGGATTCACCGAAACAGGACTGGCAGACCTGGCTGGACCTGCGCAACCTGACCAACAAGCGCTATGCGGCGACGGTGACACCTGGCTACAACGATGCTGGAAAGGATGAGGCCCGTTCGACGCCGGGCGAAGGCTTTGGCGTGTATGCCGGGGTTTCCTACAGCTTCCGCTAATCCGCTGCGCACAGCTTTTTGTAGGAGCGGCCTTGTGTCGCGAAAGGGCTGCGCAGCAGCCCTGGCAATTTATGTTGCGAAGCTGAAATCCTGGGGCTGCTGCGCAGCCCTTTCGCGACACAAGGCCGCTCCTACAGGGTTCGTGCGCTCAGCGATGATTGCTCAAGGCAGGTCAAACTGCCCTGTTCAACTTCACCCAGGAAGCGAACTTGTCGATAAACGCCTGCAAGAACGGTCGGGTCTTGTCACTGAGCTTGCCCGCATCGTCGAACAGGCTAGCCGCGCCGCCAATGTAGGCCTCGGGCATCTGCATGCACGGCATGTCCAGAAACACCAGCGACTGGCGCACGGCATGGTTGGCGCCAAACCCACCAATGGCACCAGGCGACACACTGACCACTGCCGCCGGCTTGCCACTCCAGGCGCTTTGCCCGTAAGGCCGCGAGCCCACATCGATGGCATTCTTCAGGCCGCCAGGTACCGAGCGGTTGTACTCCGGGGTGACGAACAGCACCGCATCACTGCGGCGGATCTCGTCGCGAAAACGCTTCCACGCTTCCGGCAGCGCTTCGGCCTCGACATCCTCGTTGTACAACGGCAAATCGCCAATCTCGACGATTTTCAGGGCAAGGCTGGACGGCGCCAGCTCCGAGAGTGCGCGGGCGATCTTGCGGTTGTAGGAGTCCTTGCGCAAGCTACCGACGACAACCGCTACCGAATACACCTGGCTCATGGCAATTTCCAACCTCTGCTGGGTAAAGGGACGTTGTAGTTATAGATGACCGTTCCTCGGCGCTTTGGTTTTTTTTCCGCGGGGCGAAAACTTCCGACGCTGTTCCACGGTCTATGCCTGCAGACATTTCCCACGTAATTCAGAGGTTTCCACCCAAATGGCAGCAGTAATGGTCGGCCAATTCCACGCCCGTGACGCCGAAGGCCGCATCTACCCCGTGCACGAGTTCCAGGAATCGACCCTGCAAACCGACGGCAGCACGCTGGGCGCCCCCATCACCACCTATCGCCTGGCCATCGGCGACAAGGTCAACCACCTGGGTGAAAACCGCTTCGAACTGGCGCGCAGCGGCGTCGAGATCATTCGCATTCCTTGATGCAATCCACCGTGTAGCGGCCGCTTTCGTTCTGCAGGCCGTGCACGTCAGCGACGAAACCTGGGAAGCCCTGGTTGAACGCCCGGGCGAAGGCCAGGTAATCGACTATCGAGCGGGTCGCCTCGGTGAACCGCTCCCCCGGCATGATCAGCGGAATACCAGGCGGGTACGGCACCAGCATCACCGCCGCCACCCGCCCCAGCAGCGCCTCGATCGGCACCGCCTCCACCTCACCGCGCACCATCTGGTCATAGGCCCGGGCCGGGCTCACGGCTACCTCCGGCAAGCGCGTGAACAGCCGCTTCAGCTGCTTGGCCGTGGCATTGGCGCGGTAGCAGCCATGCAACTGGTCGCACAGGTCGCGCAGGCCCATGCCCTGGTAGCGTGAGGCATCGGCAGACACCACACTCGGCAGGCAGTTGCTCAGGGCGGTATTGCCGTCATAGTGGCGCTTGAACTCCAGCAACTCGGTGAGCAAGGTGCTCCACTTGCCCTTGGTGATGCCCATGGAGAACAGCACCAGGAAGCTGTACAGGCCGGTTTTCTCCACCACCAGCCCCCGCTCCCAGAGGAACTTGCTGACCACTGCCGCCGGGATGCCATGCTCGCCCAGCGCACCGCCCGCGCTCAGGCCTGGCATTACCAGGGTCACCTTCAGCGGGTCGAGCAGCACATAGTCGTCCGCCACTTCGCCAAAGCCATGCCACTCCGCCCCCGGCTGCAGCAGCCAGTCCTGCGCGGCCAGGCGGTGGATGCCTTCGGCGCTCGGCGGCTGCCAGATGCTGAACCACCAGTCGTCGGCGGCGATGTGCTCGCGCAGGTTGGCCAGGGCACGGCGAAAGCTCAGCGCCTCGTCGAACATTTCTTGCAGCAGCGAACGCCCGGCCGGCCCTTCCATCATGGTCGAGGCCACGTCCAGCGAAGCGAGAATGCTGTACTGCGGCGAGGTCGAGATGTGCATCATGAACGCTTCGTTGAAGCGGTCACGGTCCAGCTGGCGCCTGGCCCCGTCCTGCACATGAATCATCGAGGCCTGGCTGAACGCGGCCAACAGCTTGTGGGTGGAATGGGTGCTGAACACCAGCGGGCTGTCTGCCGCGCAGGCCGTGCCCATGGCATAGCGCCCGGTGAAGAACTCGTGGAACGCCGCATAGGCGAACCAGGCCTCGTCGAAGTGCAGCACCTCGACACTGGCGCCCAGGGTCTGCTTGATCAAGCCGGCGTGGTAGCACAGGCCGTCGTAGGTGGAGTTGGTCACCACCGCCAGCTTGATGCGCTGCCCGCGATCACGGGCGAGAGGGTTGGCCTGGATCTTCGCCTGGATCGCCTCGGCGCTGAACTCGCTGAGCGGGATAGGGCCGATGATCCCGAGTTCGTTGCGCTCCGGGCACAGATAGAGGGGAATGGCACCGGTCATGATGATCGCGTGCACCACCGACTTGTGGCAGTTGCGGTCCACCAGCACCAGGTCGTCGCGGCCGACCATGGCGTGCCAGACGATCTTGTTGGCCGTGGAGGTGCCGTTGATGACGAAGAAGGTATGGTCGGCGCCAAAGTTGCGCGCAGCCCTGGCTTCGGCTTCGGCCAAGGGGCCGGTGTGATCGAGCAGCGAGCCCAGCTCCGGCACGGAAACGGACAGGTCCGAGCGCAGTGTGTTTTCCCCGAAGAACTGGTGAAAGGCTTGGCCCACCGGGCTTTTGCGATAGGCCACGCCGCCGCCGTGGCCCGGGGTGTGCCAGGAATAGTTGGACTGCGCGGTGTGCTGCACCAGGGCCTTGAAGAACGGCGGCAGCAGGCCGTCGAGGTAGATATGTGCGGCACGCGCCACCTGGCGCGCAAGAAACGGCACGGTGTCTTCGAACAGGTAGAGGATGCCGCGCAGCTGGTTGAGCTCGCTCATGGCTTCGGCGGGGGCGTTTTCCAGGGTCACCTGTTCGCCCAAGGCGAAAATCGGCAGGTTGGGGGCACGCAGGCGGGCCAGGCGGATCAGCTCGGCCATGTTCTGCAGCAGGTGGGTGTTCTCGCCGACGCCCTCGGCGGCAATCAGCATGCAGGCCAGGCCGTGGTGGGTGGCAGCGACCAGGCAGGCCTCGGCATGGTCGGCGGCGGCGAGGATGGCAAAGCCGTCCTGACGCAGTTCCTCGGCGATGCCCCGCACACGCTCGCCAGCGACGCTGTCGGCCTTGATGGCGCGGTGCACGATGAGGATGGGGAACTTGAGGTCCTTGTACATCAGGTGGCTACCTCCGAAGGACATGGCGTCCATTTCAGGGTAGTTGAGCCTTGTATTGCCTGTGCAGGCCTCTTCGCGGGTGAACCCGCTCCCACAGGGACCGCATTGCATTCAAGGCCAGTCGATTTCCTGTGGGAGCGGGTTCACCCGCGAAAGGCTGGAGCAGGCGAAAGATCAGCCAGCAGGTGTCTCGGTCAGGGCCTGCCACATGGACGGCCCACCCGCCGACTTGGCAATGGCCGCCAGGCGCTCGGCATGCGCCTCCAGCTCCTCGGCACTGGCCATGATCACCCGCCCGGGCGCCCGCCCGGTAATACGGCGAATCTCGCTGCCACCAGCACCCGCCCCTTCATCCCCGGCCTCTGCCCCATGCCCGGCCAGCGACAGGCTGGTCTGGCCACCGGTCATTGCCAGGTAGACATCAGCCAGCAGTTCCGAGTCGAGCAATGCGCCGTGCAACTCACGGCCCGAGTTGTCGATGTCGTAGCGTTTGCACAGCGCATCCAGGCTGTTGCGCTGCCCCGGGTGGCGCGAACGCGCCAGCAGCAGGGTGTCGAGGATGGTGCAGTGCTGCGAAATGTCCGCGCGGTCCGGCTGGCCCACCAAGGCAAATTCGTTGTTGATGAAGCCAACGTCGAACGCCGCGTTGTGGATGACCAGCGTGGCGCCCTGGATGAACTCGAAGAACTCCTCGGCAACATCGCCAAAGCGTGGCTTGCCGACCAGGAAGGCATCGGTGATGCCGTGGACGTTGATGGCGCCCTCGTCACTCTCACGGTCCGGCTGCAGGTAGACGTGGAAGTGCCGCCCGGTCAGGCGCCGGCCGATGACCTCGACACAGCCGATCTCGATGATCCGGTGGCCTTCGCTGACCGGCATACCCGTGGTTTCGGTATCGAGAATGACGAACCGTTTATCTTGCTGCTGCTCCACGCGGGGCGCTCCAACTTGCATCAGTTACAAAGGCCGGAATTGTACCCCAGCTCAACGCTTGGCGCGCACCTCATCGACCCCACGGTTGGCCAGCTGGTCGGCGCGTTCGTTGCCGGGGTGGCCGATATGCCCGCGTACCCACTTCCAGGTCACCTTGTGGCGGTTGACCTGCTCATCCAGCTGCTGCCACAGGTCGGCGTTCTTCACCGGCTCCTTGGCCGCGGTTTTCCAGCCGCGCTTCTTCCAGTTGGTCATCCATTCGTTGATGCCCTTCATCACGTACTGCGAGTCGGTGGTAAGCACCACTTCGCATTCGCGCTTCAGCGCCATCAAGCCCTGGATCGCGGCCATCAGTTCCATGCGGTTGTTGGTGGTTTCGCGTTCGCCGCCCCACAGTTCCTTCTCGACGCCCTTGTAGATCATAAGGACGCCCCAGCCGCCAGGGCCAGGGTTGCCCTTGCAGGCACCATCGGTAAACATCTCGACGCTTTCGCTCATGTACCACTCATGTTCAGTGCTTTTCAGTATCCGGGTTGGCCGCCGCGCGGTTCACCTTGGCGAGTGGCAGCGGCAGCAGCTTGCCCATCGGCTCGCGACGCTCCTGGCGCAACGGCCGCAGGCCCACCACCATCTTGCGCGCTACCAGCAGGTACACCCCGCCACCGGAGCTCTGCCAGCCGCCGGCCACCCGTTCCCAGCCCGCCAGGCGCTGCTGCCAGGCCGGTGAGGCAAGCGGCGGACGATAGCACCCGAAGCGGCGTTTCTCCAGCGCGAAGCCCAGCAGGTTGAGCCAGTCGCCCACCCGTGACGGCGAGATGCAACGGGCCTTGCGCAAGGCGCCGTGGCTGAAGAAATGGCGCATGCCCCAGCTGCTCCAGGGGTTGATCCCGACGATCAGCAGGTGCCCGCCCGGGCGCACCGCGCTGGCCGCCTCGCGCAGCAGGCCGTGGGGCGAAAGGCAGAAATCCAGGCCATGCTGCAGCACCACCACATCGGCGGCGTGCTCGCTCAGCGGCCAGGCCTGCTCCTCGCAGACAATCTCCACCCCCGGCAGCGGTGCACCGAGGCGCACGTTGCGCTGCACCTGGGGCGCGCTGGGCGGTGGCTCGGCGCAGGGCCCGTAGTGCACAAGGTAACCCCCGAAGAAGCGCCCGAGCTCTTCTTCCAGCAGTTTTTCCTCCTCCCTGAGCATCAGTTGGCCGAGTGGGCCGTTGAACCACTCACGGGCCAGGCTGATCAGCTTGACCCAGTCCGGGTCTGCCTGGGCAAAGGCTTGGTCGGTCATTGCGCTCTCCCTCGAAGGTTCTCGCACCGCGCCATCGCGGATAAGATGCCTTCATGTGCCACGCTAGGCGAATCGGATCCGCACCATGATACAGATCGATGCTCTCCCCGCTTTCTCCGACAACTACATCTGGTTGTTACAGGATACTGCCAAACGCCGCTGCGCGGTGGTCGATCCGGGTGACGCCGGCCCAGTGGAACGCTGGCTGTCAGCCAACCCCGGCTGGGTACTGAGCGACATCCTGGTCACCCACCACCACAACGACCACGTCGGCGGCGTGGAACGGCTCAAGCAACTGACCGGCGCGCGGGTTTGCGGCCCGGCCCACGAGCGCATTCCCTGCCGTGACCTGGCGCTGGACGAAGGTGACCAGGTGACCGTGCTGGGCGTGACCTTCCAGGTGCTGGCCGTGCCCGGCCATACCCTGGGGCATATCGCCCTGTTCAGCGACCAGCCGGCAACGCCGGTGCTGTTCAGTGGCGACACGCTGTTCGCCGCCGGTTGCGGGCGCATGTTCGAAGGCACCCCCGAACAGATGCAGCCAGCCCTCGCCCGCCTGGCAGCCCTGCCAGAGCAGACCGAGGTGTACTGCGCCCACGAATACACTCTGAGCAACCTGCGTTTCGCCAAGGCGGTGGAACCCGAGAACCCGCACGTTCAGCAGCGGTTCGAGGACGTTACCCGTTTGCGTGCTGACAATCGCATCACATTGCCATCAACGATCGGTCTGGAGCGCCTGACCAACCCCTTCCTGCGCACCTCTGAAACATTAGTTAAACAAAAAGCAGACGAATGGAAGGGACATTCAAACCCCTCGCATGTCGCTGTTTTTGCTGCCTTGAGGTCTTGGAAGGACACCTTCTGATAACCTCAAGATATATCGCAAGCGATGGTCAAAGGTTGACCAGGCCCGGAGCGGTTTCTAGAATCGCCGAAATTTTTCGCCCGGAAACCTGTGTCAGCCGATGTCTTCCCGTAGCCGCAGAACCTCTCATTCCGTCGCCCTGACGCGCCTGGCCCAAATCAGTGCGCTGGCCCTGGCCGCCACGTTGGTGGGCTGCCAGAGCACTCGTCAGCTCGACGAATCCGATAGCGTTCGCGCTCACAACTACCAGGCGCGGATCAAGCACAAGCCTTCACCGTTGCTGGTCAAGCCGGCCGAGCAGGCGCCACAGGACGTATGGGAACGCATGCGCCAGGGCTTTGCCCTGCAGGACAACATCGACGTCAACCCGCGCATCGAGCAGCAGCGCCTGTGGTTCGCCAGCAACCCAAGCTACATCGAAAGCGCCGGCGAGCGTGGCAGCCTCTACCTGCACTACATCGTCGAGCGCCTCGAGGAACGCGACATGCCGCTGGAACTGGCCCTGCTGCCAGCCATCGAGAGCGCCTACAACCCGATGGCCTACTCGCGCGCCCATGCCGCGGGGATGTGGCAGTTCATTCCGTCCACCGGCCGCCACTTCAATCTGCGCCAGACCAACTTCTACGATGGCCGTCGCGACGTGACCGCCTCAACCAACGCCGCCCTGGACTACCTCAGCCGCCTGCACGACATGTTCAACGGCGACTGGCTGCTGGCCCTGGCTGCCTACAACGCCGGCGAAGGCACGGTCAGCCGCGCCATCGAGCGCAACGAACGGCTCGGCCTGCCCACCGACTACTGGAACCTGCCGCTGCCGCAGGAAACCCGCGACTACGTGCCCAAGCTGCTGGCCCTGTCGCAGGTGGTACTCACGCCGGAAGCCTATGGCGTGAACCTGAACCCGATCGCCAACGAACCCTACTTCGAGGCGGTGGCCATCAACGACCGCCTCGACCTGTCGCGGGTAGCGGCCTTCGCCAACATCGACGAAGACGAGCTGATCCAGCTCAACCCGGCATTCAAGAAGCGCATGACCGTGGATGGCCCGCAGCAGCTGCTGGTACCCACCGCCAAGGCGCAGCTGCTGAGCGACAGCCTGTCCAACCTCAAGCCCGAGCAACTGGTCAGCCTGCAGCCGAACAAGGCGGTGTTCGCCCGCGCCGTGGCCGAAGCCAAGGCCCCGGTGGCGGCGCGCAGCTACCGGGTCAAGCGCGGCGACAACCTGGGCGCCATCGCCAAGGCCAACCGCGTTTCGGTCAAGGACATCAAGCGCTGGAACCGTCTCTCCGGCAACAGCGTGCGCGCTGGCCAGGTCCTGGCCCTGCGCGGTGGCAGCGCGCCGAGCGCTGCTGGCAATCGGGTAGCCGCCTCCGGGCAGCGCTCCACGCAGTACAAGGTACGCAAAGGCGATTCGCTGTACCTGGTGGCCAAGCGCTTCAACGTGGAAATGAAGCACCTCAAACGCTGGAACCCGCGCAGCGGCCATGCCCTGAAGCCAGGCCAGACCCTCACCGTCTACCTCTCGCATTGATCCCCGCCCGCCGCATTGACGCGGTGGCTGTAGGAGCGGCCTTGTGTCGCGATCGGGCTGCGCAGCAGTCCCAGATTATTGAAGGTGATGCCGATATCGCTGGGGCTGCTGCGCAGCCCGATCGCGACACAAGGCCGCTCCTACAGCTACCGCGTCATTCCCATTGGACAGAAGCAGGCACGCCCGCCAACCCCACCTTCAAAACCTCTCTTTTTCCAACCCCACCAAGCTGTTACTGTACCCCGATCAAAGCCCAACGCCTCTGGATCGGATGCCGACTTGATACGTCCCCTCCTGCTGTCACTCAGCCTGGCCTTGAGCTTTCCCGCAGCCGCGATGGTGAGCGAAAGCCACGGATACGCGCAGTTCGGCACGCTCAAGTACCCAGCCACATTCACCCATTTCGACTGGGTCAACCCGCAAGCGCCCAAGGGCGGCACCTTGCGGGCCATGGCTTTCGGTACCTTCGACACCCTCAACCCCTACACCTTCAAGGGGTCGAGCCCGATTACCACGCCCAATTTCCAGCAATACGGCATCAGCGAGCTGAACGAGCCGCTGATGGTCGGCACCGGCCAGTACGACCCGTCCGGCGACGAGCCGACCTCCAGCTACGGCCTGATCGCCCGCTCGGTGGAGTACAGCGAGGACCGCAGCTGGGTGGTGTTCAACCTGCGCCCGGAAGCCCACTGGCATGACGGCAAGCCGATCACCTCGGCAGACGTGGCTTTCTCCTACCGCACGCTGCTCAAGGATGGCCACCCGATCTACCGCACCAACCTGCAGGAAGTGCAGCGGGTGGACATCCTCGGCCCGCTGCGCATCCGCTTCGTGTTCAAGCGCGCCGGCAACCCGCTGCTGATCCTGCGCCTGGGCGAAATGCCGGTGCTGCCCAAGCACTACTGGCAAAAGCGCGACTTCAAGGCCACCACCTTCGAGCCCCCGCTGGGCAGCGGCCCCTACCGCATCACCCAGGTCCAGCCTGGGCGCCGGCTGGTGTTCGAACGGGTGAAGAACTACTGGGGCAAGGACCTGGCGGTAAACCGTGGCAAATACAACTTCAACCGCGTGGAATACGAGTTCTACCGCGACGCCACGGTCGCCTTCGAAGCGTTCAAGGCCGGCGAGTTCGACATCTATATCGAGCACCAGGCGAAGAACTGGGCCAACGGCTACAACTTCCCGGCCGTGCGCCGGGGCGAGGTGATCAAGGCGCAGATCCCGCACCGCATCCCCACGCAAACCCAGGGCCTGTTCATGAACAGCCGCCGGGCCACCTTCAGCGACCCACGGGTACGCCAGGCGCTGGGGCTGATGCTCGACTTCGAGTGGACCAACCGCGCCCTGTTCAGCGGCGCCTACCGCCGCTCGACCAGCTACTACCCCAACAGCGAATTCGCCGCCACCGGCCTGCCCACCGGCAAGGAGTGGCTGCTGCTGGCGCCGTTCCGTGACCAGTTGCCGGCCAGCTTGTTCAGCGAACCCTACAAGGTCAGCCAGACCGATGGCCGTGGCATCAACCGCCAGACCTTGCGCCAGGCCCTCGGCCTGCTCGCCGAAGCCGGCTGGAAGCTGAACGGCCAGCGCCTGGTCGACAGCAAGGGCCAGCAGCTGCGCATGGAGCTGCTGCTGGTAAACCCCAACCTTGAACGCATCCTGCAACCGTATGTCGAAAACCTGGCCAGCATCGGCATCGATGCGCGCTTGCGTACCGTGGACCGCGCCCAGTACAAACAACGCCTGGACCAGTTCGATTTCGACATGATTCTGATGACCCTGAACCAGACCCTGAGCCCGGGCCTCGAACAGTGGCTGTACTTCCACTCCAGCCAGGCCACGACCAAGGGCAGCAAGAACTATGCTGGGGTCAAAGACCCGGTGGTCGACCATCTGCTCGACACCCTGCTCGCCGCCCGTACCCGCGATGACCAGGTCGCCGCCGCCCGCGCCCTGGACCGCGTGCTCTCATGGCAGTACTACATGATCCCCAACTGGTACCTCGACAATCATCGCCTGGCCTACCGCAACCGGTTCGCCTTCGTCACCACGCCGCCCTACACCCTTGGGCTGAACAGCTGGTGGATCAAGACTTCGGAGAAAGCCCAATGACGCCAACGCACCGACTGCGCCGGCTGGCCGGCAGCCTGTTGCTTGCCTGCCTGAGCCTTCCCGCCCTGGCCGCACCGCAACATGCGCTCACCCTGTACGACGAGCCACCCAAGTACCCCGCCGACTTCAAGCACTTCGCCTACGTCAACCCTGACGCACCCAAGGGTGGCACCTTCCGCCAGTCCAGCTTCGGCGGTTTCGACAGCCTCAACCCGTTCATCAACAAGGGCGTGCCGGCCGAGAACATCAGCAGCATCTACGACACCCTGATGCGCCAGAGCCAGGACGAGCCGTTCACCGAGTACGGCCTGGTGGCCGGCAAGATCGAAAAGGCCCCGGACAACAGCTGGGTGCGCTTCTACCTGCGCCCCGAGGCACGCTTCCACGACGGCCACCCGATGCGCGCCGACGACGTGGTGTTCACCTTCAATGCCCTGATCAAGGACGGCGCGCCGCTGTACCGCCAGTACTACGCCGACGTCGCCGAAGTGGTCGCCGAAGACCCGCTGACGGTGCTGTTCACCTTCAAGCACAAGAACAACCGCGAGCTGCCGCTGATTCTCGGCCAACTGCCGGTACTGCCCAAGCACTGGTACGAAAGCCGCGATTTCAACCGCGGCAACCTGGAAATCCCGCTGGGCAGCGGCCCGTACAAGGTCGCCGAGGTCAAGGCCGGGCGCTCGGTGCGCTACGAGCGGGTCAAGGACTACTGGGCCAAGGACCTGCCGATCAACCGTGGCTTCTACAACTTCGACGTCATGACCTTCGACTCCTACCGCGACACCACCGTCGCCCTGGAAGCACTCAAGGCTGGTGCGTTCGACTATGCGCTGGAAGTCAGCGCGAAGAACTGGGCCACCGCCTACAACGTACCCGCCGTACGCGATGGTCGCCTGATCAAGGAAGAGTTGCCCAACGGCAACCCCACCGGCATGCAGGGCTTCATCTTCAACATCCGCCGCCCGGTGTTCCAGGACGTGCGCGTGCGCCAGGCGCTGAGCCTGCTGCTGGACTACGAGTGGACCAACAAGCAGCTGTTCAACGGCGCCTACACCCGCACCGGCAGCTACTTCGAAAACTCGGAAATGGCCGCCCGCGGCCTGCCCGGCCCCAACGAGCTGAAAATCCTCGAACCGCTGCGTGGCAAGGTCCCCGAGCAGGTATTCAGCGAAGCCTTCCGCAACCCGGTCAGTGACGGCAGCGGCATGATCCGCGAACAACAGCGCCAGGCCTACAAGCTGCTGCAGGAAGCCGGCTGGAAAATCGTCGACGACAAGATGGTCGACGCCCAGGGCAAGCCGGTGAGCATCGAGTTCCTGCTGGCACAGACCGAGTTCGAACGCATCCTGCTGCCGTTCAAGCGCAACCTCGCCGACCTTGGCATCGACCTGAACATCCGCCGGGTCGACGTGTCCCAGTACATCACCCGCCTGCGTTCGCGCGACTACGACATGATCGTCGGTGGCTACCCGCAGTCCAACTCGCCGGGCAACGAGCAGCGCGAGTTCTGGTCCAGTGCCGCCGCCGACAACCCCGGCAGCCGCAACTTCATCGGCCTGCGCGACCCGGCCATCGACCAGCTGGTGGAACAGCTGATCAATGCCGATTCGCGACAGAGCCTGATCGACCACTGCCGGGCCCTCGACCGCGTGCTGCTGTGGGGCTACTACGTGATCCCCAACTGGCACATCAAGACCTGGCGCGTGGCCTACTGGAACCACATCGGCCACCCGGACGTCTCGCCCAAGTACGACATCGGCATCGACACCTGGTGGATCAAGCCCGGCGTAACCCCGGCCGTCAGCGAAACCACTGCGGACGAGGCCGAATAACATGCTGGCCTACATCCTGCGCCGCCTGCTGCTGATCATCCCGACCCTGTTCGGCATCCTGATCATCAACTTCATCATCGTCCAGGCCGCCCCCGGCGGCCCGGTCGAGCAGATGATCGCCAAGCTCGAAGGTTTCGAAGGCGCCACCAGCCGCATTGCCGGTGGTGGCGCCGAAGTGTCCGTGGCCGGCTCCAACTACCGGGGCGCCCAGGGCCTGGACCCGGCACTGATCGCCGAAATCGAACGCATGTACGGCTTCGACAAGTCGCCGCCCGAGCGCCTGTGGATCATGATCAAGAACTACGCCCGGCTGGACTTCGGCGACAGCTTCTTCCGCGATGCCAAGGTCATCGACCTGATCATCGAGAAGATGCCTGTGTCGATTTCGCTGGGGCTGTGGAGCACGCTGATCATGTACCTGGTGTCGATCCCGCTGGGCATTGCCAAGGCCGTGCGCCACGGCAGCCATTTCGACGTGTGGACCAGTTCGGCGATCATCGTCGGCTACGCCATCCCGGCGTTCCTGTTCGCCATCCTGCTGATCGTGCTGTTCGCCGGCGGCAGCTACTTCGACTGGTTCCCGCTGCGCGGCCTCACCTCCAACAACTTCGACGAGCTGAGCACCACCGGCAAGGTGCTGGACTACTTCTGGCACCTGGTGCTGCCGATCACCGCGCTGGTCATCGGCAACTTCGCCACCATGACCTTGCTGACCAAGAACAGCTTCCTCGACGAGATCAACAAGCAATACGTGGTCACCGCCAAGGCCAAGGGCCTGAGCCGGCCACGGGTGCTGTACGGCCATGTGTTCCGCAACGCCATGCTGCTGGTGATTGCCGGTTTCCCTTCGGCGTTCATCGGCATCTTCTTCACCGGTTCCTTGCTGATCGAGGTGATCTTCAGCCTCGACGGCCTCGGCCTGATGAGTTTCGAGGCAGCCATCAACCGCGACTACCCGGTGGTCTTCGGCACCCTGTTCATCTTCACCCTGCTGGGGCTGGTGGTGAAACTGATCGGCGACCTGACCTACACCCTGGTCGATCCACGCATCGACTTCGCCAGCCGGGAGCACTGACATGGCCTTGTCCCCCCTCAACCGCCGGCGCTTCGAGCGCTTCAAGGCCAACCGCCGTGGCTGGTGGTCGCTGTGGCTGTTCCTGATCCTGTTCGGCCTGAGCCTGGGCGCCGAGCTGATCGCCAACGACAAGCCGATTGCCGTGCGCTACGACGGCGAATGGTATTTCCCGGCGTTCAAGCGCTACCCGGAAACCACCTTTGGCGGCGAATTCCCGCTGGAAGCCAACTACAAGAGCCCGTACATCCGCGAACTGCTGGAGAAGAAAGACAGCTTCGTGCTGTGGGCACCGATCCCGTTCAGCTACCAGAGCATCAACTACGACCTGCGCGTACCCGCCCCGGCCCCACCGTCGGCGGACAACTTGCTGGGTACCGACGACCAGGGCCGCGATGTGCTGGCACGGGTGATCTACGGCTTCCGCATTTCCGTGCTGTTCGCCCTGACCCTGACCGTGCTCAGCTCAATCGTCGGCGTGATCGCCGGTGCCTTGCAGGGCTTCTATGGCGGCTGGGTCGACCTGGCCGGGCAACGTTTCCTGGAAGTCTGGTCGGGCCTGCCGGTGCTGTACCTGCTGATCATCCTTGCCAGCTTCGTGCAGCCCAACTTCTGGTGGCTGCTGGGCATCATGCTGCTGTTCTCGTGGATGAGCCTGGTGGATGTGGTACGCGCCGAGTTCCTGCGCGGGCGCAACCTGGAATACGTGCGCGCAGCCCGCGCGTTGGGGATGCGCAACGGCGCGATCATGTACCGGCATATCCTGCCGAACGCCATGATCTCGACCATGACCTTCATGCCGTTCATTCTCACCGGCGCCATCGGCACCCTCACCGCCCTGGACTTCCTCGGCTTCGGCCTGCCGCCGGGCGCACCGTCGCTGGGCGAACTGGTGGCCCAGGGCAAGTCCAACCTGCAGGCCCCATGGCTGGGCATCAGCGCCTTCGCCGTGCTGGCGCTGATGCTGAGCCTGCTGGTGTTCATCGGCGAATCCGCCCGCGATGCCTTCGACCCGAGGAAGTGACATGAGTGAACAGAACCTGATCGAAGTGCGCGACCTGGCGGTGGAGTTCGTCACCGGGGACCAGGCCCACCGCGTTGTGAACGGCATCAGCTTCGACATCCGCAAGGGTGAGACGCTGGCACTGGTGGGCGAGAGTGGCTCGGGCAAATCGGTTACCGCGCACTCGCTCCTGCGCCTGCTGCCCTACCCCCTGGCCCGCCACCCCAGCGGCAGCATCCGCTACGAGGGCAAAGACCTGCTGCAGCAGAACGAGAAGACCATGCAGCGCATTCGCGGCAACCGCATTGCAATGATCTTCCAGGAGCCGATGACCTCGCTGAACCCGTTGCACTGCATCGAGAAGCAGATCAACGAAATCCTCCTGCTGCACAAGGGCCTGACCGGCAAGGAAGCAACCGCGCGCACCCTGGAACTGCTGGAGATGGTCGGCATTCCCGAGCCACGCAAGCGCCTGAAGGCCCTGCCCCATGAGCTGTCGGGCGGGCAGCGCCAGCGGGTGATGATCGCCATGGCCCTGGCCAACGAGCCGGAACTGCTGATTGCGGACGAGCCGACCACGGCGCTGGACGTGACCGTGCAGTTGAAGATTCTCGAACTGCTCAAGGAACTGCAGGCGCGTCTGGGCATGGCCCTGCTGCTGATCAGCCATGACCTGAACCTGGTGCGGCGCATCGCCCACCGTGTGTGCGTGATGCAGCACGGGCAGATTGTCGAGCAGGCCGAATGCGCCAGGCTGTTCAGCGCACCGCAGCACCACTACACGCAGATGCTGATCAATGCCGAGCCCAGCGGGCTACCGGCGCACAACCCGGTGGGCGCGCCGTTGCTGGAGGTGGATGACCTCAAGGTGTGGTTCCCGATCAAGAAGGGCCTGCTGCGGCGCACGGTCGACCATGTGAAGGCGGTGGACGGGATCAACTTCAGCTTGCCGCAAGGGCAGACGCTGGGGATTGTCGGCGAGTCCGGGTCGGGCAAGTCGACTTTGGGTTTGGCGATCTTGCGGCTGATCTCCAGCCAGGGCGGCATTCGCTTTCATGGGCAGGATCTGGAAGGGCTGAACCAGAAGGCCGTGCGCCCGTTGCGCCGGGAAATGCAGGTGGTGTTCCAGGACCCGTTCGGCAGCCTGAGCCCGCGCATGTGCGTGGAGGACATTGTCGGCGAAGGGTTGCGCATTCACCGCATCGGCACGGCGCAGGAACAGGAAGCGGCGATTATTGCGGCCCTGGAGGAAGTCGGGCTGGACCCACGCACGCGGCATCGCTATCCGCATGAGTTTTCCGGTGGGCAGCGCCAGCGCATTGCCATTGCCCGGGCGTTGGTATTGAAGCCGGCGCTGATCCTGCTGGATGAACCTACCTCGGCGCTGGACCGCACGGTACAGCGGCAGGTGGTGGAGTTGCTGCGCAATCTGCAGCAGAAATACAACCTGACCTACCTGTTCATCAGCCATGACCTGGCGGTAGTCAAGGCGTTGAGCCACCAGTTGATGGTGATCAAGCATGGGCATGTGGTGGAACAAGGGGATGCGCAGGCGATCTTCCATGCGCCGCAGCATCCGTATACCCGGCAGTTGCTGGAGGCGGCGTTCTTGGAAGTTGAGGCGGGTTCGCCTTAAGTTTTGTAGAGTCCTCAAGATCGAGCGCCGCCCGCGCGGCGCTTCGCGGGTGTTCGTCTTGACACTTTCTGCGCCTGTGAGACCGAGCGCCGCCCACGCGGCGCTTCGCGGGACAAGTCGGATCGCCGCACCGCCGCTCCCACATTTGTTGCAACGTGGCCATGCCTGTGAAAGAGGCGTTGTCAGCCTTGGTGCAAGGCCTGAGGTAAATGGGGCGGCAGCAGTGCCAACTCAGAAATCCAGCCAGCCCACCAAAGTTGGCCACCATGGCCTGACAGGTTCGGCACGTTGCAACAAATGTGGGAGCGGCGGTGCGGCGATCCGACTTGTCCCGCGAAGCGCCGCGCGGTCGGCGCTCGATTTTCGCGCCACCACAGAAATCAAACCGGTCACCTCCCGCCCTGACGCAATCGGGCGCAGAACACCTGACATGTCGGATTTAACCCCTTCCCTGTAGGCCATTTCCCAAACATACTCCTGCCGCGTGTTTTCCGTTGCGGCTGCTCTGGCTGGGCTCTAGTCTCGGTTGGTCGCTGAAGATCAGCGATACAGCTTTGACAGGCTGTGACGGTTAATTCACGCAGGCAGTCTCCGCTTCATGGTGGCTGTGCGTGTGGGCACGCTTGCGTGCGCCGGAACTTTTGCGTGATTTACCGCCGGTCTGTCAACCCACGTACAGCTGCCACCCGACTGTTTGACAGCAGACAGGTGGCCGCACAGCCAATGGTTAATCACGATGCTGAAGATTGTCCCCGATCCAACCCACACCCCCCATTCCCTCGAAGACACCCTGATCCAGGCCACCGACTACGCGCTATGCGCGGCCACCGTGGTGCATCAGGCCTTGCTACTGCAGCCCAAATCGCCGGCTTCGATCCTGATGATGACCTCGATGCATGAACTGGAGGCGCTTCGGACTTTGCTTGAGTCGGCACTGGTTCAGGTGCAGATGCCCGCTGAGCCTCGGACTTTGCACTGAGGCTTTAGTGTTGCGTTGTCTGGGCTGGCCTCTTCGCGGGTAAACCCGCTCCCACAGGATCTCCACAGGCCTTGAGGTAGATGCAGTACCTGTGGGAGCGGGTTCACCCGCGAAAGGGCCCGTCCGGGCAGTCGAGAATTTTGAGGGAATTCAAAAATGACCAAAGAAGACACCCAATTCACTGTCGGTAAAACCACGTTCTACCAAGGCGAACACGGCACCCACCCACTGTTCCGCATAGAGCCCGGCATTCCCTGTCGCGATGCCCGCGAGCAATCCTCAGAGCTGATGGGCTATGTACGCGAACTGACCATCACCGGCCTGATGGATGAAAAACCGATGATGATCTGGGCTGCCCACTACCTGAGTGCGATGGCCAAGGCGCTGATGGATGATGCCGAGCTGGGCATGATGCGCTGATTGGCATCACAGGCCATAACGCACATATGGGAACGGTCTCGTGTCGCCAAAGGGCTGCAAAGCAGCCCCGGCGATTTATGCTTTCATGCAGAAATCCGGGGCCGCCCTGCGGCCGTTTCACGACACAAGGCCGTCCTACGGGAGATTGCATACCCAGGGAGACCGGCGCCAGCTGGCCTAGGCTGATGCAGCTCAGAGCCGGCCCAACAACTCCTGCCGCTCGCGCCAGATCTCCTGTACAAAGGGGTCGGTCACCCCATACAGCCCATGCCCCCGACGCATGATCAAGTTAGCGGCCAGCAGTTCGTTGGCAACCGGCTGTATCTCCGACACGCACTTCACGCCCCACAGACTTTGAATACTCGGCCTTATTTAAAGTAAAGGCGTTAGAGGCAGGTCGGCTCGAAAGCCATCATCAAATTTTCTGACAACAATCGTCTTCCATCATCAGCCAGATCGGGCATAAATTCTCCACCGTCAACCCAAGCAGCAACGGTAGAGCCCCATGTCCAGCCCACAACACCAGCCCGCCTCCCCTGCCCTGACCACGCTGATCCAGCGCTCCGGCCTGCCCAGCCCTGCACTCGGCGAAGCCCAGGCACATGCCGTGCTGCAAACGCACTACGGCATTACCGGCAACCTCTCGGCACTGGGCAGCCAACAGGACCTGAACTTCCGTGTAGACGCACCACAAGGCCGTTTCGTGCTCAAGGCCTGCCACGGCAGCTACGCCCAGCTGGAACTCGAGGCCCAGCACGCGGCCCTGGCCTACCTGTGCGAACAGGGCTTGCCGGTGCCCGCCGTGCGCCCGACCAGCGATGGCCAGATGCTGCTGGCGCTGGAAATAGACGGGCAACCGCTGCGCATGCGCCTGCTCGACTACATCGACGGCCAGCCACTGACCCGCCTCAAGCACATGGAACCACGCCTGATGGCCGAGCTCGGCGGGCTCTGCGCGCGGCTGGACAAGGCCTTGGCCACTTTCGACCACCCGGGCCTGGCGCGCACCCTGCAATGGGACCCGCAACATGCCCAGGCACTGATCCAGCACCTGCTGCCGGTGCTGGGCAACGCCGCGCAACGCGCCCGCATCGAGCAGGCCACCCAGCTGGCCGCCGAGCACCTGGCGCCGCTGGTCGACCAGCTGCCAAGCCAGGCCGTGCACCTGGACATCACCGACGACAACGCCGTCTGGGCCCGCGATGGCGAGCGCCAGTGGCAGCTGCAAGGGGTGATCGATTTCGGTGACCTGTTGCGCACCTGGCGGATCGCCGACCTGTCGGTGACCTGCGCGGCGCTGCTGCATCACGCCGAGGGCGACCCGCTGCGCATCCTGCCGGCCGTGCGTGCCTACCAGGCGCTCAACCCTCTGAGCGAAGCCGAACTGCGGGCCCTGTGGCCACTGGTGCTCAACCGCGCCGCCGTGCTGGTGCTGAGCAGCGAGCAGCAGCTCGCCGTCGACCCCGGCAACCAGTACACCCGCGACAACATCGCCCATGAATGGGAAATCTTCGACACGGCCACCGCCGTACCTTTCGCATTGATGGAAGCGGCCATCCTGCAGGCTGCGGGCTTGCAGCCTGCCACGCCGGACCTGAGCGGCTGCGTCCCCCTGCTGCCGGAACTGGATGGGCAGGCAGTGACGCGCGTCGACCTGGGCGTGCTCAGCGAGCATTGCGAGGCGGGCAACTGGGAGCAACCGGGCTTCGACCAGCACCTGCTGACCACGCAACCGGCCCCGGCCTGCAGCCTGCACGGGCAGTATCGCCTGTCGCAAACCCATATCGACCGCCCCGAAGAGCCTGCCACCTGTGCCCTGGGCGTCGAGCTGCATGTACCCAACGGCACCCTGGTGCAAGCGCCAGATGCCGGCACCTGGAAGCGCCATGGCGACGGCCGTGGCTGCCTGCGCAGCGCGCACTGGGCGTTGTGGCTGCAAGGCCTGGAAGACGCGCCTGCAGATGGCCAGGCCGTGGAAAAAGGCCAGTCGCTGGGCAGCAGTTGTGGCTTCCTCAGCGTGCAGCTGTGCCTGGATAGCGGCATTCAGCCGCCGTTCTTCGCCACCCCATCCCAGGCGGCCGCCTGGCTGGCCCTGTGCCCGTCGCCAGCTGCGTTGCTGGGCTTCGACTGCAATGCCGAGCCGCTGCCCGACCCACAGGCCCTGCTGGCCCGCCGCGATGCCAGCTTTGCCCGCTCGCAGAAGCACTACTACGCGCAACCGCCTCACATCGAACGCGGCTGGCGCAACTACCTGATCGACATGCAGGGCCGCTCGTACCTGGACATGCTCAACAACGTCGCGGTGCTGGGCCACGGCCACCCGCGCATGGTCGCCGAGTCGGCACGGCAGTGGTCGCTGCTGAACACCAACTCGCGCTTCCACTACGCGGCCATCACCGAGTTCTCCGAACGCCTGCTGGAGTTGGCACCCGAAGGCTTCGACCGGGTGTTCATGGTCAACAGCGGCACCGAAGCCAACGACCTGGCGATTCGCCTGGCCTGGGCCTACAGCGGCGGGCGCGACCTGCTCAGCGTGCTGGAGGCCTACCACGGCTGGTCGGTGGCCACCGATGCCATTTCCACTTCCATCGCCGACAACCCGCAGGCCCTGGAAACCCGCCCGGACTGGGTGCACCCGGTCGAGGCGCCGAACACCTTCCGCGGCCGCTTCCGTGGCGCCGACAGCGCCACCGACTACCTGCACGACGTCGACGCCAAGCTGGCCGACCTCGACGCCCGTGGCCGCCAGTTGGCGGGCATCATCTGCGAGCCGGTGTACGGCAATGCCGGTGGTATTTCGTTGCCGGCCGGTTACCTGCGCGAGGCCTATGCCAAGGTCCGCGCCCGGGGCGGTGTGTGCATCGCCGACGAAGTGCAGGTCGGCTATGGCCGCCTGGGCGAGTACTTCTGGGGCTTCGAGGAACAGGGCGTGGTGCCCGACATCATCACCATGGCCAAGGGCATGGGCAACGGCCAGCCACTGGGCGTGGTCATCACCCGCCGCGAGATCGCCGAAGCGCTGGAGGCCGAGGGCTACTTCTTCTCCTCGGCCGGCGGCAGCCCGGTCAGTTGCCGCATCGGCATGGCGGTGCTGGATGTGATGCAGGAAGAAGGCCTGTGGGACAACGCCCGCGACACCGGGCGCTATTTCAAAGCGCGCCTGCAGGCACTGGTGGACAAGCATCCGCTGGCCGGTGCGGCGCATGGTTCGGGCTTCTACCTGGGGCTGGAACTGGTGCGCGATCGCGCAACGCTGGAACCGGCAACCGAGGAAACCATGGCCCTGTGCAACCGCCTGCGTGACCTGGGCATCTTCATGCAGCCGACCGGTGATTACCTGAACATCCTCAAGATCAAGCCGCCGATGTGCACCACCCGGGCGAGCGTGGACTATTTTGTCGACAGCATTGATCGGGTGCTCTCCGAAGACCTGTAAAGCATTGCGAAGCTGGCCGAGGAGTGTTCATACTTTTCGGCCACAACGCTTCCTCGTCATCAGGTTTACTGACAATGGCCTTTACCAGCGACTCCCTGGCAATCTTCCTCGCGGTGCTGGAGGCAGGCTCGTTCTCTGCCGCCGCGCGCAAGCTGGGGCGTGTGCCTTCGGCCGTGAGCATGGCCATCGCCCAACTGGAGGCGGAGCTGGACCTGGTGCTGTTTGACCGGGCCACGCGCAAAGCCTTGCCCACCAGCGCCGCCCTGGCCCTGGAACCCCAGGCCAGGCAGGTGATCTGCCAGCTCAACCTGCTCGACGCCCAGGCCCTGCAACTGCACAAGGGCCTGGAAAAGCGCCTGACCATCGCCATGGCCCCCGAGCTGCAGACCGGCCGCTGGAGCCAGCCGCTGGAAACCCTCGCCCAGGAATTTCCCAGCCTGGAAATCGAAGTGCGCTCGGCCACCCAGGCAGAAGCCATCCGCCTGCTGCATGACGGCAGCGTGCAACTGGCACTGGTCTTCGAACGGCCTGGCATCGACGAGCGCGAGTCATTCCTGGAGGCCGGCAGCCAGTTGCTGGTGGCCGTCGCCTCCCCCCGCCATCCAGCCGGGCAGAACAACGGCATGCCGTTGCCGGAAGAGGCTTTCGCCGAACAGCGGCAAATCATCGTGGCTTCGGGCAAGGCCACCGGGTCGGACCCGCGCATGGTGCTGTCGCGGCGCATCTGGCTGACCGACAGCTACCTGGCCACGCTGGACCTGGTGCAATCGGGGCTCGGTTGGGCTTACCTGCCGCAGCCGTTGGTCGAGCCATTGATTGCTTCGGGCGCGCTGGCGGAGGTGCGCTTCGACAACATGGCCAGCCGGTTGCGCTTGTGGGTGGACATCATCTGGGTCAAGTCGCGCCCGTTGGGCCTGGGCGCACGGCGTTACCTTGACGTGATGCGCCAATGCTTTGAAACAGAATCCCCGAGGTCCTGAACGATACGACAGCCTCGTCCGAAAGCGAAAAATCCTACAACTGGTTAGGAAGCCAATAACTACCTGCGGCATTGATTCCCCGTTAGGTTTCTGCTCGCCATCAAGAAGAAAAGGAACTTCTCATGTCGAGCCAGTCCGCGCAGGGCTACGTGCAGTCGGTCGATCACTTCGCCAACCAGCAGCGCCAACCAGAAGAGACCCTCTACCTTTTACTGGACCCATTCGCCGGCTGCCCGCCTGAGCACCCGCTGGCCATCGCTGCCCTCAGCGAAGCGCTGGGTAGTGATGCCGTAACGCGCGTCGACTGCAGCGGGCTGGTGCAGGATCCTGAGTGCTGGCCAGCTCTGGTGCGGCTCGCCAAACCCGGCGATGCGCCCACAGCCCTTGCCCCATTAAGCGCGACCTGCGCCGCTCGTGAATCGGCAGCTACCTGGCACTACGTGTGTGGCTGGCTGATCAGCGATCAACCCGCCGACCTCATCGCCCAGCACATCAGCCAGCAGTGTCAGGTGCTGCGTCAACCAGAACCGCACGGTATCACCGCCTGGTTCGAACCCGTGCGGCTGGCGCTGCTGCGCGCAACCCTGAAAAACGCAGGCGAAGTCCTCGGGCCTGTTCGCAGCCGGCTACATCCCGATGGTTGTGGCAGTTGCGAGGTATTCGAGCGAGAACCCATGGCTGGCGAACTGGCCGTCCCAGAGGCCGTAAGGGCGACCCAGCACGTCGCACCACAGATCATTCAACTGCTCGGCGCCTGGCATCGCCTGAGTGCCGTGCAGCATCCCCATGGACCCTGGCACTTCGCAGGTTCCTCAGGCTTGCCGGAAAACGCCCCCACCCATGCCATGAATCTGATCCTCAAGGCCTTCAGGCAAGGCCTGCGCGACCGTGCCGATATCCAGTGCATGTGCCTGCACATGCTCATGATCCACCCACTGCTCCTTCAGCACCCGCCCATCCAGCACGAGGTGGAAAAGGCAGCGGCCGGCGAGCAGCGCCTGGCGGACCGCTTCGCCAGCTACGACGACTGCACCTGGTCGCACATCGTCGCCGGCCTGCCAAAGGCAAGGAGTTAATCATGAGCATCAGCAAAGCCATCCACATCGCCATGCAGGAAGAGATCCCCAACACCTACGGCACCTGTAATGCCTGCGAACGCTCCGGCTTGCCGATTCTGCTGCTCCGCGAGGCCTACGCCCCGCGCCCGGATACGGGGCGCCCCTATCGCCTGGCAGACGATAGCGAAATCATTTTCCACCCGATGCACACCGACCAGTTGCGCCTCCTGCGCCAGGGTTATGTCTACGTACTGCTCGACCAGGAAATCTGGCAGGCCTACGAGGTGGCGGCGGAAGGTACCTTGCAGCGCTTTCCGGTATCGCAGATGCCCTTCGGGCCACCCAGGTCGTTACCCAAGGTATGCGCCACCGAAGGCCACGATGTGATCGCCTCGTTCATCAACATCGATACCCTGCTCTACCGCAAGGCCTGGATCGCCTTCGCCAACGACCCCTGGCCCCGTGCGGTACTCGACCGCTATCGGCAAGGCATCGCCGACAGTGACCCGGGCACCCTCGCCCGCTTCGTCGAGGTGGACCTGAACACCGCACGCAACGACCCTGCCAGCCTCGGCATCGCCATGACCGACAGCTTCCGCTTCGGCCTGGAACAGGTGCTGGAGTTCTCTACCTTTTCCTCTGCCAGGTTTACCAGCGCTCATGGCTTTTACAGCCGCCTGGGCCGCTGGCATGAAACCCGCACGCATGTGCGCAATGTCATTCAGCAGGAACAACTGCCCAATGGCCTGCTGGCGCTGACGCTGCCCGACCCGGTCGGCATGGTCATGGAGCTCAACGCGCAACGCACTGGCTGGGTGCAGGCCCTGCAGGAATGGCGGGCGCAGCCGCAGCGGCACTTCGAATACTTCACCTCGCAAGCACTACTGGGCATCCGCGAACTGCACGCTGCCATGGCGGCCGTGCAGGGTGCCGAGGACGCGCAGCGGGAAGCCCGACAGGTCGAGCAGTGGAACGACAGCCCGATCGCGGCCAAGGCGTATCTGCCGCCGGTGGACATCGACGCGCAGGCCGAACGCAACACCGCGCGCAAGCAGCAGGACGCCCGCGAGCGGCTGGAAGAGCGTTACGACGAAAGCGCCCGCGCTGCGTTCCAGGCCGATTACGACCGCGAACTGAAAAACTGGCAGTCGATGATCGACCAGGTTGGCGATCTGTATGCGCGGCACTATGCCAAGCGGGCGTTTCAGCAGATCGGCTACTACGACTATGACGCGACCTCCCCCGTTTCGGTGGAGTACTTCATCCAGATGATGGCCGCCTGCCTGGCCGGCGGGCCTACCGAAACCCTGCCGCAGGAGGGTCAGCCACTCGGGATCACCCAGCATATCTGGCAGCAGCTGCTGGAAGACGACCGCAGCCTGCTTTACTAGGCACTACTGGCCAAGAACCAGACGCTGATGCAGCAAGTGGCCAGCGCGCTGTCCGGGGACGACTTCGGCAAGGTGTACGACATCATCAAGGGCATCGCCGGTACCGCAGACGGCCAACTGCTGATGATCAAGCCGATACAGGATGCCGTTGGCCAGTTGCTGGCCGCGACCAACAGCGCAGGGAATGCGCTCAGCCAGCACCTGAGTGAACGGACCAAGACCCTGATCGGCCATGTGCATCGCTCGGCGTTTGCCCTGTTTGCGGGGCAGCAGGTAACGCCGCTGCGGGTGTCGCTGACAGTGGGCGAATACATGAGCCTGCTCAATGAAGCCCTGGAGGCGAGGACCGATGCGTTTCTGCAGCAGGTAGACAAGCAGTTCCGTGACCCACTGGGCCGCAAGGTGCGGGCCATGGTGCTGAGTGGCGCGATCAATATTGCGGCAGTGGGTAACCGTAGCCAGATGATCGAGGTGATGCTCTGGACGTTGGAAAGTGCCGAGAGTTTGCAGGCGCGGTTGGTGCAGTTGCGCGAGGGTGCAGCCGGTGGCGTCGGGGCGCTGGTACGCAATGTTGCGATTGGTGCGGGTACGCTGCGTGCGCAGGTTACGAGTGGTTTGAAGATCAGTTCTACGGCCGCGCAAAGCGTGGCAAGCGATGCGATGCGCAGCCTGCGGGATGCTGCAGCGAGTAGCGGAAGTGCCGGGCTGTTATTTGCCTTGGGCAGCATGTGGTTCCATCAGGACAGCCTGGGCAAGAACTATCGAGCGTTGCAAGAGACGCATCAGGACAACCCGGAGGCGCTTGCGGCGATCTGGTCTTCCTCCCTGGGTTTGTTTGGGGCGAGTGTGGAGGCGGCAGGACTGGCTGTTGCACTCATACGCCCGAAGATACCGTGGCCCGGAACAGTGACGACAACGTCTTTGGGGACCGGTATTGCTCGATACGGCGCCGGTATTGCGGGAATAGCTGGAATGATGGATGGGGCACAGTACCTGTTCGCCAGCCTGCGTACTCATAAGCGCGGAGATTTAACGTCCGCAGATGGATACAGGACTGCGGGCATAATGGCTGGCGCTTCCGCCATTGCAGGTGTACTTGGAGCTTTCGGACCCGCCACATTATTTGGCCCAATCGGTATAGCTATCATTCTAGGACTGGCCGCCTATGCAATAGCTTCCGAGGCAAAGCAAAACGAATCCTCTTCAACAGAACTTTGGGCTCGTCAAAGCAGATGGGGATTATCTGAAGACAACCGTCTCTGGACCGAAGCGAAGCATCTTGACACTGCAATTGGTGCTTTGAATGCGGCAGCAATTGGCGTTCAAGCCGAGATTTCCATAAGGACTCAACTCACCAATCATACGAACATGCAGACTTCCGAACCAAAAGGGATGATCATCGGCAACGAGCCTGCAATACCCGCAGAATACACACTTAATTATTACTTCCTCTTGCCTAAATACGCCGAGGGTACATCTCGTCATGAGTGGCATTTAAGCATTCATCGTACTGGCGCTCAAAGAGAAATCATTACCGTATCGGGTGATAGTACTCCGACTAACCAATTGCAGATCAGCCTACCAAAGGGGAAGGGAGTCTTTGGCCATATTGACAACCCACAACCTTTGGTGCGTTTCAATAACAAGAACAATACGTTGACCATACAGGGAGCTCTGCCTTTACTGATAGATCATCACATCAACGCCATTGAACTTAGCCTGCGTTACTGGCCAGACAAGCAGGACGAACTTGGGCATGCCCATGTAACAATAACAGAAAACTACATGCACAGCTTGGAGCCCCTGACAAAATGGCCCGACCCATATTAAATCCTGCCTGCCCGGGCTGGAAGGAAGACCTCCCCGACCCTTACACAGTCAACTCAACAGAAAAATACATGGGCAATCAAATACCTAACCATCAGTGCATGACTTACTTAGAGATTCCGCGACAAAGCGTATCCTCACGAGGGGTGATTTCAACCTTCGCCTTCCTCTTGTGCATATTTTTCGCCTTTAGCCTTTACATGATGACACTTACGCTCGATCCCCGAAATTTTAAATCGCTGCTGCTCTCAATATCTGAAGTCTTCCTGGTTAGCTGGCTGGTTACTATAGGCCTTCGCATGGATATTTCTCCACCTCGCGACGAACCCATCAGGTTCAACCGTGCGCGCCAGAAAATCTACGCCTACAACTTCAAACGCCAATGGTGGAACCCCTTCGACAAAGGCAAGGTCGTGCCGGTCAGTTACGACTGGTCCCAAGTCCGCGCCGAGCGCTGGTCACAAACCGGCGCCCTGCCAAACGGTGGGGTCATTTTCAAATGGGGTGTCATGCTGTCCATCGTCGCGCCGGGCACGAACAACGTCATCGACCGTTTTCACCTGAGTACGATGGGTGCCGACCAGCATGCCTGGGCCTACATCTGCACCTACATGCAGGAAGGCCCCTCAGCTCTGCCACCACCCGGGGAACCCAAGGATCACAACGATGTGCTCTGGTGTGAGTTCGCCCTGCGCCTGGCACCCCGAGTAGAGTGGCCAGCGGAAATGGATCTGGAGTCGAGAACCGCCCCCTGAGCTTACTGTCTTACACTGCTTGCTCTGGCCCCATCGCCGGCATGCCAGCTCTCATAGAACTGCACATGACTCATTGAATTAGCAGGGACTCTGTGGGAGCGGCTTCAGCCGCGAACACCGGCGCAGCCGGTGCCATGCACCGCGTTGGATTCTTCGCGGCTAAAGCCGCTCCCACAGGGTACGCGGGCCGCTTGCGAATTCAGTTTTCTACGCGACAACGCAGCCCAAAGGGCTGGGCAATCTCTCTTGGACTGCACATGACTCATTGAATTAGCAGGGACCCTGTGGGAGCGGGGTTACATGGTCGGCGCCACCAGCCTGTATCCCACCCCTGGCTCGGTGATGATGAACCGCGGCGCCGTGGGGTCATCGCCCAGCTTCTGCCGCAGATGCCCGACCACGATCCGCAGGTAATGGGTGTTATCCACATGGGTAGGCCCCCAGATATCCTTGAGCAGTTGCTGCTGGGTAATCACCCGCCCCGGGTGCCCGGCCAGTTGCGCCAGCAGCGCATACTCCTTGCGGGTCAGCGCCACTTCCACGCCATCCAGGGTCACCCGGCGAAAGGCAAAGTCCACCATCAGCGGCCCAAAACTGGCCGCCACTTCCGAGCCACCGGCCTGCGGCACCTGCCGCAGCAAGGCGCGCACCCGCGCCAGAAACTCCTGGATGCCGAACGGCTTGGTCACATAGTCATTGGCGCCGCCATCCAGCGCATCGACCTTCTGCACTTCGCTGGCGCGCACCGACAACACCAGCACCGGCACCGCGCTCCATTCGCGCAGGTCACGCAGTACCTGCTGGCCGTCCATGTCCGGAAGGCCCAGGTCAAGCACCACCAGGTCCGGCTTGCCCAAGGCCGCCTGGGCCAGCCCTTCCGTGCCGGTGGCGGCCTCGAGCACCTTGTAGCCTTGCGAGGCCAGGCTGATGCGCAGGAACTTGCGGATCTGCGGTTCATCGTCGATGACCAGAAGGGTGGCGGACTGACTCATGGGGTTTCGCTTTCGGTTTCAGGTTGAGGAGGCAGCGGCAAGCATAAAGTGATGCTGGTGCCCTGGCCATCGATGCCTTCGCCCACCAGGATCTGTCCGCCATGGGCGCCGATCATGCCCTGGCAGATCGCCAGTCCCAGGCCGGTGCCCTGCCCACCGCGGTCGCCGCGAGCGGCGGTGTAGAACATGTCGAAGATCTTCTCGCGATCATCCACGGGAATGCCGGGGCCCTGGTCGCTGACGGCAAAGCACAACAGGGCATCCTGCACCGACACCTGCAGCTCCAGCCGGCCATTGGCCGGCGAGAAGCGCGCGGCATTTTCCAGCACGTTGACCAGGGCCTGCTCGATCAACGCCGCATGCACGAACAGCAACGGCAGCTCGGCCGGCACGTCGGTGTGTACCCGCAGCGGCGCCAGCACCGCGCGCAGGCGGTTGAGCGCGCTGCCGACGATGTCGGCCGGCGCCACCCAGTCGCGGGCCAGCTTGAGGCCGCCGTGGCCCAGGCGGGTCATGTCGAGCAGGTTCTGGATGTAGCGGTCGAGGCGTTCGGCCTCGTTGCGGGTACCCTCCAGCAGTTCGCGGCGGTCGGTAGTGGGGATCGCCTCGCCCAGCGCCAGCAGGCTGTCGATGCTGCCGCGCATGGCGGTCAGCGGGGTGCGCAAGTCATGGGAAACGGACGCGAGCAAGGCGCTGCGCAGCTGCTCGGTTTCACCATGCAGGCGCGCGGCCTCCAGCTGTTCGGCCAGGCGCGCGCGGGCCAGGGCCTGGGCCAGTGGCTGACCAAGGGCAGTGAGCAGGCGCCGACGCGGGTCGCTGAGCGGCTGGCCGGAACGTGGGCGCACCCCGAGCAGTGCCAGGGGCTGTTCATCCACCGCCAGCGGCCACCACCACCAGCGGCCATTGGGCAGGGTGTCGCTGCCATGACCGGCGGCCTGGCCGTGCTGCCAGGCCCATTCTGCGGCGGCGCGTTCGTTATCGCTGAAGGCATGGGCTTCGCCGCTGGCCACCTGCAACTGGCCTTCGACATTGCGCTCCAGCAGGCACACCTGCATGTCCTGCCAACCGTCCAGATGCTGGCCGGCGGCGTTGAACACCGCCTGGCGGTCGGTAGCCACGGTCAGCCGACGCGACAGGTCGAGCAACTGGCTGGTCTGCGCCTGGGTCTCGCGCAGCGCCTGCAACTGGCGGCGCTGACGGGCAGCCAGGTTGCCGGTGAGTGCAGCCATCAACAGGAAGAACACCAAGGTCAGCACGTCTTCTTCGCGCTGGATCCTGAACGACAGGTTGGGCGGGATGAACAGGAAGTCGTAGGTCAGGAACGACAGCACCGCGCAGGCCAGCGCAGGCCCCAGGCTGCTGCGCACCGCCACCAGCAACACCGCGGCCAAAAACACCAGCGAAATGTTGGGCAGGGCCAGCACACTCGACACCGCCCAGGCCAGGCCCGCGGCCATGAGCGTTGCCAGCAGCGCCAGCAGGTAATGGCGCCAGACCCACACCCGCCGCACCGCCGAACGCGGCGCTTGCGGCTGCGCGTCGCGGTCCAGCACGTTGATTTCCAGGCCGTGGCTTTCGCGCAGCAGCCGCGCGGCCACACCGGCACCGAACAGGCGCCGGCGCAGGCGGTCGCGGGACTGCCCGACCAGCACCAGGCTGGCCCGCCGTTCGGCGGCATGCTGGATCAGCGTGCGCACCACTTCGCCAGCACGCAGCAGTACCACCTCCCCGCCCAGGCGTTCGGCCAGTTGCTGGGCAGCTTGCAGGCGCTGGCGCGCGGTTTCGTCGCGCAGGCGGCCGTTGTCCACGTGCACCAGGCTCCAGGGCAGGTGGCGGCGTTGCGCCACGCGGCTGGCATGGCGCACCAAACGCTCCGCCTGGTCGTCGCCATCCACGCCCACCAGCAAGCGCCCACGCAGGGCCGGGGCTTCCTGGCCGCGTTGGCGATAACCGTGGGCCAGGTCGGCATCCACCTGGGCCGCGGCGGTCTGCATGGCCAGTTCGCGCAGGGCGGTAAGGTTGGTTTGCGAAAAGAACGCATCGATGGCGGCCCGCGCCTGCTCGGGCACGTACACCTTGCCTTCGCGCAGGCGTTCGAGCAGCTCCCGGGGTGGCAGGTCGATCAGCACCAGCTCGAAGGCTTCCTGCAGTACCCAGTCCGGCAGGGTTTCGCGCACTTGCACGCCGGTAATGTCGCGGACCTTGTCGTTGAGGCTTTCCAGGTGCTGGACGTTGACCGTGGTGTACACATCGATGCCGGCGGCCAGCAGTTCCTGTACGTCCTGCCAGCGTTTGGCGTGGCGGCTGCCGGGCGCATTGGTGTGGGCCAGTTCGTCGACCAGCACCAGGGCCGGCGCGGCCTTGAGCAGGCCGTCGAGGTCCATTTCCTCGAGGGTTACGCCGCGGTACTGGCTGCGCAGCAGGGGCTGCTGCTGAAGGCCAGCGAGCAATACCTCGGTTTCGGCACGGCCATGAGTTTCGACCACCCCGGCCAGCACCTGCACGCCCTGGCGTTGCTGGGCGTGGGCGGCCTGGAGCATGGCGAAGGTCTTGCCGACGCCGGGGGCGGCGCCAAGGAACACCTTCAACCGCCCCCGGCCGCTTCGCGGGAGGGTAGCCAACAGCGCGTCTGCGCGGGCGGAGTCACTCATCTTTCATCCTTTGCTATTTCCAGCAAGCCGCAAATCCAGGGACAAACACCGTACCTGTGGGAGCGGGTTCACCCGCGAATGCAGTAGTAGCGCCACCGACGCATTCGCGGGTAAACCCGCTCCCACAGGGTCCCTGCTAGCCCCTCAAGTCATCTATCAATGACTGAGGTTTTCCAAGGCCTGGTTCAAGGCCAGCACATTGACCACCGGCGGGCCGATCAATGGGTGGAGGGTGGCCTCTTCCAGCAAGCCTTGCAAGCGCTCCACCGGCAACTGCCGTGCCGCCGCCACCCGCGGGATCTGGTAGGCCACGGCCTCCGGCGGCAGGTGCGGGTCGAGGCCGCTGCCCGAGGTGGTGAGCAGCGCCTGGGGCACCGGCCCCTGCTGCGCCTGGTACAACGCAGCCGCATCGCCCTTGACCCGCTCGGCCAGCGCCGGGTTGCTCGGCGACAGGTTGCTGGCGCCGCTGGCCACGGTGGCGTAGGCGCCTGCCGATGGCCGCGCGTGGAACCAGCCATCGCCCTGGAAATCCTGGGCGATCAGCGCCGAACCGCGCACCTGGCCCCGGTCATCGCGCACCAGGCTGCCATTGGCCTGGCTGGGGAAAAACACCTGGGCAATGCCGGTCACCACCAACGGATACAGCGCGCCGGTCACCAGGGTCATCAACAGGGCCAGGCTCAATGCCGGGCGTACATAAGCATTCATGGTGGCCTCCTCAGACCAGGTGCAGGGCATTAAGCAGCAGGTCGATCAGCTTGATCCCGGCAAACGGCACGACAATGCCACCCAGCCCGTAGATCAGCAGGTTGCGCCGCAGCAGGTGCGCCGCACTGGCCGCCTGCACCCGCACGCCGCGCAGCGCCAGCGGGATCAGTACAATGATGATCAGCGCGTTGAACACGATGGCCGACAGAATCGCACTCTGCGGGCTGGCCAGGTGCATCAGGTTGAGCACGCCCAGCTGCGGGTAGATGGCGGCGAACAGCGCCGGCAGGATGGCGAAGTACTTGGCCACATCGTTGGCGATGGAGAAGGTGGTCAACGCGCCGCGGGTCACCAGCAGCTCCTTGCCGACCTGCACCACATCCAGCAACTTGGTCGGGTCGCTGTCCAGGTCGACCATGTTGGCCGCCTCGCGCGCGGCCTGGGTGCCGTCGTTCATGGCCATGCCCACGTCTGCCTGGGCCAGTGCCGGGGCGTCGTTGGCGCCGTCGCCGCACATGGCCACCAGGCGGCCGTCGTTCTGCTCCTGGCGGATGCGCGCCAGCTTCTTCTCTGGCGTGGCCTCGGCCAGCACGTCATCCACGCCGGCCTCGGCAGCGATGGCGGCAGCGGTCAGCGGGTTGTCGCCGGTCACCATCACCGTGCGGATGCCCAGCTTGCGCAGCTCGGCAAAGCGCTCGCGGATGGCGGGCTTGACCACATCCTTGAGGTGGATCACGCCGAGCAGGCGCTTGTCGATGCACACCAGCAGCGGTGTACCGCCGCTCTGGGCAATGCGCTCCACTTCACGGGCCAGTGCCAGGGGCATTTCCAGGCGTTGCATGCCGACGAACGCCAGCACGGCATCGACGGCGCCCTTGCGGTAGCGGTGCTGCTGCAGGTCGATGCCCGACAGGCGCGTCTCGGCGCTGAACGCCACCGCCTCGAATTGCCCGGCGGCCGGTTCGACGAAGTCATGCAACTGGCGCAGGTACTCGACGATCGACTTGCCCTCGGCGGTGTCGTCTGCCAGCGAGGCCAGCAAGGCGCCCTCCCCCAGCTCGCGGGCGGTGATGCCCGGTGCGGCATGCAGGGCGCTGCAGCGGCGGTTGCCGAAGGTGATGGTGCCGGTCTTGTCGAGCATCAGCGTATGCACATCACCGGCCGCCTCCACCGCGCGGCCGGAACGGGCGATGACGTTCAGCCGCACCAGCCGGTCCATGCCGGCGATGCCGATGGCCGACAGCAGGCCGCCGATGGTGGTGGGGATCAGCGTCACCAGCAATGCGGCGAGAAAGATCAGCGGCAGGCTGCCACCGACGAAGTGGGCGAACGGCTGCAGGGTCACCACCACGATCAGGAAGATCAGGGTCAGGCCGATCAGCAGGATGTCGAGGGCGATCTCGTTCGGGGTCTTCTGCCGCTTGGCGCCTTCGACCAGGGCAATCATGCGGTCGAGGGTCGATTCGCCCGGGTTGCTGGTGATGCGGATCAACAACCAGTCGGAGACCAGCCGGGTATTGCCGGTCACCGCCGAGCGGTCGCCGCCGGACTCGCGGATCACCGGCGCGGACTCGCCGGTGATGGCGGCCTCGTTGACCGCAGCGATACCTTCGAGCACCTCGCCGTCACCGGGGATCATTTCGCCGGCCACCACGCGCACCACATCGTCCTTGCGCAGCGCACTGGCCGCGACGGTCTCGTAGCTGCCATCGCGCTTGCGACGCTGGGCGGTCAGGCCCTGGCTGCCGGCCTTGAGGCTGTCGGCGCGGGCCTTGCCACGGCCTTCGGCAAGGGCCTCGGCGAAGTTGGCGAACAGCACGGTGAACCACAGCCACAGGGCGATCTGCACGGCAACGCCGGTGCTCACGCCGCTGCCGGGGGCGAAGCACAGGACGGTGGTCAGCACAGCAGTCAGGGCGACTACCAGCATCACCGGCGAGCGCTTGAGCTGGCGCGGGTCGAGCTTGACGAATGCCTGCACCAGCGCCGGGCGCCACAACGCGGCGAAGCGGGTCTGGTCCTTGGCACTATGCCGAGTTTGTACTTCAGGAATGGGCATGTTCATGGTCGGTCCTCAAAAACCCAGGCTCAAGTGTTCGGCGATCGGCCCAAGGGCCAGGGTCGGCAGGAAGGTCAGGCCACCGACCAGCAGGATGGTGACCAGCAGTAGGCCGGTGAACAGCGGGCCATGGGTGGGGAAGCTGTTCAGCCCTTGGGGCGCGCTTTTCTTCGCCGCCAGGCAGCCGGCCAGCGCCAGCACCGGCAGGATGTAGCCGAAGCGGCCGACAAGCATGGCCAGGCCGATCATCAGGTTGTGGAACACCGTGTTGGCACCGAAGCCGGCAAAGGCCGAGCCGTTGTTGGCCGTGCCCGAGGTGTAGGCGTACAGCAGCTGGCTGAAGCCATGCGCACCCGGGTTGCTGACCGCACCCGCCGGGCCTGGCAGGCTGGCGGCGATGGCGCCGAGCACCAGCACGCCGACCGGCATCACCAGCAGGGTCGCCACCAGCAACTGCACCTCGCGGGCCTGCAGCTTCTTGCCCAGGTATTCCGGGGTGCGGCCGATCATCAGCCCGGCCAGGAACACCGCGATCAGCACGAACAGCAGCATGCCGTACAGCCCTGCACCAACGCCGCCAAAGATCACCTCACCGACCATCATGTTGACCATCGCCACCATGCCGGTCAGCGGGTTGAGGCTGTCGTGCATGGCATTGACCGAACCGTTGGAGGCAGAGGTGGTAGTCACTGTCCACAGCACCGAACCGGTGGTGCCGAAGCGGCTTTCCTTGCCCTCCATGGGCGCGCTTTGCTGTACCTGCGCGCTCTCGAGGGCCGGGTTGGGCTGGTACTCGGACCACAACGCCGTGCTGCCGCCGATCAGGAACAGGGCAAGCATGCAGGCGAGAATGGCGCGGCTCTGGCGCAGGTCCTTCACGTAGTGGCCAAAGGTGAACACCAGCGCCACCGGAATGAGGATGATCGAAGCCACCTCGAACAGGTTGCTCCAGGCCGTGGGGTTTTCGAACGGGTGCGCCGAGTTGACCCCGAAGAAGCCACCGCCATTGGTACCCAGCTGCTTGATGGCGATCTGGCTGGCGGCCGGGCCCAGTGGGATGGTCTGCTCGGTGCCTTGCAGGGTGACCGCATGGGCGTAGTCGGCCAAGGTTTGCGGTACGCCCTGCCACACCAGCAGCAACGCCAGCAGCAGGCACAGCGGCAGCAGGCCGTAGAGGGTGGCGCGGGTCATGTCGACCCAGAAGTTGCCCAGCGTCGTGGCGCTGCGCCGGGCGATGCCGCGGCACAGGGCGACCAGCACGGCCAGGCCGGTGGCAGCGCTGACGAAGTTCTGCACGGTCAGGCCGAGCATCTGGCTCAGGTAGCTGACCGACGCCTCACCGCTGTAGGCCTGCCAGTTGGTGTTGGTGACGAAGCTGACCGCGGTATTGAACGCCAGCGACCATTCCTGGCCGGGCAGATGCTGCGGGTTGAATGGCAGGTAGCCCTGCAACAGCAGCACGGCGAACAGCAGCAGGAACCCGGCCAGGTTGAAGGCCAGCAGGGCCAGGGTGTACTGCTGCCAGCTCTGCTCCTGGCTGGCGCGCACGCCCGCCAGCCGGTAGCAGGCCTGCTCGACCGGGCCCAGCACCGGCGACAGCCAGGTGCGCTGGCCTTCCATGACCTTGAAGTAGAACCGCCCGAGCCAGGGTGCCGGTAGCAGCACGATGGCGAAAAATGCCAACAGCAAGGCGAAGTCGTAACTGTGCATGGCCGCTCCCTAGCTGCGATCGGCGCGCAGCAGCGCCACCAGCAGATAAAACGCCAATGCCACTGCCAGCAGCAGTGACAGCCCGTCGAGCATGTTCATGTGTGGTTCTCCCCGTGGTGCGGCTTGGGCCGCTTTGGGGAAATTGTCCGATCGAGGGGCGTAAAGGGGCGAGATTGGGGGGTGGGGATGGGAATAAAGAAGGTGTAAAGATCGGGGGTTGAGGTTGCCTGAACCGGCCTCTTCGCGGATAAACCCGCTCCCACAGGGACCACACCACTCTCCCGGGCTGCGGAGATCCTTGTGGGAGCGGGTTCACCCGCGAAGAGGCCAGTACAGGCTACGGCTGGGGCGGCTGCTGCGCCGCGTTGCGGCTCCAGTCCAGCAGCAGGCTGTAGCCGACCGCCAGCAAGGTCGGCCCGATGAACAGGCCAATGAAGCCAAAGGCGATCAAACCGCCGAATACCCCCAGCAGCACGATCACCAGGGGCAGGTTGCCGCCACGGCTGATCAGGTACGGTTTGAGCACGTTGTCCACGCCACTGATGATGAAGGTACCCCAAACCCCCAGGAATACCGCCATGCCGTATTCGCCCTTCCATACCAGCCAGCCCGTGGCCGGGATCCAGGCCAGTGGCGGGCCCATGGGGATCAGGCTGAGCATGAAGGTCACCAGCCCCAGCACGATGGCCCCGGGCACACCGGCAATCAGGAAGCCGATCAACGCCAGCACGCCCTGCGCGGCGGCCGTACCGATCACCCCGTTGACCACCCGCTGCACCGTACCGGCCACCAGCTCCAGGTAGTACTCGGCTCGGTCGCCCATCAGGCGGTGCAGCAAGCGCAGGACAAACGCCGACAAGCGCGGGCCGTCACGGTAGAAGAAGAACACGAATACCAGGCTGAGGGTCAGCTCCAGCACCCCGCTGCCGATCTGCGCGCTGCGCGCCAGCAACCAGTTGCCCACCTGCCCCAGGTGCGGCTTGACCGAGGCCAGCAAGGCCGCGCCCTGCTGGTCCAGCGATTGCCACCAGCTGACCAGGCGCTCGCCAACCAACGGGATGCCACCCAGCCAGGCCGGGGCATCGGGCAGGCCGTCCACCTGCACGTCACGCACGAACGCCGTCGCATCGCGAATGTGGTCGGCCAGGTTGAATCCCAGCCACACCAGCGGCAGCGCCACGATCAGGATCCAGGCAGTGGTCAGCAGGCTGGCCGCCAGGGTTTCGCGCCCGCCCAGCGCACGCGTCAGCAAGCGCATCAACGGCCAGCTGGCAAAGGCCAGGATGGCCCCCCACAACAGCGCTGAAATGAAAGGTGCCATCACCCACAGGCCGGCACCCAGCAGCGCCAGCAGCAGAATCTGGACCAGCAAGCGGTCATTGTTAGCCATGGTGGTGCCCGTTCAACGGATCAGTTCAAGGTGCAGGCCGTCGGTAGGCGCGCTACCGACTTCGAGGCGACCATTGCGCACCCCCGCCTTGACCAAGGCCTCGCGCCAGGCTTCAGCCTGGGCGCCACTGAGGCTGGCACGCAGGGTGCTGTCGAGGTTCAGGCTGCGGGCCAGCAGGTTCGCCCAGGCGTCTTGCGGCGCGGCCAAGTCAGGGTAGTCGAGCTTGCCGGTGTCGCGCATTTCGCGCAGCACCGTGGCGGCGGTCGGCAGCAGTTCGCCCAGCGGGCTGCCGGCGACGAACTCTTCCACGTGCAGGTAGGCGCGGCGGTTGCCGCGGGTGACGCTGTACAGCGCAACCAGGGTGTCGGCCTGCTCCGCCGAGCGGCGCAGCAGGATGAACGCCTGCTGCTCGTCGCCGCCGTTGAGGCGGGCATTGGCGAACACATCATTGGCCCACAGGCTGGCCTCGCCGCAATCGCGGCCCTGGCACCAGAACAGCGGGTAGCCGCCGTCGCGCTGCAGTGCTTCGCGAGCGCTGGTGAAGGCTTCGCGGGCGGTACGCTCGACCGGCAGTTCGTAGGTTACCGAGCTGACCTGGCCACGGCTTTCGACCTTGTCCTCGACCCGCAGGCGGCCGCTGATCTTGCGCAGCGGGCCCATGGGGTAGACACGCTCCTGCTCCACGGCCGGGCGCTGGTCGACCACCTTGGCGTCCACCGGTACCGGCAGGCTGCCGGCCCACAAAACGGGGCTGGCGAACACCAGGCAGGCAGCGAAGGCATTACGGATGGCAACAGGCGCGCTCATTGGCGAACCAGGCGGCGCTCAGCGCCGAGGTGAAGCTCCAGGATGTCTGGCAGTTGCATGGTTGTCTCCCTGTTCAACCCGCCAAGCCTCGACACTTGTCCGGTGCAAGTCAAGCAAAGCCAAAGAAGCGATTGAAACAGTCTGCGACAAGGGCCGCGCCCTGCTCATCGTTCAGGTGCAGGTGATGGCCACCGGGCAGCGTCACCTGCTCGAAGGGTAGCTGCTCCAGCAACCCTGTGTGGCGCGCCAGCATGCCGTCGGCAGCCACCACCAGGCGCGCCGGGCAACTTACCCGGCGCACGTAGGCCATGGCCTGGGCCTCGCTCAGGCGCACTGGCGAAGGCAGGGTCAGGCGGCTGTCGCTGCGCCAGCTGTAACCGCCGGGCACCGGCATCAGGCCACGCTGGGCCAGCAGCTCGGCTGCCTCGCGGCTGACCGCGACCATGCCTTTCATGCGTGCCTGCACGCCCTGCTCCAGTGTGGTGTACACCGACTTGCGCTTGCCATCCAGGCGTAACTGGGCCTGCAGTGCCATGCCCAGCCGCTCGCCGGCATCCTGCTCGGCGCCGGTCGGCGGGATGACGCCGTCGATCAGGGCCAGATGGCTGACCCGCTCCGGCAGCGCGCCAGCCAGTTGCACGGAAATGATTGCCCCCAGCGAATGGCCCAGCAGGGCGAACCGTTGCCAACCCAGCTGCTCGGCCACCCGCAGCACGTCATGGGCGTAGTCGGCCAGGGCATAGCCAGCGCCGAGCGGCCGGTGCTCGGAGTAACCATGCCCGGCCAGGTCCAGGGCGACGATGCGCAGGCCTTTCAGCTGCGGCGCCAGGCGGGCGAAGCTGTTGGCGTTGTCCAGCCAGCCATGCAGGGCGATTACCGGCAGCCCGTCCTCGGGGCCGAACAGGTGCGCTGCCAGTTCGATATGGCCCAGGCTCAGGCGGATTTCCTCGACCTGCGCGCTCATGCCTGGCTCCAGCGGTCGAACAAGCCCTTGATCAGGCTGGCGGTGTCGGTTGGTCGCTCCAGCGGGAACATGTGGCCACCCGGCACGCTGTGGAACTCGCCCCTGGGCATGCCGCGCACGGCCAGTGTGTGGTGGCGGCGAATGACGTTGCTGCGCTCGCCGCGGACCATGGCCAGCGGCACCTGCAATTGCCGCGCGGGCGCAGGGCTGGTATGCGGGATGCTGCGGTAGATGCTGATTTCCGTGGCCGGGTCGAAGCGCAACTGCAGCCCCTGCTCCATCGCCTGAAGGCCGTGCTCTATGTAGGCATCGAGGCAGTCGGGGTCGAAATGGCGAAACAGTGACTTGCCGGCGAAATAGTCTCGGGCACTGTCGCGGTCATTGAAGGTTTCGCGGCGCCCCAGGGTGCGGCCAGCCGGGGTGATACGGTCAATGAAGCCAAAGCGCTTGGCGGTGCGCAGCAGCCACTGGTCGGCGCGGGTGAGCACCGGCGAGTCGAGCATCACCACGCCGCGGTAGTACTCGGGGCAGCGCAAGGCTGCGTGCAGGTGCAACACCCCGCCCAGCGAATGGCCGACGCCCCATACCGGCTGGTCCTGCCGGGCCAGGTGGTGCAGCAGTTCATCGACCAGGCTCTGCCAGTTGTCGTCCACCGGAAAGCGCGGATCGTGGCCGTGCTGGGCCAGGTGCTGCACCTGATAGTCCGGTGCCAGGGCGGCGAACAGCTTGCCGTAGGTGGCCGAGGGGAAACCGTTGGCATGGGCGAAGAAGATCTGCTGCGACATGGCGCCGGGTCCGGATGGGGGATGATGGCCCATTGTCGGTATCGCGGGGCAGTTCGGCAACGTCCGGAAAGGTCATCGGCGAGGGCTATCAGGTCAGGCTTGCGGGAGATCGCCCAGCCCTTTGGGCTGCGCTGTCGCGTAGATAACTGAGTTCGCAAGCAATCCGCAAACACTGTGGGAGCGGCTTTAGCCGCGAAGAATCCAACACGGTGCATGGCACCGGCTGCGCCGGTGTTCGCGGCTAAAGCCGCTCCCACAGCTCAAGGCGGGGGCGGTACCTGTCCGCGCAGCGCCCCCCCTGGGTTTCAGGCCGGCGAGTTGATCGCCCGAAGGGTCATCAACCCAGCCAGCGGCCAGTCCCCTTCCAGCTCCGCCAGGCTTGCAGTGCTCATGCCTGCCGGTTGCTGCTGGTGGCCATGCTGCAACGCCCCTACCAGGGTACCCACCAGCGGCTGGTGGCTGACCAGCAGCACATGCTCCAGGCCCAAGCGCTCGATTTCGCCGATAACCTGCTGCACATCACTGTCAGGCGTCAGCCAGGGCACGGTGCGCACCGGTTCGGCGAAGCCCAGGGTGTCATGCACCAGGGCGGCCGTTTGCTGGGCGCGTACGTAAGGGCTGGCGATGATCGCCTGCAGCGGCTGGCCCAGCAGGCGGGCGGCGCTGTGCAGCACCTGCTCGCGACCATGGGCGGTCAGCCGGCGCTCGGCATCGCTGTTGGCCCGCGGCTCCGCTTCACCGTGGCGCAGCACCCACAGCTTCACAGCTTGGGCTCCTCGTCACGCACCGGGTGCGGGGCCGGGGCCACCGCGTGCGGCGCCTCGCCTTCCGGGGCACGCGGTGCCGGCCAGTCGGCGAACGGCCAGGGCTTCTGGTCGCTGTGGAAGCTGCCGAAGCGGCCGATCTGCGCCAGGTACTGGCTCAGGCTGTCGCCGAAGTTCATCAGGCTGGCGCTGGGGGCGCCGTACACCAGGCGGTAGATCAGTTGTACCAGCACCAGGCCACCGAGCAGCAGCTCGGCCAGCTGCCAGACCACCAGGAACACCACCATCCACAGGACCCGCAGGATGATCGACTCGCGCTGGGCGCGTTCGGGCGTATCGTTCATGTGTTGCTCCTTGCTGTTGTCAGAGCCGCTGAAGGCTCAGTTGAAACCGCTGATGGAAATGAAATCGACATCGGTCTTCGGCTCGGCACGCATCAGGTGCTCGATCACCTGGTTCAGCGTGCGGCCTTCGAACAGGATGGCATGCAGGCCAGCCACCAGCGGCATGTACACCTGCACTTCCTGCGCCTTGGCCTTGAGCACCTTGAGGGTGTTGACGCCTTCGGCCACTTCGCCCAGGCGGTTGACCGCCTGCTCCAGGCTCAGGCCCTGGCCCAGCGCGTGACCGACCTGGTAGTTGCGGCTCTTGGGCGAGGAACAGGTGACGATCAGGTCACCGACACCGGCCAGGCCGAGGAAGGTCATGGGGTTGGCGCCCTGGCTGACGGCGAAGCGGGTCATCTCGGCCAGGGCGCGGGTAATCAGCATGCTCTTGGTGTTCTCGCCCATGCCCAGGGCCACCGCCATGCCGGCGATGATGGCGTAGACGTTCTTCAGCGCCCCGCCCAGCTCGACGCCAAAGCGGTCGGCACTGGCGTAGACACGGAAGGTACGCCCATGCAGCACGGCCTGCACCTGCTGGCACAGTTTTTCGTCCTCGCTGGCAACCACCGTGGCGGTCAGCGCATGTTCGGCGATTTCACGGGCCAGGTTGGGGCCGGACAGCACGCCGATGCGCGCCTCGGGGGCGATTTCCTCGAGGATCTGGCTCATCAGCTTGAAGCTTTGCGCTTCGATGCCCTTGGTCAGGCTGACCAGGCCCTTGCCGCGCAGCAGCTCGGCATGCGGGGCCAGCACGCTGCGCAAGGCGCTCGATGGCAGGGCGACGAAAATCAGCTCGCTGGCCTGCAGGGTGGCCAGCATGTCGCTGACCGGCTCGACGCCGTCGTGCAGGCGGATGCCCTTGAGGTAGCGCGGATTCTCGCGATTGACGCGCATGGCCTCGGCCTGTTCCGGGTCGCGCATCCATTGGCGCACCGGCACACCGTTTTCTGCCAGCAGGTTCGCCACGGCGGTGCCGAAGCTGCCGCCTCCCAGAACTGCAACAGGTTGCTGTTCAGTCATATCCAATCCGTTAAAGCCAAAAGTTAAGTGGCGACCCGGCCATTATACGGCTCGCCTGCTACAGAACCAGTGTCAGTACCGGCCTCTTCGCGGGTAAACCCGCTCCCACAGGTACAACGAAGCCTTCAGTAGCGGTGCGGTCCTTGTGGGAGCGGGTTTACCCGCGAAAGGGCCATCACGGGTAATGCAGATCACTGGCAAATACGTCAAGGTCAGTTACCATGCCTGTTTCAATCCTGATACAAGGCCGCTTTGTGTTCCCTGGCACGCCCCCGTACCCGCGCCTGCTCATACTGACTGCCCTGCTCGGTGGCCCGGCCGTGGCCGATGACCTGTTCATCGACAACACGGACCTGCCGCAGGTTCTGACCGCCACGCGCCTGAAACAATCCCCCGCCGCAGTCCCGGGCAGCATGACCGTGCTCGACAGCGAGCTGATCCGCGCCAGCGGTGCCCGCGACATCCCCGAGCTGCTGCGCCTGGTGCCGGGCATGATGGTGGGCTACAACGCCGGCAACCAACCCACGGTCAATTACCACGGCAGCAACGTCAACGATGCCCGGCGCATGCAGGTGCTGATCGATGGCCGTTCGGTGTACCGCGCCGGCCTGGCCACGGTGGACTGGAGCGACATCCCCCTGGCCATGGAGGATATCGAGCGCATCGAGGTGTTCCGCGGCCCCAACACGGTCAGCTACGGCGCCAATGCGCTGATGGCGGTGGTCAACATCCTTACCCGCAACCCTGCCGACAGCCATGGCACGCGGCTGAAGATGACCCGCGGCCAGGACGGCATCAATGATTTCTACGCCAGCCACGGCTTCGGCTGGGATGGCGGCGACATGCGCCTGTCGCTGTCCGGCCAGCAGGACGATGGCTTCGACGAGAACCAGTTCGGCCAGGACTACCGCGACAGCCGCCGGCTGACCCGCTTCAATATCAACGCCAGCCACAGCCTGGCACACGACCAGACCCTGGAATGGCAACTGGCGGCGAAGGAAGGCAGCAACCAGCGGCCATATACCTATCAGCCGGTGTTCAAAAAATATGAGGCGGGAAACAACGCTGACGTCAATGCCAAGGACTACGCCGGCTCAGTACGCTGGACCAAGGATTTTAGCTCCGAGCACAGCCTCTATATCCAGGGTTCGGCCCAGCATTTTGACCGCCAGCAGGTCTGGCGCGCTTGCGATGCCTTGCAATCATTCAGCCCCGAACTGACTCAGATCTGGCAAATCAATCCCGATTTTGCCGAGAAAGTAGCTCGCGGAATCGCTGGAGGAACGCCACTTTCGACCAGCGACCCAGTCCTGAGTGAGCTCCTGGAAAAGGTGAAACAGCAATGGAAGGAGGGTGGAGATCAGCAGGTCTGCGGCGACGTCGACCAGAGCACCCGCGAAACCCGCTACGACCTGGAAATCCAGGACACACTGAGCCTGACCGACAGCCTGCGTCTGCTCAGCGGCATGAACTACCGCTATGATCGTGCCGACTCGCAGACCTACTTCAATGGCAGCATCGACGACCAGACCTGGCGCCTGTTCGGCCAGCTGGAGTGGCGCGCCGACGAGCACTGGATCCTGCAGGGCGGTGCCATGTTCGAGGACTCGCGCCTGTCCGGCAGCTCGCTGACCCCACGCGTGGCGGTCAACTACCTGATCACCCCGCGCCATGGCCTGCGTGCGGTGTATTCCGAGGCAGTGCGCTCGCCCGACATGTTCGAGAACAACGTCAACTGGAGCTACACGGTCAAGAACCTGAGCCCAACCCCCAATGCATTCAAGCTGCAAAACGGCGAATACTTCGTCAAGACCCGCGGCCCGGGCGACCTCGACCAGGAACGCATGCGCTCGCGCGAACTGGGCTACAACGGCTACTTCAGCGACATCGACCTGAACATGGATGTGAAGCTGTTCTACGACGAGATCACCGGAATGATCAGCGAGCCCCTGAAGAACAACCAGTACATCGCCAGCAACGCCAACAAGGCCCGTTTCAGCGGCAGCGAGGCGCAACTGGACTGGCGCCCGACTCTGCGCGACCGCCTGCGCCTTACCTACGCCTACGTGGATGCCTGGGCCAGCAACCCTGCCGACCGCCGCCTCAGCGCGCGCAACAGCGGCTCGGCCGGGTGGATGCGCGAGTGGGGCGACGGTTGGTCCAGTGCGCTGTTCTATTATGGCGACGATGCGCTCAACCAGTACCGCTACGAGCGCCTGGACCTGCGCCTGGCCAAGCGCTTCCGGGTGCATGGCAGCAACCTGGAGCTGGCGGCGCTGTGGCAACAGCGCCTGGACGATGAGCCGACCACGGCAATCCAGAACCGCTACGACAGCCGCCACCGCCTGAGCGTCAGCGCGGAGCTGGAGTTCTGATGGCCCTGCTGCTGCGCCTGTTGCTGTTGTGCCTGTGGCCGATGGGGCCGCTGTCCGCCAGCGAAATCGTGTTGGTAGGCGCGGAAGACCAGCCCGGCATTCGCAGTTTCGTCGCTGCGCTGGAAAGCCGCCGGCCGCACGATCACGTGCATTTCCAGACCACCGCCGACCTGCCACGCCCGGGCAAGCTCAAGGCTGACCAGCGCCTGATCTTGCTGGACAACGCCGCACTGGAATGGCGCCTTGGGGAAACCGCCGGCCCGCCGGCCCTGGCCATGAGGGTCAGCCGGGTACAGGCTGAACAGCGCCTGGGAAAGTCGCGGCCCGCGTTCCTCACGCTGCTGTGGAGCGACCCGCCGCTGGGCCGGCAGCTGCGCCTGGCGCGCTACCTGCTGCCGCAGGCCCAGCGCATTGGTGTGCTGTACGGCGAGCACAGCAGCTTTCTGCTCGAAGAGCTGCGCCATGCCGCCCGCGCGCTGGGCCTGGAGATCATTGCCCAGGATTGGCCAGACCCGCGCGACAGCCGCCCTCTGCAACATTTGTTGGCCAACAGTGACGTGCTGCTGGGCCTGGACGATGCCGACCTGTTCAACTCCAAGACTGCGAAGAACCTGCTGTTGAGCAGCTATGGCCGGCAGATGGCGCTGATCGGCCCGAACGCCGGGTTCGTCCGCGCCGGCGCCCTGGCCAGCACCTTCAGTGACCAGGACGATTGGCTGGCGGTACTCGACCAGTTGCTCGACCAGCCACCGGCGCGCTGGCCGCGCAGCCTGTACCCGGTGCGCTTCGGCGTCAGCGGCAACCAGCAGGTGGCGCGCGCCCTGGGCCTTGAACCGATCGATCCGAACGCCGCCGCCAAGGCCCTGGCCGAAGGAGAACCCACCCCATGAGCAAGCGCCTGAGCTGGGACATCCACACCCGCACCCAGATCATCAGCCTCGGCCCTGCCCTGCTGCTGACCTTGCTGCTGATCAGCTTCTTCACCTTCGTGCGTATCCAGGACCTGCGCCAGGAACTGAACCACACCGGGCAACTGATCGCCAACCAGCTGGCGCCAGCCTCGGAATACGGGGTGATCTCGGGCAACAACGAAGTGCTCGAAGGCCTGATGCGCGCCACGCTCAGCATCCCCCACGTGCGCTTCCTCGAGGTGCAGGACAGCCGCAACCACATCCTGGTGTATGTGGAGCAGTCCGACGAAAGCGCCAACCGCGCGCAGCGCGTCGAAGTGTTCCAGGCACCCATCCGCCTGCAGCAGATCCGCCTGGACAGCGACTTCCTGCAACAGGGCAAGGCCACCACCCCGGCCATCGGCGACGATTACCTGGGCCGGGTGATCGTCGGCATGTCCGATGACGCCTTCAGCCAGCGCCAGCAGGAAATCGTGATCAAGGCCGGTATCCTCGCGCTGTTCGCCCTGCTGTTCACCTTCCTGCTGGCGCGCCGCCTGGCCCTGAGCCTGGCCAAGCCGATCAGCGACATGGGGCATGCGGTCAAGGCCATCCAGCAGGGCGAGTACCACACCCTGTTGCCGGTGGTCGATGACAGCGAACTGGGCCACCTGGCGCACCACATCAACAACCTGGCCCACGCCCTGGAGCAGGCCAGCAATGAACAGAAGCAGGCCATTGCCGAACTGATCCAGGCCCGCGAGGAGGCCGAACAGGCCAACCGCGCCAAATCGGACTTCCTGGCGATGATGAGCCACGAACTGCGCACGCCGATGAATGGCGTGCTGGGCATGCTGCAGTTGCTGGAAACCACCCAGCTGAACAGCGAACAGGCCGAGTACACTGCGGTGGCAAGCGAATCCACCGGGCACCTGCTCAAGGTCATCAACGACATCCTCGACTTCTCGCGCATCGAACGCGCCGCGCTGCAACTGGAGCACATCGACTTCAACCTGGGCGAGCTGATCACCAGCAGCGTCCAGTCGTTCCAGCACAGCGCCCAGCAGCGCGGGCTTGCCCTGCACCTGCAACTGCCGGCGGGTATCGAGCAGCTGCAGGTGAACGGCGACCCCACGCGCATCCGCCAGATCCTGCTGAACCTGGTCGGCAATGCGCTGAAATTCACCGAACGCGGCCAGGTACAGGTCGAGGCGCGCTGGCAGGTGCTCGACCGCCAGCTGATCTGGCTGACCTGCAGTGTGCGCGACACCGGGATCGGCATCGACAACGAGCGCCTGGAAATGATGTTCGTCGCCTTCCAGCAGGCCGACAGCTCGATTTCCCGCCGCTATGGCGGCACCGGGCTGGGGCTGTCGATCGCCCGCACCCTGGCCGAACGCATGGGCGGCAAGCTGCGCGGCGAAAGCCGCGAAGGCCTGGGCTCGACCTTTACCCTGGAGATGCCGCTGGCCCTGGCCAGCCCTGCCCCGGTATCGCTGACGCTGCCAAGCGCTGCGCCGCCGGCGGTGGCCGACAATGATCAGGTGCTGCTGGTAGAGGACAATCCGGTCAACCAAAGTGTCATCGAGGCCATGCTGCGTAGCCTGGGCCTGGCGGTTTGCACGGCCGAGGACGGCCTGGAGGCGGTCGAACGGGTCAGCCGGCAGCGTTTTGCCGCCGTGCTGATGGACTGCCGCCTGCCGCACCTGGACGGCTATGAAGCCACCCGGCGTATCCGCCAGCTGCCCAACGGCGCCAGACTACCGATCATCGCCCTGACCGCCAACGCCTTGCAGGGCGACCGCGAGCGTTGCATGGCGGCCGGCATGGACGACTACCTGAGCAAACCCTTGCGCCGCACCGAACTGCAGCGCGTGCTGCAGCGCTGGCTACCCGGTCAGACAACCGCGACTGGCGATAAATGCTAAAGTGCGGCAGTCTTAAACACTGGACAGGACCTTCATCGGACCTGAAAATAGACGTTTCAGTGCACACCTGTACTTCTTTCACCGGGTGCACTGTGACTTTCACCACAACGCAATAGTCTACCTGTAGGCTGCCGTCTCGGACGCGATGCGTATCGGGCCGGCCGGGAAGATTCATCCCCTGCCGCAGGGGGTTATTGAGGAGCTCGCATGACCAAACAACACGCCTTTACTCGGGAAGACCTGCTGCGCTGCAGTCGCGGTGAGCTGTTCGGCCCAGGTAATGCGCAACTGCCCGCGCCGAACATGCTGATGGTCGATCGCATCACCCATATCAGCGAAGAAGGCGGCAAGTACGGCAAAGGTGAATTGGTCGCCGAGCTGGATATCAATCCGGACCTGTGGTTCTTCGCCTGCCACTTCGAAGGCGACCCGGTAATGCCGGGCTGCCTGGGCCTCGACGCCATGTGGCAGCTGGTAGGTTTCTTCCTCGGCTGGCAGGGCCTGCCGGGCCGCGGTCGCGCCCTGGGTTCGGGCGAGGTGAAGTTCTTTGGCCAGGTACTGCCGGAAGCCAAGAAAGTCACTTACAACATTCACATCAAGCGCGTCCTGAAGGGCAAGCTGAACATGGCCATCGCCGATGGCTCGGTCAGCGTCGACGGCCGCGAGATCTACACTGCCGAAGGCCTGCGGGTCGGCGTGTTCACCTCCACTGACAATTTCTAAGGGTTATTCGCATGCGCCGCGTCGTTATCACTGGTCTGGGCATCGTATCGTGCCTGGGCAATGACAAAGCTACCGTCACCGAAAACCTGCGCAACAGCCGTCCGGGTATCCGTTACAACCCGGAATACAAGGAAATGGGGCTGCGTAGCCAGGTTTCCGGGTCCATCGACCTCAACCTCGAAGAACTGATCGACCGCAAGGTCTACCGCTTCGTCGGCCACGCTGCTGCCTACGCCTACTTGGCGATGCAGGACGCGATCAAGGACGCCGGCCTGACCGAAGAGCAGGTTTCCAACCCGCGTACCGGCCTGGTGGCTGGCTCCGGCGGCGCCTCGACCCTGAACCAGATGGAAGCGCTGGACACCCTGCGCGAGAAAGGCGTCAAGCGCGTCGGCCCGTACCGCGTTACCCGCACCATGGGCAGCACCGTTTCGGCGTGCCTGGCCACCCCGTTCAAGATCAAGGGCATCAACTACTCGATCTCGTCGGCCTGCGCCACTTCGGCACACTGCATCGGCACCGCCCTGGAGCAGATCCAGTGGGGCAAGCAGGACATCGTCTTCGCCGGTGGCGGTGAAGAAGAGCACTGGAGCCAGTCGTTCCTGTTCGATGCCATGGGCGCCCTGTCGACCAAGCGCAACGAAACCCCGGACCAGGCCTCGCGCGCCTACGATGCCGACCGTGATGGCTTCGTCATCGCTGGCGGTGGCGGCATGGTGGTGGTCGAGGAGCTGGAACACGCCCTGGCCCGTGGCGCCAAGATCTACGCGGAAATCGTCGGCTACGGCGCCACTTCCGACGGCTACGACATGGTTGCCCCGAGCGGCGAAGGTGCCATCCGCTGCATGCAGCAGGCGCTGTCGACCGTCGACACCCCGATCGACTACCTGAACACCCACGGCACCTCGACCCCGGTCGGTGACGTTGCCGAGATCAAGGGCGTTCGCGCCGTGTTCGGCGACAAGGCACCGAAGATCAGCTCGACCAAGAGCCTGTCGGGCCACTCGCTGGGCGCTGCTGGCGTACACGAGGCGATCTACTGCCTGCTGATGATGGAAAACAACTTCATCGCCGGCTCCGCCAACATCGACGAGCTGGACCCGGAGGTCGCCGACCTGCCGATCCTGCGCAAGACCGAAGAAAACGCCAAGATCGACACGGTCATGAGCAACAGCTTCGGCTTCGGCGGCACCAACGCCACCCTGGTGCTCAAGCGCTGGGAAGGCAAGTAAGACGCTGCTGCGGTAAACGAAAACGCCCCGACTGGTTCGGGGCGTTTTCATTTGTGTTGCCTGTACCGGCCCTATCGCCGGCAAGCCAGCTCCCACAGGTACTGCATAGGCTTCGGAACCTGCGCAGTACCTGTGGGAGCTGGCTTGCCGGCGATAGGGCCAGCACAGGAAAACCCTTATTTCTGTCTGGGCAGTACAGCCAGAAAATTCTCCCTGGCCACCTTGTTGGCAACTTGTTCCGGCAATGCATCCAGAAACGGCCTGAACCCGTGCATCTGCTCCCCAAGGCTACCAAACCGCCCCACCACATCCGAACCCAGCATGAACCGCTCCGGGTATTTCTCGACCAGTGCCAGCCACGCCTTGCGCGGCACACCCCGGTCATCCAGCAGATAAGGCTCCAGCACGCTCCACGACAAATCGACATACAGGTTCGGGTAATCCTCCAGTAACCGCGTCAGCACCGGCAGCAGAAAGTCCATCTGCGTCTGGTGCCGGTGAATCTCCATGCTGCTGCCGGCGTGCGCCCAGATAAACCGCGTGTGCGGGTGATTGCGCAGCGGCTCTTCGATCTCCGCCAGGTACAAGGGGTTGCGCTCGCGTTTGGAGGTGATGTTGGAATGCAGCAGCACCGGCAAGTCGCGCTCGGCTGCCAGGTGATAGATACGCGTCATGGCTTCGTTGTTGGCGCGCGGCGTGTCACCGCTGGTCAGTGCCGTCAGGTCATCGTGGCGGGTGAACACCTCGCCAATGCCCTGCCACAGCCCCGGATGCATATCGAGCATGCGCTCGATATGGCTGGCGGCGTTCTTGTCCACCGGATTGAAGCCGGCCAGGAACGGATGAAAGCGCTTGCGCTGCTCGTCGGGCAGTTGCTGCAACGCCGCGGCTACGTAGGTGTCGGTGGCGCTGTACCAGTAGGCTTCGGCGTCATCCCCAGCGTAATAGCGCGGGCGCTTGGGCTCGTCTTCATGCCACTTCTTGGCCACCGGCACGCCGGAAATCATCGACTGCTCGATACCGGCGGCATCCATGGCCTTGATCAGCGCGGGCATGCCTTCGCTTTCCTGGAAGAAGTCGACGTAGTGCAGGTGGGCATCACTGTAGCGGTAGTCGCGCGCCTGCGCCGCTTGGCACAGCCAGGTGGATAACAGCACGCAGGCCAGCGCTCTGACGATCATGATGAAGCTTCCTTTTCCGGGTACCACACCTCTAGACCGGCCAGCCAACGAGACGGTTCAGCCGCAGCGGGCAAACGCTATGCTTGGGGCATTTCCACCTTGCCTGGAGCCTTCCCATGAGCAGCCCCCTGGTCATCCGCCCACGTGCCGAATCGGTCGAGGGCCAGCCGATCCTGCGCCCGCTGCCGTCGGCCCAGTGCCGCAGCGTCGGCCCGTTCGTGTTTTTCGACCACATGCTCGAAACCGACTATGCCCCTGGGCATGGCATGGACATCCGCCAGCACCCGCATATCGGCCTGTCGACCCTTACCTACCTGTTCGAAGGGGCAATCCTGCACAAGGACAGCCTCGGCTCGGCGCAACGGGTGCTGCCGGGCGATGTCAGCTGGATGACCGCAGGCAGCGGCGTGGCCCATGTCGAGCGCACGCCTGAAGATGTCCTGGCCCATGGTTCACGCCTGCACGGGTTGCAGGTATGGCTGGCGTCGCCACGCGAGCATGAACAAGGCCCGCCAAGCTACAGCCACCACCCGGCGGCAAGCCTGCCGGTCAGCGACAGCCTGGGGGTGCGCATCTGCATGATTGCCGGCAGCGGGTTCTGCCTGGAGTCGCCGGTGCCGGTGCTCTCTCCTACCCTTTACGCGCATGTGCGGATGCAGCCGGCGACTACCTTGCAGGTGCCGAATGAGCATGCGCAACGGGCGCTGTACGTACTGGATGGCGAATTGCTGATGAACGATGAGGAGGTGGAGCCGTGCAGCCTGGTGGTGCTGCCGGAGGGCGAAGAGGTGACACTGTATGCGGAAGGTGAGTGCCAGCTGGTGCTGATTGGTGGCGCGCCACTGGATGGGCCGCGGCGGATGAACTGGAACTTTGTCTCCAGTGACCCGGATCTGATCGAGCGGGCCAGGGCGCGATGGGCAGCGGGGGATTGGCCGGTGGTTTCGGGGGAGACCTCCAGGATCGAGTTGCCGCGCTGATTTTGGGGCTGCTTTGCAGCCCATCGCGACACAAGGCCGCTCCTACAGGGACCGCGCATGCCATGGGTCATGCTACCCCTGTAGGAGCGGCCTTGTGTCGCGATGGGCCGCATAGCGGCCCCCTGCATTGTCAGCGCTGGAACACTTCGGTCAGCAGGTTATGCATCGAGCGGAACGCCCGCTCCGAGGTACGCCGGTCATATTGCATCTTGCCCGGCACATTGGCACTCGGGTCGGTAAACGAGTGCACCGCGCCGCCATAGCTGAGCAATTGCCAGTCAACCTTGGCCGCGTTCATCTCCTCCTCGAAGGCCGGCAGCTGCTCCTTCGGCACCAGTGGGTCGGAAGCGCCGTGCAGCACCAGCACCGAACCCTTGATGCGCTTGGCATCTTCCGGGTTCGGCGTGTCCAGCGTGCCATGGAACGACACCGCCGCACGCAAATCGGCACCGGTACGGGCCAGTTCCAGTGCACAGCAGCCACCAAAGCAGAAACCAAACGTGCCGACCTTGCCCGGCTCCAGCAGCGCCTTCGACTGCCCCACCAGTTGCGCCAAGGCTTCCTGCATGCGCTTGCGCAGCTCGCCACGGTCGTTCTTCAACGGCATCATCGCCGCGCCGGCCTCGTCGGCGTTGGACGGACGCACCGATTGCCCGTACAGGTCGGCAATCAGCACCACATAGCCCTTCTCGGCCACTTCCTTGGCGATGCGCTCGGCACCTTCGCCGATACCCATCCAGTTCGGCGCCATCACCAGGCCTGGCCGCCCCAGCGCGCCCGGCTCGTAGACCAGGCGGCTTTCATACGCCTTGCCGGACAGGTGATAGACCAGCGATTCGACGATTACTTTGCTCATCAAGCACTCCTTTGGCACTCGTCATCAATATGCTCGCCATGAAAAAAGCCCGCCGAAGCGGGCTTTCCTATGCATCAACTCAAGCAGACAGCTCGACCAGCAGCTTGTTCAGGCGACGAACGTAAGCCGCCGGGTCCTTCAAGCTGTCACCGGCCGCCAGGGCCGCCTGATCGAACAGGATGTGCGACAGCTCGGCGAAGCGGTCTTCGCTCTGCTCGTTGTCCAGCTTCTCGATCAGCGGGTGGGTCGGGTTGAACTCGAAGATCGGCTTGGACTCCGGCACCTTCTGCCCGCTGGCTTCGAGGATCTGGCGCATCTGCAGGCCCAGGTCCTGCTCACCGATGGCCAGGATCGCCGGCGAGTCGGTCAGGCGGTGCGACACGCGCACTTCGGCCACGCTGTCACCCAGCGCGCCCTTCAGGCGCTCGACCAGGCCTTCCTTGTCCTTGGCGACTTCTTCCTGGGCCTTCTTGTCTTCTTCCGAATCCAGCTTGCCCAGGTCCAGGTCGCCACGGGCGACGTCGACGAAAGCCTTGCCGTCGAACTCGTTGAGGTAGCTCATCAGCCACTCGTCGATACGGTCGGTCAGCAGCAGCACTTCGATGCCTTTCTTGCGGAAGACTTCCAGGTGCGGGCTGTTCTTGACCTGCGCGTACGACTCGCCGGTGAGGTAGTAGATCTTGTCCTGGCCTTCCTTGGCGCGTGCCAGGTAGTCGACCAGGGCGACGCTCTGCTCGCCGCTGTCGTCCTGGGTGGAAGCGAAGCGCAGCAGGCCGGCGATCTTTTCCTTGTTGGCGAAGTCTTCGGCCGGGCCTTCCTTCAGCACCTGGCCGAAGTTCTTCCAGAAGCCCTTGTACTGCTCGGGCTCGTTCTTCGCCAGCTTCTCCAGCATGTCCAGCACGCGCTTGGTCAGCGCGGTCTTCATCGAGTCGATGATCGGGTCTTTCTGCAGGATTTCACGCGACACGTTCAGCGACAGGTCGTTGGAATCGACCACACCCTTGATGAAGCGCAGGTACAGCGGCAGGAACGACTCGGCCTGGTCCATGATGAACACGCGCTGCACGTACAGCTTCAGGCCGCGTGGCGCTTCGCGCTGGTACAGGTCGAACGGCGCGCGGGCCGGCACGTACAGCAGCGAGTTGTATTCGAGCTTGCCTTCGACCTTGTTGTGGCTCCAGGCCAGCGGGTTTTCGAAGTCATGGCCGATGTGCTTGTAGAACTCCTGGTACTCCTCGTCCTTGATCTCGGTACGCGGACGGGTCCACAGGGCGCTGGCACGGTTGACGGTTTCCCACTCTTCGGCCGGCTGTTCTTCACCTTCGGCGGCAGCTTGCTCTTTCGGCAGCTGGATCGGCATGGCGATGTGGTCTGAGTACTTCTTGACCACGTTGCGCAGGCGCCAGCCATCGGCGAACTCCTGCTCGTCCTTCTTCAGGTGCAGGACGATGCGGGTACCGCGCTGTGGCTTGTCGATGGTGGCGACTTCGAACTCGCCCTCGCCTTTCGACGACCAGTGCACGCCTTCGGCGGCCGGCTGGCCGGCACGGCGGCTGTACACGTCGACCTTGTCGGCAACGATGAACGCGGAGTAGAAGCCCACACCGAACTGACCGATCAGGTGCGAGTCCTTCTTCTGGTCACCGGTGAGGTTCTTCATGAAGTCGGCGGTGCCGGACTTGGCGATGGTACCCAGGTGGGCGATGACGTCTTCGCGGCTCATGCCGATGCCGTTGTCCTCGAGGGTCACGGTACCGGCGTCCTTGTCGAAGCTCAGTCGAATCTTCAGGTCGGCGTCGCCTTCGAACAGCTCTGGCTTGGCCAGGGCCTCGAAACGCAGCTTGTCGGCGGCGTCGGAGGCGTTGGAGATCAATTCACGCAGGAAGATCTCCTTGTTCGAATACAAGGAATGGATCATGAGGTGCAGCAGCTGCTTTACCTCGGTCTGGAAGCCCAGCGTTTCTTTTTGAGTCTCCACACTCATGGTCTTCAAAACTCCGATCTGATGGCAGTTGACGCCTGGCGGCCAGGTTGGCCTGCGTTAGCGGCGGATGTCATGCAGATGGGGGCTGCACGGATGATTTCAAGGGCTTTTCCGGTTCGATCTTGAAATGCGCGCGAGCCGTGGCGATCGGCGACTGCCTGTCACCCTGCCAGGCGGTGATGGCCACATTGGTCACCCGCCGGCCCTGGCGCCACAGCTGGCACTGGGCATAGGTATCGCGAAAGTGCCCGGCGCGCAGGTAATCGATGGAAAAGTCGATGATCTTCGGAATGCTCGCGCTCTCGCTGAAGATCAGCAGGTACAGCGCTGCCGACAGCTCCATGAAGCCCGCGATCACCCCGCCGTGGATGGCCGGCAGCAGCGGGTTGCCGATGTTGTCCTGGCTGGCCGGCAGGCGGAATAGCAGGTCATCGCCCTCGCGCTCGCATTCGATGCCGATCAGGCCGGCATAGGGGATCAGTGCCAGCAAAGGCCGATAGTCTCCCACTGCGTGGGCGGCGTTGAGCTGTTGGCGAACCTCGTGCGGAATCATGCCCCGCCCTCCTTCAGGCTGTTGCCGAAACGGATGCCACCCTTGATCTCCTGGCCCAGGCGCATGAACGTGCCCACCACCTGGCAGATCGGCTGGGCGGGGTCGTCCTGATAGGCCGTGCCACGGGTGAAGATCACATCGCGGGTGACCCGATAGCATTGGGCATGGCCGTAGATGTCCTTGCCGGCCTCTGCCGGGTGCATGTAGTCGATGCGCAGGTCCAGTGTCGGGCACACCTCGAAGCGCGGCAGCACGCACAGCGTGGCCATGCCGCAGGTGGTGTCCATCAGCGTGGTCAGCGCGCCGCCATGCACGGCGCCGGTCTGCGGGTTGCCGACGATGGCCGGTGACCAGGGCAGCACCAGGGTCATGCCATCGGCATTGGTTTGCGCCACGCGCATTTGCAGCAACTGACAATGTTTCAGGGCCGAGAGAAAACGCTCGGCCATGGCCATCAAGGTTGAATCGCTCATTGGCTGTTTCCCTGCGTATTGCCGCAGCGGCATAAAATCGTTAAAAAGTCCATATAGAACGGGGCGTTATATATGTGTAATCTTCGCGGAACTTATTCCGCGTAGTTGCACTCGAAGGAACAAGTCACTTATTCCACCAAGGAGAAACACCCCCATGCGTAAACCTTTTGCTTTTGCTCTGATGCTGGCCGCTGCCATGGGCCTGGCCGCTTGCGATAAAGCGAGCGAAGACAAAGCCCAGGACGCACAGCAACACGCCGAGCAAGCCCAGGAAAAAGCGGGCGAAGCTCAGGATAAAATGAACGAGGCTGCCAAGGAAAACGCCGAAGCCGCCAAAGATCAGGCCGAAGCCGAGCAGAAGGCCGCCGAAGAAGCCGCTCCGGCTACTCCGGCTCCGGAAGCCGCTCCAGCTACCCCAGCTGCTCCAGCCGAACCTGCCAAGCAGTAATCGGCTAAAACAAGAAAACCCGACATTGTCGGGTTTTTTTGTGCCTGAAACTTATGGATTAAACGTTTCAGGTTCCAGAAACGGTGTTTTCCTTGGCGGGTTCGATCGAAACACTTTCGGTACGTGTGAACACCATCACATCCAACACATCCGAATGGAACTCGCGGCGGTACAGAATCAGCACTACCCCGACACTCATGACCATGAACAACCATGGGCTGATGAACCAGCTCAACATGGCCATGCCGAAGTAATAGGAACGCAGGCCCAGGTTGAACTGGTTGGCGGCAAGCGACAGCACCCGCGCCGCCCGCGAGGCGAATGCCTTGCGTTCAAGTTCATTGACCAGCCGTTCACCGATCATCGGCGCCGAACCCACCAGCACTGCGGCGAAGTTGTATTGGCGCATGCACCAGCTGAAGGTGAAAAAGGCATAGACGAAGACCATGGCCAGGCACAGCAGCTTGATCTCCGACATGCCCTGGGACGTCTGCTGCACCAGCGGCAGGTCGGCCAGCAGCGACAGCGCCCGGTCGGAGGCCCCAAGCACGGTGAGGATACCGGCAAGGATGATCAGGGTGCTGGAGGCGAAGAACGAGGCGTTGCGCTCGAGGTTGCCGATCACGCTGGCATCGGCAATGCGGTTGTCGCGCAGCAGCATGCGGCGCATCCAGTCTTCGCGGTACAGGTGCAGCACGCTGGCCAGGCACGCGGTGTCGCGGCCCTTCCAGATGGCATAACGGGTGTAACCGCCCCAGCACAGGGCGAACCAGGCGATGGCCAACAGGTTGTTGAAGTTGCTTTGGATGAAGTTCATGCAGGGTTCCCGGGAGGGCCAGATACCTGAAGGATAGGGACCGGATTTCGACGCTGGCAAGCGGCAAAAGGCACACATCCATTCTGATATTTGCACTGCTCATCCGGCCTCTTCGCGGGCACGCCCGCTCCCACAGGTACAGCGCCAATTCTGAGGTTTGCGCTTGACCTGTGGGAGCGGGCGCGCCCGCGAAGAGGCCGGTACAGGCAAAGAAAAAGCCCCGCATCCTCTCGGATGCGGGGCTCTTGAGTTTCCACCCTTGGCGAGCACCCTTCGGCTTGTGGCCGGTGCCGCCCTCAGGCTTCGACTATCAGGCCAGCGCTTCGCGCGGCTTGCCGAGCATGCGGTCGCAGGCCACGGCGCCAACCAGGGTCACCACCGAAGGCACCAGCCAGGCCAGGCCCTGGTCGCTCAACGGCAGGTGGGCCATGAAGTCCGGCAGCACGTGGGCAATGCCGCTACCCTTGATCGCATCGACCATGCCGAACAGCAGCGACACCAGCATCACTGGCGCCAGGATGCGGGTTGGCGAGTTCCACAGGTCCTTCACGAAGCTGAGCCCGACCACCACGATGCACGGCGGGTAGATCGCGGTGAGCACCGGGATCGAGAACATGATCAGCTTGGTCAGGCCGAGGTTGGAGATCAGCAGCGAGAAGCCCGCCAGGATCACCACCAGTGCGCGGTACGACAGCGGCAGCATCTGGCTGAAGTACTCGGCGCAGGCGCAGGTCAGGCCAACCGCGGTCACCAGGCAGGCCAGCGCGATCAGCACGGCGAGGAAGCCGCTGCCCAGCGAACCGAAGGTGTGCTGCACATAGGCATGCAGTACCGCCGCGCCGTTGGTGGCGTCAGCTGCGATATCGTGGCTGGTTGCACCCAGGCGGAACAGGCTGATATACACCAGGGCCAGGCCGACACCGGCGATCAGGCCGGCGATGATGGCATAGCGGGTGATCAGCTTCGGCGACTCGACACCGCGCGAGCGGATGGCGTTGACGATGACGATACCGAACACCAGGGCACCCAGGGTGTCCATGGTCAGGTAACCATCGGAGAAGCCCTTGGAGAACGCTGCGGCGGCATAGGCCGGCTGCGCGTCACCAATGGTGCCGGCAGGCAGCGCGAAGGCGGCGATGCCCAGCACCGCCAGGGCGATGATCTTCAACGGCGCCAGGAAGCGGCCCACGGTGTCGAGCAGCTTGCCTGGGTACATGGACACGGCCAGCACCACGAGGAAGTACACCAGGCTGTAGATGAACAGCGCCAGCGGGCTTTCGCCGGTCAGCGGCGCAACGCCCACTTCGAACGATACGGTCGCTGTGCGCGGGGTGGCGAACAGCGGGCCGACCGACAGGTAGCACACGGCCGCCAGCAGGCCACCGAAGAACTTGCCGATCGGGCTGCTCAGGGCATCCATGCCGCCGCCGACCTTGGCCAGGGCGACCACGGTGATGACCGGCAGGCCCACGGCGGTAACCAGGAAGCCCAGGGCCGCCATCCATACGTGCGGGCCAGACTGCAGACCGACGATAGGCGGGAAGATGATGTTGCCAGCGCCCACGAAAAGCGCAAACGTCATAAAGCCAAGCGCCAGGATATCCTGGCCTTTGAGAACTTTCATTTAAGGTAGTACCACACTGCTGAAATCGGGATTCGAGAGGGGATTTCCCTTTGGATGAGGGGAAATGCTGCCCGGCTTGATAGGCCAGACCCGTTTAGCGTGTCGTTCCCTTTTGGGGTACGGGCACAGAGTGAACGCGTAATGTAACTGTTTTGTCAGTCAAACGCACTGGCACAGTGCTGCTTGTCCGATGTGCGTACATGTTTGTCGTCTGTGCGACCGAGGACAGCGAGAATTATCCTCGGATTGAAACATTCGTCTGCGTGAAAATTCCTATCAAACTCATCGAAAAATCCATGTTGCCTGTGCCGGCCTCTTCGCGGGCTTGCCCGCTCCCACAGGGGATCACCACAGGCCCGGAATGTGGAGATCTCCTGTGGGAGCGGGCAAGCCCGCGAAGAGGCCGGCACAGGAATCCCCCCCAGAAACGACAAAGGCCACCCGAAGGTGGCCTCTGTGCGCGTGGGGGGTGTAGCAGTATTACTTCTTGACTTCCCAGCCAGTCAGCTCGGCCAGGGCCTTGCCGATGTCAGCCAGGGAACGCACGGTCTTCACACCAGCGTCCTGCAGGGCGGCGAACTTCTCGTCCGCAGTGCCCTTGCCGCCGGAGATGATGGCGCCAGCGTGGCCCATGCGCTTGCCCGCAGGTGCGGTAACACCAGCGATGTAGGAAACGACAGGCTTGGTGACGTTGGCCTTGATGTAGGCCGCAGCTTCTTCTTCAGCCGAACCGCCGATCTCGCCGATCATGACGATCGCTTCGGTCTTCGGGTCTTCCTGGAACAGCTTCAGGATGTCGATGAAGTTGGAGCCCGGGATCGGGTCACCGCCGATGCCGACGCAGGTCGACTGGCCGAAGCCGGCGTCGGTGGTCTGCTTCACAGCTTCGTAGGTCAGGGTGCCGGAACGCGAAACGATACCGACCTTGCCTGGCAGGTGGATGTGGCCTGGCATGATGCCGATCTTGCACTCGCCCGGGGTGATGACACCTGGGCAGTTAGGGCCGATCAGGGTCACGCCCAGCTCGTCGCACTTGACCTTGGCATCCAGCATGTCCAGGGTAGGAATGCCTTCGGTGATGCACACGATCAGCTTGATGCCGCCGAAGGCAGCTTCCAGGATCGAGTCCTTGCAGAAAGGAGCCGGAACGTAGATGACCGAAGCGTCAGCGCCGGTAGCTTCCACAGCTTCTTTCACAGTGTTGAACACTGGCAGGCCCAGGTGGGTGGTGCCACCCTTGCCTGGGGTTACGCCGCCGACCATCTTGGTGCCGTAGGCGATGGCCTGTTCGGAGTGGAAAGTACCCTGCGAGCCGGTGAAGCCCTGGCAGATGACTTTGGTGTCTTTATTGATCAGGACGCTCATTACTTGCCCTCCGCAGCTTTGACAACTTGTTGAGCAGCGTCGGTCAGGCTGGTTGCCGCAATGATGTTCAAACCGCTTTCTGCCAGTACTTTAGCGCCCAGTTCGGCGTTGTTGCCTTCAAGGCGAACGACGACCGGAACTTTCACGCCGACTTCTTTCACTGCACCGATGATGCCTTCGGCAATCATGTCGCAGCGAACGATGCCGCCGAAGATGTTGACCAGAACGGCCGCGACATTGCTGTCGGACAGAATGATCTTGAACGCTTCGGTAACGCGCTCTTTGGTAGCACCACCGCCAACGTCGAGGAAGTTGGCCGGCTTGCCGCCGTGCAGGTTGACGATGTCCATGGTACCCATGGCCAGGCCGGCACCGTTGACCATGCAGCCGATGTTGCCTTCGAGGGCAACGTAGTTCAGTTCGAACTTGGCAGCGTGGGCTTCACGGGCGTCGTCCTGCGACGGGTCGTGGAAGGTTTTCAGCTTAGGCTGACGGTACATGGCGTTGGCGTCGATGTTGATCTTGGCATCGAGGCAGTGCAGGTCGCCGTCGGCCTTGATCACCAGCGGGTTCACTTCCAGCAGGGCCAGGTCGTGATCCTTGAACAGCTTGGCCAGACCAACGAAGATCTTGGCGAACTGTTGAACTTGCTTGCCTTCCAGGCCCAGCTGGAATGCCAGCTCGCGACCCTGGAACGGCTGAGCGCCGACCAGCGGGTCGATGGTGGCCTTGAGGATCTTCTCAGGCGTTTCGTGAGCGACTTTCTCGATGTCCACGCCACCTTCGGTGGAAGCCATGAACACGATACGGCGGCTCGAACGATCGACTACAGCGCCCAGATACAGCTCTTTGGCGATGTCAGTGCAGGATTCGACCAGAATCTTGGAGACGGGTTGACCGTTGGCATCGGTCTGGTAGGTAACCAGATTCTTGCCCAACCACTGTGCAGCGAACGCCTTGGCGTCTTCTTTGCTGCGAACCAGCTTGACGCCGCCCGCTTTACCGCGACCACCCGCGTGAACCTGGGCTTTTACCACCCACTCGTTCCCGCCGATCTTGTCGCAGGCTTCTGCAGCTTGCTCAGGGGTATCGACAGCGAAACCCTTGGAAACTGGCAGGCCGTATTCAGCGAACAGCTGCTTACCCTGATACTCGTGAAGATTCATGCTTTTTACCGTCTTCGTTAGGTACTGCGCTTCGGCGCTGCGCCATCACTGGCGCCGCACCACCTGTGACCGTTGACCCCGGGTTTTCCCGTGTGATCCGGTCCGGCGGACTTTCCGCGGTGAGTCATGCACGCAAGACTCACGACGGGCAGCCCGCCGTGGTTTCTTATAATTAACGCTTCTTACGGTTGGCCACGTGAATGGCGCCGCCATTCACTGCCAGCGCTGCTTCATGCAACGCTTCGGACAGGGTCGGATGGCTGAAGACCATCATGCCCAGATCCTCGGCACTGGTGCCGAATTCCATTGCGATTGCGCCCTGCTGCACCAGTTCGGCAGCCGATGGGCCAATCACGTGTACACCCAGGACGCGGTCGGTCTTGGCATCGGCGATGACCTTGACGAAACCACCGGTGTCGTTGGCAGCCATCGCACGGCCGCTGGCCGCGAACGGGAAGGTGCCCACGTTAACCTCAACGCCCTCGGCCTTCAAGGCCTGTTCGGTCTTGCCGACCCACGCGATTTCCGGGTGGGTGTAGATGACCGACGGGATCAGGTCGTAGTTCATCTGGGCCTTGTGACCCTTGATGCGCTCGACCACCATGATGCCCTCTTCCGAGGCCTTGTGGGCCAGCATCATGCCGCGTACCACGTCACCGATGGCGTACACGCCAGGCACGCTGGTAGCGCAGTAGTCGTCGACGAAGATGTAGCCACGCTCGTCGATGGTCACGCCGCTGTCGGCAGCCAGCAGGTCGGTGGTCACCGGGCGACGGCCGACCGCGACGATCAGCTTGTCGAAGGTGATCTTCTGCTCGCCGTTGGCGTCGGTGTAGGTCACTTCGACTTCGTTGCCGTTGACTTTCGAGCCGGTGACGCGCGCGCCCAGCTTGATGTCCAGGCCTTGCTTGGTCAGGGTCTTCTGGGCTTCTTTCGACACGGCGGTGTCGGCAGCCATCAGGAAGGTGTCCAGGGCTTCCAGGACGGTGACTTCAGCACCCAGGCGAGCCCATACCGAGCCCAGCTCCAGGCCGATCACGCCAGCACCGATAACGCCCAGGCGCTTCGGCACGGCCTGGAATTCCAGGGCGCCGGTGGAGTCGACGATGACGTTCTGGTCGACCGGAGCCGGCGGAATGTCGATCGGGCGCGAGCCGGAAGCCAGGATCACGTTCTCGGCTTCGATGACTTCGGTGGTGCCGTCAGCCTTGGTGACTTCGACTTTCTTGCCGGCCAGCAGCTTGCCGTGGCCCTGGATCGAAGTAACGCCGTTGGCCTTGAACAGGGTGGCAACGCCACCGGTCAGGTTCTTGACGATGCCAGCCTTGCGGCCAACCATCGCGGCGACGTCCATCTTCACTTCACCAGTGGAGATACCGTGGACGTTGAAGCTCTCTTTGGCTTCCTTGTACTTCCAGGAGCTGTCCAGCAGCGCCTTGGAAGGAATGCAACCTACGTTCAGGCAAGTGCCGCCCAGGGCCAGCTTGCCCTCGGCGTCGGTGTACTTCTCGATACAGGCAGTCTTCAGACCAAGTTGTGCGGCCTTGATGGCAGCCACATAGCCGCCAGGACCTGCACCAATCACCACTACGTCGAATTTCTGGGTCATAAAAGATTCCTTATCAGCTACAAGCTACAAGCCGCGGACCGCGCGGCATGGCTTCCTGCGAAGCCAGGGCCGGCACGGTACGCAGCCAGAGGGTTAGATGTCCAGCAGCAGGCGAGACGGATCTTCCAGCAGGTTCTTGATGGTGACCAGGAAGGTTACCGCTTCCTTGCCGTCGATCAGGCGGTGATCGTACGACAGCGCCAGGTACATCATCGGGCGAATCACCACCTGGCCATTGATAGCCATAGGGCGCTGGATGATGTTGTGCATGCCGAGAATGGCGGCCTGCGGCGGGTTGACGATCGGGGTCGACATCATCGAACCGAAGGTACCACCGTTGGTGATGGTGAAGGTGCCGCCGGTCATCTCTTCGATGGCCAGCTTGCCGTCACGGGCCTTCTTGCCGAAGGTGGCGATGCCGTTCTCGATTTCCGCCAGGCTCATCGACTCGGCGTTACGCAGTACCGGTACCACCAGGCCACGGTCGCTGGACACGGCTACGCCGACGTCGGCGTAGCCGTGGTAGACGATGTCGTTGCCGTCGATCGAGGCGTTGACAGCCGGGAAGCGCTTCAGGGCTTCGGTGGCGGCCTTGACGAAGAACGACATGAAGCCCAGGCGTACGCCATTGTGGGTCTTCTCGAACAGGTCCTTGTATTTCGAACGCAGGGCCATGACTTCGGTCATGTCGACTTCGTTGAAGGTGGTCAGCATGGCCATGCTCGACTGGGCTTCGACCAGACGCTCGGCGATCTTGGCGCGCAGGCGGGTCATCGGCACACGCTTCTCGGTGCGGTCGCCAGCGGCAACGACAACCGGGGCAGCAGCGGCAGCGGCGGCAGGCTTGGCAGCTGCAGCAGGCGCCGACTTCTTGTTGGCGACGGCAGCGACGACGTCTTCCTTGGTGATGCGACCACCTTTGCCGGTGCCGGCAACGGTAGCCAGGTCGATGCCGTTCTCTTCAGCCAGCTTGCGCGCGGCCGGGGCGGCAACCGGGTCTTCTTCGCCAGCGTCGGCAGCGGCGGCGGCAGCCGGGGCAGCAGCGGCCGGGGCGGCAGCTGGTGCAGCGGCGGCAGCACCGCCTTCAACGATCGAACCCAGTACTTCGTCGGACAGGACGGTGTCGCCCTCGCCCTTGACGATGGCGCCCAGCACGCCGTCGGCGGTGGCCAGTACTTCCAGGACGACCTTGTCGGTCTCGATGTCGACGATCAGCTCGTCACGCTTGACGGCATCGCCCGGCTGCTTGTGCCAGGTGGCAACGGTGCCATCGGCAACCGATTCCGGGAAGGTTGGGGCTTTGATCTCGATAGCCATTATCTGTGTTTCCTTAAATTCGGTTTCAGGTGCGCGAAGGCATTAAACAGTGAAGGCGTCTTGCAGCAGTTTTTCCTGCTGTTCGGCGTGCTTCGATGCGTAACCACAGGCTGGCGCGGCGGAAGCGTCGCGGCCGGCGTATTCCAGGACCAGTGCCTTGTTGTGGCGGCCCAGGATACGGCGCATGTGGTGCTGGCTGCTGTACCAGGCGCCCTGGTTCATCGGCTCTTCCTGACACCAGACCGCATGCTTGAGGTTGGTGTAAGGCGCCAGGATTTCGACCAAGTCGTCCTCAGGGAACGGATACAGCTGCTCGATACGCACGATGGCGATGTCTTCGCGGCCTTCGGCACGGCGTTTTTCCAGCAGGTCGTAGTAAACCTTGCCGCCGCACAGGACCAGGCGTTCGACCTTGGCCGGATCGAGGCTGTCGATTTCCGGGATCACGGTCTGGAACGAGCCTTCTGCCAGGTCTTCCAGGGTCGAGATGGCCAGCTTGTGGCGCAGCAGCGACTTCGGCGTCAGCACGATCAGCGGCTTGCGCAGCGGACGGATGACCTGGCGACGCAGCAGGTGGTAGATCTGGGCCGGGGTGGTCGGTACGCAGACCTGGATGTTGTGCTCGGCGCACAGCTGCAGGTAACGCTCCAGGCGCGCGGAAGAGTGCTCCGGGCCCTGCCCTTCATAACCGTGTGGCAGCAGCATGGTCAGACCGCACAGACGGCCCCACTTGTGCTCGCCGCTGGTGATGAACTGGTCGATCACCACTTGCGCACCGTTGGCGAAGTCACCGAACTGGGCTTCCCAGATCACCAGCGCGTTCGGCGTGGTGGTCGAGTAGCCGTATTCGAAGGCCAGTACCGCTTCTTCCGACAGGAAGGAGTCGTACAGTTCGAACTGAGGCTGGCCCGGGAACAGGTTCTTCAGCGGTACGTAGGTGCTGGCGTCCTTCTGGTTGTGCAGCACCGCGTGACGGTGCGAGAAGGTGCCACGGCCGATGTCCTGGCCGGTCATGCGGATCGGGTGACCTTCGAACTGCAGGGTGGCGTAGGCCATGGTCTCTGCATAACCCCAGTTGATCGGCAAGCCACCGGCCTGCATCTTCTGACGGTCTTCGTAGATCTTGGCGACCTGGCGCTGGACGACGAAACCTTCCGGGATCTCCAGCAGCTTGGCCGACAGTTCCTGCAGGGTCTTGAGGTCGAAGCGGGTGTCGTGACGCGCGGTCCAGGCATGGCCCAGGTACGGACGCCAGTCGACGAACAGCTCGCGGTTCGGCTCCTTGACCAGGCTCTTCACCACGTGCAGGCCGTTGTCCAGCGCGTTGCGGTACTCGTCGATCTTGGCCTGGGCGCGCTCGGAATCGATGCGGCCGGCCTGGATCAGCGCCTCAGCGTACAGTTCACGCGTGGTGCGCTGCTTGCTGATCTGCTGGTACATCAAAGGCTGGGTGCCGTTCGGCTCGTCGGCCTCGTTGTGGCCGCGGCGACGGTAGCAGACCAGGTCGATGACCACGTCACGCTTGAACTGCATGCGGTAGTCGATGGCCAGCTGGGTCACGAACAGCACGGCTTCCGGGTCGTCCCCGTTCACGTGCAGGATCGGCGCCTGGATCATCTTGGCAACGTCGGTGGCGTACTCGGTGGAGCGCGCGTCCAGCGGGTTGCTGATGGTGAAACCAACCTGGTTGTTGATCACGATGTGCACGGTACCGCCGGTCTTGAAACCGCGGGTCTGCGACATCTGGAAGGTTTCCATGACCACGCCCTGGCCGGCGAATGCTGCGTCGCCGTGGATCGAGATCGGCAGTACCTTGTCGCCAACGGTGTCGTTGCGGCGGTCCTGACGGGCGCGCACCGAACCCTCGACCACTGGCGAGACGATTTCCAGGTGGGACGGGTTGAACGCCATGGCCAGGTGCACTTCGCCACCCGGGGTCATCACGTTCGAGGAGAAGCCCTGGTGATACTTCACGTCACCGGAGCCCAGCTCGTTCATCTTCTTGCCTTCGAACTCGTCGAACAGCTCGCGCGGGTTCTTGCCGAAGGTGTTGACCAGAACGTTCAGGCGGCCACGGTGGGCCATGCCGATCACGACTTCCTTGGTGCCGTAGGAACCGGAACGCTGGATCATCTCGTCCAGCATCGGGATCAGGCTTTCGCCGCCCTCGAGGCCGAAACGCTTGGTGCCCGGGTACTTGGTGCCCAGGTATTTCTCAAGGCCTTCACCGGCGGTGACGCGCTCGAGCAGGTGGGCCTGCACGTCAGCGGAAAACTCCGGACGGCCGCGCACGCTTTCCAGGCGCTGCTGGAACCAGCTGCGCTGCTCGGAATCGACGATGTGGGTGAACTCGGCGCCAATGGTGCGACAATATGTCTTCTGGAGCGCCTCGAAGATCTCGCGTAGGCTCGCCTCCTCTTTGCCGATGAACAGGTCGCCGGCACGGAAGGTCGTATCAAGATCGGCATTGGTCAAGCCGTAGTGATTGATCGACAGGTCTACGGGCGCAGGACGCTGCCACAACCCCAACGGGTCGAGCTTGGCAGCCTGATGGCCGCGCATACGATAGGCCTGGATCAGTCGCAGAACTTCAACCTGCTTCTTCTCGTGTTCACTGCTCACGCTCCCGGCGGATACCGGTTGGGCGCGGCGCTGGTTCTTTGCCAGCAGTACGAAATGGTCGCGGATTGTCGAGTGCGATACATCGGTAGCGGTGCTGCCGTCGGCGGGCAACTTCTGGAAGTAGGTGCGCCACTCTTCTGGCACAGCGTTAGGGTCGTGCAGGTAGAGCTCATAAAGCTCTTCCACATATGCAGCGTTACCACCTGAAAGGTGGGCGCTTTCCCACATGCGCTGCATCACGCTTTCTTGCATGCTTGGTCACCCTCGGTTAGGGGACTGATCGGCGAGAGCCACAGCAAACCTGGAAAAGTCCGAATACAGCGACTGAACCACGCCACTTGGATCCTGCTGATTTTCCGGGTACCAGCCCGGAAAGCCCCTGCTGGTCTCATATCTTCATAGGTAATGAACGTGGGCTTTGTGGGCCCTTGTTCGGGTTTTACCTCAGTGCGGGCTCACCACCCGCACCTCGGCTTACTGCAGGTACAACACTTTGTATCAGGTGCCGCTTTGCAGCAGCATGTTACGTACGTGGCCGATTGCCTTGGTCGGGTTCAGACCTTTCGGGCAAACGTTGACGCAGTTCATGATCCCGCGGCAGCGGAATACGCTGAACGGGTCATCCAGGGACGCCAGGCGCTCCTGGGTCTTGGTGTCACGGCTGTCGGCCAGGAAGCGATAGGCTTGCAGCAGTGCGGCCGGGCCCAGGAACTTGTCCGGATTCCACCAGAACGATGGGCAGGAAGTCGAGCAGCAAGCGCACAGGATGCACTCGTACAGGCCGTCCAGCTTGTCGCGGTCTTCCGGCGACTGCAGGCGCTCGATGGCCGGCGCAGGAGTGTCGTTCTGCAGGAACGGTTTCACCTTCTCGTACTGCTTGTAGAAGATGCTCATATCGACGACCAGGTCACGAATGACCGGCAGGCCCGGCAGCGGGCGCAGAACCAGCTTGTTGCCCTTCACCACCGCCGACAGCGGGGTGATGCAGGCCAGGCCGTTCTTGCCGTTCATGTTCATGCCGTCGGAACCGCAAACGCCTTCACGGCAGGAGCGACGGTACGAGAAACCTTCGTCCTTTTCCTTGATCAGCGCCAATACATCGAGAACCATCAGGTCCTTGCCGCCGGTATCGACGTCGAACGACTCCATTTTGGGCGCCGAGTCGGTGTCCGGGTTGTAACGATAAACTTCGACTTTCAACATAGCAGCCACCCTTAGTAAGTCCGGACTTTTGGTTCGAAGGCTGGAACAGTCTTCGGCGCAAAGTTGACGCCGCGCTTGGCAACGCGCTTCTCACCCGGGTAGTACAGGGTGTGGCACAGCCAGTTTTCGTCGTCACGGTCTTCGAAGTCTTCACGGGCGTGGGCGCCGCGGGACTCTTTACGGGCTTCGGCCGCGATGGCGGTAGCTTCGGCGACTTCCAGCAGGTTCTGCAGCTCCAGCGCTTCGATACGCGCGGTGTTGAAGGCCTGGGACTTGTCGTTGATCTTGACGTTGGCAATACGGTCACGCAGGCCGGCCAGCTGCTCGATACCCTTCTGCATGTATTCGCCAGTACGGAATACACCGAAGTAGTTCTGCATGCAGCTCTGCAGCTCGCGCTTGAGGCTGGCAACGTCTTCGCCAGCGGTACGCTCGTTGAGCTTGTTCAGGCGGTTCAGGGCAACATCGATATCGGTGTCGCTGGCGTCGCGGTATTCCACGCCGTCGGACAGCGATTTTTCCAGGTGCAGGCCAGCGGCACGACCGAATACCACCAGGTCGAGCAGCGAGTTGCCGCCCAGGCGGTTGGCACCGTGGACCGATACGCACGCCACTTCACCCACTGCGAACAGACCCGGGATGATGTGGTCCTTGCCTTCGGCGTCCATGGTGATGGCCTGGCCATGAATGTTGGTGGCAACGCCGCCCATCATGTAGTGGCAGGTCGGTACGACCGGGACCGGAGCGACGACTGGGTCGACGTGGGCGAAGGTCTTGGACAGCTCGCAGATACCTGGCAGGCGGCTGTGCAGCACTTCCTCGCCCAGGTGGTCCAGCTTCAGCAGCACGTGGTCCTTGTTCGGGCCCACGCCGTTGCCGGCGATGATTTCCTTGACCATGGAACGGGCAACCACGTCGCGGCCGGCCAGGTCTTTCGCGTTCGGCGCGTAACGCTCCATGAAGCGCTCGCCGTGGGCGTTGATCAGGTAGCCACCTTCACCGCGGCAACCTTCGGTAACCAGTACACCGGCGCCGGCGATGCCGGTCGGGTGGAACTGCCACATCTCGATGTCCTGCACCGGCACGCCGGCACGCAGCGCCATGCCGATACCGTCACCGGTGTTGATCAGGGCGTTGGTGGTGGAGGCGTAGATACGACCGGCACCGCCAGTGGCCAGAACGGTGGCCTTGGACTTGATGTACATGGTTTCGCCGGTTTCGATGCAGATTGCGATCACACCGACGAACGCGCCGTCCTGGTTCTTCACCAGGTCAACAGCGTAGTACTCGTTGAGGAAGGTAGTGCCTGCCTTCAGGTTGCCCTGGTACAGGGTGTGCAGCAGCGCGTGACCGGTACGGTCGGAAGCAGCACAGGTACGGGCGGCCTGGCCACCTTTACCGAAGTCCTTGGACTGGCCACCGAACGGACGCTGGTAGATGCGGCCGGTTTCGGTACGCGAGAACGGCAGGCCCATGTGGTCCAGCTCGAAGACCGCAGCCGGGCCTTCCTGACACATGTATTCGATAGCGTCCTGGTCACCGATGTAGTCGGAGCCCTTGACGGTATCGTACATGTGCCAGCGCCAGTCGTCGTTCGGGTCGGCCGAAGCGATGGCGCAGGTGATGCCGCCCTGGGCGGATACAGTGTGCGAACGGGTCGGGAAGACCTTGGTGACCACGGCAGTCTTGTGGCCGCCTTGAGCCAGCTGCAGCGCTGCGCGCATGCCGGCGCCGCCGCCACCGATGATGATGGCGTCGAAGGAAATGGTTGGAATGCTAGCCATGGATCAGATACCCCAGAGAATCTGCACACCCCAGACGAAGTAAGCGAACATCGCAACGCCGCATACCGCCTGGAACAGGAAACGAATCGCAGTTGCCGACTTGCCGAACGACATTGGCGTCAGGTAGTCGGTCGCAATGGTCCACATGCCGACCCAGGCGTGAGCGCCCAGGGCAACGAGGGCCAGCAGACTGAAGATCCGCATCGCGTTGTTGGAGAACAGACCATGCCACTGGGTGTAGTCGATGCCTGGGTGGGCGACCACGTAGCCGATCAGGAAGAGGAAGTAAGCCGCGAGAACGACCGCAGAAACGCGCTGCGCCATCCAGTCATAGAGGCCCGAACGCGACAGGTTCGTGACATTGGTTACCATACCCAAACTCCCACCAGAACGATCAGCACCACGGAGATGACGATCACGATTTTCGAGCCCAGCTTGCCGCCTTCCAGCGTCTCACCGATGCCCATGTCCATGATCAGGTGACGTACACCTGCCACGAGGTGATAAAGCAGGGCGGATAGCAGGCCCCAGGTCACGAACTTGGCCAGCGGGCTGGTCAGACACGCCTTCACCTCACCAAAGCCTTCCTCGGAACCCAGCGACTTGCCCAGTGCATAAAGCATGATGGCAAGGCCAAGGAACAGGATGACGCCGGAGATACGATGCAGGATGGACGTGTACGCAGTGACGGGGAGCTTGATGGTCCTTAGGTCTAGGTTTACAGGTCGTTGGCTTTTCACGGCTTTTTTCACACTGAAGAGCCCCTAGCGAATCAGGGCAAAGTTGTTGGTAAGTGTACTGGTCAGGTACCCACCACCCAGGGAACGGCGACCCCCAGCAGTTCGGGCTTGCAAGCCCCTGGCGGTCGGGTTGCGAGTATAGACAGTTAGGCTGCTTATGACAACGTGACGGGGTAGCCCAAATAGCGCATTGCCTTTAACGCACAAAAGGCGTAAATGGGCGAGAATTTCGCGAAAAATCAGGCCTCAATGCCTGTTTCAACAAGCCTTTAGGCAAATTGACATCTGAATTTATCCCTCTATAGTGGTGCGGGCCCTGCGTGGGGGGTCTGTCTGATGATTTCAAGCATTAATAGGAGGCCACATGGCTGACAAAAAAGCGCAGTTGGTCATCGAGGGCGCTGCCCCCGTCGAGCTGCCCATTTTAACCGGCACCGTTGGTCCTGATGTAATCGACGTCCGCGGGTTGGGGGCCACTGGTCACTTCACCTTCGACCCTGGTTTCATGGCGACCGCCTCGTGCGAGTCGAAGATCACCTACATTGACGGCGACAAAGGTATCCTGCTGCACCGCGGCTACCCGATCGAGCAGCTCGCCGAAAAGTCCGACTACCTCGAAACCTGCTACCTGCTGCTCAACGGCGAACTGCCGAATGCCGAGCAGAAGGCCCAGTTCGTCAGCACCGTGAAGAACCACACCATGGTTCACGAGCAGCTGAAGTCCTTCTTCAACGGCTTCCGCCGCGACGCCCACCCGATGGCGGTGATGTGCGGCGTGGTCGGCGCCCTGTCGGCGTTCTATCACGACTCCCTGGACATCAATAACCCGCAACACCGCGAAATTTCCGCGGTGCGCCTGGTCGCCAAGATGCCGACCCTGGCCGCGATGGTTTACAAGTACTCCATGGGCCAGCCGATGATGTATCCGCGCAACGACCTGTCGTACGCGGAAAACTTCCTGCACATGATGTTCAACACCCCGTGCGAGATCAAACCGATCAGCCCGGTGCTGGCCAAGGCGATGGACCGGATCTTCATCCTCCACGCCGACCACGAGCAGAACGCCTCCACCTCTACCGTTCGCCTGGCCGGTTCGTCGGGCGCCAACCCGTTCGCCTGTATCGCCGCCGGTATCGCCGCACTGTGGGGCCCGGCCCACGGCGGTGCGAACGAAGCGGTACTGACCATGCTCGATGAAATCGGCGATGTCTCGAACATCGACAAGTTCATCGCCAAGGCCAAGGACAAGAACGACCCGTTCAAGCTCATGGGCTTCGGTCACCGCGTGTACAAGAACCGCGACCCGCGCGCCACCGTGATGAAGCAGACCTGCGACGAAGTCCTGCGCGAGCTGGGCATCAAGAACGACCCGCAGCTGGAACTGGCCATGCGCCTGGAAGAGATCGCCCTGACCGATCCGTACTTCATCGAGCGCTCGCTGTACCCGAACGTCGACTTCTACTCGGGGATCATCCTCAAGGCGATCGGCATTCCGACCAGCATGTTCACCGTGATCTTCGCCCTGGCACGTACCGTGGGCTGGATCTCGCACTGGAAAGAAATGCTCTCCAGCCCGTACAAGATCGGCCGCCCGCGCCAGCTGTACACCGGCGAGCAGAAGCGCGACATCGTTGCGCTGCAGGACCGCAAGTAAGCTTCCATAGCCGAACGCAAAAAGGCTGCCCTCGGGCAGCCTTTTTTATTCATGCTCGACGCGATGCGGATTTGTGGGAGCGGCCTTGTGTCGCGAAAGGGGCGCGGAGCGGCCCCGGGATCTTAGGCTTACCGCAATATTGCCGGGGCTGCTCCGCAGCCCTTTCGCGACGCAAGGCCGCTCCCACAAGAAGCAGCCCCCACCAGGGCCGCCACCTCACAGAGCCGACACAATGCCTCAGTTTTTCTCAGCCCGCTCTCGCAACCCTTTCAGGGTATTGAACGGCGCATCCACCACGAACTTGTTGGCCACCATCGCCGGCACGCTACCACCCGGCTCGGTGTGCACCTGATAGGTCACTTCCGTGCTGTCACCCTTGGGCACCAGCTTCCAGAAGCCTTCGACCTTCGCCACCCGCACAAAGCCCTTCTCTTCCGGGACGTAGGTCGGCTCTTCCTTCAGATTACGCACCAGGCTGCCATCAGCCCCCTTCACCGTGGTCACATGTAACACCGAGTCCCGCGGCGTGACCGGCCACGGCGTATTGAACTGGGTGTAGGTCCAACTCTGGTCACCCTCGTGCTTGAGCAGCTTCTGCGACTTGCATTCGTGAATCCACGCACAAGCCCCGACCACGTCCTCCTGCAACGCCTGCACCTTGGCCAGCGGCGCCTTGATCACGGTGACGCCTTGATAGGCCTTGTACTTGGAACCGGCCACTTCACTGAGGGAAACCTTGATCCCCTCCTCGTCCTTGGCCACCTGCCAGTTTTCGGCCCAGGCCGCGGGCGACAGCAGAACACCCATGCCACACAGCAGAGCAATACGCTTGAACGATCTCATCATGTTTATCCTTGTTGTCGAAGATCCAGCCTGTCACGCCGCCGTCATCTGCTCCCACCAGCCAAGAATCCTGATGGCCTCGTCACGATCACTGCCGCATACCTCCACATCCGCCTTGAAACCGCCACACACTGCCGGCCGCTCGGGCTTGCCGAACAGGTCGCAGAGGTTGTCGACGGTCAGGTGCAGGCAGCGCTCGGCAGCCGGCTTGCCATTGGGCATGCGCGGCATCGCAGAGGTGATGGACGGGGCAATGCAGCAGGCACCACAGCCCTCACGGCAGTTCATGGCTATTCACCAAAATCAGGACTCCCTGGAACAAAACGGGACGAACGTCCCTGGATAGTAACCGCTCAAACAGGCGTTTGAAATTGCTGGCATGATGAAATCTGCCGTGACCCGGCAGTCAGTTCGCCAGCTACTGGCGGTACTCGAAATCGATGGCCGCCCCTTCCACGTCGCGACGGCTGTCATTGCGCAGTTGCAGCTGCATTTCGTTGCTGATCAACCGGCCATTGAGCTGGAACGGGCTATCGCTGGTCTCCGGCTTTTCAGTGAACATGGGTGGCAGCAAAGGCTTGCGTCGCTGTATCGGCGAAGGGCTGCCCACATTCGGCTCAAGGTCATCGACCATATCGGCCGGCAGGCTGAGGTCCAGCTTCGCCTTGGGTAGCGGCTTGGCAACCTCCTTGCTCACCTGCTTGCGCGCCGGCCTGGCCTTGCTGTTACCGGCTTTTTTTGCAGGCTGCTTGTGCGCTGGCCTGGCTGCGGCTTTCTGCACCGGCTTGGCTTTCTGCACCGGCTTGGCTTTCTGCACCGGCGCCGCCTGCGCCTGGCCTGCCGGCTGCGCAGCCTGGGCAACACCAGCCAGGCTGCCGAGCGGTACAAGGCACAAGATCAGGGCAAAACGGCGCAAAGCATTCATGGCAAATAGACAGACTGGCAGGAAAAGTGCGTATGCTCCCTGTTCCACGGGCGCGTGGCAAGCCTACAAAAGTGCCGCTGCTGGCTCCCGGCACAATTGCTGAGCCAGCAAACCGAGCGTGATCACCGCGCGCTCGGCTTCCTTGTTCCAGGGTATACCGCAATTAAGGCGGATGCAGTGGTTGAACTGCTCGGTGTTACTGAAGATCAACCCCGGCGCAATACTGATGCCCTGCTCCAGCGCGCGCACATGCAGCTCCTGGGTATTGACCCGGCCCGGCAGGCTCACCCACAGGATGAAACCGCCTGTCGGCCGGGTCATCTGGGTACCCTCGGGGAAGTGCTGCTGCACCGCCAGCTGGTAGGCACTGAGGTTCTTGCGGTACTCCTGGCGGATGTAACGCAGGTGCCGGTCGTAGCCGCCATTTTCCAGGTAGGCCGCCACACCCATCTGCGTCACGCTGCAGGCCGAGTGGGTGGTGAAGGTTTGCAGGCGCTGGATTTCGTCCTGATAGCGCCCGGCGATCATCCAGCCAACGCGCACGCCGGGGGACAGGGTCTTGGAAAAACTCGAGCAATAGATCACCCGGTCCAGCCGGTCGAATGCCTTGAGCGCCTTGGTCTTGCCCTGCTCGAACATCAGCTCGCCATAGATGTCATCCTCGACGATCTGGATATCGAAGTCCGACGCCAGGCGCAGCAACTGCTTCTGCCGCTCTTCCGGGACAGTGCCACCCAGCGGGTTGCTGAGGCGCGCAGTCAGAACCAGGGCCTTGATCGACCACTGGTTGGCCGCCAGCTGCAGCGCCTCGAGACTGATACCGGTGGACGGGTCGCTGGGGATCTCGATCACCTTCAGGCCCAGCAGGTCGGCCAGTTGCAGCAGCCCGTAATAGGTGGGCGATTCGGCGGCGATCAGGTCGCCGGGACGGGTCAGCACGCGCAGCGACATCTGCAGCGCATCGACACAGCCATGGGTCACGATCACTTCACGCGGGTCGACCAGAACACCGGCATCACGCATGCGAATGGCGATCTGCCGGCGCAGCGGCTCGAAACCGGGGCTGAACATGTAGCTGAAGGCACGCGGGCTGTGGAAGCGCGTGACCTTGGCAATCTGCTGGTGCAAGGCACGGACCGGCAGGTAGTCGACGTGCGGCACTGCGGCGCCGAATGGGAACACGCCATCACGACGAGCCTCGGTCAGCACCTGCTGGATGATACTGGCGCGGGTGACCAGGCCGGGGCGCTCGACCCGGGCGATGTCCGGGGTCTGCGCGGTCAGGGCCGGGGTCTGGTGCACGTAGTAGCCGGACTGCGGCCGCGCACGGATCAGCCCCTGGTCCTCGAGATTGGCATAGGCCTGCAGCACCGTGGCATGGCTGACATTGAGCTGGGCGCTCATCTTGCGCACGGAGGGTACCCGCTCGCCTGGCTGGTAGACACCACGACGGATGTCATCGGCCAGTTGCTGGGCGATACGCTGGTACAACAGCAGGTTGGTCATGGCTGGCTCTCGACGCGCGGACGGGCTCGTTGTTCTTGTGTCGCTCACTGACGGTAGAGGATACCGTAACAGTTGCAAAGTGTACTGGGACAGATCGCAGGATAGTCAACAATACAGTTGCGTGACAGCCATGGAAACGATCAAGCCTGGGTATGCCGACGAAAAGCCGGGGGCGCTTTGCGCCCCTTTCGCGACACAAGGCCGCTCCTACAGGTACTGTGCATACCTTGAAGTTAACACTGTACCTGTGGGAGCGGCTTTAGCCGCGAACACCGGCAAAGCCGGTGCCATCCACCGCGCCGCCAAGCGGTCAGCGTGCTGGCGCCAGCTTGCCCTTGTCATCGGAGAACACGATTTCCACCCGACGATTCTGCGCCCTGCCCCGCTCCGAGGCATTGGCTTCGATCGGGTACTGGTCGCCATAGCCCTCGACCTGCAGGCGCTTCTCGTCGATGCCCAGGTCTACCAGCATGTCGGCCACGGCCTGCGCCCGATCACGCGACAGCTTCAGGTTGTCCTCAGCCGGGCCGGTGCTGTCGGTATAGCCCTCGATCCGCACCACCCGGCGCGGGTTGAGCTGGAGGAACTGCACCAGCTTGAGCACGGTACGGCTGGCCGAGTTCTTCAGGTCGGCGCGGCCGGTGTCGAACAGCACGTCCCCCAGAGTCATCACCAGACCACGGTCGGCCTGCTCCGAGGCCAGCGCGGCGATCTGCGACTCGACCCACTTGCCCTGCTGCTGAACACTGGCCAGCTTGGCCTCGCGCAGGGCCAGCTGCAGGCGCTGGCGCTCCAGGTCGAGCTTGGCCTGGCGTTCCTGGTTCAGCGCCAGCTTGGCATGCTCGCTGGCAATTTCGCTGTAGCGCTGGCTCAGGTAGGCGTAATGGCGCACGTCGGCACCGGTGCCGATGTAGCTGGACAGGCGCTCGGCACGGGCCAGCGACTCGCCTGCGCGAATCACGTCACGCGGCGCACTGCGCAACACATTGGAATCATCCTTGACCTTCTGGAAAGCTGCAGTGGCATCATCCAGCGCTGCGCTGCTGCGCTGGCTGGCGCAGCCTTGCAAACCTGCCGCCAGCGCCAGCACTGCCAGCGCGGCCAATGGCACACGACGGATCATGGCTGCACCTCCAACTGCTTGCGCAGGCGCTGGACCCGCGACTGCAGCAGTTGCAGCTGCTCTTCGCTCTTCTGGTTCAGTACCTGGGCCTCGGCCAGGCGCGCATCCAGTTCGGCCTGCTCGGCACGCATGCGCGCATCGCGGTAGTCTTCGGTGAGCATGTTGGCCTTGGCCCGGGCCAGCTTGTCTTCAGCCAGCTTGAGCGCATCGACCTGCTCGGTGGCACCGACGGCCCTGGCCTGCTCCAGTGCCTGTTCGGAAATGCGCATCTGCTCGTTAGGGGCCGGATCGTTGGCGCAGCCAGCCAGGCCGAGCACGGCCAGGGCAAGGATTAGTGGTTGGGTTCTCACGCAATCTTCCTAGTGTTTGGGGGCGTCCGACGGCACCTGCAGCTGCGCTTTCCAGCGCTCGACATTACGTTGCAGCACGGCCTCGGATGCTCCGGAGATCGGCAATTCTGTCAGTTTTTTCGCCAATTGCCCACGCAACCAGCTGTCATTGCAGGCCGAATTGTGCGACAGGGCCAGGTACAGGCCCGGCCGATCCACCGGCAGGCCGCGGGCGATCAGGTCATTGCTCATGCCCAGGCTCTGGGCCATGGCCATGCCCGAATAGCGGCCAGCGAGCACATAATCCACCTGGCCGAGCACCAGCTTCTGGAACGCCTGGGTCAGGTTCTGTGCCGGCACCAGTTTCAGCTGGGCCTTGGCGAAAGCGGTAAAGGCCGGGGTCAGCCGCGCACGCTCGGACAAACTGCCCTGGTACTGGGCCAGGTCCGCCGGGCCCTCGAAGGCCAGTGTGGCGTCGTGACGCGTCCACACTAGGTATTCGTTGAGCTGCAGGGGTGGATGGATGTAGTCCAGCGCAGTCAGTTGCTCCACCTGCATGGGGGTGTCGAGCAGCAGGTCCATGCGCCCGCTACGTACTTCTTCCAGCGCCTGGTCACGACGGCCGGCGCTCAGCACCTCCACCTTCACGCCCAGCTCGCCAGCCACCTGGCGCAGCAGGTCGACGTTGGCGCCGATCAGGTGTTTCGGGTCGTTCGGGTCCTGCCACGAATAGGGCGGCGCGTCAGGGCTGCCGGTTGCCACCAGGCGTTCGCACTTGCCTGCCGCCATGGCCAGCGGCGAAACCAGCACCGCCATGTATGCCAGCACCCTGCCTGCTTTACGCAGCACCATTGCTCACTCCTTGTATTGCTTTGCCCGGCCCAATCGCCGGCAAGCCAGCCCCCACAGGTACAGCGCAGTTCTCAAGGGCGGTGCTGTACCTGTGGGTGCCGGCTTGCCGGCGATCGGGCCGGAACTGACCACAAAAAAACCCGGCCCCCTGTACGAGGGCCGGGTTCTTTATAAGTGAAGCAGGCGGATCAGACCAGCTTTTCCAGCTCCGGAACCGCTTCGAACAGGTCAGCGACCAGGCCGTAGTCGGCTACCTGGAAGATCGGCGCTTCTTCGTCCTTGTTGATCGCCACGATCACCTTGGAGTCCTTCATGCCGGCCAGGTGCTGGATCGCGCCGGAGATACCGACGGCGATGTACAGCTGTGGCGCAACGATCTTGCCGGTCTGGCCGACCTGCATGTCGTTCGGCACGAAGCCGGCGTCGACCGCGGCGCGCGAAGCACCGACGGCGGCGCCGAGCTTGTCGGCCAGGCTGTAGAGGTGCTTGAAGTTGTCACCGTTGCCCATGCCACGGCCGCCGGAAACGACGATCTTGGCAGCGGTCAGCTCTGGGCGGTCGGACTTGGCCAGCTCTTCACCAACGAAGGCCGAGATGCCGGCGTTGTGCGCAGCGCCAACGGCTTCGATGGCAGCCGAACCACCTTCGGCGGCCACGGCGTCGAAGCCGGTGGTACGCACGGTGATGACCTTGATGGCAGCGCTCGATTGCACGGTGGCAATGGCGTTACCGGCATAGATCGGGCGCTTGAAGGTGTCGGCGGACTCGACCGAGATGATCTCGGAGATCTGGTCCACGTCCAGCAGCGCGGCAACGCGCGGCAGGATGTTCTTGCCGTTGGTGGTGGCCGGAGCCAGCACGTGGCTGTAGCTCTTGGCCAGCTCGACGATCAGCGGCGCAACGTTTTCTGGCAGGGCGTGGGCGTAGGCAGCGTTATCGGCAACCAGCACCTTGGCCACGCCAGCGATCTTGGCTGCGGACTCGGCAACGCCGCCCACGTTCTGGCCAGCGACCAGCACGTGCACATCACCACCAATCTTGGCGGCAGCGGCAACAGTGTTCAGGGTGGCCGGGGCTACGGCACCGTTCTCGTATTCAGCGACAACCAGGATAGTCATTTAGATTACCTTCGCTTCGTTCTTCAGCTTCTCGACCAGTTCGGCCACCGATTTGACCTTGATGCCAGCGCTGCGGGCAGCCGGGGCTTCAACCTTCAGGGTCTTGTTGGTGGAGGCGAGGGAAACGCCCAGCGCGTCTGGAGTAACGGTCTCCAGCGGCTTCTTCTTGGCCTTCATGATGTTCGGCAGCGACGCGTAGCGTGGCTCGTTCAGGCGCAGGTCGGTGGTGACGATGGCCGGCAGGTTCAGTGCAACGGTCTGCAGGCCGCCGTCGATTTCACGGGTGACGTTCAGCTTGTCGCCAGCAACTTCCACCTTGGAGGCGAAGGTGCCTTGGGCGAAGCCGGTCAGCGCAGCCAGCATCTGGCCGGTCTGGTTGTTGTCGCTGTCGATGGCCTGCTTGCCGAGGATGACCAGCTGAGGCTGCTCTTTGTCGACAACGGCTTTCAGCGCCTTGGCCACAGCCAGGGAGTTCAGTTCGTCAGCGACTTCGACCAGGATGGCACGGTCGGCACCCAGGGCCAGGGCGGTACGCAGTTGCTCCTGGGCAGTGGTCGGGCCGACGGAAACGACGACGATCTCGGACGCTACGCCCTTTTCCTTCAGGCGTACGGCTTCTTCCACGGCGATTTCGCAGAAGGGGTTCATGGACATCTTGACGTTAGCAAGGTCGACGCCGGAGTTGTCCGCCTTGACGCGAACCTTGACGTTGTAGTCGACCACTCGTTTGACAGCTACAAGAACCTTCATGGATTCCTCGTTACTCTCCGGTGAATAGATAGTCGCCAGGGGCAGAGCCCTGCGATGCGCGTGGGTACAAGGGCACCTCTAAAAACGTACCGGGAGGCGGTAACTTCACAGTGACCGAACAGTCTTGTCCGGACTCTTGCGACAAATACTCACGGGTCATTTTCTGTCGTGGCGTGTAAACTCCACTACAAACCGGCCCAAGGCCGCAAAACCCTGCTCCACACCTGGTCTTTAGAGGTGTACCTGCGCCCGGCTGCAAGCCTACGGCGAACGTAAAACCGCTCGTATCTTGACCGTAACACCCAATCCGGTCAATACGGCAAATCGGTCACCCTCCAGCCGCGTTCCTGTGATTTTACTGGCCTGCGGCAAATTCAAACAAACGTTTGTATTGGACCCGCCAAGTGGTGTAGATATAATGCGCGGCCAAGACAAAACGGTGTAGTCCGTCATTTGCCCAGCTACAGTTCCGCCGTTGCGTAGAACCGCTGCGAATGCCCCGCGCACCCATAAGACAAAGCAACAGCACGAGCCTTGATGAGTAGGAGAGAACCAGTGGAACGCGAATACATGGAATTCGACGTGGTCATCGTCGGCGCCGGCCCGGCGGGCCTGTCCGCCGCCTGCCGCCTGAAGCAGAAGGCCGCCGAAGCCGGTAGCGAAATCAGCGTCTGCGTGGTGGAAAAAGGCTCTGAAGTCGGCGCCCACATCCTCTCCGGCGCGGTGTTCGAACCCCGTGCCCTGAACGAGCTGTTCCCAGACTGGAAAGAGCTCGGCGCGCCGCTGAACACCGAAGTGAAGCGCGACGACATCTACGTGCTCAAGGATGCCGGCAGTTCGACCAAGGTGCCTGACCTGTTCGTGCCCAAGACCATGCACAACCAGGGCAACTACATCATCTCGCTGGGCAACCTGTGCCGCTGGCTGGCCCAGCAGGCCGAGAACCTGGGCGTGGAAGTCTACCCGGGCTTCGCCGCCCAGGAAGCGCTGTTCGATGAAAACGGCGTGGTCCGTGGCATTGTCACCGGCGACATGGGCGTCGACCGCGAAGGCAACCCGAAAGATGGCATGTACACCCCTGGCATGGAGCTGCGTGGCAAATACACCCTGTTCGCCGAAGGTTGCCGTGGCCACATCGGCAAGCAGCTGATCAAGCGCTTCAACCTGGATAGCGAAGCCGACGTCCAGCACTACGGCATCGGCCTGAAGGAAATCTGGGAAATCGACCCGGCCAAGCACGAGCAGGGCCTGGTGGTGCACACCGCCGGCTGGCCGCTGGACGTGATGGCCAAGGACAACACCGGTGGTTCGTTCCTCTATCACCTGGAAAACAACCAGGTGGTGGTCGGCCTGATCGTCGACCTGTCCTACGCCAACCCGTACCTGTCGCCGTTCGACGAATTCCAGCGCCTCAAGCACCACCCGGTGATGGCGCAATATCTCGAAGGCGGCAAGCGCATCAGCTACGGTGCCCGTGCCATCTGCAAGGGCGGCTTCAACTCGCTGCCGAAGATGGTCTTCAACGGCGGCGCGCTGATCGGCTGCGACCTGGGCACCCTGAACTTCGCCAAGATCAAGGGCAGCCACACCGCGATGAAGTCCGGCATGCTGGCCGCCGAAGCGGTGGCTGACGCACTGCTCGCCGGCAGCGAAGGCGGTGACCAGCTCAACGGCTACGTCAGCGCCTTCAAGGCCAGCTGGCTGTACGAGGAGCTGTTCGCCAGCCGCAACTTCGGCCCGGCCATGCACAAGTTCGGCCCGCTGCTGGGCGCTGCGTTCAACTATGTGGACCAGAACTGGTTCGGCGGCAAGCTGCCGTTCACCCTGCACGACACCAAGCCGGACTACGCCTGCCTGAAGCTGGCGGCCGAGTCGCAGAAGATCGACTACCCGAAACCGGACGGCAAGCTCAGCTTCGACAAGCTCAGCTCGGTATTCCTCTCCAGCACCAACCACGAAGAGGAACAACCCTGCCACCTGAAGCTGACCGACCCGAACGTGCCGATCGCCAGCAACCTGCCGCTGTACGACGAGCCGGCCCAGCGCTACTGCCCGGCGGGCGTGTACGAAGTGGTCACCCAGGAAGACGGCAGCAAGCGCTTCCAGATCAACGCGCAGAACTGCGTGCACTGCAAGACCTGCGACATCAAGGACCCGGCCCAGAACATCACCTGGGTCACCCCTGAAGGCGCTGGCGGGCCGAACTACCCGAACATGTAAGGCCCCTGCCCTGCGCTAACGAAAAGCCCCCGGTTCTCACGAGCCGGGGGCTTTTTGTTTTACCTGTTCTGGCTGTACTGGCCCGTGTAGGAGCGGCCTTGTGTCGCGATGGGCTGCGCAGCAGCCCCGATGGTTTGCGCTGGAGCATAGGTCCTGGGGCTGCTGCGCAGCCCATCGCGACACAAGGCCGCTCCTACAAAGTCCGCGTGCCATCCCACTGTGGTGCCGGCTCAGGAAGTCTGTCTCAGCTCCCAAGACCATTACACGCTCATTTGTCACCACACATGATGGGCATCGGCTCCGCGGCAAACGCCAATGGCTCCCGACGCCCGAAATACAAGGCCGTCAGCAACCCCACCGTACCCATGACCAGACAAAAGCCGACACACACCCACGGGCTCCACGGCATCAGCGCAATCAGCGCCAGCGGTGTGGTGCTGGCCCAAAGCGCGTAGGCCACGTTATAGGTAAAGGAGATGCCCGACACGCGGATCTCGGCCGGGAACAACCCGACCATCACTGACGGCACCACGCCCACCACGCCGCAGGACAGGCCCGCCAGCGCATAGGCCAGCCAGGTCATGCCCCACTGCCCCACCAGGCTGGCATACAACGCGCCGATGCCCACTGGCAGCAACAGGCTGTAGAACATTAGTGCGCGCCAGGCGCCTGCACGGTCGACCAGCAGCCCGGCCAGCACGCAGCCGATGTTGAGGAAGACGATGCCCACGCTGCTAAGGGCAAAGGTGTGCCCGGCACTCATGCCGAAGCGCTGCTGCATCACTGTCGGAGTAATCACCACCAGCACCACCACGGCGGAAGTCAGCACGCAGGTCAGCAGCGCCGCCGGGATCAACGCCCGGCGGTGTTCGCCCAGCACCCGCCGCAGCGGGAAGCTCACCGGCTGCTCCTGGCGCGCGCGCAGGGCAAGGAACACCGGTGTTTCGCTGAGCCAACGACGCAGCCACACGCCGATCACGCCGAATACCCCGCCGAGCAGGAACGGGTAGCGCCAGGCGTAGTCGAGGATTTCCTGCTGGGTGAACACTTGCGCCAGCAAGGTCGCGGTCAGTGCCCCCAGCAGATAGCCAAAGGTCAGGCCGGCCTGCAGGAAGCCCAGGGCATAACCGCGCCGCCCGGCTGGCGCGTGCTCGGCGACGAAAGTCCAAGCGCTCGGCACCTCGCCGCCCACCGCCGCGCCCTGCAGGATACGCAGTGCCAGCAGGATCAGCGGCGCGGCATAGCCGATATCGGCGTAGGTCGGCATTACCCCGATCAACAGGCACGGCAGGGCCATCATCAGGATGCTCAGGCTGAAGACCCGCTTGCGTCCCAGGTGGTCGGCGAAGTGCGCCATCAGGATGCCGCCCAGCGGCCGCGCCAGGTAGCCGGTGACGAAGATTCCGAAGCTTTGCAGCAGGCGCAGCCATTCGGGCATCTCGGGCGGGAAGAACAGCTGGCTGAGGGTCAGCGCAAAGAATACGAAGATGATGAAGTCGTAGATTTCCAGCGCGCCGCCCAACGCCGCCAGGCCCAGGGTCCGGTGGTCGCCGCGGCTGAACCGGGGCGGGCGAGCGGTATCGATGGCAGTCATGGCAGGGTCCGCAAATCGGCAAAGGGCAAGAGGATAGCAAATAGCTGCCCCCTTGCCCTGCCCGCTGCGGCTTTAGCGGTTGAACATGGTGTTGACGAAATTGGCCTTCGGCCGTGGCCGCACCGTGGCAGCCGGCATGGCGCCCGGCAGCGGCAGCTTGCCGACCAGCAGCGGCGTATCGATGATCGCCATGAACGCCTCCAGTGCCTCGTTGTCCGGCACCTGGGGCAGGCTCAGGCTGACGGCCTGGCGCTCGGTCTGCGGCACCAAGGGCACTTGCAACTGGGTAGAGTGATAAAGAAGGGCGTGCTGGATCTGCGTGCTGACGCGACAGAAGCGCGCCAGGTCGACCCCGACATGGCTGGCCAGCTCGATATTGCCCAACAGCAGGTGGAAAGGCTGCAAGGCACTCAGCACCAGGCGCTGCAGCTCCTCGAAGCTGTCCACTGGCGCTATCCGGTAGTAGCCCAGGCCGTTGAGCAGCCGCTCCAGTTGCAGGCGCTGGCAGGGGTGTGCGTCGGCGATGAGGATGCGCAGGGTCTTGTTGGCCATGGCGGGACCTGGGCAGTTGGGTAATGGGTAGGCTCCATGACCATACTGCGCCAGTAACGGCTGCTGCCAAGGCTACGCCTGGCAGGGGTCTTATTTGATAGAAGTCGGGAAAACCGTGGAAATCAAGTGATCGACTGACGGAATTTTCATCTGCATTCAACCCGGCGATCAGGATTCCCACTCGCGCATGCGCACCCGGCAGTGCTTCATGGCATTGACGATGTGCTTCTCCACCAGGCTGCGGGAAATACCCAGGTGCTCGGCAATCTGCTGGTGTGACAGGCCTTCGAGCTTGCGCAGCAGGAAGCAGTCGCGGCAGACCTTGCTCAGCTCATCCAGCGCGCGCTGCATCAGCGCCAGGCGCTGGTCGAGCTGCATGTCGTGGGTCGGCGCCGGGGTATGCCAGCGCTCGTCGCTGTCCAGCACCTCCAGCGGCTCGGCCTGGCGTACCTGATGCCGCCGGTGGCGGTCGACCACCAGGTTGAGCGCGGTGCGGTAAAGGAAGGCGCGCGGGTGCTCGATGCGCTCGGCGTCGGTGCGCTCCAGCACCCGCAGGTAGGCATCGTGCGCCACATCTTCGGCGGCCTGACGATTGCCCAGGCGCGCGGAAAGGAAGCCCACCAGTTCGCGATAGTAATGTTCCACGACGTTACCTGAGATCGTCCTGCCAGCCTATGCCAGAAAGCCCTTTCAGGCAGCAACGCGGGACCGAGTGATGTCAGCGTGCGATCTTACAAATTATAATTATTCTCAGCAACAAGGTGCATGGAGCAACACCGCCACCACCCCAAGTGTGTGCGCCCGTCTGTGGGAGCGGCCTTGTGTCGCGAAAGGGCCGCAAAGCGGCCCCGGCAATCTGCAGTGATGCGAAGATCCTGGGGGCGCTTCGCACCCCTTTCGCGACACAAGGCCGCTCCTACACAGACCGCGCCAAACTCACTGCGCTAAATCCCCTTCTGCCGCTTTCGTCTATCTGGCACCCCCTCGGCTGGATGTCTGCATGAGACCTTTAACCAACACCCGTCGCCGGCTCCTGTTCAGCGGCCTGGGCCTGCTCGGCCTGGGCTGCCTGCTGGCCTGGAAGGCCCTGCCCTACGGCGCACAGCCGCTCAGCACGGTTGCCGTGACCCGCGCCGACATCGAAAGCAGCGTCACCGCACTGGGCACCCTGCAACCAAGGCGCTACGTGGACGTCGGTGCCCAGGCGTCGGGGCAGATCCACACCCTGCATGTGGAGGTTGGCGACACGGTGCGCAAAGGCCAGCTGCTGGTCGAGATCGACCCTTCGACCCAGCAGGCCCGGCTGGATGCCGGCCGCTACTCGATCGACAACCTCAAGGCCCAGCTGGCCGAACAACGCGCGCAGTTCCAACTGGCCCGGCAGCAGCTCAAACGCCAACGGGACCTGGCCGCCGCCGGTGCCACCCGCGACGAGGACGTGCAAACGGCCGCCGCACAGCTGAAGGTCACCCAGGCGCGCATCGACATGTTCCAGGCGCAGATCCGCCAGGCCCAGGCCAGCCTGCGCAGCGACGAGGCCGAGCTGGGCTACACGCGCATCTACGCGCCGATGGACGGCACGGTAGTGGCGGTGGATGCCCGTGAGGGGCAAACCCTCAATGCCCAACAGCAAACCCCGTTGATCCTGCGCATCGCCAAGCTCTCGCCGATGACCGTGTGGGCCCAGGTGTCGGAGGCCGACATCGGCAAGGTCACCCCGGGCATGACCGCCTACTTCACCACCCTGGCCGGCGGCAAGCGCCGCTGGACCAGCACCGTGCGGCAAGTGCTGCCGATCCCGCCCAAGCCCCTGGAGCAGGCCAGCCAGGGTGGCGGCAGCCCGGCCAGCGTCAGCAATGGCAGTGCCGGCAGCCAGGTGGTGCAGTACAGCGTGCTGCTGGATGTCGACAACCCGGACGGCGCGCTGATGGCCGAGATGACCACGCAGGTGTTCTTTGTCGCAGGCAAAGCCAGCCAGGTGCTGACCGTGCCACTGGCCGCGCTGGACGACGGCGATGGCCTGCGCCTGGCGCATGTGCTGACCCGCGACGGCAAGGTGGAACAGCGCCAGGTACGCACCGGCCTCAGCGACCGCCTGCGCGTGCAGGTGCTGGACGGCCTCAACGAAGGCGAACGCCTGGTGATCGGCGCCCCTGGCGTCAGCGGAGGTTGAATGAACACACCCCTGATCGAGCTGGTCGACATCCGTAAATCCTACGGCGGCGTCGAAACGCCCAAGGTCGATATCCTCCATGGCATCAGCTTGCGCATCCATCCCGGCGAGTTCGTCGCCATCGTCGGCGCCTCCGGCTCCGGCAAGTCGACCTTGATGAATATCCTCGGCTGCCTCGACCGCCCCACTTCCGGCAGCTACCGCTTCGCCGGCAAGGATGTGGCCGAACTGGGCAGCGACGAACTGGCCTGGCTGCGCCGCGAGGCGTTCGGCTTCGTGTTCCAGGGCTACCACCTGATCCCCTCGGGCTCGGCCCAGGAAAACGTCGAAATGCCGGCCATCTATGCCGGCCTTGCCGCCAGCGAACGCCACGCCCGTGCCAGCGCCCTGCTCGGTCGCCTGGGCCTGGCCAGCCGCACCGGCAACCGCCCGCACCAGTTGTCTGGCGGCCAGCAACAACGGGTGTCGATTGCCCGGGCGTTGATGAATGGCGGCCATATCATCCTCGCCGACGAACCCACCGGCGCCCTCGACAGCCACAGCGGCACCGAAGTGATGGCGTTGCTCGACGAGCTGGCCAGCCAGGGCCACGTGATCATCCTGATCACCCATGACCGCAACGTCGCGGCGCGGGCGCAGCGCGTGATCGAAATTCGTGACGGCCTGATCATCAGCGATTCGGCCGCCGAAAAGCCCACGGTCGACAACGGCCGCGGGCTGCAGGCCGACCAGCTGCGCCAGCGCCTGGACCGTGGCGCGACCTTGCACGGGGCGTGGAAAGGCGAATTGCTCGAAGCCCTGCAGGCGGCCTGGCGGGTGATGTGGGTCAACCGCTTCCGCACCGCCCTGACCCTGCTGGGCATCGTCATCGGCGTGGCCTCGGTGGTGGTGATGCTGGCAGTGGGCGAAGGCAGCAAGCGCCAGGTCATGGCGCAGATGGCAGCCTTCGGCTCGAACATCCTCTACCTCAACGGCAAGCCGGCGAGCCTGGGCGAGCAGGCCGGCACCATCACCCTCGACGATGTCGCTGCCATCGGCCAACTGCCGCAGGTCAAGCACGTGATGCCGGTGATCGGCGAAAAGATGATGGTGCGCCACGGCAACAACAGCCAGCGGTTCTATGTGGGCGGCAACAACACCGGGTTTCCCGAGATTTTCAACTGGCCGGCGGTGCAAGGCAGCTTCTACACCGATGCCGATGAAGCCAACGCTGCCGCGGTGGCGGTGATCGGCCAGAAAGTGCGGGAAAAGATGCTCGACCCTGGGCGCGACCCTCTGGGGCAGTACCTGCTGATCGGCAATGTGCCGTTCCAGGTGGTCGGCATCCTGGCCGGCAAGGGCGCCAGCTCTGGCGACCAGGACAGCGACGGGCGCATCGTGGTGCCCTACTCTGCCGCAGCCATCCGCCTGTTCGGCCAGCGCGACCCGGACTACATCGCCGTTGCCGCCCTGGACTCCACGCGGGTCAACGAGGCCGAAGCGGCCATCGACAAGCTGCTGCGCCAGCGCCACAACGGCCGCCAGGACTTCGAGCTGACCAATGACGCGGCGCTGATCCAGGCCGAGGCGCGCACGCAGAACAGCCTGTCGCTGATGCTGGGGGCGATCGCCGCGATCTCGCTGCTGGTGGGCGGCATCGGCGTGATGAACATCATGTTGATGACGGTGCGCGAGCGCACCCGTGAAATCGGCATCCGCATGGCCACTGGTGCGCGCCAGCGCGACATCCTGCGGCAATTCCTCAGCGAGGCGGTGATGCTGTCGATGGTCGGCGGCCTGGCCGGCATCGTCTTGGCCCTGGCCATCGGTGGCGGCCTGATGCTGGCCGAAGTGGCGGTGGCCTTTGCCCTGCCCGCCATGCTCGGCGCCTTCGCCTGCGCCGTCGTCACCGGCATCGTGTTCGGCTTCATGCCAGCGCGCAAGGCCGCCCGCCTCGACCCGGTCAAAGCCCTTACCAGCGAATAACCCATGACTCTGCCTAGCCGCATCAGCCTGTTGACCTTATGCGTATGCCTCGCCGCCTGCAGCACGCCGCCAACACCCGCCAGCGGTATCGCCGCGCCATCCGCCTGGCAAGGCGAGGCCGCATCACCCTCGGCACAACTGCCAACGACACAGTGGTGGCAAGCCTTCGCCAGCAGCGAGCTCGACCGCCTGGTACAGCACGCCCTGCACAATGCCCATGACCTGGCTGCCGCCACGGCGCGGGTACGCCAGGCCCAGGCCCGCGCGGTCATTGCCGGCGCGCCGCTGTTGCCGGAGCTGAAGCTGGGCCTGGACGGCAGCCGCCAACGCCTGCTGCACGGTGACGGCTATGACCAACTGGATGTCAGCCGCAGCGAACCCACCAGCACCTCGTTCGACATGCAGCTCAGCGCCAGCTACGAAATCGACTTCTGGGGCGGCCTGCGGGCGACCCGTGACAGCGCCCTGCGCAGCCTGGATGCCAGCCGCTTCGACCGCCAGACCGTGGCGCTGACCCTGGTCAGCGCGGTGGCCGACAGTTACCTGCAGGGCCTGGCTTTGCAGGAACAGTTACGCATTGCCCACCTCAACCTGCGCAATGCCCAGGACGTGCTGGGCCTGGTCGAGGCACGCCAGCGCAGCGGGTCCGCCACGCGCCTTGAACTGGCCCAGCAGCGCAGCCTGGTGGCCGCGCAGCAACGCCAGCTGCCGTTACTGGAACAGAAGTGGCAAGACAGCCGGGTCACCCTGGCGACCCTGCTCGGCGACCCGGTGCAGTCGCTACCCACCAGCCAGGACGCGATCAACACCCTGCAATGGCCCACCATTGGCAGCGGTGTGCCCAGCGAGCTGCTCACCCGCCGCCCGGACATTGCCGCGGCAGAAGCACGGCTGGCCGCTGCCAGCGCCAACGTGCAGGTCGCCCGCGCCGCCATGCTGCCCAAGCTCACCCTCGGGGCCAACCTGGGAGCTGGCGCCAATACCTTTGCCCATTTGTTCGACAGCTCCTACTACACCCTCACCAGCGGCCTGGTCGCGCCGATCTTCAACAACGGCCGGCTGCGTGCCGCGCGTGAACTGGCCGAGGCTGAACAGATGGAGTTGCTGGAGACCTACCGCAGCAGCATCCTGGCCGCTTTTGCCGATGTCGAGAAAGCGCTCAATGCGATCCAGGGCGTGGACCGCCAGCGGCAGTGGCAGGATGAAGAGGTGGTGCAGGCGCGGTTGGCGTTCGACCTGGCGCAGCAGCGTTATGGCGCGGGAGCGGAGACGCTGTTGAGCGTGCTGGAGACCCAGCGCACCTTGTATGTGGCGCAGGACCAGCAGGCACAACTGCGCCTGGCCCGGTTGCAGGGTAGCGTGGCGTTGTACAAGGCATTGGGGGGTGGGTGGCAACTAGAACACCTGCGCGCCCCGTTGTAGGAGCGGCCTTGTGTCGCGATGGGCCGCAAGGCGGCCCCGGCATTATCCGCATCAACGCTGAAATCCGGAGGCTGCTGCGCAGCCTATCGCGACACAAGGCCGCTCCTACAAAAAGGCGGCGCATGCCTCGGGGGCTTCAACGCGAGCGCTGCGCCACCTTCAGGTTGCGCGCATACCACGGCCGCTGCGGTACCTTGGGCCGCAGCTTGTCGAGCAGGTCTTCATCGCTGTAGATGATGCGCAAGGCCAGCTTCATGGTCTCCGGGTCCATTTCTACACTGCGCCCGGGCCGCAAACCCGGCACCGTCGAGCAGCCATGGGTATCCGGCCCCAGCCACGGGTCGGCCACCTCCACCCAGCGCCCTGGCGCAAACCATGGCACGCCATTGACTTCCAGGCGCCGTACCTCGCCCGGGTGCAGCCGCTCATGAGCGTGGAACCAGTCCTCGACGCGGTCGTCGATCCAACCATGAAAGTGCCAGAACACCGGGTTCACATGGGATGAAAACGGGTCACCGAGAAAATCGTTCTGTTCGGCGAACCAGCGTTCGGCAAAATCATCCGGCGTGCGCGCCGTCGGCACCGGCATGCCGTTGGAGGGGTCGCGCGGCACCGATGCCCAGCGCATGTGCAGCCAGTCGTGCAGGCCCAGCTCCACTTCCGAACCGAACTGGCCCAGGGTCAAGGTGCTCAGGTACTCCGGGTCGGTGTAGCGTGACTCCCAGACCAGGAAGTTGCCATGGAAGGTATCCGGCGTCTTGATGTCGCGCACCCACTGGGTGTATTCCGCATCACCGCTGGCCAGCCAGGTGGGCGGCAGGGCATTGCCGTCATGGTTGTCGAAGTAGCGGGCGAATCCGGCCCGGTCGCGCTCCAGTTCCGGCTGCGGCAGCGGGAAGCGCGTCCATGACGGCAAGTCCTGCAAGGCACGCGCCCTGCCAAGCATGTGCCGGTGCATGAAGAAAAAGTCTTCGCCCGAGCCGTTGCGGTCCTTGTGCCGGCCCCGCGCGTCACGCTCGCGATCACGCGGCCCGGGCTGCCAGCCCAAGCCACGCAGGGCGCCCTGTTTGTCCTTGCCCAGTTTGTGCCATTTGTCCCGCGACGAGTGCCACAGCTGGTGGAACAGGCGATGCTCCGGGGCGGTCAGCCAGGCCAGCAGTTGCGGGTTCAGCGGGGTACGCTCGCGCGCCTCGGGGAAGGTGCGCTTCAACGCCAGAAACTGGTTGTCCTCCACGGGCAATGTCAGCGCGCGGTCCAGGCGTGCAATGCGCCCGTTGAGGGTCGCCGGCCCGGCGTTGCCGAACCGGCCCCAGACCTCGTCGAGCACGATATGGCATTCATAGCGGGCCTGGGCCGAAAACAGGCGCCAGCGCAGGGTACCCGGCTTGTCCGCCAACAGGTCGCCTACCACGCGGTAGCGCGGCTCTTCCTGCCCTCGCAGGCGCTCGGGGGTGTCCAGGTAGCCGCGCAGGGCGCGCCCGCTGGTTGCCACATCCAGGAACAGCTCCAGTTCACCCGTGGGCAGGCCGTCCAGGCCCGCATCCTTGCCCTGCAGGGTCCAACGCCAGATGCCGCGCAGGGTATCGCCCAACTGCTGCAGGCGGGTATCGGCCAACTCGACGACGGCCTCGCCAGGGGTTTCCGGGAATTCCTCGGCGGCACGCTGGCGCTGCACATACAGCGCCCCCAGCGCACCGGGCACCGCCACACCCGTCAATGCCACACCGGCGATGAAACCGCGTCGGGAAATCGTCATTGCATACCTGTGCATTCATTGCGGCCATGGAGCACGGCCCGTCCAAGGCTAGAACGTTGTACGGCAGGCGAAATTTAGCGGCTTGCCAACCCCAAACCTTGAAGGCAACTCGGTCAATGTAGGAGCGGCCTTGTGTCGCGAAAGGGCCGCAAGGCGGCCCCGGCAATTTTGCAGAGGTGCGAAGATCCTGGGGGCGCTGCGCACCCCTATCGCGACACAAGGCCGCTCCTACAGGGCCCTGCGCCAGCGACCTGATAGCGGCTAAATTTCTCGGCTGCGAGCTCGTTCACTGCAGGTAGCGGCGGCCTCTGTGCCCATCCCTCGACGGTGAACCTACTGAGACCAAGATGACGACTCCACGCTGGAAGAAAGCCCTGTTTATCAGCCTGGCCGCGGCGGTTGCCGCTGGCGCCGGGTTTGCCGCCTGGCATTACTTCGCCACACCCGCCGGCTATCCCAGGGAGGTGACCCGCCAGGCCAACGACCTGCAGGAACGCATCATCTCGTTCGACAGCCATGTCACCCTGCCGCTGACCTTCGGCACCGAAGGCAGCGAGGCCGACAAGGATGGCAATGGCCGCTTCGACCTGGCCAAGGCCGCACGCGGGCGTTTGTCTGGCGCGGCCCTGACCATCTTCGCCTGGCCAGAGTCCTGGACCGGTGACGGTGGCCCGCACCGCCCTACCCCAGGCTTCGTCGAAGCCGCCCGCCACACCCAGGAGGTGCGCTACAACGCCATCACCGCCATGGTTCGCGACTTCCCGCAGCAGGTGGGTATTGCCTATACCCCGCAAGACATGCGGCGCCTGCACGGCGAAGGCAAGTTCGCGGTGTTCCTCAGCATGCTCAACGCCTATGCGCTGGGCGATGACATCGACCAGCTCGACCGTTGGGCCGCGCGCGGCGTGCGCATGTTCGGCTTCAGCTACGTGGGCAACAACAGTTGGGCCGACTCTTCGCGCCCGCTGCCGTTCTTCAATGACACCGCCGATGCCCTGGACGGCCTGTCGCCGCTCGGCAAGCGCGCTGTGCAGCGGCTGAACGACCTGGGCGTGATCATCGATGTGTCGCAAATGTCCAGCAAGGCGCTGGCCCAGGCCGTTGCCCTCAGCCGCGCGCCGGTGGTGGCCTCGCACTCGGCGCCACGGGCGATGGTCGACATCAGGCGCAACCTCTCCGACAAGGAGCTGCAGCTAATCAAGGACAGCGGCGGCGTGGCCCAGCTGGTGGCCTTCTCCACCTACCTCAAGCCCTTGAGCAGCAAGACCCAGGACAAACTCAACGCCCTGCGCGCCCGCTACGCCCTGCCGCCACTGGCCAACCTCGACTACGCACTGATGCCCGGTGACCCGGTGATCGCCGGCTGGCCCGAGCAGAAGGTCGGCCAGTACGCCAACGCGCTGTACGGCATTCTCGAGGAGGAACCGCCGGCCACGCTCAAGGACTATGGCGACGCCATCGACTACACCGTGCGCAAGGTGGGCATCGACCATGTCGGCCTGAGTTCGGACTTCAACGAAGGCGGCGGCATCGACGGTTGGCAGAACGCCAGTGAAGCACGCAACGTCACCGCCGAACTGATCAGCCGCGGCTACTCCGAAGCGGATATCGCCAAGCTCTGGGGCGGCAACTTCCTGCGGGTGTGGGAGCAGGTGCAGCGCGCCGCGCAACCTGTCGCCACCTCATCCCCCTGACCCTTGCGAGCCAATTGATGAACGATCGTCGCACCTTTCTCAAACAGGCCGGCCTGTTTGCGGCCGCCCTGCCCCTCACAAGCCCGCTGCTGCCTGCCGCCCGAGCGACGGCGGCGCAGCCTGCCACCGCCAGCGACTGGGCCGGGTTTCGCAACCTGTTCGAGCTGGACCCGGCCTACGCGCACTTTGCCAACTTCCTGATCACCTCGCACCCACGGCCCGTGCGCGAAGCCATCGAGGCGCTGCGTGCCCGCTTCGACCGCCACCCGGCCCGCATGGTCGACTGGGACAGCCAGTCGGAATGGAAGCACGAAGCCGCCGTGCGTGAATGGGCGGCCCGCTACCTCGAAGTGACGCCCCGGCAAATTGCCCTGACCGGCAGCACCACCGAAGGCCTGGGGCTGATCTATGACGGGCTGAAGATTGCCCCGGGGCAGGAAATTCTCACCACCGTGCACGAGCATTCGGCCGCCCGCCATACCATGGGCTTTCGCACCACGCGCGATGGCACACCGGTGCACCGGTTGCGCCTGTTCGACGACCCCGCCAAGGTCAACAGCGACCAGGTACTGGCCACCATCGCGGCGGCCATCGGGCCGAAAACACGGGTGCTGGGCATGACCTGGGTGCACTCGGGCAGTGGCGTGAAACTGCCCGTGGGCGAGATCGGCGCGCTGGTGCGCGAGGTCAATCGCCAGCGTGACGAGCAGGACCAGATCATCTACGTGATCGACGGTGTGCATGGCTTCGGCGTCGAAGACATGCGCTTTGCCGATCTCAACTGCGACTACTTCATCGCCGGCACGCACAAGTGGATGTTCGGGCCGCGGGGTACCGGGATCATCTGCGCGGCGTCCACCGAACTGAAGCAGCTGAACCCGACCATTGCCACGTTTTCCGAGAACGAGGACTTTGCCACGGTGATGACGCCCGGGGGTTACCACGCGTTCGAGCACCGCTGGGCATTGGGCAAGGCGTTCGAGCTGCACCTGCAGTTGGGCAAGGCGGCGGTGCAGGCGCGGATTCATGGGCTTAATGGCTATCTCAGGCAGCGGCTTGAGGCGCTGCCGGGGGTCGAGCTGGTGACACCGCGCAGCACGCAGTATTCGGCGGGGTTCACCTTCTTCCGGGTCACGGGGCAGGATGCTGACGAGGTGGCCCGGTATCTCAACAGCCAGCGCATCGTGGTCGATGCGGTTTCGCGGGATGTCGGGCCGGTGGTGCGGACGGCGCCTGGGCTGTTGAATACCGAGGCGGAGATCGAGCGATTGGTCGATGTGTTGAAGAAGCACCTTCGCGGGTGAGGCCCTGGGGCCGCTGTGCGGCCCATCGCGACACAAGGCCGCTCCTACAGGTACAGCGCCAAGTTCGAATAGACGCGGTCTTCTGTAGGAGCGGCCTTGTGTCGCGAAAGGGGCGCGCAGCGCCCCCGGCAATCTCGGCCCATCACCGGCCAATGAGCCGCTTCAACCACTCCCCGACATCCCGGTAAATCCCCTCCACCTGCCCCACGATCCCCGACATGCGCAAGAAGTCATGGGTCAACCCCTCCACCCGGGCAAAGGTCACCGCCGTCCCACCCGCCACCAGCCGGTCACGATAGGCCATGCCCTCATCATGCAACGGGTCATACTCGGCCACGAACAGGCAAGCCGGCGCCAATGGCTCGCACAGCGTCGACAGCAACGGCGACACCCGCCAGTCCAGGCGCTGCTCGCGCTGCGGCGCATAATGCTGGTAGAACCACTCCAGGGTAGGCGTCTCCAGCAGGTAACCCTCGGCATGCTGGCGATGGGACTCACGCCAGCAGGAGATATCGGTCACCGGGTAGAACAGCAACTGTGCCAGCGGCTTGAACGCCAGCGCCTCGGGCTGCTCCACCGCCGTAATGGCCAGCACCGCCGCCAGGCTGGCGCCCACACTGTCCCCTGCCAGCACCACCCGGCGGTTGTCCAGGCCCAGCGAGGCCGCCTGCTCAGCCAGCCAGTTGGCGGCGTCCAGCACATCGTGCAGGGCTTTCGGGAACTGCTGCTCCGGTGCCAGCCGGTAGTCCGCCGCCAGCACCGCGAACTCGCCCAGGGCCGCCAGGCGACGGCACACCGAGTCATGCGAATCGAGGCTGCCGACCACATAGCCGCCGCCATGCAGGTACAGGATCACTGGCTGCAAGGCAGCACCAGCATCGCCCTGGCGGTACAGACGAGCAGCCAGGCGGGCACCGTCGCGCGCGGTAATCTGCAACTCGCTGGCCGTGACGTTGCCGGGCGGGCTCGGGTCGAGTACCTGCGAGCTGCCTTCGAACTCGGCACGGGCCTGGGCCACGTCCATCGCGTGCATGGGCAGGCTCCTGCCCGTCAGCCGGCCAAATTCGACCAGTTCCAGAAATGCCGCCAGATCAGGGTGCAGTGCCATGTGGGTTCCTTGGGTGAACAATGTGACTCGAGCATCCCTACGGGACGTAGCAGCACACCGAAAAATTACCCGCCCACACGGCTAAATCGTTGGTGCAGGCACTCGTTATCCCAGCACAACGAAAGACCGCCAGAGGCATACCGTGGACCTTCAGAGCATCCTCAGCAAACTGTTCGCCAACGCCCATGCCGTCGGCATCGAAGGCGTTTTCCAGTTCGTCTTCGGCCAGGACCGGGCCTTCTGGTCGGAGGTGCGTGACAGCAGCCGCACCGGTGCCGGCCGGCACAGCGCCCCGGACGTCACCATCGAGGTGGCCGAGCGTGACTTCCTCGGCATCATGGGCGGCACCGCCAACGTCGAAGAACTGTTCGCCAGCGCCCGCCTGAAGATCAGCGGCAACATGGGTTTGGCCACCCTGCTGCCGCAGATCATCAGCAACGCCCGGCGCGGCGCGCCGGCGACCAAGGTGTCGATGAACCACCGCTACCCGACACCGGCACGCCTCAGCGAACGGGTTTCGGCCGCGCAACCGGTGCAGCGCGAGGTGGCACGCATTGCCCGCGCCGACATGCCGCTGGCGCGCTTCCAGGGCGAATACCTGGCGCACGGGACGCCGGTGGTCATCAGCGATGCCCTGCAGGACTGGCCGCTGTTCACCATGGGCCGCGAAGCTTCGCTGGAGCATTTCGCCGAACTGCAGGGCATCACCCGGCACGGCGACTACGTGAAGAAGACCTTCTCCACCGACCGCGACTTCCGTTCCACTTCCATGGCCGACTTCATCGCCTCGCTGGACACCCCTGCCAAACCCGGCGAAACCCCGGCCTACATGGGCAACAACATCGTGCCGGAAAAGCTGCTGACGCTGATTCGCTACCCGCAGTACTTCGCCCGCGAGAAGTTCATTGCGCCGCGCATCTGGATCGGCCCCAAGGGCACACTGACGCCACTGCACCGCGACGACACCGACAACCTGTTCGCACAGGTATGGGGGCAGAAGTCGTTCATCCTTGCCGCGCCGCACCATCGCCCGGCCCTGGGTACCTGGTCGACCAGCCCCAAGGGCGGCCTGGACGGCTGCGACTTCAACCCCGACGCCCCGGATTACCAGCGCTTCCCGGCGGCGCGCGAGGTGCCGTTCCTGCGCGTGGTGCTGCAGGCCGGTGACCTGTTGTTTCTGCCCGAAGGGTGGTTCCACCAGGTGGCGTCTGTGACCACCTCGCTGTCGGTGAACTTCTGGGTGAATTCCGGGCGCGGTTGGTAGCCGGGATTAGCAAGGGGCGCTTTGCGCCCCTATCGCCGGCAAGCCAGCTCCCACAGGTACAGCGCAAGCCTTCCGGTCGGCGCAGTCCCTGTGGGAGCCGGCTTGCCGGCGATAGGGCCGCGCAGCGGCCCCGGCAATCGATCAGACCGCCGCGATCAGCGCCTCGGTAAAGCGCTGCGCGACCTCATCGATCTGCTCGCCACTGATGATCAACGGCGGCAGGAAGCGCACCACCGCCCCATGCCGCCCACCAAGTTCCAGGATCAGCCCGCGCTTGAGGCACTCGCGCTGCACCTTCGCCGCCAATTCACGGTTGGCCGCCGGATGCCCAAGCGCATCCCGCTGGCCTTGCGGGTCCACCAGCTCCACCCCAAGCATCAGGCCACGCCCGCGAATATCACCCAACTGCGGATAATCCCGCTGCAACTGCTGCAGGTGCTGGCGCAGGCGCTGGCCCATGGCCTCGGCATGCTCTGCCAGGCGATGCTCGACCAGGTAATCGATCACCGCCGAACCCGCCGCCATGGCCATCTGGTTACCACGGAAAGTGCCGGCGTGGGCGCCCGGTTTCCAGGTGTCCAGCCAGTCGCGGTACACCACCACCGCCAGCGGCAGGCTGCCGCCGATGGCCTTGGACAAGGTGACCACGTCCGGGATGATGCCGGCATGCTCGAAGGCGAACATGCGCCCGGTACGGGCGAAACCGCTCTGGATCTCATCGACGATCAACGCCACGCCGGCCTGCTCGGTGATACGGCGTACACCCTTGAGCCACTCGATATCGGCCGGAATCACCCCGCCCTCGCCCTGCACCACCTCGAGGATCACCGCCGCCGGCAGCGGCACGCCGCTTTCCGGGTCGAGCAGCAGGGTTTCCAGGTAATGCAGGTTGGCCCTGACCCCGGCTTCGCCACCCAAGCCGAACGGGCAACGGTAGTCGTAGGGGTACGGCATGAACTGCACACCGTTGCCGAGCAAGGCACCCAGCGGCTGCTTCGGGCCATGGCTTCCCATCAGGCTCAGCGCACCCTGGCTCATGCCATGGTAGGCGCCATGGAAGGCCAGCACGGTGCTGCGGCCGGTGGCGCTGCGCACCAGTTTCAGCGCTGCTTCCACCGCATCAGTACCGGTCGGGCCGCAGAACTGGACCTTGGCCTCACGGCGCAACGCCTCGGGCAGCACGCCGAACAGGTCCTGGACGAAGCGGTCCTTGACCGGCGTGGTCAGGTCCAGGGTGTGCAACGGCAGCTCATCGGCCAGTACCCGATGGATCGCCTCGACCACCACCGGGTGGTTGTGGCCCAGCGCCAGGGTGCCGGCGCCGGCCAGGCAGTCGATGAACTGGCGGCCTTCGACATCCTCCACATGGATGCCACGGGCGCGCTTGAGCGCCAGCGGGATGCGCCGCGGGTAGCTGCGGGCGTTGGACTCCTGTTGTTGCTGGCGTTGCAGCAAGGGTGAATCGGTGAACTCGTACAAGGCACGCGGCGCGCTGGCCGGCGGGACCTGGGCAAGGCAGGAAGCGGTGGACATGGGTGAATCCTCGCAAGCAAGCGAAAGTGCGGTGTTCGTCGCTTGGAGAACGCTTGAGTGCGAGGAGGATTTAGCGGTTGCTGTGGGATTTTTGAAAGCAGGCCCGGCCTCTTCGCGGGTAAACCCGCTCCCACAGGATTGGCACAGATCTCAGGGTTGATGCAGTACCTGTGGGAGCGGGTTTACCCGCGAAGAGGCCGGCACAGGCAATAAAAATCAATGCCCCGAGCGCGCCGGCACTTGCAACAACACCCGCAACCCATCACTGCGGCTGTCGAACTTCAGGCTACCGGCACAACGCTGCACGATCGCCTGCACGATCGCCAGCCCCAGCCCGCATCCACCACTCTGCCCGTTACGCCAGAAGCGCTCGGTCAGGTGTTCCAGGTCCGCCTCGGCAATCCCCGGCCCATGGTCCCGCACCATGAAGCCCACCTGGCCGTCAGCCATCTGCACCTCAAGCTCCACCGCCTCGTCGCCGCCATGGCGCAAGGCGTTGTCCAGCAGGTTGCGCAGCGCCGCCACCGCCAACGGCGCAGGCATGCCCAGGTAGATCTGCGTAGCGGCTTCAGGCAAGCGCAGCACGATGCGCCGGTTGTCACCGCCGCCGGCATCCTGCACCGCCTGCCGGGCCACCTGCTCGGCGCTGCACTGCACGCCATCCTCGAACGACAGGCTGCCCTCCACCCGCGCCAGCATCAACAACTGCTCCAGCGTGCGGTGCATGCGGTCGGCGCCCTGCTCGGCATGTTCCAGCGCCTGCTCACGCACGGCGCCATCGGTCATCCGCGCTACCTGCAGGTGGGTCTTGATCGCCGTCAGCGGGCTGCGCAGTTCATGCGCGGCATCGTCGGTCAGGCGCCGCTCACGCTCGATGGTCTGGGCAATGCGCAGGAACAGCTGGTTCTGGGTTTCCAGCAACGGTTGCAGTTCGCTGGGCATGCCCGCCACCTGCAGCGGCTCGACGCTGTCCGCGCGCCGGCGGCGCAGGGCATCGCGCATGCGGTTGAGCGGCTCCAGGCCCTTGCCCAGGCCGATCCACAACAACCCCAGGCTGCCAAGCAGGGCCATCAGCACCGGCGCCGAGGCTGCCAGCAGGATCGACTGGTTCAGCGCCTCGCGCTCCATGTGCCGGTCGGCGGTAGTGATACGCACATCGCCATGGTTGTAGGTGAAGGTGCGCCACAGCGCGTCGTCGATGGTCTGGTCACGGAAACCGCTGCGTTCATCGTCCATGACGCCATCGTGCTTGTGGTTGCTGGCGAGAATCTCGCCACGCAGCGAGCTGACCTGGCAGGCCATGCCGTCCGGCACGCTGAACTGGTCGGCGGAAAAGTGCGCCTCCCCGCCCTTGGCGGTCAGCGGCTGCGGCAGTTGGTCGATCAGCCCGGCGACCATGCGCGCCGAAGCCACCAGGCGCTGGTCGAGGGAGAACATCATCTGCTGGCGCAGGTCGCGCAGCATCCACGCGGCGGCCAGCGCCCAGATGATCACGAAGGCGCTGCCCAGGATCAGGCTCAGGCGTACCCGCAGGCTCATGATGCGGCCTCCTCCGGCGCCTGCGCCGGGCCAAGGCGGTAGCCCAGGCCGCGCACGGTCTCGACTATGCCGTTGCCCAGCTTGCGCCGCAGATGGTGGATATGCACGTTCAGGGCATTGCTCTCGACTTCGTCGCTGAAGCCGTACACGCAGTCTTTGAGCTGCTCGCCGGACAGCACCCGCCCGGGGTTCTGCAGCAGCGCCTGGAGCAATGCCTGTTCACGCCGGGACAGGTCGACCGGCTGGCCGGCCAGGGTTGCCTCGCAGCTGCTCGGGTCGTAGCGCAGCGGGCCGTGTTCGATCACATTCACCGCCCGCCCGGCCACCCGTCGCAGCAGGGTGTGCAGGCGAGCAGCCAGCTCGCGCAGGTCGAACGGCTTGAGCAGGTAATCGTCGGCGCCGGCCTGCAGGCCATCGACTCGGTCGGTGACCGCATCACGGGCGGTGAGCACCAGCACTGGCAGCGTCTCGCCTTTCTCGCGCAGGCGGCGCAACAGCTTCAGGCCGTCTTCGTCGGGCAGGCCAAGGTCGAGAATCATCACGTCGAACTGCGCGGCCTGCAGCATCGCCCGTGCATCGGCGGCGTTGCCCACACGGTCCACGGTCAGGCCCTGGGCGGTAAGGCCGGCGCAGATGCCGGCGGCGATCAGGTCGTCGTCCTCACAGAGCAGAACGTGCATGGCGGGGCTCCCGGAATGGTGTGGCTGGCATTGCACCTTGGGCAGATTAAGGGGGGATTATGGACCTTTTGTGGGGTGGATTGGGGTGTTCGTCTTGGGTGCGATGGCGAACACCAGGGCCTAAATCAACCCCTGCGGCGTATCTACATCCAGCAACACCCCAGCATCCTCCACTTCAACCACCACGCAACGATCCCGATGCGCCTGCACCACCGACCGGGCCCCTTCATCCCCGGCAAGCTGCCCCAGCGCCGGCCAGAAGTCGCGGCCGAAGACCACCGGGTGCCCCTGCTGCCCCGCATGGCGCGGCAATACGATGGTCGAGGCGGTGGCCGCCTCGGCCAACCGACGCAAGGTTACCGATTCGATCCAAGGCATATCACCCAGCAAGATCGCCACCGCCTGCGCCTGGCTGTCACCCAACGACCTGGCGCCGGCAGCCAGGCTATGCCCCATTCCCGACGCCGCATCCGGACTGGCGATAACCCGGCAATCGGCAGGCAAGGCAAAATCCTCGCTCCACTCGCCCGCGCGCAACACCACGCGCACATCATCGAACACCGCTTGGGCCCGTTCCACACTATGCGCCAGCAGGCTGCGACCATCAGCCAAGGTCGCCCGGCGCTTGTCTGAACCGAAACGCGTGCCGCGGCCTGCCGCCAGCACCAGCGCAACCACGCTCACAGCGCGCCCCGCTCGATGCCGTTGCGCACCCGCAGAATGTCGGCGAGCACCGCCAAAGCGATCTCGGCCGGGGTCTTGCTGCCCAGGTTGAGGCCGATCGGGGCGTGGATGCGGCCCAGTTCGACCTCGCCCAGGCCACCGATCCGCCTCAGGCGTTCGCGGCGCTTGTCGGAGGTCACCCGGGAGCCCATCACACCGATATAGAACGCCTCGGTGCGCACCGCTTCGAGCATCGCCAGGTCATCGATCTTCGGGTCGTGGGTCAGCGCCACCACGGCTGTGTCGGCATGGCAACCGCCATGGGCGATGAACTCTGACGGCAGCTCGCGACGCACTTCGATGCCATCCAGCCGCACGCCGTCGAGCACTTCGTCACGGGGCTCGCAGAGGATGACCTCGAAGCCCATGCCCTTGCCGAACTCGGCACAGAAATGCGCGACGCTGGAGTACCCGGCCAGCAGCAGACGCTGGGCGGCCCCCACACGCAAACGTACACAGGCACGTTCACGCTGCACACGCGGCCCCTGGCTGTGGTCATCGGCAAGCAGGCGCCTGCCCTCGGGCAGGCTCACTTCACGCAGCACGCGGCGCTGGCCCTGCAATGCGCTTTCCAGCTCACGCAGGTGCGCCTGCACCTCGCATTCGGCCGGCAGGTTCTCCACCAGCACTTCCAGCACGCCGCCACAGGGCAGGCGGATGCTCGAACGCGAGTCGCTGCCATCGCCATAACGCACGATGGCCACTGGCTCGGGAAACTCCCCCCGGCCCACGCGCTCGAGGAAGTCGTCTTCCACGCAGCCACCGGACAGCGAACCCAGCCACTGCCCGCTGGCGTTCACCGCCAGCAGCGAGCCCGGCGCACGGGGCGCCGAGCCATAGGTGGCGAGCACCGTGCACAACCACACCCGCTGGCCGCCGCACGACCACTGCAACGCCTGGCGGACCACCTGTAGATCGAGATGCTGCACCCTTTACTCCGCCTTCAGCTCGGCGAGCTGCTGTACGCTCAGGTCACCGGGCAATCCACCCCAGGCCTGGCGCAGGTAGTTGACCATATCCGCCACCTGCTGGTCATCGAGCTTGTCGGCAAAGCCCGGCATCGGCTGCATGCGCTCGAAGCCGGTGAACTGCTGTTCACGGATGCCTTCGAGGACCACCTTGACCAGGTTGCGCGAGTCGGCCTGGCGCAGCACCGTGTTGCCGCGCATGGCCACGGCGATGTGCGGCTTGCCCTCGCCGTCCACCCCATGGCAGCCGGCGCAGACATTCAGGTATTGCTGGCGGCCGCGCTTGGCGCTGTCGCTCATCTGCTCCAGTGCCACCGCCTGGATGGCCTTGGCCGGTGGCGGCTGGTCGCCCAGCAGGTAGGTGGCCATGGCCGCCAGGTCGGCATCCTCCAGGTGTTGGGTGCTGTGGTGCACCACCGGGAACATTTCGTTGAACATGCTGCCCTGGGCACTGATGCCGTGCTTGAGGAAGGTGGTCAGGTCCGGCTGGGTCCAGCCGCGCTCGGCCAGGTCCTGGGCCAGCAGGCTCGGGGCCAGGTAGCCACCCAGCAGGCCGCCGCTCAGGCGCTGGTCCTGCTGCAACGCACCGATCGGGTTGCGCGGGGTATGGCACTCGCCGCAATGGCCCATGACTTCGACCATGTACTGCCCACGCTGCCAGGCCGGGCTTTTGCCCTCGGTCGGCTGCAACTGCACACTTTTACCGTACAGCATGTTCCAGCCGCTCAGCCCCTGGCGCACGTTGAACGGAAAGCGCAACGCAGTCTGCGGTGCCGGGCGGTTGATTGGCGGCACGGTCATCAGGTAGGCGAGGATCGCGTCCGAATCTTCGCGCTTGATCAGGTGGTACGAGGTGTACGGCATCGCCGGGTAGAGGTTGGCGCCGTCCTTGCGCTTGCCCTCGGTTACCGCCGCGAAGAATTCGTCGGCGCTGTAGTTGCCGATGCCGTACTGCTTGTCCGGGGTGATGTTGCTGCCGTAAATGGTGCCGAACGGCGAATGGATCGGCAGGCCGCCGGCGTACGGCGCGCCGCCTTCGGCGGTGTGGCAGGCCATGCAGTCGGCCGCGCGGGCCAGGTATTCACCGCGCTTGACCTGCGCCTGGTCGGCTGCCTGGCCAAGCGAGGTAATGGCAAGGCCGAGAGCCAGCGCCAGTGCGCTACGAACAAGACCCATGCTCAACCCTCCTTGACCAGGCCGAGGTCGTTGAGCACCGTGCGGGTGGCGTCGTAGTAACGCACGTAGCCGGTGCAACGGCAGATGTGGTGGCCCAGGCTCGCCTCGATGCGGTCTTCCACCTCGCTTTTCTTCAACGGCTGGCGCTGGGCGGTTTCTACCAGCACCGTGGCGGCATTGACGAAGCCCGGCGCGCAGTAGCTGCACTGGAAGGCGAACAGGTCGACGAACTTCTGCTGGATCGGGTTCAGCGTGAGGTTGCCAGCCTCGTCCTGTCTGGCATGGCCCTCGATGGTGCGGACCTTCTTGCCCTCGAAGTAATGCGCGCCGGTAATGCAGGTGCGCACCTCCTCGCTGGTGCCGTCGGGGTTGTCGACGATCACCACGCAGGCGTGGCAGATGCCCTGGCCGCAGCCCAGGCGCGAGCCGGTGAGGTTCTGGTGTTCGTGCAGGTAGTCGATCATCGCCAGGTCGTCGGGGACCTCGACCGGGCCGACCGGTTGACCGTTGAGGGTCAGTTGCAGTGGACGGTTAGCCATTGAGGGCCTCCTTGATACGGGCTGGGGTGATGGGGAGATCGCGAACGCGCTTGCCGATGGCATGCGCGACGGCATTGCCGATGGCACCGACGACCGGGATCATCACCACTTCGGCGATGCCCTTGGACGGGTCGGTCGGTGACAGCGGCGGGAGGATTTCGCTGGTCTGCTGCCACACCGCCACGTCGCGCGCATGCGGCAGGCGGTAGCGGTTGAAGTTCCAGTCGCCCTCCCCGGGCCCGCCCTCGTACAACGGCATTTCTTCGGTCAAGGCATGGCCGATGCCCATGGCGATACCGCCCTCGAGCTGGCCCTTTACCAGTTCCGGCACCAGCACCCGGCCGCACTCGACCCAGCTGTGGTGGTTGAGCACCTGCACTTCGTGAGTGCCCTTGTTCACCTTGACTTCGACAATGGTCGCCACCGGGCTGTAGTAGGTGACCATGGCGTTGTTCAGCTGGGTGTCGGGGTAGGCGGCGTTCTGCCGGTCGAGCAGGTGGTAGCCGTGGCTGCTCATCTGCGCCTTCTTGGCGTTCACCGCGCCATCGCCGTACTTCACCGCCACCGCGTCGAGCGGGAAGCGCTCGCGCACACCGTCGATGACGAAGTCGGCCTCGGCCCAGCTCCAGCGGTTGAAACCGTGCACGCTGACGCCGGTGACCAGGCCCATGTCATGGGCCTTTTGTGCCAGCTGGGCGAACGGGATCGGTGACAGGCCATTGCCGGTCAGCTCGCCGTTGACCCATACCGCATTCTCGCGGCGCACCACCAGCGGGTTGGCCTGGCCGCCGTACGGGCCCTGGCGCCAGATGGCCATGGCCGCCGGCCACAGACCGTGGTTGAACAGCACGCGTGCCGCTTCGCGGGTGGCATGGCTGAAGTAGAAGGCCGAGTTGGTCGCCGACGACGGCGAAGCAAGCTTGCCGACCCAGCGCGGGTTGCGCAGCGCGGCGTCCTGCTCGGGCTGGCTGATCAGGTACGGGTTGCCGCTGGTGGTCAGCTGCAGCTCCGGCCATTCGGTGACCGCGGTCTTCACCTCGTCGGCCGAGCGGCCAAGGAAATCGCTGACCACCAGGGCCTGGGAGGTGGACATGCCGGTACCCAGCTCGGTGCCGATGTGGCGCAGGCTGATGCGCCCATCGCGGCTGAATTCGATGCTGGCCATGGGGGCTTCGGAGCCGGTGCCGAAGTCTTTCTGGCAGATGGCAAAGCCCACGCCATACCAGTGGTCCGGGTCCTTGGCGTCCATCTGCTGCTTGCGCGCGTCGCGGTTGCGCCACCAGTCGTGCACGGCGGCCTTGTCGAGAATCTCGTACAGGCGCAGGGCGCCGGCCGGGACCGCGCCCTGGGTGTTCTTCATGCCCGACTTCAGCGCGTTGGCGCGGCGCAGGTCGATGGCATCGACGCCCAGGCGCCCGGCGATCTCATCCACCATCATTTCGGTGGCGGCCATGGTCTGCAGGGTGCCGTAGCCGCGCATGGAGCCGGCCTCGACGCCACGGGAATGATAGGCAGTGACCGACAGGTCGTTCTGCGGCATGTAGTAGATCGACTGCGCCGCCGTGGCACCCACCGCTGCCACCGACGGGCTGTAGTTGATACGCCCGCCGCCGTCGCAGCTCATGTCGGCGCGGAAGATCTTGAAGCTGTTGTCCTTCTTGTCCACCGCCAACTGGTAGCGGATATCGAAGGCATGGCGCTTGATGCCGCTCTGGAACTGCTCGTAGCGGTCGTTGGCCAGGCGGATCGGCACACCGGCGCCATACAGCGCGGCCACGGCGGCGTAGAAGACGAAGATGTTGTTGTCTTTCGAGCCGTAGCCCACGGTATAGCCCGGGTGCATGTTCAGCGTGTTCAGGGCGAAGCGCGACGGCTTGATCATGTGCACGCATTCCTGCGCCACTTCGAACGGGCACTGGGTCGCGACCACGAAGTGCAGCGTGCCGCTGGCCGGGTCGTACCAGCCGTTGCCGTTGTCCGGCTCCAGGGCGGCCGGCTCGATGGACGGCGTCTTGTAGCGCTGGTCGAACACCAGCCAGTCCTCTGGCGGGTTTTCCAGCTGCTCGGCCATGCGCTTGGCGTAGAACAGGCCCTGCTCGGTCAGGTCGCCATGCTGGTTGGGCTGCTTCGACCACACCGGCTTGCGGTTGAGGATGGTGGGGAACAGCATGGAATTCTTCAGGCTGGAAAATTCATCGTCGTCGAACGGCGTGGCACCGCCCACGCGCACGAAGCGGAAGCTGCCGTAGGGGTCGCGCTGGTACAGCGGCGCCTGGGCGCCATAGCGGATCGCCTGGTCGTTGAACTGCAGCTTGCGCTTGGCCTGGCGGAAGCGCTCGAAGTCGTGCCAGATCAGGATCGCCACCGGGTGGCCGATGAACATCGGCACCTTGCCGGGCGGCAGCAGCGGGTCGGGCGAGTGGGCCTCGGGCCAGGCGATGCCGTCCTTTTCCAGATCGGCAGCGGTGACGATGCGGTCCGGCTGCAGGTCGGCGCCAAGCAGGCTGAGGTCATGGCCGGCATAGATACGGTCGGCCTTGGTCGCCTTGAGCAGCAGCGCATGCCCCTGCTGCGCGGGCCAGCCGGGCATGTCCTTGGCACGGATGTCGCGGGCGAACACCTTGTCGCCGCACACCTTGGACAAGGCATCGTTACGGAAACGCGCCTTGCCGTCATGGTTCATCCACTTCTGCGGCGAGGTGGTGACGCGTTCCTCCATCAGCGCGGCGAATGCCTGGCTGCCGAGCGGCGCCATGGTCACGCCGACACCAGCGATCAGGCCGCCTTGCAGGAAGGCGCGCCGGGAAATATCACGGTTGGACATGCTTGATCCTCTGGGCAGCAGGGGGACTGCCCTTTTTTTGATTCTGGTACTAGCCTGAAAAGCTGACCTGTACGTCAACTTTACAGCAATTGTGTTGGCGCAGGCAAAGTCAAGTCGACAATATGTCGCGACATGTCTGGGATCTGGGGCGGAATTTGCTCTGGGGCTGGTAGGTGTTTGTCTTAGGATCTCCCAGGCGCAGACCATCCCACGGCAAACACCTGCAAGCCCTGATGCGCCTTCTGACCAAAAACCAGAGTTAACCTTGGGTTAATCGACCCAAGCCAGCATGACCCCTTTCAACGTACTGCCAAGGCGAAGACATGCGCGTCCTCCTGCTCTTCCTGACACTGCTGCTGGCCGGCCCGTTGCAGGCCAACCCGTTCGATGTCAAACCGGACTTCCTGCCGGTCAACCAGGCCTTCGTGCTTACCCACGACCGCCAGGCCGACGGCCAGATGCGCCTGTTCTTCCAGATCCAGCCTGGCTACTACCTGTATCAGAAACGCCTGAAGTTCGACGGCCTGCCTGCCGAACAGCACCCGCAACTGCCGGCCGCTCTCAACCACCACGACGAGTTCTTCGGCGACAGTGCGGTGTACCGCGACCAGCTCGAACTGCTGCTCCCGGCCGATGCCCGGGGCCAGCTGCGCCTGGGCTGGCAGGGCTGTGCCGACGCCGGCCTGTGCTACCCGCCGCAAACCACGTTGGTCGACCTGGGTGGCAGTGTGGCGCCGGCGGCCGAACAAGCCAGTGACCAGGCCCTGGCCAGCGACCTGCAACAAGGCCACCTGGCCTGGAGCCTGCTGGCGTTCTTCGGCCTGGGCCTGTTGCTGGCCTTTACTCCCTGCTCGTTGCCGATGCTGCCGATCCTCGCCGGGCTGGTACTGGGCAATGGCGCCAGTGCCCGGCGCGGCTGGATACTGGCCGGGGTCTATGTACTGAGCATGGCCCTGGTGTATGCCGCCCTGGGCGTGGTCGCCGCGCTGCTGGGTGCCAGCCTGCAGGCCTGGCTGCAGCAACCCTGGCTGCTGGGCAGCCTGGCGGGGCTGTTCGTGCTGCTGGCCCTGCCGATGTTCGGCGCCTTCGAACTGCAACTGCCCGCCGCCGTGCGTGACCGCCTCGACCGCGCCGGGCAAGGCACCCGTGGCGGCAACCTGTATGGCGCGGCGCTGCTCGGCGCGCTGTCCGGCCTGCTGATGGGCCCGTGCATGACCGCGCCGTTGGCCGGCGCGCTGCTGTACATCGCCCAGAGCGGCGACGTGCTGCAGGGGGCGCTGGTACTGTTTAGCCTCGGCCTGGGCATGGGCGTGCCGCTGCTGTTGCTGGTAACCCTCGGCAACCGCTTCCTGCCCCGCCCGGGCGCCTGGATGAACCGGGTCAAGGGCGTGTTCGGCTTCGTGTTCCTGGGCATGGCGCTATACACCTTGCGCAGCCTGCTGCCCGCAGCATTGCTGCTGGCCCTGAGCGGCGCCTTGCTGATCGCCCTGGCCTGGGCTGCCTGGCCGGCCCTGCAGCGGTTGCCGGCGTTGCGCGCGTTGCCGCTGCTGGGTGCCCTGTGGGGCGGCCTGCTGCTGGTGGGTGCGGCGGCCGGTGGCGACGACCTCTGGCAGCCGCTGCGCCCGTTCGCCGGTGGCGGCGCTGCGCCGGCTACCGGCCAGCACACCGAGGACGCCTTCGTCACCGTCAGCCGCCCCGAAGACCTGCAACGCGAACTGGATGCGGCCAAGGCCCGTGGCCAATGGGTGATGCTCGACTACTATGCCGATTGGTGCGTGTCGTGCAAGGTCATGGAAAAACAGGTGTTCGCCCGCAGCGACGTGCAGGCCGGCCTGGCCGGTGTGCACCTGCTGCGCCTGGACGTGACCGCCGACACCCCGGCCAGCCAGGACCTGCTGCAGCGCTACCAGGTACCTGGCCCGCCCAGCATCATCTGGGTCGGCCCGGAAGGCGACGAACGCCGCGCGCGGCGCATCACTGGTGAGGTGGATGCCGCCGCCTTCCTGCAACACTGGACCCAGACCAGGAGCCAAGGCTGATGCTGACCGTAACCCTCGGGCCATTGACCATGGCCCTCAACCACCTGCTGATGCTCACCGCCCTGGTGATCGCCAGCATGGTCGGCTGGTGGGTCGCCCGGCGTGGCGGCGAGAGCCCGGAATCGGCACTGTTCAACCTGTTCCTGATCGGCCTGCTGTGCGCACGCGCCGGCTTCGTGCTGGCCTATTGGCCGATGTACCAGGACGACCCGCTGCAGATCATCGATATCCGTGATGGCGGCTTCCTGTTCTGGTCGGGCCTTGCCGGCATCGTGCTCGGCGCCTTGTGGCAGGGCTGGCGCCATCCCGGCCTGCGCCGCCCGCTGGGCTGGGCGCTGTTCAGCGGCGCGCTGTTCTGGGGCCTGGCCAGCCTCGGTGGCCACCTGTACAGCAAGGGCACCGAACTGCCCGAGCTGAGCCTGCGCAAGGCCAACGGCCAATCCGTAGCGTTGCACAGCTACCGCGGCAAACCGCTGGTCATCAACATCTGGGCCACCTGGTGCCCACCCTGCCGACGCGAAATGCCGGTGCTGCAACAGGCGCAAAGCGCTTACCCGCACGTGACCTTCCTGTTCGTCAACCAGGGCGAGACCCCGGAAAACGTCAGTACCTTCCTCGCCACCACCGGCCTGAGCCTGACCCACGTGCTGTTCGACGGCACCGGTCTGCTGGCCCAGCGCGTCGGCTCCATGGCCCTGCCCACCACCCTGTTCTACGACGCCGACGGGCGCCTGGTCGGCAGCCATCTGGGCGAGCTGTCCCGGGCCAGCCTGCGCCACGCCCTGGAGCCTTTCGACCGGGCCACCGCGCCCGCCCCTGCCGCACAAGGAAACTGACATGCGACTGACTGCACTGCTGCCCCTGTCCCTGGCCCTGCTGGCTGCCCCCACCCTGCAGGCCGAAGAGTTGCCCAAGGCGATTGCGCAACTGCAAGCCAAGGGTGCCGTGATCAAAGGCAGCTTCGACGCCCCCAACGGCCTGCGCGGGTATGCCGCCGAGTACCAGAACAACGGCCTCGCGCTGTACCTCACCCCTGACGGCAAGCATGTACTGGTTGGCAGCCTGTTCGACGAACAGGGCAACGACCTCAGTGCCGAGCCGCTGAAAAAGCTGGTGTATGCGCCGATGAGCAAGGAAATCTGGGCGAAGATGGAGAAAACCTCCTGGATCGCCGACGGCAAGGACGATGCACCGCGCAAGGTGTACCTCTTCAGCGACCCCAACTGCCCGTACTGCAACATGTTCTGGGAGCAGGCACGGCCGTGGGTGGAGTCGGGCAAGGTGCAGTTGCGCCATATCATGGTCGGCATCATCCGCGAGGACAGCCCGGGCAAGTCGGCGGCGCTGCTGGCGGCGAAAGACCCGGCCAAGGCACTGCAGGAACATGAAAAGGCCGGCAAGGCCAGCACACTGAAACCATTGGCACAGGTACCAGAGGCGGTGCAGCAAAAGCTGGCGGCGAACATGGCGCTGATGGAAGAAATGGGCTTGCAGGCGACCCCGGCGATCTTCTATCAGGATGACCAGGGCAACCTGCAGAGCCAGCAAGGCGCGCCGCGTCCGGAGTTGCTTGGGAAGATTCTCGGCAAGCGCTGATGTGAAATCGCCGGGGCTGCCTTGCAGCCCATTCGCAGCACAAGGCTGTGGCGGCCCTGTGGGAGCGGGCAAGCCCGCGAAGAACTCAACGCGGTGTTATGGCACCGGCTGCGCCGGTGTTCGCGGGCATGCCCGCTCCCACAGGTGCAGCGCCAAACCTCGAGAACAACGCCGTATCTGTAGGAGCGGCCTTGTGTCGCGAAAGGGCTGCACAGCAGCCCCAGCAATTTCAGCTTTTATGCAGCAATTTTGGGGCCGCTATGCGGCCCTTTCGCGACACAAGGCCGCTCCTACAAGGGGCGGTGCAGGCCTCACTTGCTCTGGTCACACCCCCTCCAGCTCGGCCATCAGGTCACTGAGCCGGTCGACCTTGTCGTCATCCAGCACACTGCCCTGCAGCCCCTGCCCCTGCACATACACCGCCAGTTCCTCCACCGTGCTGCACCCGAACATCGCCCGCAGCGGCACGTTCAACTGCAACTGCTTCTGCACCCGCGAGGCGATCTGTGTGGCCAGCAGCAAATGCCCGCCCAGCTCGAAGAAGTTGTCGTGCACCCCGACCCGCTTGGCCTTGAGCACATCGGCCCAGATACCTGCCTGCACCACCTCAAACTCATTGCGCGGAGCTCATCAAGTGGCGCATTTCTCTGAACCACGATCAGGTTTTACATCTTGAAACACTAACTTCCACATCCAAAACAATAAACACACTTCCGCTCCGCCAATCGCAAAAAGAACACTCACTACTGAATCACATATCATTCTCACGAGACATACAGACCAGCCCCACACCAAAATAGGAAGTTTCTCACTCTCTCAATTAATCATTGGACATTCATCAGAGACACCCCTCAGCCAATTCCCACAACACCAACTGAGACTTAAACAACCAGATAGCGGCCTTAGCAGTGAATCACTCCCGACAAACTTGACGCACATCAAGTTCAACTCTAAACCTGCAGTCACCCCGGCGTTCGGGGTCACACTGAAGGAGAGTTAAATGAGCAATCAATTTGGCATCACCCTCATGACATTGGAGTTCGATAAAGACTGCAACATGGAGTCGGAATTCTTCGGAGGATCTGGTAGCAAAGGCGGCTGCGGCGGAAGTGGTGGATGCGGTGGCGGTGGTGGCTGTAACGGCGGCAGTGGTGGACATAACAACATTGATCTCGACACCCTCAAACAGAAAGGACGTTAAGTAAACAGCGGGCGCCCAGTGGCCGTACAACTGGCGCCCGCCTCACTTACCAGGAAATAACGATGAAGATGCTAAGAATCCACAACTATGAAATCCTCAATTTTGATTCCGAGCCAATGATCTTCTCATCCACAGGCTTCACCAAAATCACAGACCCCAAATTAGCAAAAGCATTACGACATATTGCTGACACACAGTCCTCCCTCCTCCACCGCGACGAACTTGAGCAAATATTAACAAAAGAAGGCCTACATCTTCAGAGCTCTATTGAGTTCCTCAAATCCATATTGATCGTCGGCGACCAAACAAACGCTCCCTATTTCGAAAACGCCGTACTTTATAGCGACATGGAAATCCCCAATACACTCAAGAACCACCTTGAAAGCAAATCGCAGGGGGCGATTACAACGCAAAGCCTCCCGACAACCCACATACCTGAAGCAACATCACCCACCCTATTTGTATTCGCGTGCCTCAAGCTTCGCCCCGAATCACTCAGATTAAACTATACAAAATTACTGAAACAAAATAACCACTGCGGAGCAAGCATTGGATACATTAGCGGTAATCAGTTCCACTTAACTGAACCTTACATACCATCAATAGGTAATCCCTGTGCTTTCTGCACGCTTGATCGAATCACACATTATGAAACATTGAGAAGCAGCCAACATCACTGGAGCAAGATCTTGACCTTTTGCCGAGCACAAAAGATTGACCTACCGAAAACCCCTATAGACGACCTCCAGACTGCATTGATCATCGGCACCATCACTTCATTCATAAGCAAATTCACGCGACCTCAAAAGTCAAAGATTACCCAAGACCGAGTCTTGCTTTCCAGAACACTAAATCTTGACGACGGCACACTTATTGAGGACAGCAGTTTTCACTGGCCACTCTGCCAATGCTTGGAATCTAAACCATGACTATTGCTCACGATCAGTACCTCAAATACATCACTCCTGAAGTCATGGATGACACCTTAGCCTTTCACGCCAAAGGGAACTATACGATCCATCGATCAACACAACACATAAGTACCCTCCACAACATCCCATCAAAGACACTAGAGAAGCTAACAGGAAACGAACTCCCACTTAACGTCTTCACAAATTCAAGCAACCACACAGCGCTCAGCCTCAGCGCCTTACCTGCAAACCACTGCCTACGAAGAAATGATTCTTGCCCTCATTTCCCAGGGCACACCATAGCTTTTGATACCGTCCGCTCGCTACTCGCACCGCTATTAAAAAAGAATGAACTTAGTTATAAAAGAGGTTACCCGAGCGGTGGAGCACTTTACCCAGTAGAAGTATTTTGCATCAACTTGCACAACAAAATCGACCACTGGCCAACTCAAAGCAACGCTCTGCACTTGCTTCCTTCATCACAAACATTTGAGGCACACACTCCATCAATTGATATCGACAAGCTCTCTCGAGCAATCGTGCCAGACTGCAGCAACATAGGCTCCCCAGCACTCGCTATCGCCTACTTCATTTACTTACCCAAGGCGCTATTCAAGTATCGGTATCGAGGTTACCGTCTTGCACTGATGGAAACGGGCTCGATGTATATGCTCACAGACCTACGCTGCAAAGAACTTGGCTTAGAAGGAAGGCCGTGGTCGGGCTTTACCGACCACGAAGTAACAAATGGGCTCAATTTGAACCCAGCGTTATTTCTGCCTGCATGCATTCAGCTAGTTGGGTGAGCCAATGAATTTCTATAACGAGATCCATACCCCTTCGCGGGTAGATTTTGAACTCTTGCGACCGAGTGCAGTGACCCACATCCCACACACTGTAGAATGTGGCAGCCGATGGCGGACATACGGTTCAAGCAGCGACTGGTCATCTGACGTAATCAAAACAGCAATCGGTGAACACTTCGAACGTAAGCACTTCTACCTGGATGTCCCTGTCCACGACACAAACACGCTAGATGTAGGCCTTACGGTCGAGGAGCACAAAGCATTTATCGAAGCGCTCTCGCAAACAGCTATGAATGGTGGAGGCAACCTACTGAAGCACCACCGTTTTGACCGCACGAATGTTTATAGGATCTCTGACTTTTCGCGCTGCCTCATACCCACCGTCTGCATTTCCATTTCACCATGCAGGAACCCCATTGACAACCAAATCTACCCGATGGGTGATACTTGTGGCTGCAGCGCGCATGTAGACATTGAAGCCGCTATCACAGGCGCGCTCAAGGAAGCCTTAGAGCGACAATTCCTTCTAAGATTTTGGCTGACTAAAACCTGTACGGCGGTGATCAAACAAGATGAGGCTTGTGCCATGCTTATGGATTGCCCCAGCCTTGAACTCTTCAGAGAGTTTGCCCAATCAGGCGAGACAATTATCCTAGACCTCACGGACGAACGCTTCCCTGGCAGTTGCATATTATTCTGCTATGGCAACAAGCACAACAAAGACGCAAAAGTTAGATTTTGCGCAGGCATGGCGTATGCCGACACACCTGGCAACGCACTAAAAAAGGCTACAGTCGAGTTATGGCAAACATTTCGATACATGTTATCTCTCGATAGCAGCAACTCGCAAGAAAACGACATCGAAGACCCTTATCTCAAGCACTTCATGAATTGCAACAAATACGAGACCTTCGATCAAATTTCAACTCAAATCACATCACACCGTTCCATCATCAACCGCTCACCACCCCCCTTTAACTGCCAAAACCTGATCAACACTATCAGACGTCTCAACCTTGATGGCTACCTCTATTTATCACACATGCCCGCAGCCCGATCAAACCTGTATTTTTGCAAATACATATCGCCAAACCTATTCCTTCACATGAACAACTCCTTCTCCTTCAACACACTAAACAACTATTCTCGAACCTTTTATAAATCCATCATCCCAGAACAACTAACCCAAATGGTACCTTTCCCATGACCCTCCAAGGACCACATACCGTAACGCGAACAAAACAGATCTTCTCTGTCGCCAAGATATTGCTACTTGAGCATCTGCGAGAACCCACAGCATTGCTGTGGACTGCTGCAGCACCCTGTTTGATGTTTGTATTGCTTAGGCAAAGCTCCTCACTCACAGGCCCATCAGACTCAACATATACATCCTCTGCTGCCTGGTTTTACGCCTACATCGCTGCAAACGTCGCCTTCTTTGGCCTCAGTTTCTACCTGATCGGCAGACGAGAAAGCGGCTTCGTACGTTCATTCATCTACCAACGAGAGGCGATCACGCTTTTCCTTACATCACACGCCGTCAGCTATACGCTGGTCAGCGTCATATACGCTAGTTTCTTCTACTTCATTTCCAAACCACTTTACGGTCTCTATTCGCTGCCGGAATTCCTGCATCTCACAGCCGCGTTCTATACAAGCTATATGATATTTTCCTGCATCGGCCTGGCCATCGCCGCGATGCCGATTAAATTCAGTACTGCCGGCACATTATTCTCGCTTCTTTCATTCCTTATGCTCCTTTCTGGTTACTTGGGTGCCACACAAGCAAATGACACTCATTGGCTAGCCTTGATCAACCCCTTGCACTTAAGCACAAAAATAATAAACGGAGAGTTACCACTCGCCACCAGCTTTTTCGCAGCCTTTGTCAGCTCAACAGCCGGACTCTATTTGACAGGGCGACTGTTCAGAATCCAACCCATCTGGAGTCGTTATTAAGTGAACCTACTAAACATCAACAATCTCAGCTTCTCGCACAACAAAAAACCATTATTACAGAACATCACACTAAACCTAAAAAAAGGAGAAGCAGTCGGCATACTGGGTAGTAACGGGGCGGGCAAAACAACGCTTTTCGACCTAATCTGCAACATCAGAAAACCAAACAACGGCACAATCATAAACTCATCCAGACAGCAGGCTTATCTGACTCAAGTACTGACACCACCGCCCTTGCTCAGGATGAGCGAAGTCTACCAACTGATTACACATTTAAACTCCAGATCAGCACCGGATCACTGCGAGGTGCTTTCACGCCTCTCTGAATGGTCACCTTCGCTGTCGAAACGGTATGCTGAAATCTACAAGAAGAAGGCATCTACTTGCAGCTATGGCGAAGTCCGGAGCTTTGTCACACTGACGCTACTGCTCATGGGCAGCGACCTGATCATCCTCGACGAGCCTACTGCGGGAGTAGACCCAGAGTTCAGACACCACATATGGCTAGGTATAAAAAACGCGTGCAAAAACGGGGCTAGTGTTTTGATTTCATCTCACTATACCGAGGAAATTGCCACAAACTGCCATCGTTTCTACATGCTCGCTCATCAACACCTCGAGCCATTTGAGAATGCTCATGAGTTTCTCGCTCGCTACCATGCGAACTCTTATGATGAAGCATTCATCAATGCGTCGATGTCGCAGGAAAAAATCGGGGCCGCATCATGATGGCGAAGAACCATGGGAAAGGTGGGGTTGCAGGTATGGCACCGGCTGCGCCGGTGTTCGCGGGCATGCCCGCTCCCACAGGTACAGCGCCAAACCTCGAAAACAACGCCGTATCTGTAGGAGCGGCCTTGTGTCGCGAAAGGGCCGCATAGCGGCCCCAGCAATTTCAACTTTTGTGCACCAATCCAGGGGCGGTGCAGGCCTCACCTGCTCAGGTCACAACCCCTCCAGCTCGGCCATCAGGTCACTGAGCCGGTCGACCTTGTCGTCATCCAGCACACTGCCCTGCAGCCCCTGCACATACACCGCCAGTTCCTCCACCGTGCTGCACTCGAACATCGCCCGCAGCGGCACGTTCAGTTGCAGCTGCTTCTGCACCCGCGAGGCGATCTGCGTGGCCAGCAGCGAATGCCCGCCCAGCTCGAAGAAGTTGTCGTGCACCCCGACCCGCTCGGCCTTGAGCACATCCGCCCAGATACCGGCCAGTACCTCTTCCAGCTCGTTGCGCGGCGCCTGGTAGGCATGGCTGTGCTGGCCACCGATGTCGATGGCCGGCAGGGCCTTGCGGTCGAGCTTGCCGTTGGCGTTGTGCGGCAGGCTGTCGAACCAGCCCCAGTGCAGTGGGACCATGTACTCCGGCAACTCGGCACGCAGGCGCTGCTTGAGCTGTTCCAGCAACGCAGCGTCGGCTGCAACGCCCTGATGCGCCACCAGGTAACCCACCAGGTGCTTGCCATTGACGCCCTCCTGCACGCCAACGGCAGCGTCGCGGAGCGACGGCTGTTCGTGCAGGCGGGCTTCGATTTCGCCCAGTTCGATGCGGTAGCCGCGAATCTTCACCTGATGGTCGATGCGCCCGACATACTCCAGCACCCCATCCGGGCGCTGCCGTGCCAGGTCGCCGGTGCGGTACAGGCGTTCGCCCGGTGCACCATGAGGATGGGGAATGAACGCCAGCGCCGTGCGCACCGGGTCGCCGACATAGCCACGGCCCACGCCGGTGCCGGCCACGCACAACTCACCTGTCGCACCCAGTGGCACCAGCGCCTGGTCCTCGCCGTACAGATACAGGCGGTTGTTGTCGGTCGGCGTGCCGATCGGCAGGTAGCTGCCACGGGTCGAGGCGGCATCGACGCGGAAGAACGCCACGTCATCGGAGCACTCCGCCGGGCCGTAGGCGTTGACCAGGCCGATCTGCGGGTAGCGCTGCAGCCACTGCGCCGCCAGCTCCGGTGGCATGGCTTCGCCGGTCGGCAGCATCCAGCGCAGGCCATCGAGGGCCTGGTGGTCGTTGGCCAGCATGCCCTGGATCAGCGACGGCACGCTCTCCAGCACGCTGATGCCGGTGGCCTGCACATGCGCCAGCAGGCCCTGCGGGTCATGGGCAATGGCGTTCGGCACAATCTCCACCTTGGCGCCGAACAGCGGCGCGGCAAGGAACTGCCACACCGAAATGTCGAAGCTCTGCGAGGCCGTCTGGGCTATCACGTCGTGTTCGCGGAGCGCCAGGTACGGCACCTTGCTCAGCTGGTTGTTGAGCATGCCGCGCTGCTCGACCATCACCCCCTTCGGCAAGCCGGTGGAGCCTGAGGTGTAGATCACATAGGCGAGGTTCTCCGGCCCGCTGTGAATGCCGGGGTTGTGGCTGGCCACCGGGCTGGCCTGGATGTCTTCCCAGACCAGCAGCTGCGGCCGCACCGCCGCCTCCAGCTCGCCCAGCAACTGCCGCCCTTGCCCGGCACAGGCCGCGCTGCACACCAGCACGGGTGTACGGCTGAGCTCGATGATGCTTTGCAGGCGCGCCGCCGGCAGGCCCGGATCCAGTGGCAGGTAGCCGGCGCCGGCCTTGAAGCTGCCGACGATCATGCCCAGCAGCGGTAGCCCACGCTCGGCCAGCAGTGCCACCGGCTGGTCCACGTTCACACCCGCCGCGATCAAGGCATGGCCCAGGCGGTTGGCCGCCAGGTTCAAGCCGGCGTAGTCGTAGGACGCGTCCAGGCAGCGGGCCACGGTACGTTGCGGATGTGCGGCCACCTGCGCCTCGAACTGCGCGATGTAGCTCTGTTCCAGTGGATAGGCGCGCGCGGTACGGTTGCAGTCCTCCAGCAGGAAGCGCTGCTCTTCGGCGCCCAGCAACGGCAGTGCGCTCATCTCCCCTTCAAAGCCTTGCACCAGCGCCAGCAGCAGGCGCTTGAACTCGGCCAGCAGGCGCTCGACGGTCGGGTAGTCGAAATAGCGCTGGTCGAACGACAGGTGCAGGCCAAGGTCATCGCCCGGGTAGCACACTGCGGTCAGCGGGAAGTTGGTGTGGGTTCGGCCCGAGTCGGAACTGGCATTCAGGTGCTGGGCGTGGTCGAGCACGGCAGTTTCCACCGGCGCGTTCTCGAACACGAACAGGCTGTCGAACAGCGGCTGGCCCTTGGGCAGTTCGCTGCACTCCTGGATCGCCACCAGCGGCAGGTATTCATATTCGCGCAGCTCCATGTTGCGCTCCAGCAGGCCTTGCAACCACTGGCGCACACTGCAGCGCTCACCCGCCACCGGCAATTGCACGCGCAGGGCGACGCTGTTGATGAACAGGCCGACGGTACGCTGCATCTGCGGCATGCTCACCGGGCGCCCGGCCACGGTCACGCCAAAGGCCACGTCGCGGTCGCCACTGTAGCGCGCCAGTACCAGGGCCCAGGCCGCCTGGGCGAAGGTGTTGACGGTGAGCTGGTGGGCCTGGGCCAGCTCGCGCAGGCGCACGCCGTCGCTCACCGCCAGGCGGGTGTAACAGTCGCCGACGACCATGCCGCTACCGGCATGGTCGTGGCGCAGCGGGCGGTCGCTGGGGATGGGTGTGGCACGTTCGAAGCCGGCCAGGTTGGCCTGCCACCAGGCTCGCGCGTCGTCCAGGCCCTGGCGTTGCAGCCAGCCGATGTAGTCGCGGTAGCGCGGTGGCACCGGCAAGCGGGCCTGGCGCCCCTCGCCGAGGGCCTGGTAGATCTCGAAGAAATCGTTCATCAACAGCGAACGGCACCAGGCATCGATGAGGATGTGGTGGTTGCTCATCATGAACCAGTAGCGCTCGTCGGCCACACGCACCAGGCGCAGGTGGAACGGCGCCTCGCTGAGCAGGGCGAAACCAGCCTCGCGTTCCTGCTTGTGCAGGGCCTGCAGGCGCTGCTCCTGGGCGTCGTCGTCGAGGCCACGCCAGTCCTGGTAGTCCACCGGCGTGTTGCCCGGCTTGTGGATGATCTGCAGCATCGCCTCGCCGGTGTTCCAGCTGAACGATGCGCGTAGCGCCTCGTGGCGCGCCACCACCGCCTGCCACGCCTGGGCGAAGCGTTCGGGGTCGAGCGCGCTGTTGATGCGGTAGCGGTCCTGCATGTAGTAGAGGCCGGTGCCCGGTTCCAGCAGGGTGTGCAGCAGCATGCCTTCCTGCATCGGCGTCAGCGGGTAGACGTCCTCGATCTGCGCGGCCAGTACCGGCAGTGCGTCGATCTGCGCCTGAGTCAGGTGCGCCAGCGGGAAGTCCGATGGCGTGAAACTGCCGTTGCCATCAGCCAGGCAATGCTCGACCAGCGCCAGCAGCTCCAGGCGATAGGCTTCGGCCAGGCTGGCGATGGTCCGCTCGTCGTAGCGTTCGGTGCTGAAGGTCCAGCGCAGTTGCAGGGCGCCGCCATACACCTGGCCATCGACACTCAGCCAGTTGGGCAGCGGTGCATCTAGGTCGTGGGCCAGGCCGGCCGGGGCGTCCAGCGGCTGGAACAGGGCTGTGCTGTCGAACTGCTGGTCGAACTGGCCCAGGTAATTGAAGGTGATGCGTGCCTGCGGCAGGGCCGCCATCTGCTCGCGCCCTGCCGTATCGGCCAGGTAGCGCAGCACGCCGTAACCCAGCCCTTTGTGCGGCACCTGGCGCAGCTGCTCCTTGATGCGCTTGATCGAGCCTGCTCGCGCCGCATCGTCCTCGCCTGGCAGCGGGCGCAGGCTCAGCGGGTAGGCGTTGGTGAACCAGCCGACGCTGCGGGTCAGGTCCATGTCTTCGAACAGCCCGTCACGGCCATGGCCCTCAAGCTGTACCAGCACTTCTTCATCGCCGCTCCAGCGGCACAGGGCACGCGCCAGCGCGGTCAGCAGCAGGTCGTTGACCTGGGTGTGATAGGCCGCCGGGGCCTGCTGCAGCAACTGCCGGGTCTGCGCCACATCCAGGCCGATGGCCAGGGTACGGGCGTGGCGGTGCAGGTTGCCGCCCTGCGGGTGATCACATGGCAGTTCACGGCGCACGCCACCCAACTGGCCTTGCCACCAGCCCAGCTCGTCGCGCAGCGAATCGCTGCCGGCATAGCTGGCCAGGCGTGCGGCCCAGTCGCCCATGGCGTGGGTCTTGGCCGGCAGCGGCTGGCCACGGTACAGCGCTTGCAGGTCTTCCAGCAGCACGCGCCACGACACGCCATCGACCACCAGGTGATGGATCGCCAGCAACAGGCGCTGGCCGCCCTGCCCGTCATTAACCAGCAAGGCGCGCAACAGTGGGCCCTGTTCCAGGTCGAGGCTGCGTTGCAGGTCGGTGTACAGCGGTTGGCAATCGGCGAAGTCGGCGACCGTGGCTGTCCACAGCAATTGCCCGGTGGCAAGCGAAGCATATTCGGCCTGCCAGCGGCCCTGGGCCTGACCGAAGCGCAGGCGCAGGCTGTCGTGGTGCTGCACCAGGCCGGCCAAGGCTCGCTCCAGTACCCCCTCATCCAGCGGCTTGCGCGCCTCCAGCAGAACAGCCTGGTTCCAGTGCTGCGGCTGTGGCACTTCACTGTCGAAGAACCAGTGCTGGATCGGCGTGAGGCCGGCCTGGCCGTGGCGCTGGCCCTGTTCGATGCTGCTGGCGGCTTCGCTGCGCTGAACGATGGCGGCCAGGGTCTGGATGGTCTGATGCTGGAACAGGTCGCGCGGGGTGAACTGCAAGCCGGCCTGACGGGCCCGGCTGACTACCTGGATCGACAGGATCGAGTCGCCGCCCAGTTCGAAGAAGTTGTCCTGCACGCCGATCCGGGCAACGTTGAGCACGTCGCGCCAGATCTGCGCCAGTTGCGCTTCCACCTCGTTGCCAGGCGCCTGGTACTGCTGGCGTGCCTGCTCCAGGTCCGGCAGCGGCAGCGCACGGCGGTCGAGCTTGCCGTTGCCCATCAGCGGCAGGCTGTCGAGCAGCACCAGGTGCGCCGGCACCATGTAGTCCGGCAGGTGCTGGCGGGCATCGGCTTTCACCGCGTCGCGCAGCAGGCCCTGGGCCTCGCTGTCGGCAGCGGCCTGCCCGCACACCAGGTAACCCACCAGTTGCTTGCCGCCCGGCAGGTCGAGGGCCAGCACCACAGCCTCGTCGACATCGGCATGCGCCTGCAGGCGGCTTTCGATTTCGCCCAGCTCGATACGGAAACCGCGAATCTTCACCTGCTGGTCGGCGCGGCCGACGTACTCGACCAGGCCATCGCTGCCCAGGCGCACCAGGTCACCGGTGCGATACAGGCGCCCGCCTTCGCTGCCGAACGGGTCGGCGACGAAGCGCTCGGCGCTAAGGCCCGGGCGGTCGTGGTAACCCTGGGCCAGGCCGGCACCGCCGACATACAACTCGCCAACACCGCCTTGCGGCAACAGGGCAAGGTCTTCGTCGAGGATGTAGGCCGTGCGGCTACCGATAACGCGGCCGATCGGTACGCTGCCCAACTCCGCCGGCAGTGTCTGTGGTGCCAGGCAGGCCAGCGGCATGACCACGGTTTCGGTCGGCCCGTAGGCGTTGAAGAACTGCTGTGGCGCAAAGGCCTGGCGGATGCGCTGCAGGTGTTCGCCGGTCAGCGCTTCACCACCGGTAATGACCAGGCGCACTGGCAACTGTTCGCCCTGCCCGGCCAGGTACTGCGCCAACTGGCTACCGTAGCTGGGCGTGAAGCCGAGAATGCTCACTTGCTGCTCGCGCACCAGCTGGCAGATGTCTTCGGCGCCCCACTGCCCCTGGGCGCGCAGCACCACGCGGGCGCCACACAGCATCGGCACCCACAGGCGTTCGCTGGCGGCGTCGAAATTGATCGAATAGAAGTGCAGCTCGCAGTCATCGCTGCGCATGCCGAACGCGTCGATTACCGCCTGGCAATGCATGGCGAACTCGCCGTGGCTGACTACCACGCCCTTGGGCTTGCCGGTGGAACCGGAGGTGTAGATCAGGTAGGCCTGGTGCTGCGGCAGGTTGAGGTTGTCCAGCGGCGCATCGCTGTAGGCCGACAGGCTGGCGCTGTCGTCCTCCAGGCTCCAGCGCGCCACGCCTTCGGGCAACTGCCCCAGGGTTTGCAGCAGCGTGCGCTGGCTGAGCAGCAGGCCGATGCGGCTGTCTTCGATCATGTAGCGCAGGCGGTCGAGCGGGTATTCGGGGTCGAGCGGCACGTAGGCGCCACCGGCCTTGAGGATGGCCAGCAGGCCGACGACCATTTCCAGCGAACGCTCCAGCGCCAGGCCCACACGCACCTGCGGGCCGACGCCACGCTCGCGCAGGGCGCGGGCCAGGCGGTTGGCCTGCTGGTCGAGTTCGGCATAGGTCATGTGCCGGCCGGCGAAGGTCAACGCGCCAGCGTGTGGCGTGCGCGCAGCCTGGGCGGCGAACAGGCCGTGCACGGTCTGGTCGAGAGCCAGATCCTGCTCGCCCTGCAACTGGCCCGCCAGCACTTGCTGCTCGGCGCTGCTCAGCATCGGCAGCTCGCACAGGCGCTGTTGCGGGTTGTCGAGCAGGCCGGCCAGCAATTGCTGCCAGTGCTCGGCCATGCGTGCGATGCGTGGTTCGTCGAACAGGTCACGGCTGTAGGTCAGGCAGCAACCCAGGCGGCCGTCGAGGTCGGTCACCTCCAGGTACAGGTCGAACTTGGTGGCGCTGGCGTCGTTGACCAGGTAATCCACCTGCATGCCGGCAAGCTGGCGGCTTTGCTGGAAGGCCCAGCGCTGCACGTTGCACATCACCTGGAACAGCGGGTTGTAGGCGCTGCTGCGCGGTGGCTGCAGGGCTTCCACCAGCTGGTCGAACGGCAGGTCCTGGTGCGACTGGCCTTCGATGGCAACCTGGCGTACCTGCTCCAGCAACTGTGCGGCACTCATCTGGCCGTCCAGCTCGCAACGCAGCACTTGGGTGTTGAGGAACGCGCCAATCAGCCCTTCGCTTTCCGGGCGGATGCGGTTGGCCACCGGCGCGCCAATGCGCAGGTCACGCTGGCCGCTGTAGCGGTGCAACAAGGCGGCCAGGGTGGCAGTCATGGTCATGAACAGGGTCAGACCGCGCTGGCTGTTGAAGGCATGCACGCGGGCGACCAGCGCCGGGTCGAGCTCGAAGCGGTACAGCTCGCCACGGTGGCTCTGCACTGCCGGGCGCGGGCGGTCGGCAGGCAGCGCCAGCACCGGGTGTTCATCGCCCAGGCGGGCCTGCCAGTAGGCCAGCTGACGGGCGCCCTCGCCGCTTTCCAGCCATTGCCGTTGCCACACGCTGTAGTCCAGGTACTGCACCGGCAGCGGCGCCAGCGGCGATTCGCGGTCATCGACGAAGGCCTCGTACAGCTCGCCCAGTTCGCGGGCGAAGATGTCCATCGCCCAGCCCTCGGTGACGATATGGTGCAGGGTCAGCACGAAGAAGTGCTCGCGCTCTTGGGCTTTGACCAGACAGGCACGCAGCAACGGACCGCGCTCCAGGTCGAACGGCTGGTGTGCCTGGTCGTCGGCCAGTTGTTGCAGGCGTTGTTGGCGGGCATCGGCGGGCAAGGCGCTGAAGTCCTGCCAGTCGAGGTGCAGGCTGCTGTCTTCGGCCACGCACTGATACGGCACGCCATCGATGCTGGGGAAGGTGGTGCGCAGGGTTTCGTGGCGCACCACCAGCGCCTGCAGCGCACGCTCGAAGGCATCCACATGCAGGGTGCCCCGCAGGCGCGCCATGCCGCCGACGTTGTACGCCGGGCTGCCCGGCTCCATTTGCCAGAGGAACCACATGCGCTGCTGCGAGTACGACAGCGGCACCGCCTGGCGGCGGTCGACGCGGGTGATTGCGCCTTGCAGGTTGCGCTCACCGGCAGCGCGGATACGCGTGATCTCGGCACAGAAGGCGCCCAGCTCGCTGGCGTCGAACAGGGCCTTGAGCGGCAGCTCGACATCGCAGGCCTGACGCGTGCGCGAGACAATTTGAGTGGCCAGCAGCGAATGGCCGCCAAGGGCGAAGAAGTCATCCTGCAGGCCAACGCGCGGCAGGTTCAGCACTTCACGCCAGATGGCAGCGACCTGCTGCTGCAACTCGGTTTGCGGCTCGATGTGCTCCCGCTGCTGCCACACCGGGGCCGGCAACGCCTTGCGGTCGACCTTGCCGCTGGGGCCCAGCGGCATCTGCGCCAGCGGGATGAGTTGTGCCGGCACCATGTAGGCCGGTAGTTGTTCAGCCAGCACCGTCAGCAATGCATCTGGCTGGGCGCTGCCACTGTAGTAGCCGACCAGTTGCGCGCCTACGGCATCCTTGTGAATCAGCACCAGCGCCTGTTCGACCCCCGCTTGCGCCAGCAGGCAGGCCTGGACTTCCTCGGGTTCGACACGGAAGCCACGCACCTTGACCTGCTGGTCGAGGCGGCCAAGGTATTCCAGCGCCTCAGTCTGCACCTGCCAGCGGGCGCGGTCGCCACTGCGGTACAGGCGCTCGCCATTGCCGTCGGCCCGGGGCACGAAGCGCTCGGCGGTGAGGCCCGGGCGACCCAGGTAGCCACGGGCCAGGCCTGCACCGCCAAGGTACAGCTCGCCCGGCATACCGGGGGCGGTCAGTTCCAGTTCGTCGTCCAGCACACGGCACAGCACATTGCCCAGCGGGCGGCCGATCGGCGAGCGTTCGCCATCGGTGGCCTGGCAGTGCCAGTGGGTGACGTTGATGGCGGTTTCGGTCGGGCCATAGCGGTTGTGCAACTGCACCTGTGGCAGCACCTGCAGCACACGGTCACGCAGTGCCGCGGACAGCGCTTCGCCACCGGAGAACAGCCGGCGCAGGCTGCTGCAGGCACCCGCCTGCGGCTCCTGGACGAACACCTGCAACAGCGGCGGCACGAAGTGCAGCGTGGTCACGCCATGGGCCTGCACCAACGCGGCGATGCGCTGCGGGTCGCGGTGCTCGCCAGGGCCGGCGAGCACCAGCTTGCAACCGGTCACCAGTGGCCAGAAGCATTCCCATACCGAAACGTCGAAGCTGATCGGCGCCTTCTGCATCAGCACGTCGCTGTCGTCCAGCACATAGCTGGCCTGCATCCATTGCAGGCGCTCGGCCAGTGCCGCGTGGGTATTGCCCACGCCCTTGGGCTGGCCGGTGGAGCCGGAGGTGTAGATCACATAAGCCAGGTTGTCGCCATGCAGGTGCAACCCGGGGGCATGGCTTGGCCAGCTGTCCAGGTGCAGCTGGTCGAGGGCGATGGCGCTGACGCCGTCCACCTGTGGCAGCTTGCCCAGCAGGTTGCTGTGGCTCAGCAACAGGCCAGCGTTGCAGTCGGCGAGCATGTAGGCCAGGCGCTCGGCCGGGTAATCGACGTCCAGCGGCACATAGGCACCACCGGCCTTGAGAATGGCCAGCAGGCCCACCAGCAGCTGCGGCGAACGCTCGACGGCGATGGCCACGCAGGTGTCGGGGCCGACGCCTTTGTCACGCAGGTAGTGGGCCAGACGGTTGGCTTGCTGGTGCAACTCGGCGTAATCCAGGCTGCCACCGTCCCACACCAGGGCGGTGCGCTGCGGGGTCAGGCGTGCCTGCTCATTGAGCTGCTCGACCAGCAGGCGCTGCGGCGCCGCAGCGGGTGCCTCGCCCCAGCTCAGCAGTTGCGCGCGGCCAGGCTCGTCGAGCAATTGCACCTCGCCCAGCGCCCGCTGCGGTCCGGCACACACCTGCTCGAGCAGGGCCAGCAGGTGCTGGGCCAGGCGCTTGACGGTGCTGGCATCGAACAATTCGGCAGCATAGTCGAAGGCCAGGCTCAGGCGGCCCTGGTGGTCTTCTTCACTGTGCAGCTGCAAGGCGAACTTGGCTTCGCGACTGTGCCACGGCAGCTCTTCGGCCAGCAGGCCCGGCAGGCGGCGCAGGGCAGACAGGTCACGTTGCTGGTGGTTGAACATGACCTGGAACAGGCCTTGCTCGCGAGCCTCGGGCAAGGCTTCGAGCAGTTGCTCGAACGGCAGGTCCTGGTTGGCCTGGGCATCCAGGGTGGCCTGGCGCACCTGGGCCAGCAACTGGTCGAACGGCAGGCGGCCATCGAGTTGCGCACGCAGCACCTGGGTGTTGATGAAGAAGCCGACCATGCCTTGGGTTTCCAGGCGCGGGCGGTTGGCGTTGGGCACGCCCACACGGATATCGGCCTGGCCACTGTAGCGGTGCAACAGCGCCTGCCAGCCGGCCAGCAGCACCATGAACAGGCTGGCCTGCTGTTCGCGGGCCAGGCCCTTGAGCGCTTCGGTGAGCCTGGCCGGTACCTTGAGGTTGAAGCGGGCGGCGCGGTGGTCGCGCTGGCTGGTGCGCGGGTGGTCGGTGCACAGGTCGAGCACCGGCAGTTCATCCCCCAGACGCGCCTGCCAGTACTGCAGCTGACGCTCGGCCACGCCTGCGGCCAGCCACTGTCGCTGCCAGGTGCCGTAGTCGGCATAACCCAGGGGCAGCGGTGCCAGGGTGGCCTCGAGGCCCTGGCAATGGGCGGCGTACAGTTTGGCGAATTCGTCGAGCAGTATGTTCAGCGACCAGCCGTCGGCGACGATATGGTGCAGGGTCACCCACAGTTGATGGTGTTCATCGTCCAGGCGCACCAGGGTCACCCGCAGCAACGGCCCCCGGGTCAGGTCGAACGGCTGGCGAGCTTCGGCTTCACGCTGGGCGGCGACCTGTTCGGCGGCCTGGCCTTCGAGGTCCAGGCGGCGAAGGTCGAACGGCTGCTGCGCCTGGATGCGCTGCAGGGCCTGGCCGTTCTCTTCGGCAAACAGGGTACGCAGCGATTCATGGCGCGCCACCAGCGCCTGGAAGGCCGCTTCCAGTGCGTTTTCATCCAGCTCACCGCGCAACTGCAGGCCGGCCGGAATGTTGTAGGCCGCCGACTGCGGGTCCAACTGCCACAGTAGCCACAGGCGGTTTTGCGCCAGCGACTGGGGCAGCGCCTGGGTGCGTTCCAGGGTAGCGATGGTGCCGACCCGGCCACCGCCTTCGGCGATGATCGCGGCCACGGCCTTGGCGTAGTCAGCCAGTATCGGCGCCTCGAACAGGGTGCGCAGGCCCAGCTCGATGCCCAGTTCATCAGCCAGGCGTGCGGTGGCGTGGGTAGCGGCGATGGAGTTGCCACCCAGCAGCAGGAAGTGGTCGTCTGCCGCCACCGCCTCGACCTTGAGGATGTCGCGCCACACCTCGGCGATGCGCGCCTGCAGTTCATTGCCGGCGGCATCCGTGGCAACGGGCTCGCTCACTTCAGGGAAGCGGGCGTAGCAGTCCAGGCTGCCATCGTCCATGCGCAGGCGGCAAGCCGAACGCTGCAGCTTGCCGCTGGAGGTCTTGGGCAGTGCGCCCGGGTTCAGCAGCAGGACCACGGCCGGGGCCTGGCGGCAGGCGTCGGCGATCACCTGGCGCAGGGTCTTGATCAGCGTCTGGGGCTTGATCGCCTTCTGCACGTTGCGGCTGATTTCCACCGCCACGCCAATGCCCTCCTCGCCTTGCTGCTCGACGGCGAACACTGCCACCCGGCCTTTGCGCAGCACCTCCACTTCGCGCTCGAGGGTCTTTTCCAGGTCCTGCGGGTACAGGTTCTGCCCGCGCACGATCAGCATGTCCTTCAGGCGCCCGGTGACGAACACTTCCCCTTCGCGCATGAAGCCCAGGTCGCCGGTACGCAGCCAGGTCTGGCCGTCCATCTCGACGAAGGTGCGGGCGCTGGCCTCGGGGTTGCGCCAGTAGCCCAGGGCGATGCTCGGGCCACCGGCCCAGATCTCGCCCACCTGGTTGTCGCCCAGCACCTGCAGGCGTTGTGGTTCGACAATGCGCACGGCATGCCCGGGCTGCGGGTAGCCACAGCTCATCAGCACACTGCCCTTGCCAGGTTCCGCACGGTTGTCGGCAAAGGCTTCGGCGTCCAGCTCCAGCGCGGCGATGCCCTGGCCACGGCGGCTGCCGCTGACGAACAGGGTCGCCTCGGCCAGGCCGTAGCTGGCGAAGAAGCTCTGCGGGTCGAAGCCGCAGGCCTGGAACTTGTCGGCAAAGGCCGCCAGGCTGTCCTGGCGGATTGGCTCGGAGCCGGAATAGGCCACCCGCCAACGGCTCAGGTCGAGCCCGGCCAGGGAGGCCTCGCTGACCCGCTCGCTGCACAGCCGGTAGGCAAAGTCGGGGCCGCCGCTGATGGTGCCGCCGTACTCGCTGATGGCCTGCAACCAGCGCAGCGGCCGGGCCAGGAAGTAGCCCGGCGACATCAGCACACAGGGCACGCCGCTGAAGATCGGCTGCAGCAGGCCGCCGATCAGGCCCATGTCGTGGTACAGCGGCAGCCAGCTGACGATCACATCGTCGGGGTTGAGGTCGATGCCAAAGCCTTGGCGGATCAGTTGTTCGTTGGCCACCAGGTTGCCATGGCTGACCTGCACGCCCTTGGGCAGTGCGGTGGAGCCGGAGGTGTACTGCAGGAAGGCGATGTCATCACCCTTGAGCCCGGGCTCGCGCCAGTTCGCAGCCAGTGCCGGGTCCAGGCCATCCACCGCCAGCAGTTCGGGGGCGTTGACCGCCGCCAGGGCCTCCAGGCCCTGCAGGCTGTCGTGCAGGGCCGCGACGGTCAGCAGCAGGCGCGGCTCGGCGTCGTCGATGATCGACAGCAAGCGCTGCTGGTGGTGCTGGCGCGCGGACTCCGGCGGGTAGGCCGGCACCGCAATCACGCCGGCATACAGGCAGCCGAAGAACGCCGCTACATAGTCTGGCCCGCTGGGGAACAACAGCACCGCGCGGTCGCCGAAGCTGGCCCGGGTTTGCAAGGCAGCGGCGATGGTGCGCGCACGCTGATCGAGGTCCCGGTAGCTGAGCACGGCCTGTTCGCCGGGAGCGTCGGCCAGAAAGCGCAAGGCGACTTTGTCCGGGGTCTGCGCGGCGCGTTGCGCCAGGGCCTGGACCAGCGAGAGCGGGAGTTCGAAGGCGTCCGTCATGGGGTGTTCCTGCCAGTGTCTGGTTGGGTCGGGCCGGCTGCTGCGCGAACATGGGCGCAGCGGCATGTGGTGGCCTGCGGTGTACACAGGGGAACGGATGGGCGGAGGGAGAAATTAGCGTGTCATAGCACCGGCAAGGGCACCACGCAGGCCCTTTCGCGGGCAAGCCCGGTGCCGCAGGCTTAGAACCGAAATGCACGGTTACCAATTACATTTCGCATTTGACAATCATTATCATTCTGAATAGCTTGTCGCCCGTCGTAGGAAGCTTCCCAAATTTGGGTGCGTCCTTTCCCCTCTGTGACAAGGTGATTTCCATGGCGGAACAACTATCCACAAGTAAGTGCGATTCACCATTACTGCAGGCCTTCGTCGACAACCGCAGCATCCTGGTCAAGATCGCTGCCCGCATCACCGGCTGCCGGTCGCGCGCCGAAGATGTGGTGCAGGACGCCTTTTTCCGGCTCAGCGCCGCCCCGCAGATCACATCGTCGTTCAAGGCGCAGCTGAGCTACCTGTTCCAGATCGTGCGCAACCTGGCTATCGACCACTATCGCAAGCAGGCGATGGAGTTGAAGTACTCCGGCAGCGAGGAGGAAGGCCTGAACGTAGTCGTGCAAAACGCCTCCCCCGAAGCCACCCACATCAACCTTGCCGCGCTGGATGACATTGCCGAGGCGCTGAACGAACTGCCCCAGCGCACCCGCTATGCCTTTGAGATGTACCGCCTGCATGGCGTGCCGCAGAAGGACATTGCCAAGGAGCTGGGAGTGTCGCCGACACTGGTCAACTTCATGATCCGCGATGCGCTGGTGCATTGCCGCAAGACGGCCAGTCGGCAGGCCTGAACCTTCAAGGTTGCTGAGAGCACGTGTGGGAGCGGGTTTACCCGCGAACACCGGCATAGCCGGTGCCATGCACCATGTCGCATTCTTCGCGGGTAAACCCGCTCCCACAGGGCCGCACAGCGGCCCCCTGGCACTCAAGCCAATTTACACTTATCGAAAAACCGCTCCCGCCCCAGAATCATCAACGCCGCGCGCTTGTGCGGGAAGTCGAACTCCTTGTCGCAATGGAAGCACTGGTCGTGCATGTAGCCGATCATCTTGCCGTTGTCGGCACGCGGCTCGGCCACCACCCGCTGGGTGCGCGGGTCATCCAGGAACAGGTAGTGCACCAGCGCCGATAGCCAGCTGGCCACCTTGTGCGGCCCGCGGTGGCTCTCCTCCCCCACCAGCATGTGGATGCCACGGTCGTAGTCATCGGCCGGGTAGAACGGCGCAATGCGGTCTTCCTTGGCCCAATACGCCTCGAAGTAGGCAAACGGCTGGTCATCGAAACAGCCGATCAGCGTCAGGGCATGCGGGTCGGCCTCGAGCTTGCCCAGGTACTCGCGGTGCTGCTCAAGGGTGCCAGCCTCCTGCCAGAACGCCTCCACCCGCGGGTTGTTCTGCCAGCGGTTGAAGCGCTCCAGGTCATGTTCGATTTCCAAGGTACGCAGCGACACCCAGCTGCCCAGGCGCGTATCGAAGCGCCGGTACACCTCGCCACGAGGCTTGGGCGCGCGGCGTGGGTGGCGCTTGCCGTTGCTGATCTGCATTTGCTGCGGGTATGCCACGCTGGCCGACTCGCCCAGCCACGGCTGTGGCAGCTGCCAGAACAGCGCTCGCTCGCACAGGTATTGGCCAGGCTGCTCGCCGGCCAGCAGCAGGCCACTGGTCAATGCCTGGGGCAACGCCTCGGGCAGGTACCAGGCCAGGCGCTGGCAGGCGGTGTCGCGGGCCAGCAGCCAATAACAGGCGGCCCACAAGGCCTGATAGGGGCGCTCGGGGCACAGCCGCTCCAGGTGAACATGCAGGGTAGCGCCCACCTCCAGGCGCAACTGGATCAGCGGGCGGCCTTCGAGGGACAGGCTCAGCCAGCTGTCGCCCTCCTCGGCACTGAGGCTGCGCCAGCGTGGCGCTGACAGGGGCTGCGAAGCGGCATCGAACGGCATGGGCTTGACTCACGGCAATGAAGAAAAGGCTCACTGCTGAGAACGTTGCCGCACCACGGGAATTTAGTCGTGTGGGGCCGACACCGTGATGCGGTAGGGCTCGAAGATGCGCGCCAGCTCGCCACTGTCGCGCAGGGCCCGCAGCAGCGCCGCGAACGACTGCTCGCCGATCGGCGCCCCCGGGCGCAGCAAGGCGTAGTGGTGGTAGACCTGGTCAATGCGCTGCGAGGACACCAACTGGTCCCGGCTGGCCGGGTTGCGTTCCAGGAAATCGCTGAGATAGGAACGCGTGACCAGGGCGATGTCGGCGCGGTCGGCCTGCACCATCAGCAAGTTGCTGTCGTGGGAATAGGTCAGGGTCGCTTTGTAGGCGGTGCGCAGGTAGTCCGGGTCGGAGTTGAAGCCGGCGAACGCATAGTGGTAGCCGTTGATCAGCGCCAGGCGCTTGCCGTGCAGGTCGTCGAAGTAATGCGGGTCAAGGCCATTGGCCTTGCGGGCGACGAACACCTCGGCATCTTCCAGGCCCAGGTCCACGCTCTGGTGGGCAATCTGCTGCCAGCCCCACTCCGGGTTCTCGAAAATGGCCATGTCGGTGCGGCCTTGCTGGAGGTCACCAAAACGCCGCTGGATGGAGGTAGGCACCACGACGAAGTGGTAGCGCTGCTGCGTGCGGTTGAGCGCGTCGACCAGCTGCGGCAGCAGGCCGCTGTCGGCACCCTGCTCGGGGCGTACCGTGTACGGTGGGAAATGCGCCGCGCCAATCCTCACTTCGACGGCATCGGCAGCCCATGCCGGCGCCGCCAGCCAGAACACGGCCAGCAGCATCAGGGAAGACAGGGCCTTTAGGCCGGGCGCTGGAGTCAAGACGGATGCTCATCACGGTTCATGCCTGGGTCCACCTAAGCTAGGCGTTTTCCGGGCCGGACACAACTGCCGGATAGTGGCCCTTTGTGCCAAAGCCGCAGGCAAATTGCCAGGGGATGCCGGATGCCCTGAGTTTGGCTACGCTCTAGCAGGATCTGCAAGGGAGCCTGGTATGGGCCATTGGTTGGTGATCGACCTGGAAGCCACCACCGACGATGGTGGGTGGCCGGTCACAGAGATGGAAGTCATTGAAATCGGCGCAAGCCTGGTTACCCGCGAAGGCCGCGAGGTCGACCACTTCCAGCGCTTCGTGAAGCCCCGGCGGCGGCCGCAGCTGACCCCGTTCTGCCGTGAGCTGACCCACATCAGCCAGGCCAGCGTGGACAGTGCCGCACCGTTCCGCGAAGTATGGGCAAGCTTCGAGCGCTGGCTCGGGCACCACCGCGGGCAGCTTCAGGCCTGGGTCAGCTGGGGCGACTACGACCGCCAGCAGTTGCACCAGGAGTGGCAGCAGCATGGGCTGGACAGCCTGCTGCGGACCCTGCCGCACATCAACCTCAAGCAACGCTTCGCCAAGGCCCGCCACCTGCAGCGCCCCGCGGGGCTGAATGGTGCACTGCAGCTGGCCGGCATGCACTTTTGCGGGCAGCAGCACCGGGCCCTGGAAGATGCGCGCAATACCGCGCGGCTGCTGCCGTTGAGCCTGCCGGTGGACGCTACCTGAAAGCAGATGACGGGGCCCGTGGGCTTGGGCATACTGGCCAGCCCTTTTTCATCCCCCCCTTTCAGGAGTCGCCCCATGTTCAAGGTCAACGAATACTTCGATGGTACTGTCAAGTCGATCGCCTTCGAAGGCACTGAAGGCCCGGCCACCGTCGGCGTCATGGCCCCGGGCGAGTACGAGTTCGGCACTGCCAAGCGCGAAATCATGCACGTGGTTTCCGGCGCCCTGACCGTGAAGCTGCCGGGTAGCGACAACTGGGAAACCTTCAACGCCGGTGACAAGTTCAATGTGGCCGCCGACAGCAAGTTCCAGCTGAAGGTGGCGGTGGATACTGCCTACCTGTGCGAGTACCGTGACTAAGCGGTAGCCTGTACCGGCCTCTTCGCGGGTAAACCCGCTCCCACAGGTACTGCACAAGTTTCAGACCTGTAGTGAACCTGTGGGAGCGGGTTCACCCGCGAAGAATCCAGCACTATTGCGACAGGAATGCCGCAACCTCCCACAGGTACTGCACAAGTTTCAGACCTGTAGTGAACCTGTGGGAGCGGGTTCACCCGCGAAAAATCCAGCACTATTGCGACAGGAATGCCGCAACCTCCCACAGGTGCTGCGCAAGTTTCAGACCTGTAGTGAACCTGTGGGAGCGGGTTCACCCGCGAAGAATCCAGCACTATTGCGACAGGAATGCCGCAACCTTCTCAGCCGCCGCCTGCAAGTGCTGCTCATGGCTGAACCCCGATGCCTTCAGCGGCTTCAGGTCATGGTCCCCCGCCACCAGCCAGCTCACCTCGATCGCCGGCGATAACGCATACCCTGCCACCGCCTCGCGGTTACCCAGCGCATCCCGCTCGCCCTGCACGATCAACGTCGGCGTCTTCAATTCGGCCAGGTGCTCGACCCGTGGCTTCTCCGGCTTGCCCACCGCATAGAACGGATAGCCCAGGCACACCAGTGCATCCGCTTCCAGTTCATCGGCCAGCAGGCTGGCCATGCGCCCGCCCATGGACTTGCCACCCACCGCCAGCTTGCCCGCGACCAAAGGTCGCACCTGCCGGTAAACCTCGCGCCAGCATTCCAGCAACACCTTCTGCGGGTTCGGCGGCCGCTTGCCGCCGGCAACCCTGCGCTCGGCCATGTACGGGAACTCGAAGCGCACTACCGCTACCCCAAGCGCCGCAAGCCTTTGCGCCATTTCGTCCATGAACCCGCTGTCCATCGGCGCACCTGCGCCATGGGCCAGGATCAGGCAGCCCTTGTAGCCGCCCTTGCCCCGAACGTGCGGGGGATCGCAGCGCAAGCCTGGGACATTTCCGACCTTCGCCCATTGATCCCCGTCAATACCGGCACTTTGCCCATTAATCATGCTTGCCTCGCTGTAAAGCCTGCCAAATAACCGTGGATGGGAACCCATACATGAACACAACCAGCAGTACCGCCTATAACTACAAGGTGGTCCGCCAATTCGCCATCATGACGGTGGTGTGGGGAATCGTCGGGATGGGGCTCGGCGTCTTCATCGCCGCCCAGCTCGCCTGGCCTTCCCTCAACTTCGACCTCCCCTGGACCAGCTTCGGCCGCCTGCGCCCCCTGCATACCAATGCGGTGATCTTCGCCTTCGGCGGCTGTGCGCTGTTCGCCACCTCCTATTATTCGGTGCAACGCACCTGCCAGACCACCCTGTTCGCACCGGGCCTGGCCGCGTTCACCTTCTGGGGCTGGCAACTGGTGATCCTGCTGGCGGCCATCAGCCTGCCGCTGGGCTACACCAGCTCCAAGGAATACGCCGAACTGGAATGGCCGATCGACATCCTGATCACCATCGTCTGGGTGAGCTACGCCATCGTGTTCTTCGGCACGCTGATGAAGCGCAACACCAAGCACATCTACGTCGGTAACTGGTTCTTCGGCGGCTTCATCCTCACCGTGGCGATGCTGCACGTCGTCAACAACCTGGAACTGCCGGTCAGCCTGACCAAGTCCTACTCGGTCTATGCCGGCGCCACCGATGCCATGGTGCAGTGGTGGTACGGCCACAACGCCGTGGGCTTCTTCCTGACCGCGGGCTTCCTGGGGATGATGTACTACTACGTGCCCAAGCAGGCCGAACGCCCGGTGTATTCCTATCGCCTGTCGATCGTGCACTTCTGGGCGCTGATCACCCTGTACATCTGGGCCGGCCCGCACCACCTGCACTACACCGCCCTGCCGGACTGGGCACAGTCGCTGGGCATGGTGATGTCGCTGATCCTGCTGGCACCAAGCTGGGGCGGCATGATCAACGGCATGATGACCCTGTCCGGCGCCTGGCACAAACTGCGCAGCGACCCGATCCTGCGCTTCCTGGTGGTGTCGCTGGCGTTCTACGGCATGTCCACCTTCGAAGGCCCGATGATGGCCATCAAGACGGTCAACGCCCTGTCCCACTACACCGACTGGACCATCGGCCACGTGCACGCCGGCGCCCTCGGCTGGGTGGCGATGATCTCGATCGGCGCGCTGTACCACACCATCCCGAAAGTGTTCGGCAAGGAGCGCATGTACAGCATCGGCCTGATCAACGCGCACTTCTGGCTGGCCACCATCGGCACTGTGCTGTACATCGCCTCGATGTGGGTCAACGGCATCGCCCAGGGCCTGATGTGGCGCGCGGTCAACAGCGACGGCACGCTCACCTACTCGTTCGTGGAAACCCTGGTGGCCAGCCACCCAGGCTTCATCGTGCGCTTCGTCGGCGGTGCGATCTTCCTCAGCGGCATGTTCCTGATGGCCTGGAACACCTGGCGCACCGTGCGTTCGCCGGCGCTCGATGTCGCCCCTGCGAACGCCCAGCTGGCTTGAGGAGACCTGCCTGATGAAACATGAAGTCATCGAGAAAAACGTCGGCCTGCTGGCCCTGCTGATGGTGTTTGCCGTCAGCATCGGCGGCCTGACCCAGATCGTCCCGTTGTTCTTCCAGGACGTCACCAACAAGCCAGTGGAAGGCATGAAGCCCTACACCGCGCTGCAACTGGAAGGCCGCGATATCTACATCCGCGAAGGCTGCGTGGGCTGCCACTCGCAGATGATCCGCCCGTTCCGCGCCGAAACCGAGCGCTATGGCCACTATTCGGTGGCTGGTGAAAGCGTGTGGGACCACCCGTTCCTGTGGGGCTCCAAGCGCACCGGGCCAGACCTGGCCCGGGTCGGTGGCCGCTACTCGGACGACTGGCACCGTGCGCACCTGTACAACCCGCGCAACGTGGTACCGGAGTCGAAGATGCCGTCGTACCCATGGCTGGTCGCCCAGCAGGTCGACAACAGCCATACCGACACCAAGATGCGCACCCTGCGCACCTTGGGCGTGCCGTACACCGACGATGACATCGCCGGGGCCCGCGACGCGGTCAAGGGCAAGACCGAGATGGACGCCCTGGTCGCCTACCTGCAGGTGCTCGGCACCGCGATCAAGAACAAGAGGTGAATGCGATGGGAATGGACATCGGCATGATCCGCGGCCTGGGCACCCTGGTGGTGATGATCGCTTTCATCGGCCTCACCCTGTGGGTATTCAACCGCCGCCGCGACCGTGATTTCGCCGAAGCGCGCCTGCTGCCCTTCGTCGACGACCGCCTGCCCTCTGCCGGACAGGCACCTGCTGCAAAAAGGAGTAACGGGCAATGACCACCTTCTGGAGTACGTACATCTGCGTACTGACCATCGGTAGCCTGATTGGCCTGACCTGGCTGCTGCTCGCCACCCGCAAGGGCCAGAGCAACAACACCACCGACCAGACCATGGGCCACAGCTTCGACGGCATCGAGGAATACGACAACCCGCTGCCCAAGTGGTGGTTCTGGCTGTTCGTCGGCACCCTGGTGTTCTCGGTCGGCTACCTGATCCTCTACCCGGGCCTGGGCAACTGGAAGGGCATCCTGCCGGGCTATGAAAATGGCTGGACCGGCGCCAACGAATGGCAGAAGGAAATGGACAAGGCCGACGCAAAATTCGGCCCGATCTTCGCCAAGTATGCTGCCATGCCCGTGGAAGAAGTGGCCAAGGACCCGCAGGCGCTGAAAATGGGCAGCCGCCTGTTCGCCTCGAACTGCTCGGTTTGCCATGGCTCGGACGCCAAGGGTGCCTATGGCTTCCCCAACCTCACCGACAAGGACTGGCGCTGGGGCGGCGAGGCGGAAACCATCAAAGCATCGATCATGAACGGTCGCCACGGCGTGATGCCGGCCTGGGCCGAAGTGATCGGCGAGCAGGGCGTGGCGGATGTGGCCGCGTTCGTGCTCACCAACCTCGATGGCCGCAGCCTGCCGGAAGGGGTCAAGGCCGACGCCGCGAAGGGCAAGGAAATCTTCGCCGGCAACTGCGTGGCCTGCCACGGGCCTGAAGGCAAGGGCACCCCGGCCATGGGCGCGCCAGACCTGACCCACCCGCAGGCATTCATCTACGGTTCGAGCTTTGCCCAGCTGCAGCAGACCATTCGCTATGGTCGCCAGGGTCAGATGCCGGCGCAGGCGGAGATCCAGGGCAACGACAAGGTGCACCTGCTGGCGGCGTATGTGTATAGCCTGTCGCAGGATCAAGCTTCGCCAGACCTGACTGCCAAGTAACACCCATTCGCGGGCTCGCCCGCTCCCACAGGTTAACCACAGATTTCAAGCATTGTGGTGAACCTGTGGGAGCGGGCAAGCCCGCGAAGGGCTGCAAAGCAGCCCCCCTCCCCGCTCTACCCCTCCTTGCACCCCCTCCGAACACAACTAAGCTTGTTGCCTCAGTGGGCCTCGCTCCGAAAGGACCGAAGCAGACGCGGCGCGTAGCCTGTCGCCGTCCCGATAAAAAGCTTGACCGATCGATCAGAAAAGGCGAAAAACGGTACACATTACAAATATTTATTTGTGTACAATCGTCCAGACCCGATCGCTGCGGGACATCAGTGAACGGGCTCGGGCACGGGTCGGCGTACCAAAGTTGCGTTGCGGTAACCCCGGTGGTTATCAATACTGGCGCCGATTTTTTCGACCAACAAGAACATCAAAACCGTGGAACCTTAGCAATGAGCACAGCAATCAGTCCGACTGCTTATAACTATAAGGTCGTCCGCCAGTTCGCCATCATGACGGTGGTCTGGGGGATCCTTGGCATGGGCCTCGGCGTCTTCATCGCCTCGCAGCTGGTATGGCCGCAACTGAACCTGGACCTGCCCTGGACCAGCTTCGGCCGCCTGCGCCCGCTGCACACCAACCTGGTGATCTTCGCCTTCGGGGGCTGTGCGCTGTTCGGCACCAGCTACTACGTGGTGCAGCGCACCTGCCAGACCCGGCTGATCTCCGACAGCATGGCCGCCTTCACCTTCTGGGGTTGGCAGGCGGTGATCGTCGGGGCGCTGATCACCCTGCCGATGGGCTACACCACCACCAAGGAATACGCCGAGCTCGAGTGGCCGCTGGCGATCCTGCTGGCCATTGTGTGGGTCACCTACGGGCTGGTGTTCTTCGGCACCATCGTCAAGCGCAAGACCAAGCACATCTATGTCGGCAACTGGTTCTACGGCGCCTTCATCGTGGTTACCGCGATGCTGCACATCGTCAACCACATCTCGCTGCCGGTAAGCCTGTTCAAGTCGTACTCGGCCTACTCCGGCGCCACCGACGCGATGATCCAGTGGTGGTACGGCCACAACGCCGTGGGCTTCTTCCTCACCACCGGCTTCCTGGGGATGATGTACTACTTCGTACCCAAGCAGGCCGAACGCCCGATCTACTCGTATCGCCTGTCGATCGTGCACTTCTGGGCACTGATCACCCTGTACATCTGGGCCGGCCCGCACCACCTGCACTACACCGCCCTGCCTGACTGGGCACAGTCGCTGGGCATGGTCATGTCGATCATCCTGCTGGCGCCAAGCTGGGGCGGCATGATCAACGGCATGATGACCCTGTCCGGTGCCTGGCACAAACTGCGCACCGACCCGATCCTGCGCTTCCTGGTGGTGTCGCTGGCGTTCTACGGCATGTCCACCTTCGAAGGCCCGATGATGGCCATCAAGACCGTGAACTCGCTGTCGCACTACACCGACTGGACCATCGGCCACGTGCACGCCGGCGCCCTCGGCTGGGTGGCGATGATCTCGATCGGCGCCGTTTACCACATGATCCCGCGCCTGTATGGCCGCGAGCAGATGCACAGCGTCGGCCTGATCAACGCGCACTTCTGGCTGGCTACCATCGGTACCGTGCTGTACATCGCCTCGATGTGGGTAAACGGCATCACCCAGGGCCTGATGTGGCGCGCCATCAACGATGACGGCACCCTCACCTACTCCTTCGTCGAAGCCCTGCAGGCCAGCCACCCTGGCTATATCGTCCGCGCCCTGGGCGGTGCGTTCTTCGCCACCGGCATGCTGCTGATGGCCTACAACGTGTTCCGTACCGTACGTGCCGCCAACCCGGCACAGGCTGAGGAAGCCGCCAAGATCGTCGTCGTGGGAGCGCACTGATGAAGCATGAAGCCGTCGAGAAGAACATAGGCCTGCTGGCCTTCTTCATGGTCATCGCCGTGAGCGTCGGTGGCCTGACCCAGATCGTCCCGCTGTTTTTCCAGGACGTCACCAACAAACCCGTGGAAGGCATGAAGCCGCGCACCGCGCTGGAACTTGAAGGCCGCGATATCTACATCCGCGAAGGCTGCGTGGGCTGCCACTCGCAGATGATCCGCCCGTTCCGTGCCGAAACCGAGCGCTATGGCCATTACTCGGTGGCCGGCGAGAGCGTGTGGGACCACCCGTTCCTGTGGGGCTCCAAGCGTACCGGGCCGGACCTGGCGCGGGTCGGTGGCCGCTACTCCGATGACTGGCACCGTGCGCACCTGTACAACCCGCGCAACGTGGTACCGGAATCGAAGATGCCGTCGTACCCGTGGCTGGTCGAGCACAAGCTCGACGGCAAGGACACCGCGAAGAAGATGGAAGTGCTGCGCACCCTCGGCGTGCCGTACACCGACGCCGACATCGCCGGGGCCCGCGACGCGGTCAAGGGCAAGACCGAAATGGACGCCATCGTCGCGTACCTGCAGGGTCTTGGCACCATCATCAAGAGCAAACGGTGACGCTGATGGATATCGGGATGATTCGCGGCCTGGGCACCGTCGTGGTGATGGTGGCCTTCGTGGGCCTGGCGCTGTGGGTGTTCAACCCACGGCGCAAGAAGGACTTCGACGAAGCGACCCAACTGCCCTTCGCGGATGACCCCGAAGCCAGCCGGCACGTCGAGCAAGCAAAAGCTTCTGGGAGCAAAAAACAATGACAACCTTCTGGAGTCTGTACGTTACCGTCCTGACCCTGGGCACCATCTTCTCGTTGACCTGGCTGCTGCTGTCGACCCGCAAGGGCCAGCGCGAAGAGGTCACCGACGAAACCGTCGGGCATGCCTTCGATGGCATCGAGGAGTACGACAACCCGCTGCCGAAATGGTGGTTCTGGCTGTTCGTCGGCACCATCGTCTTCGCCCTCGGCTACCTGGTGCTGTACCCGGGCCTGGGCAACTGGAAAGGCGTCCTGCCGGGCTACTCGTACCTGGATAACGACAAGCAGACCGAGTTTTCCAACGGCCAGCCGGGCTGGACCGGTGTGCACGAGTGGGAAAAGGAAATGGCCAAGGCCGACGCCCGCTTCGGGCCGATCTTCGCCAAGTTCGCCGCCATGCCCATCACCGAGGTGGCCAAGGACCCGCAGGCCCTGAAGATGGGCGCTCGGCTGTTCGCTTCCAACTGCTCGGTGTGCCACGGCTCCGACGCCAAGGGTGCCTTCGGCTTCCCTAACCTCACCGACAACGACTGGCGCTGGGGCGGCGAGCCAGACACCATCAAGACCACCATCATGGGCGGTCGCCACGGCGTGATGCCGGCCTGGGCCGAAGTGATCGGTGACCAGGGCGTGGCCGATGTGGCCGCGTTCGTGGTCAGCAAGCTCGATGGCCGCACCCTGCCAGAGGGCGTGAAGGCCGATGCCGAGAACGGGCAGAAGATCTTCGCCGCCAACTGCGTGGCCTGCCACGGGCCGGAGGGCAAGGGTACGCCAGCCATGGGCGCGCCGAACCTGACCCACCCGCAGGCGTTCATCTACGGTTCGAGCTTTGCCCAGTTGCAACAGACCATCCGCTACGGTCGCCAGGGGCAGATGCCCGCCCAGGAGCAGATGCAAGGGAATGACAAGGTGCACTTGCTGGCGGCTTATGTGTACAGCCTGTCGCAGCAGGCCGAACCGGCCAAGGCCGAGTAAGGCAGGCCCGGCCTCTTCGCGGGTAAACCCGCTCCCACAGGTACTGCGCTCGCGTCAGGATCTGTGCGATCCCTGTGGGAGCGGGTTCACCCGCGAAGAGGCCGGTACTGAAAACACATTTGTTGCAGGCCCCATGACCTGGATCAATTGACACCCGCCATAACACGATTCATGCCACGAACCCAACGCGACTAAAGGTCGCAGTGCAGCCCCATACTGCCATCAGCGGCGTATCATGGGCCGCAGAGCGCTAGCAGATTGCGCGAGACTGCGGCCGGCATGCACTGGCTGCGGCACTTCTCCACTGCCGTGGGACTTGATGATGAGCAAGCAAATTCCGGTACATGACGTCACCCCGCCTGCCAACAAAGGGAAGGATTCCGTCGACCTCTACGCCTCCCGGGAAAAGATCTACACCCGTGCCTTCACCGGCCTGTTCCGACGCCTGCGCATGGTCGGCGGGGCTGTGCTGTTCCTGCTGTACTTCGGCACCGTGTGGCTGAACTGGGGCGGCCACCAAGCCGTGTGGTGGAACCTGCCCGAGCGCAAGTTCTACATCTTCGGCGCCACCATCTGGCCGCAAGACTTCATCCTGCTTTCGGGCATCCTCATCGTGGCCGCCTTCGGCCTGTTCTTCATCACCGTGTTCGCCGGCCGGGTGTGGTGCGGCTACACCTGCCCGCAAAGCGTGTGGACCTGGATTTTCATGTGGTGCGAAAAGGTCACCGAGGGCGACCGCAACCAGCGCATGAAGCTCGACAAAGCCCCCATGAGCGGCAAAAAGTTCCTGCGCAAGTTCGCCAAGCACAGCCTGTGGCTGCTGATCGGTTTCGTCACCGGCATGACCTTCGTCGGCTATTTCTCGCCGATCCGTGAACTGGCCACCGAATTCTTTACCGGCCAGGCCGACGGCTGGGCCTACTTCTGGGTCGGCTTCTTCACCCTCGCCACCTACGGCAACGCCGGCTGGCTGCGCGAGCAGGTGTGCGTGTACATGTGCCCCTACGCGCGCTTCCAGAGCGTGATGTTCGACAAGGACACACTGATCGTTTCCTACGACCCGCGCCGTGGCGAAACCCGCGGCCCGCGCAAAAAAGACCTGGACTACAAGGCCGCAGGCCTGGGCGACTGCATCGACTGCACCATGTGCGTGCAGGTCTGCCCCACCGGCATCGACATCCGTGACGGCTTGCAGATCGAGTGCATCGGCTGCGCCGCGTGCATCGACGCCTGCGACAACATCATGGACAAGATGAACTACCCCAAAGGGCTGATCAGCTACACCACCGAGCACAACCTGTCCGGGCAGAAGACCCACATGCTGCGCCCGCGCCTGATCGGCTATGCCGTGGTCCTGCTGGTGATGATGGTCGGCCTGGCCACCGCCTTCGCCACCCGTTCGCTGGTCGGTTTCGACGTGAGCAAGGACCGCGTGCTGTACCGCGAGAACGCCCAGGGCCGGATCGAGAACGTGTACAGCCTGAAAGTGATGAACAAGGACCAGCGTGACCACGTCTACGTGCTGGACGCCACCGGCCTGCCGGACCTGAAGCTTGAAGGCCAGCGCGAGATCCGCGTGGACGCTGGTGATATCGTCAGCCTGCCGGTGCAGCTGTCGATCGCGCCCGAGAAACTGCCATCGACCACCAACGAAATCACCTTCATCCTCAAGAGCGCCGATGACAGCGACGCCCAGGTTGAAGCCAAGAGCCGCTTCATCGGCCCACAGATCCGCTGAGAGAGATAACCCACAATGCCTGCCACCGCCGCCAGCCCCTGGTACAAGCACCTCTGGCCCTGGATCATCATCGGCATCCTCGCCACCTCGGTGTGCCTGAGCCTGACCATGGTCAGCATCGCCGTGCACAACCCGGACAACCTGGTGAACGACAACTACTACGAGGCTGGCAAGGGCATCAACCGCTCGCTGGACCGAGAACTGCTGGCGCAGACGCTGGGCCTGAAGGCCGGCGTGCACCTGGACGAGCTGACCGGCGAAGTGGATGTGCGCCTGGCCGGCAACAGCGACCCACAGAGCCTGGAGCTGAACCTGATTTCGCCAACCCAGCCGGAGAAAGACCGCAAGGTACTGCTGAGCCGGGTCGAGGCTGGGCGCTATGTGGGGCAGCTGGAGGACAAGGTTGACGGGCGGCGCTTCGTTGAGCTACTGGGTAGCGAAGGTGGCCAGGTTTGGCGCTTGTTCGAGGAAGAAAAAGTGGAGCATGGTGTGACCTTGCAGCTGGGTGATGAAGCGCTGCAAGGGGCCGAGCACCAATAAACGCACCTCCGCCGTTCCTTGTGGGAGCGGGTTTACCCGCGAATGCGTCAGACCTGAAAACATCATCGCCTGATCTGACGCATTCGCGGGTGAACCCGCTCCCACAGGTGCCGTGCCCAACCAGCCGATTTGTGTAAGGCAATGATGTGATGACCCAGCCCACCCCCTGCTACCACTGCGCCCTGCCCGTCCCCGCCGGCAGCCGCTTCACCGCCGTGGTCCTCGGCCAGCCCCGGCAGTTCTGCTGCCCCGGCTGCCAGGCGGTGGCCGAGTCGATCGTCGCCGGTGGCCTGGAGCACTACTACCAGCACCGCAGCGACAACAGCGTCAACCCCGAGGCCCTGCCCAAGCAGCTACAGGACGAACTGGCCCTCTACGACCGCAGCGACGTTCAGCAAACCTTCGTTCGCCATGCTGGCGACCTGGCCGAAACCACCCTGCTGGTCGAAGGCATCAGCTGCGCCGCCTGCGGCTGGCTGATCGAAAAGCACCTGCGCAACCTGCCCGGCGTCGCCGAGGCGCGCCTGAACCTGTCCAACCACCGCCTGCTGCTGAACTGGCATGACCAGCAACTGCCGCTCTCGCGCCTGCTCGCCGAGCTGCGCCAGATCGGCTACGCCGCCCACCCCTATCAACCCGACCAGGCCGCCGAGCAACTGGCCCGCGAGAACCGCAGCGCCCTGCGCCGCCTGGGCGTGGCCGGGCTGCTGTGGTTCCAGGCGATGATGGCAACCATGGCCACCTGGCCGGAATTCAACATCGACCTGTCGCCCGAACTGCACACCATCCTGCGCTGGGTGGCGCTGTTCCTCACCATCCCCATCGTGTTCTACAGCTGCGCACCGTTCTTCAAGGGCGCGGCACGCGACCTGCGTACCCGCCACCTGACCATGGACGTTTCGGTGTCGCTGGCCATTGGCCTGGCCTTCGGCGCCGGCATCTGGACCGCCATCACCGGCAGCGGCGAGCTGTATTTCGACACCGTGGGCATGTTCGCGCTGTTCCTGCTCACCGGCCGCTACCTGGAGCGCCGCGCCCGCGAACGTACCGCCGCGGCCACTGCGCAGCTGGTCAACCTGCTGCCGGCCTCGTGCCTGCGCCTGGACGCCGTCGGCCGCAGCGAGCGCATCCTGCTCAGCGAACTGCAGCGCGGTGACACGGTGCAGGTGCTGCCAGGCGCAGTAATCCCCGCCGACGGGCGCATCGTCGAAGGCCGCTCCAGCGTCGATGAATCGTTGCTGACCGGTGAATACCTGCCGCAACCACGGCGGGTCGGCGAGCGGGTCACCGGCGGTACCCTGAACGTCGAAAGCACCCTGAACGTGGAAGTCGAAGCCCTAGGCCACGACTCGCGGTTGTCGGCCATCGTCCGCCTGCTGGAACGCGCCCAGACCGAAAAACCACGCCTGGCCGAAATCGCCGACCGGGCCTCGCAGTGGTTCCTGCTGTTCTCGCTGCCGGCCGCTGCGGCCATCGGCCTGTGGTGGTGGCACCTGGACCCGGCGCGGGCGTTCTGGATCGTGCTGGCCATGCTGGTAGCGACCTGCCCTTGCGCGCTGTCACTGGCCACGCCAACGGCGCTTACTGCGGCCACCGGCACCTTGCACAAGCTCGGCCTGCTGGTCACCCGTGGCCATGTGCTGGAAGGCCTGAACCAGATCGACACAGTGATTTTCGACAAGACCGGCACGCTGACCGAAGGCCGCCTGACCTTGCGCAGCATTCGCCCGCTCGGCAGCCTGCCCGCCGACCGCTGCCTGGCCCTGGCCGCAGCGCTGGAGAACCGCTCCGAACACCCCATCGCCCGTGCCTTTGGCCGCACCGCCACGCCTGCTGACGACGTGCAGACCGTGCCGGGTCTGGGCCTGGAAGGGCTGGTCGAAGGCCAGCGCCTGCGCATTGGCCAGGCCACCTTCGTCTGCGCCCTGAGCGGCGCGGAAATCCCCGGTGTGCCAGAGCCGCGCGGCCAGTGGCTGCTGCTGGGCGACCGCCAGGGCCCGCTGGCCTGGTTCGGCCTGGACGACCGCCTGCGCGACGATGCCCCTGCCCTGCTGGCGGCCTGCAAGGCACGTGGCTGGCGCACGCTGCTGCTGTCGGGCGACAGCTCGCCGATGGTTGCCGAAGTGGCCGCGCAGCTGGGCATCGACCAGGCCATCGGCGGCCTGCGCCCGGACGACAAACTGGACCGGCTGAAGGCACTGCAGGCGGCCGGGCGCAAGGTGCTGATGCTGGGTGACGGGGTCAACGACGTGCCGGTACTGGCCGCCGCCGACATCAGCATCGCCATGGGCAGCGCCACCGACCTGGCCAAGACCAGCGCCGACGCCGTGCTGCTGTCCAACCGCCTGCAGGCGCTGGTACAGGCCTTCGAGCTGGCCCGCCGCACCCGCCGCAACATCCTCGAGAACCTGCTGTGGGCGACCTTGTATAATGGCCTGATGTTGCCGTTCGCCGCGCTTGGCTGGATCACCCCGGTTTGGGCAGCCATCGGCATGTCGGTCAGTTCACTGATCGTGGTACTCAACGCCCTGCGCCTGACCCGCCTGCCCCTGGCATCGGGCCTGCCAGCGAACGAAGCGCCCCTGCCCGGGAGGAAGTCGTCATGCCCGCACTCTATGTCATGATCCCCGCAGCCCTGCTGCTGGTCGGCGTGGCCGTGTACATCTTCTTCTGGGCGGTGGACAGCGGCCAGTACGACGACCTGGAAAGCCCTGCCCACAGCATCCTGTTCGACGACCAGGACCCGCGCCATCAGGCGGCGGTGAAACCTGACGACAGCAAGGCCGACACCGACAAGGAAAACCCGCCCCGTGCCTGACCTGCTGCCCCTGCTGGGCTCGGCGTTGATCCTCGGCCTGCTCGGCGGCGGCCACTGCCTGGGCATGTGCGGCGGCCTGATGGGCGCGCTGACCCTTGCCATACCACCCGAACAACGTGGCCGGCGCTTGCGCCTGCTGCTGGCGTACAACCTTGGGCGCATTCTCAGTTATGCCTGTGCCGGCCTGCTGCTGGGCCTGGCCGGCTGGGCCGTGGCCAGCAGCCCGGCGGCGCTGGCACTGCGGGTGGTGGCGGCGCTGCTGTTGATCGCCATGGGGTTGTACCTGGCCGGCTGGTGGAGCGGGCTGACCCGCATCGAGGCGCTGGGCCGGGGGCTGTGGCGGCATATCCAGCCAGTGGCGTCGCGCTTGCTGCCGGTGTCCAGCGTGCCTCGGGCGTTGTTGCTGGGGGCCTTGTGGGGGTGGTTGCCGTGCGGGTTGGTGTACAGCACCTTGCTGTGGGCGGCCAGCCAAGGCAATGCCGGGTACAGCGCGGCGCTGATGCTGGCTTTCGGCGTGGGGACCTGGCCGGTATTGCTGGCTACCGGATTAGCCGCGGAGCGGGTAAACATTTTGTTGAAAAGACGCAGTGTGCGGGTGGCTGGCGGGGTGCTGGTGATGCTGTTTGGTATCTGGACCATGCCTGGACCGCACCAGCATTGGTTGATGGGGCATTGATGGGGGCCGCTTTGCGACCCTTCGCGGGCATGCCCGCTCCCACAGGATCATGTGTACCCCTGTGGGAGCGGGCAAGCCCGCGAAGGGCTGCAGAGCAGCCCCAATGCCCTTGATACAAATCAACACAGATTCCTACAGACGGCCATAGACTCCGGGGCACTGCTGCTCTTTCCGGGGACCGCCCTCATGCTCGACGACCTTCGTTGGGATACCGACCTGATCCGCCGTTACGACCTGGCCGGACCACGCTACACCTCCTACCCGACCGCCGTGCAACTGCACAGCGAAGTGGGCTCGTTCGACCTGCTCCACGCCCTGCGCGAAAGCCGTCGGGCCGCGCGCCCGCTGTCGCTGTACGTGCATGTGCCGTTCTGCGCCAACATCTGCTACTACTGCGCCTGCAACAAGGTCATCACCAAGGACCGCGGCCGCGCCGCGCCCTACCTGCAGCGCCTGGAGCAGGAAATCCAGCTGATCGCCTGCCACCTCGACCCTAAACAGCGTGTCGAGCAGCTGCATTTCGGCGGCGGCACGCCAACTTTCCTCAGCCATGTGGAACTGCGCCAGCTGATGGCCACCCTGCGCCAGCACTTCCACCTGCTGGACGACGACTCCGGCGACTACGGCATCGAGATCGACCCGCGCGAAGCCGACTGGTCGACCATGGGCCTGCTCCGCGAACTGGGCTTCAACCGCGTCAGCCTGGGCGTGCAGGATCTCGACCCGGCCGTGCAGCGCGCGGTAAACCGCCTGCAGAGCCTGGAGCAGACCCGTACCCTGATCGAAGCCGCGCGCACCCTGCAGTTCCGCTCGATCAACCTCGACCTGATCTACGGCCTGCCCAAGCAAACCCCGGAAGGCTTTGCCCGCACCGTCGAAGAAGTGATCCGCCTGCAACCCGACCGCCTGTCGGTGTTCAACTACGCCCACCTGCCCGAGCGCTTCATGCCGCAACGGCGCATCGACAGCAATGACCTGCCCAGCGCGGCCGCCAAGCTGGAGATGCTGCACGCCACCATCGACCAGCTGACCGCAGCCGGCTACCGCTACATCGGCATGGACCACTTCGCCCTGCCCGACGACGAGCTGGCCATCGCCCAGGAAGAAGGCACCCTGCAGCGCAACTTCCAGGGTTACACCACCCATGGGCACTGCGACCTGATCGGCCTGGGCGTTTCGGCCATCAGCCAGATCGGCGACCTGTACTGCCAGAACAGCAGCGACCTCAACACCTACCAGGACAGCCTGTCCAACGCCCAGCTGGCCACCCAGCGCGGCCTGCTGTGCAACCACGACGACCGCATCCGCCGGGCAGTGATCCAGCAACTGATCTGCCATTTCGAGCTGGATTTCGAGCCGATCGAACAGGCCTTCACCATCGATTTTCGCGGCTACTTCAACGACCTCTGGCCAGAACTGCTGACCTTGCAGCGCGACGGCCTGATCCGCCTGGACGACAAAGGCATCCGCATCCTGCCGGCCGGCCGCCTGCTGGCGCGTTCGGTATGCATGGTGTTCGACGCCTACCTGGCGATGCACAACCGCCAGCGCTTCTCGCGGGTGATCTGAACCGAGTCGTTCAACCGCATGGACAAAGTTCCTTGCCAGGCACACCATGGGCACAGCGAAGGCCCCGGCGCACACCCGCCGGGGCCCGGCCAGTTCGCACCACAACAGCGCACGCTGGCCTACAACCTACGCCGTGAGTTACCCTTACGTCTTATGTGTGCTTTCCCACAAGGATCGAATGAAAATGTCCGAGCCAGTCAAACTGCGCCCACACAACCAGGCCCATTGCAAGGACTGCAGCCTGGCCCCCCTGTGCCTGCCTCTGTCGCTCAACCTGGAAGACATGGATGCACTGGATGAAATCGTCAAGCGTGGGCGGCCGTTGAAAAAAGGCGAGTTCCTGTTCCGCCAGGGCGACAATTTCGGCTCGGTCTACGCGGTACGTTCCGGCGCGCTGAAAACCTTCAGCCTCAGCGACAGCGGCGAAGAGCAGATCACCGGCTTCCACCTGCCCAGCGAGCTGGTCGGCCTGTCGGGCATGGACACCGAAGCCTACCCGGTGTCGGCCCAGGCTCAGGAAACCACCTCGGTGTGCGAAATCCCGTTCGAACGCCTCGACGAGCTGTCGGTGCAGCTGCCGCAGCTACGCCGCCAGCTGATGCGGGTAATGAGCCGGGAAATCCGCGACGACCAGCAAATGATGCTGCTGCTGTCGAAAAAGACCGCTGACGAGCGTATTGCCACCTTCCTGGTCAACCTGTCGGCACGCTTCCGCGCCCGCGGCTATTCGGCCAACCAGTTCCGCCTGAGCATGTCGCGCAACGAAATCGGCAACTACCTGGGCCTGGCGGTGGAAACCGTGTCGCGGGTGTTCACCCGCTTCCAGCAGAATGGCCTGATCCGTGCCGAAGGCAAGGAAGTGCACATTCTCGACCCGATCCAGCTGTGCGCGCTGGCCGGTGGCGCAATGGAGGCCTGAGGCCGGCGTTTAGCGGGTATACTTGGGCATTCGTTTTCCCAGGATACCCGCAACAATGCACAGCGACGCCTTCGACCTCAAAGCCCTGATCCGCCCGGTAGTGGACTTCCCCAAACCGGGCGTGATCTTCCGCGATATCACCCCGCTGTTCCAGTCGCCGCGCGGGCTGCGCTATGTGGCCGACCAGTTCATCGAACGCTATGTCGAAGCCGAGTTCAGCCACATCGGCGCCATGGACGCGCGGGGCTTCCTGATCGGCTCGATCATCGCCCACCAGTTGAACAAGCCACTGATCCTGTTCCGCAAGCAGGGCAAGCTGCCGGCTGACGTGCTGAGCGAGGGTTACCAGACCGAGTACGGCGAAGCCTTCCTGGAAGTGCATGCCGACAGCCTGTGCGAAGGGGATTCGGTGTTGATCTTCGATGACTTGATTGCTACTGGCGGTACGCTGCTGGCAGCGGCCAACCTGGTGCGCCGGACCGGTGCGCAGGTGTTCGAGGCGGCGGCGATCATCGATCTGCCGGAGCTGGACGGGTCGCGCCGGCTGCAGGCGGCCGGGGTGCCGACTTTCTGCCTGACCGAGTTTTCTCTTAGCGAGTACTGAGTTGGGTTTTGGGGCTGCTTTGCAGCCCATCGCGACGCAAGGCCGCTCCTACAGTATCCGAAAATTGCGCGGTCCCTGTGGGAGCGGCCTTGCGTCGCGATGGGCCGCAAAGCGGCCCCAACCATTCTGAATCAGAGCGAAATCGGCCGACGCCCCGCAAACGCATGGGCCAAGGTCCCACCATCCACCAGCTCCAGCTCGCCGCCCAGCGGCACGCCATGGGCAATCCGCGACGCCACCAGGCCCTTCTCGCTCAGCAACTGGGCGATGTAATGCGCCGTCGCCTCCCCTTCCACCGTCGGGTTGGTCGCCAGGATCACCTCGGTGAAGGTGCCCTGCTCCTCGATCCGCGCCATCAGCTGCGGAATCCCGATCGCCTCAGGCCCCAACCCGTCCAGCGGCGACAAGTGGCCCTTGAGCACGAAGTAGCGGCCACGGTAGCCGGTCTGCTCCACTGCATACACATCGGTCGGCCCTTCGACCACACACAACTGGGTATCGTCACGGCGCGTGTCGGCGCATTGCGGGCACAGCTCCTGTTCGGTCAGGGTGCGGCACTGACGGCAATGCCCAACCCCCTCCATGGCCTGGGTCAAGGCCTGGGCCAGGCGCAGGCCGCCGCTGCGGTCACGTTCGAGCAGTTGCAGGGCCATGCGCTGGGCGGTTTTCTGGCCGACACCCGGGAGAATACGCAGGGCATCGATCAGTTGGCGGATGAGAGGGCTGAAGCTCATGGGAAAGGCCTGACAAATCAATAAGAGGCGGTTTATACCCAGCGGGGGCAGTGGCGTCAAATCAGCCAAGGCTTGCGCAGTCCCTGTAGGAGCGGCCTTGTGTCGCGATGGGGCGCGAAGCGGCCCCAGGTTGCCAGCTTCGCAGCATGGATTGCCGGGGCTGCTGCGCAGCCCTTTCGCGACACAAGGCCGCTCCTACAAAGACCGCGGTGGCTGCAGGAACGCACAAAAAAACCGCCGCTGTCATCAGCGGCGGTTTTCGGTAACGCAAATGCCCTTAGAACGGCATCTTGAAGCCCGGCGGCAGCTGCATGCCGGCGGTCATGCTGCCCATCTTGTCCTGGCTGTTCTGCTCGACCTTGCGCACGGCGTCGTTCAGCGCGGCGGCGATCAGGTCTTCCAGCACTTCCTTGTCGTCTTCATCAGTCGACATCAGGCTCTGGTCGATGCTGACACGCTTGACGTCGTGACGACCGGTCATCACCACGCTCACCAGGCCACCACCGGACTGGCCGGTGACTTCGGCGTTGGCCAGCTCTTCCTGCATCTTCTGCATCTTTTCCTGCATCTGCTGGGCCTGCTTCATCAGGCCGGCCATGCCACCTTTCATCATGGGGGTATACCTCGATTGGGTCATGTGATGCGGCCCGGCACCGGGCCGGCCGCATGGTTATCCGTTACTGGCCCTGATTAACCAGGGCTTCTACAGGCTCAATAGTATCCTGCCGCACCTTGGCGCCGAACAACTTGATCATCTGCTGGATCAACGGATCCTGCTCGATCGAGGTGACTGCGTCCTGCTGGCGCTCGGCGCGTTTGCGCGCCGCTGCCTGGGCCGGGGTTTCCTGCTCGGGCAGGATCAGCTCGATGCGCAGGTTCAGCGTGCGCCCCAGGTGCTGGTTGAGCGCTTCGTTAAGGCGCCGCTGCTGGGTGGCGTTGAACAGCGCACCCTGGCCAGGGTCCAGGTGCAGCAGCCAGTCGTCGCCATCGGCGGCAATCAACGTACAGTTTGCCGCGATGTTGCCTGTCATCCCGGATACAGGCAACTGTGGGAATAATTCCAGCCATTGCAGGGCCAGGCCGGTGGCCGGCTTGGCGGCGGGCAGCGGTTCGGCTGCCGGCTTGGGTGCTTCTTCCTGGACGTGTTCGGCCAGTTCGTCCAGGTAGCTGAAGCCGACCGGGTCGCTTTCGCCGCCGTAATAGTCTTCGTCCAACGGCGGTTCATCGTCGCGGTCCATGCCTACTGCGGCATAAGCGGACGGGTCGAAAGGTGGCTCGTCGTCGTGTGCCGGGGCGGCAGGTGCCGGCGTGGGTGCAGCGGGCGGTGCAGGAGCAGGAGCAGGAGCAGGAGCCGGCGCAGGCTCGGCCACTACCGGTGCAGGCGCTGGCGCGGGCTCTTCCCATGGCAGGTCAACCACCTCTGCCACGGGTTCTGGTGCTGGCTCAGATTCACTGACCGGGGCAGGTTCAGCCGCCACCACAGGCTCGACAACTGGCTGTGGCGCTGGCTCGACCGGTGCGGGCGCCTGCACTTGTTGCCCGGCAACCGGTGCAACAGGCTCCACGACAGCAGCGGCCGGCGGCGCCACGGCAACCGCCGGCGCTGCCACCGGGTTTGCAGGATCAGCTGTGGCCTGGCTGATCCCCACTGGCTTTAGTACCGGCTTCGGCGCGTCGTCGGTGTCGGCCGGGCGGAACGCCAGCATGCGCAGCAGGACCATTTCGAAACCACCGCGCGGGTCCGGCGCAAGTGGCAGGTCACGGCGGCCGATCAGGCCCATCTGGTAATAGAATTGCACGTCCTCGGCTGGCAATGCCGAGGCCAGCGCCAGCACCCGCTCTCGGTCGCCCTGGCCGTTGTCCACCGCCTCCGGCAGCGCCTGGGCAATGGCCACGCGGTGCAGCACATTGAGCATCTCGGCCAGCACGCCAGCCCAGTCCGGCCCCTGCTCGGCCAGGTTGCGCACGGCCTCGAGCAAGGCCCGAGCATCGCCTTCGAGCAGCGCCTGCAGCACCCCGTAGACCTGGCCATGATCGAGGCTGCCGAGCATGGCCCGCACGTCGGCGGCCAATACCTTGCCTTCGCCAAAGGCGATGGCCTGGTCGGTCAGGCTCATGGCGTCGCGCATCGAACCATCGGCCGCGCGACCCAGCAGCCACAGGGCATCCGGCTCGAACGGCACGTTCTCGGCAGCCAGGACATGGCTGAGGTGCTCGACCACGCGCTCCGGGCTCATGTTCTTCAGCGAGAACTGCAGGCAGCGCGACAGAATGGTGGCCGGCAGTTTCTGCGGGTCGGTGGTGGCGAGGATGAACTTGACGTAGGGCGGCGGCTCTTCCAGCGTCTTGAGCAAGGCGTTGAACGAGTGGGTCGAGAGCATGTGCACTTCGTCGATCAAGTAGACCTTGAAGCGCCCACGGCTCGGGGCGTACTGCACGTTATCGAGCAGTTCGCGGGTGTCCTCGACCTTGGTGCGGCTGGCGGCGTCGATCTCGATCAGGTCGACGAAACGGCCTTCGTCGATCTCCCGGCACACCGAGCAGGTGCCGCAGGGCGTGGAGGTGATGCCGGTTTCGCAGTTCAGGCACTTGGCGATGATACGGGCAATGGTGGTCTTGCCTACACCCCGGGTACCGGTGAACAGGTAGGCATGGTGCAGGCGCTGGTTGTCCAAGGCATTGATCAAGGCCTTGAGCACATGGGTCTGGCCGACCATTTCGCGGAACGAGCGCGGACGCCATTTACGTGCAAGAACCTGATAACTCATCGAAAAACCATCGTAGCCTGATCGAGCGGAAGATCGCTAATGCTAGCGGAGCGGGGGCAAAATTGCACCCTGCGCAAGTCGTCTAAGCTTTGAAACTGGCGCGCCATCCAGGGAGGATTGCCTTTGCGAAGACTGCTGGCCCTGTTGCTGCTGTGGAGTACCTACAGCCAGGCTGAACAGCCCGTGTTGCGTTTTTCTGTCGCCGAGAGCTGGAGCATGCCGCTGGTGCGCATCGAAAGCGACCAGCCGGTGGACGGTTTGCTGTACGACCTGATGCAGGCCTTGGCCAAGGAGGTGGGCGTACGCCCCGAATACCACGTCATGGCCCGCCTGCGCCTGCAGGAGGCGATGAACAGCGGTGATATAGATGTGCGCTGCTATGTCAGCACCCAGTGGTTCAATGATCGGCCGGGGGATTTTGTCTGGAGCATCCCGCTGCTGCACCAGCGAGACCTGCTGGTAGGCCGCGCTGGCGACAGTACTCCGCTGCCCCCGGAGCAACTGCCTGCCCAGGCCATCGGCACAGTGCTTGGCTACACCTATTCCACCTTGCAACCGCTGCTCGACCAGGGCCGCCTGCACCGCGAGGACAGCCGCAGCCAGTTGCTGGTGCTGCAGAAGCTGCAAGCCGGGCGCTATCGGCATGCGGTAAGCAACCAGCTGTCGTTGCAGTGGTTCAACCAGGGTCTGCCCGCCGAGCAGCAATTGCAGGCGCTGGCGGTGCTGGAGGACCAGGACCTGGGGTGCATGGTACGCAATGACCCGGCGATACCGACCCAAGGGCTGCTGCGGGCACTGGTGCGGATGAAGCAGTCGGGAGAGATCGAGCGGATTGTGCAGCGGTATGGGGGGATGGGCAACCAAGAACCCATGTCTGTGGCTCGCCCCTGAGCCACGCATACCTGATGAAAGACAAACCCGCCCGAAGCTTGCACGCCCGCTGTGGGAGCGGGTTCACCCGCGAACACCGGCAAAGCCGGTGCCATCCACCGAGTTGCCTTCTTCGCGGGCATGCCCGCTCCCACAGGATTGTGCGGTGCAGACACAGTTTCTATTGCAGGCTCAAGCCTGGTGGTGCTGTCAGCAGGCTGATTGCACGCTCGCCAGCAAACCCGCACTCAAGAACATCCCCACGCCAAACACAAAATGCGTGGCCAGGCTCTTAAGGCAGTTGCGCGCAGGCGTCGGCGTCCTCGACGCAAAGAACCCCGCGCCCATCGCCGGCTGCATGAAGCACAAAGGCGCCACGACCGTCACCACACCAACAACCAGCGCTGGCAGCAATGTAGGTGCCAGCAACCAGCCCTCCCCCACGATCACGACCAGCAGCATCGCGAACAGCACGCCGATGGCGTAATGAATCCCCCACCCCAACGCCAGCTCATGCCGCACCGGTTCCGCCTTGGCAATCGCCTGGTGCCGCACACGCCCGTGCAGTAAATGCCCCGCCCAACGCCCGACCATGGCGAAGTTCAGCGTGGCGACACCCATCCGCCTCAGCAGCAGCCCCCACAAGTCCATCACCATCGTGGCACCGATACCAATTGGCAAAGCAGCGGAAAACATCGCAGTAAACGTCATTGAACAAGCCCTCGAAGATTGACGGTCATCACCATGCCGCGCAGCATAGAAGTTGAAGTCAACTTCAAGTCAAGGGCCCGAAATGGACATTGCCGACGTCGCCAAACGCACAGGCGTACCCGCCTCGACGCTGCGCTACTACGAGAAGAAAGGCCTGCTCAAGTCACTTGCCGGGCCTGGCCAGCGACGGCAGTTCGCAACCGATGTTGCAGACCGGCTGGCGTTGATCGCCCTGGGCCAGGCTGCAGGGTTTTCGCTGGATGAAGTGGGGACGATGCTGGTGGACCTGCAGGTCGACCGCCAGATGCTGATCGCCAAGGCCGACGAACTGGATGCACGAATCAGGCGCTTGCAGGCGATGAGCAAGGGCTTGCGGCATGCGGCGCAGTGCCCTGAGGAAGATCATCTGGAATGCCCGAAATTCCAGCGGCTGATGAAGCTGTCGGCGGCGGGGCATGGGAAAAAACAGGGCAGTTCAACAGTTGCCTTTAAGCGGCCAGGATAGAACCACCATCTGGATGCATCATCATCTGAATAGAGTAATGGCAATACGATATCAATGTGCCACTACTCAGTGTAGAGTTACGCGCCTCCGCGCCAAGCCGTGCGCCGAGAACAGTACTCACACTCAGGAAATGTTGCATGTCCACAATTCGAAATCTGACCGCTGCCGCACTGATAGCGCTGACCACTGGTTGTGCTACCGGCCTCAATTCGGCCCAAGAGTCGGAACTTGCCAGCTATCGCGCCAGAAACCTCGCGGTTGAAGAAAAAAGCCCAGGGCTTGCTGCCGGCCTTGGCCTGCTTCCAGGTGGCGGTTCGTTCTACGGTCGCGCATATGGCTTTGGTGTGGTGAACCTGCTGTTCTGGCCGCTTTCCATTCTGTGGGACCCGGTGAGTGGGCATGACGCTGCAGAGATGATCAACTACCAAGCCAGCAAAGCCCATGTTGCAACGCTGAAAAAGCACGACATGGACGAACTCGATGCCAAGCTGGAGTCTGACTCGATCGACCTCAAACGCTACACGCTCGACAAACGCAGAATCGATGAGAAGTACAACCTGTAAAGGCATCTGCCGCACAGCGCAACGCTCGGCCTGAGGCCTGTACGTTCCCAACGATGCCGCGGCGCGCCTTTCAATAGTTGAAGCCATACACGATGTATGGCTTTCGTCTTGCTTTACCGGCATATCACTCAAGGATTATTCAAGTGACCTACTTCCGTGTGTTTCTAGTCTCGGTATTTATTGCCCTTTGCACAGGGTGCGCTTCGCCTGCTCAAATTTCCGGAATGTCCGTGGCATCCGACCAGACCGATGCGCAGTTTTATGATCAACGCCTGCATCGCAACATTCAGGTGACCGAAGTAAATGGCGGAGACGCCACCAACCCGCTCTGGACTTCGGAAATCGACGGCCCGGACTTTGGTGCTGCACTCAAACAATCACTTGCCAGTGCTGACCTGCTTGGCGAAGCACCTGCTGCCTACACCCTGCGCGCCAACCTGCTGCGGGTCGACCAACCCATTTTTGGCCTGGATTTCGAAGTTACCTGCGAGGCTGAATATACGTTGACCGAGTCTGCTTCAAACACCGTTATTTTCCGAGAGATCATTCGGACGCCCTTTACCGCTGGCGTTGGTGACTCCGTTATCGCGATCAAGCGCCTGCGCCTGGCCAATGAAGGTTCGGCACGCACAAATATCAGCACGCTGCTGAATCGCCTCAAGGCGCTCAAACTCGAGGCCGGACAGGTTTCTCTAAAGTAATGGATACCTGCTGATACCGGGCTTTCGATGCGGGTAGGACAACAGCGCCTACTCCGCTGCATCGGCGCGGTCGCGGCAGGAATGGAAGTCAGAAGGCACCTACCGGCGCCGGGCACATGCCTGCGTCTTGCAGCCCCCGAAGGATTGCTTGCTGGAAGGTGCCGAGCCTGTTGCCCGGAGATCGAACACCAGCACCTGCGCATCAGTAGCGTGGCTGAACGTGACCGCCTGGGTTTCCGTCAGCTTCAGTCCGTCGCCCTCCACAACAGTTTCTCCGTTCACCCGGAGCCTGCCTGCGACAACGTGGACATAGGCGTGTCGTCGCCCTGCGAGGGCCAGAGTATGCGACTCACCTTGTGAGAAGTTGCCCGCATAGATTTTCGTATCCTGGAGGATTTTCAGCGATCCGGCTTGTCCCGTTTTCGAGGCGATCAGCTGGAGCTCTCCATGCCGTTCTCCGACCGGAAAATGCTTCTGTTGGTATGAAGGCTTGGTGCGAGACGAATGGGGGGTCAGCCAGATTTGCAGCAGATGCACAGGCTGGGTAGCGGAAGCATTGAATTCGCTGTGCTCGATACCTGAGCCGGCGCTGATGAGCTGAAAGTCGCCTGCGTGAATCCTGGTGCTGTTTGCCAGGGTGTCTCGATGGGCCAATGTTCCCTTGAGGACATAGGTCAGGATCTCCACATCACGATGGCCATGTTGGCCGAAGCCTTTACCCTGTGAAATCCAGTCTTCGTTGATGACGCGCAGGTCCGAGAAACCACTCTCTTGCGGGTTTCTATAGCTTCCAAACGAGAAGGAATGCCGGGATTTCAGCCACGGCAAACGGGTCGCGCCCCGATCACCTGCCTTGCGGATCTCTTTCATGCTCACACCGAAATGCATTGCTTCAAAGAGGACGCAGCTTAGAGGAGAGTTTGATCGAATAAAAATATCAGAAACTGCTCTGAATCATCGATTTGATAGACATTCGGTGATCCTGAGACGCTCGTTACTCATCAAAATCAATGATAGGTAACATCGACATTTGCCTGTTTTCTATCAGCCAAATGAAATGGAGAATGGCGCCTGAACTCAAATCTGGAACTGTCTGATGCGCTTTCTGCCTCTTGCTGCTGCCTCCTTCACTATCACACTGCTGGCGGGGTGCGCATCCGCGCCTAACCAGCCGACAAAGGAGTTGCTGACCGCAAAATCTCCAGAAGCTTTTTCCGCCTGCGTCATGCAGAAGTTGCAAGAGAATCAGCAATCGCCGAACGTCACCCATACGAGCCGAAGCTATCGCGTGATCCTGAGCAGCCCTGTTGCGGCGGACAATGTGATCGAGACGTTCAAAGGAGACACGGGCGGGAAAGTCTACGTTTATCAGCGAGGGCTCTTTTCTGAAAACCTCGTTCGTGTAGCTTCCCAATGCGCTTGAGGAGAGGGAGGCTCTCACCAGGCCGAAGTTATCGAGTTGGGTAATGCGAGGAATCCTTGAAAATTCAAGGACCTGAAATGGAGGCGGCCCCACCAGCCACACCCCGGCACTCGATGTTCCCGCTATGGCTGCTCCCTTCCGGGCCTGACCATGTGGCATGCAAGCATGCTGGTAATCAATGCAGACCTTATGGGGCAAGGGTTTCAGGCTGATGGGGAAACCAGAGTTCTACCGGTAAGCACACCCAGCATGGGTGCTCAAAACTTGGGTGTAGCCAGCACTGTCACACTTTGCTGTAACACTTTGGTGTCACACCCATGGCCTACATCATCAAGCGCGGGGCGCTCTACTACCTGAATCTCAAGCTGCCAAAGCACCTATTCCCGAGGTGTAACACTTTGCGTTTGAGCCTGAACATACGGCATCGTCAAAGCGCCATCTTCATTGCCACGTCACTGGTGCAGCGGTTGCATCACCACCTTAGCGAGCACCCTTTTGCAGACCTCCAGACGCTTCGTACGTTGTGTTCACAGTGGCGGGACTCTACACCCACGCCCACTGTCCAAACCGCTCCACGGATCGCTACGGCAGTCTCAGCGAAACGGAATAGCGACAGCCCTACCCTCACTACACTCTCCAAGCTTTATATAGAGGAAGGGAAACGGGGAGGCACATGGCGACAGGTCAGCACCGAGGAAGTCGAGCGAGCCTTATCAGACCTTTTCGAGTTGGTGGGTGACATGCCCGCTAAAGTTTTCGATGCGCACCAAGCACGCCTTCTAAAGGAACGGCTCAGCCTATGCCCGCAATATTTCGGCTTACGCCCCGAGTTCAAGGGAAAGACGCTGAGGCAGGTGGTTGACTCAGGAAGTTCTTACAAGACCATTACCGCTGTCACAGTGAACAATCGGCTACGCAAGCTCACTGCCTTCCTGAACTGGTGCAAAACGAATGGGTACGTCACAGACAACCCACTGACGGGCATGAAAGTGATGACAGGATCAGCGAAGGAAGCCCGGCTGTCTTTTGAACGACCCGACCTAAATGCCCTGCTGAACCACGATGTACTGCGAAGAGAAGCCCGAAAGCACCCGTGGCGTTACTGGCTGCCACTCCTTGGGCGAACCACTGGGGCACGACTGGAAGAACTGTGCCAACTGCGTGTCGATGACTTCATTGAGCAACAGGGCGTCCAGTGCATCCGCATCGACGACAGCCGTGAAGGCCAGAACCTTAAGAATGCCAGCAGCCGCCGAGTACTTCCCCTGCACCCTTCACTGATTGAGCTGGGATTGTTGCAGTACGCTGAATCGGTGAGGACAGATGGAGCTGATCGCCTGTTCCCCGAGCTTGAAGCAGTACGCGGTAAACGAGGTCACGCGGCATCTAAATGGTTTGGACGCTACAAGACGAAACTCGGCATCACCGACCCCCGCAAAACCTTCCACAGCTTCCGCCACACCTTCATTGATGACCTGCGTGATGCTGGCGTTCAAGACTCACTGATCAAGCGGATGGTGGGTCATGAAGATAGCTCCGTGACCTTTGGCATCTACGGCAGCAGGACGCCAATCAAGGCGATGGTCGAGGCCATGAAGCACATCAAATAACCTCGAATAACCCACCAATAACCTCGGTAAACCTTCCCTTCAGCGGAATGATATCCAGCCGCCTTCACGCAAAACCCAATGATTACGGGGCAAAAGGGAGGTCTGAACTAAACAAAGCCCCTTCCTTCCCCCTGCAAAAGGTTTTTCAGACTTTTCGCCATGATGATGGTGTGCAAGAGATGGATCACCCCCTGCACGAACTGTCAACAACTATTGACAAACGGTCGCCCAATATGAGACTATACGAATCTGCTCAGTAAGCAGACATACATCTTTGAAGCCTCTACGCAACTACGGTGCGATCAAATCGCCCAGAAATTGCAGGAGGCTTTTTAGTGTCCACGTTTTGGTTGACCACCATCTGACGGTCTATGCAGCTCATGAGAACTACCCATGACAAATGCAATCGCAGCACCACCAACCTTGAGGTCAATGACATCGAATAGCTGAGTTCCCACTCCTCCATAACGAGAAGAATGACTAGCCCGATGCCGACCTTGAGTCGGTTTTTTATTGCCCATTTTTCAACTGAACGGAGGTAACAACATGCATCAACACAGCACCAACGACATCACCCGGACCATCTTCGTAGCACCCTGCGTGGCTGGAGTCCGCCTTGATTACAGCCTCGGGGAAGAACTGCCGCTGTTTGGTCCTACGATCAACGAAAAACTGGTCTGCGGCGTCGGATATGACTCGATTGAGAGACGAAAGGCACTGGGCTTGCCTTATCACGAGACCACTAGCCGTGCCTACTCACGCTGGCGTGACATGCTGCATCGATGCTACGGGTCAGACGCCCCGGCCTATGAGGGTTGCACAGTTTGCAAGAAGTGGCACGACTTCCAAGAGTTTGCCGACTGGTTCGTCGCTCAGCCTTATGCGAACGCTGAAGGCATGGAAGTCGACAAAGACATTCTTGATCCGCTGAATACTGTCTACTCACCTGAGCACTGCTCGCTCGTGCCAAGGATGATCAACCAGATGTTTCGGAACACCCGGAGCCAGCGTGGAATTCTGCCCATTGGGGTAACTCTTGGGCCGAGAGGAAAAGGGTTTGTCGCCCGTATTTCAAAGTACGGTAGGTCGGTGTATCTGGGTAAGTTCAACGACATTATCAAGGCATTCGATGCATACAAGGCAGCTCATTCTGCCTACTGCAATGAACTTGCAGATGAATACGAGGGACGGATTGACCCCCGAGTGCTTGAGCGTCTTCGCGCCTGCTATCGCCACATCCACGACTGATCTGAACCGCGCCCCACCGCAGGTTTTTCGTAAGCCTGCGGCAACCAATACCAACGAGGCCAACGCCTATGAAATGAACTGAACGAGGAGGACATCCATGCCGTACCCGCTCGCCCTGAATACGCCAACCACCACTGAACCCACCCCTGCCACCAATCTGCTCTCCCAAGCGGAGCTGGAAGCATTGAATGCACGAATCTCGGCCAACGCTGATAAGTGGCTGGCAGACAATGCACCGAAAACCAAGAGCAAGGCCGAACGTAAGCCCAAGAGCAATCGTGGACGGAAGCCCAAGATGATTGAGAATCCTTTCTATGGATTCATCGGCTGCACAACGCATTGGGGTCGCTACCCAGTGTTTGCAGAGAGCATTATCGAAGGAGTTGCACGACTGGATTGGCATGATCGCCCTGATGGAAAAGGTGGAAAATCAATGCCATTGTCTGTACGCAACCTTGCTGTGATTCTGGAAAGCCTGCCAGTCATCAGCAACGAAACCGTTGAAGATTTGCTGCAACTGGGTGAAAGGCACGCTCGGCGCTACTTCAAAGCGATACTGTTGATCGTTCCAAGCATGATGGAAAGCCGCCCTCAGTCCCTCATCAACGAGATGGAAGGAATCGAGCCTGAACCGAAACCTTGTGAGTGGGAAGATTGGGATGACGCGTGCGCTCCAAGTGCTGAAGAGCTGGCAAAGCTGCACTACGACCTTCGTACCTTGACCGAATACAGGACGGCAGAAGAGTACGAGGCGGAATACCCAATTCATCCGATCAATGCCAATGTCGTAACGCTCCCGACTCACAATCAGCACCATCGCCAGAACCCCAAGAGGCAGGATGTGATGAGGATGCTCGCACAAGGCATGGCTGTTAAGGCCATTGAGCGGGACACCGGGGTATCGGCAAAAACCGTTAGAAAGTGGCGTGACGAGTTGCAGAACGTGCATGATAAGTTGCAGGTCGCGTAAGCGGCCTTCTCACAGGGGGGGGGGAGTAATACGGCCGCATATATCATAGAAGCACTTCAATGCAGAGCATTGGGCGTTACACCATCAATGAGTCGTGCACCGGGAGAACAAACAACAAAGTTGCCCCAAATGAAAACAGCTATCATTGTCAGCTTACGCTAACGGCCAAGCGTACTAGTCCAACCAACCAATAACATGGTTGGACAACAAGAATGCGAGCAGCCACTAGAGCTACGCTCTGATCGTGCAAAACTCAATCCTGCGGATCGGATGTTGTGCACAGGAGGAACAGCGTCAGCTGTGGATAGTACGGATTAGCAGGTTGGGGGTGTTGGTTGTTTCACCCCCTCTACACCGTTAGGTGTCCACGATCCTGACCTACGGTCATATACAGTGCAATCAGCTGAAAGCTTGCCGCTTTCGGTGCAAACGCCCAGCGGAGCTGATCAAGGAATTTGCTTTGACGCTCCGCTGAAGGTGCGCAGCCTCTACCGTAGGTAGAAGTACAGGAACACTACCACCAACACAACGAAAATCACCCTTCCTTGAAGCACATCAGCATTCAGCTTGTCTGTCTTGATCTGCTGGTGCGTGGCAGCATCGCTCAAGCCCTGAGACTTGTAGTGCATGATCTGATCAATTTCCCTATCGATCTTCTTGTTCTGACCATCGTTGCTTCGCATTGTGATGCCCCACACGATCAACCAAAGCCCTCCTGTCAGAACGGTCAGGATCAGGTGCAGGATGTGGTTTGTCTTCTTCTTGCGACTGGTCAATACGAACAGTTTTTCGTTCACGGTTATCTCCATATTCTGATAGCCAAGATCAAGGCCAAGGTGAAATTTATCCCAAATTCAGATATCTGAAAACCGGATATAGCTTGGATAGCTACGCCACCTAGCTACCGACCATGACCAAAACGATCTATCGACCTGAACATACCGCCCTCTTGAACTTGCTCAGGAAGCACAGAAAAGCAGCTGGCTTGACCCAAGTGGAGTGCTCAAAGGCCCTGAATCGCCCTCAGTCCTTTATGAGTGACGTGGAGAACGGGACACGTCGACTGGACATTGTGCAGCTCCGAGACTTATGTAAGGTGCTGGGAATCAGCCTCCCAGAGCTGGTAGAAGAGCTTGAGAACGCGATCACGACAAGCCAGTAAGCCAAACCAACCCACACAGGACAACTCATCATGGATGACCGCAGTTCAATCACTGCTGACACGCTGGAACTACTGCACCTCAACCAGATCGCCATACGTGCTGGCCTTGAGGAGCTCTCTCTCTGGATCAAGCAACGCGGATCGACGAACGTGCACGACAATGTGTTGAGCATCATGCACACCCTCGACACCAATGCCGAAGCCATCGCCTCAGGCATCGAGTCTCTACGCTCTACAGATATGCGGCCAGAGTGATTCGCTACGTCATCCATGACCTTTCAATGTTGCGACTGGAAAGAAGGCATCAGGAGCAGATGGTGGTTTACAAGGTCGTGGTTCTAAAGCAGATAGAGCAAACCTGCTAGCTCATTAAACGGACGTTTTACGACCCTAGCGGTAAGTGGGCTCATAAGGTATCAACAAATATGATTTTCTTTTTATGATACCACTGATATTATGACACCACACTAAGTGACCCTACCGAGCACGCCCAATGTCCCGCACCTTCGTTTATGCCCGCGTCTCCACCAACGATCAAACTACAGACAACCAACTGCTTGAGGTGAAGGGGGCAGGTTTCCATGTAGAGCCACACCGTGTCATAACCGAGACAATCAGCGGCAGCACACAAGCAAGCGACCGTCCGGGCTTCCAGAAGCTGCTAGAGCGAATGGAAAAAGGTGATGTGTTGATCGTCACCAAGCTTGACCGTCTTGGTCGTAACGCAATGGATGTACGCACCACTGTAGAGAAGCTGGATTCCGCAGGCATCAAGGTGCACTGCATCGCCCTTGGTGGTGTAGACCTCACCAGTGCAGCAGGCAAGATGACAATGCAGGTGCTGAGTGCTGTGGCAGAGTTTGAGCGTGACCTGCTGATCGAACGCACCCATGCAGGCATCAACCGTGCAAAAAACGAAGGCAAGAAACTGGGCCGTCCCGAAGCGGTGGGTACTACCAAGGATGTGCAGGAATGCAAAGCGGATGGTCTGAGCCAAAGCCAAACGGCTGAGAAGCTTGGTATCAGCCTGGCCACCATCAAGCGTCATTGGAACAAGTCAGCAGCGTGAAGAGAGCAGCAATAGGGAGCTTCACCTATCAACCTATAGCCACCAATACAAACCACTCAATCGCCTTGCTATGGCTCTCTCAGGGGCTGTAGTGCGGCGTTTTTGTTACTAGCTACGATGCCTGAGCATCACAGCTTATTTTCAACAATAAACGGTTTTCATTCCCCTCCTCTCGCGTCCTGCCAAGAAGCCCGGGCAATCCACCAGATTATTTTGCCAGCCTGATTTTCAAATCACTCTCAGAGCGCTCAGGAAATTTTCGACGGGGATAGTTTTTCTGACATTCGCCCTCTAGAAATGCAGGTATAGGATGATGGTACAGTGGTAGCTCCTTCACCGCGGAGCGTTGAAACCATGCCCATCCGTAGAACAGGAAATCTCGATCTAGGTGTCGAAGTTGTAAAACTCACGCAAGACAGGCTAGCAGGCTTCCTCAGTGAAGAGGAGCTAGCTCAGACGAAAGTAAAAATTGTGGATGGCAAGCTTTCATTCACCGCACCCGAATCGGTGCTCAAGAGAATTATACAAAATTTCGGCCAACCCGCTGGTTGACGTATAGGTGATATGCCCATGCTGACGCGTGGGCATTGTTGAGGGGAAGTTAAGTGGGAGAGACGGATACACCAGACTTCAACAAAGCAAGAAGCTACCTGATAGGCTTTTCCACTGTCGTGCTTCTGCTGTGGTATTTCGGTACAGACCTTTCGACCTTCAAGCTGCTCGGGAACGAGATCAAGCTCAAGGAAAATGTGCAAAACGTTTGGATGGTTCTGGCAGGGATCAACACCTACCTATGGGTGAGGCTATATCAGCGAACCCCCGAGGGTAGCTTTCGGTTTGATCTTGCAATGCACGAACTGTACGACAAAACACTTGTCGCGGTAATGAGGCGACTACAGAAGAAGCAGATGCGAAGCCATGCTATGAAGCTCATCACTAGGACGCCCGGCACTGTTGAAGGTAAGGTCAACCTTCTGAGCTTCAATCCGAAAGGCAAGATGACCTACGCGGATAGACAGCCGCCTCCCGGGGCAGAACCGCCAGATAAGCTGACCGTGATTCGAAAGCTAGATAGCAACACGAGAAACGAGATTCGCTATACCTTTTACATTCACTACACCGTGGGCAATAGCGACCATCATCAGCACGGCGGTGAGGCCTTCACCACAACGCCTTCCGGTCTCGTTGCAAGACTCGTCAAATGGTACGTTTTTGCTAGAGGAGCGATTGTCTCCCCTTGGTTCTTCGATCATGTCACCCCTTTCTTATTGGGCTGCATGAGCATAGGTGTAGCTCTGTTCAACTGGTATCAGATCAATTTTCCACACGCATAAACGCATGCTCAAGGGAGGCCGCTCGGGATAGGTTAAGGCCCGAGGTTCTGACACGCATGCCCACAAAGCAAGGCACTTTACGACTTTTGAATCCTGCTCTGTAGCCGATCACCTAACTCGATGATATCATTTCAGCATCACTCGGACCTGACACACGGTAACCAATACCGCATGCTTTCTGCCGAACATCTTGACATTCAGCCAAGATTAAAATGCGGTATCTGATAGGAAGTTTAGATGAAAAGCTGGAAGCAACTCGAAGAGCACACGCGAAATCTGGCATCAATAATATGGAAAAGGCAAGCCATACCCGAAAGAATACATGGCGTTAACTTTGATGCAGTTTTGCGTATTTCGGAAGAAGAAATAGTTTTAATTGAGATCACGGAAGAATCTAACTTAGAAAAAGTTAGAACCGACATCGCGAAAATCGCTGCCGTGAAATTAAATTTCATGATTGAAGGCGTACTCGCCAAGGCTTACATAGTATTGAGCCGAGAGCCAAGCCCCGGCATGATCGATCTCGCCAAGGCATCGAAGATATCTATAACATCCATTAGAAACTTTATTAAAGAAGCGTTTGACTACCAATCCTATAGTACGCTCAGGAGGGCGGTGGCATTTGGCAGCGCGATAAATCCGACGACCGGAGAGCCAGACAAGCACGACTATATTCCCGTCATCTATACAGATGAAAGTGAGAGAAAAAAATACAAGATCAAAGATATCTGTGTAAAACTCGAACGCGGCGACAAGATAATACTCTTAGGCGATTATGGAACAGGCAAGAGCAGGTGCACCAAGGAAGTATTTGAGTATTTTTCAACCTCGACTGAATCAGGAAGAAATTTCTTACTATCAATTAACCTACGCGAGCACTGGGGCGCAACTACCGCAATTGAAATAATCGCCGGCCACCTACAACGCCTAGGGATGTCAGAAGCCGTTGACAGAACGATGCAACTTTTACGATCTGGCCATATCACTTTAATTCTTGATGGCTTTGATGAAGTTGGCTCTCAAACATTTGGCACCAATCAGGACCGAAGAGCATCCATCAGGAAAACGGCACTACAAGGAATTAGAGAGCTCATTTCTGCTACACCTGCAGGCGTTCTTATCACAGGTCGCCCACATTACTTTAACAGCCATCAAGAAATGTACGAAAGCCTTGGTATCAGCACTCGAATTCAAGGAGACACTTTAATAAAGTGCGCCACTGAATTTAATGTTGATCAAGCCAAAGAATATCTGAAAAACATCGGATTGAGCTCTGTCGTTCCTCAATGGCTCCCTCGAAAGCCACTGATGTTCCAGATACTTGCGGAAATCGAAGCATCGGAAGCTGATCGAATTCTCTCAGCCTCGTCCGGTGAAATTGGTTTCTGGGGCCAGTTCATTGACACAGTGTGTGTCAGGGAAGCGAAAATTCATTCTTCCATTGATCCAACTTCGGTTCGAGAAGTACTTACTAATCTGGCCAGCTATACACGGTCAGGCGATCGAGAACTAGGCAGATTAAGCCCAAAAGATGTCAATAAAGCTTATGAGGCTGCGACCGGGATGGTTCCTGATGAGTCTGGGCAACTCATGCTCAGCCGTCTATGCACTTTAGGGAGAATTGAGCCAGAATCACCTGACCGTCAGTTTGTTGATCCATATATTGTTCAGCTATTATTTGCCGAGAGCTTAGCCGAAGATATATCAAACAAAAATTACGATATACTCTCCCTTCATTGGCGACAGTCAATCCAGCAAATTGGACTTTTATTCCTCGCACAATGGATAGAGCTCTACGATCTCGAAAAAGAGGCACTATCCATGATTCACCGTGTAGCCAACCCTGTAAACGGACAAGCTGTCGGAGAGCTGGTGGCCGCATTGACACTTATGCATCAAGGGGAATTAGACCTAGGAGGGCTTAGAGTTCAGGATGCCGAAATCTGCACCCTTCACCTCGGCCATATCGAATTGCAAAACGTAACATTTATAAATTGTTTATTTGGCACGCTTGCATTTGATTCTTGCAAAATCAACGAGAATTCTAGAGTAGAAATACATAAATCTTATGCCGCAATGGCTACGGGACTTACATCTAAAGATGCTTTGCCCAGCTGGGTAACCAGCACAATCATTGAGGAAACCCAGAGCGCGTCCAACGCTTCAAGAATAAAATCTAGTAATCTGCCGCCAGCGCAAAAGCTATTCCTATCAATAATCCAAAAAATCTTCTTCCAAAGGGGCGGCGGAAGAAAGGAGAGCTCTTTGTACAAGGGTGGATTCGGTGAGCAGTACGACCGAAAAACCATTGATCAAATATTGGCAATACTGGTTAACGATGGCTTCGTCGAAAAAAGCAAGGACAACTCTGTCTTTATCTACAACCCTAAGCGTGAATACACGCCACGAATGAGGGCAATCAGAGATCAATTAGGTCTCAGCAAAGATGCACTCTGGTTAAAGATATCAACACTTTAATCTCCATCCCCTCACTGACCTCGACCGAGGCTCAGTGGGGGAGCTTTTAATAACATGTTTCTCGTCATGCTGCTTATAGCTGCACATAAGAACTATGAAGACCGTCGCCGTCGTCAGGCTGAGGATATCGAGAATGCCAAAGCCAGAGATGTTTATAAAGGCCGACACGTCGATCAGGCACTTCATAACCGCATCAAAGAATGTCTGGATGCTGGTAAAAGCATCCGTAAGACTGCCGAGATTGTCGGCTATGCAGTATCTACTATGCAACGAGCGAAGACAGCGTAACGCAACTCAGGCGCCAGCCACGCCCTTGCCACTCAAGTCAAGGGCTAACGCCTCACTACCCCAACTTATTTCTGAATCAACAACGACTCCTATTACCCACCTCGCACTTTGCTTAGCACTTCAGAAAAGAATCTGAAATTATTTTCACCAGCAAAGAAGCCAAACGCATGCCGTAGTGCGGCAACTATTTCGCAGCGGAGTAATTCGTCCGTCAACTAAAGAAGCTCTTCTTAGCCTCTTCAATAGTAAGCCATCGCTTACTAGCAACCATAGCCCTATGCAGCAAACGATGACAGCTAGCACAGAGCAGCGCCACATCCTTGACTTTAGTTTTAATCTCACCAGTCACACTGAGAGGCACGATATGATGACATTCAAACATTGACTCCCTAATTTTCAGATCGACGTTAGAGCCATCAGTTTTACAGAGATCGCATGATAGTACCCCGACCTTTAGGCGACTGGCGATCAATTCTTTTCGTAGCTTTGCACTACGCTCACGCCGAATGTGCACCATGGTCGCGGCCTTACCCTCTGCAAACACCTCTTCATCATCAAAGTTGGGGAGAAGGTCGACAACCTCTAAACTATGGCGGATGAGACCGGCCAATTCACTTGTGAGCTGAGGCTCTTTACCAAATTCGGACCACACCTCCCGGTCAGTCTTTGAAGTATTGTTAAGGCCAACCCCAATATGAACCGCACGAAGATTTTGCAGCTTAAACGCCACACCATCCGGATTTCTGAAGGACGGCTGGCGAGCGGCCTGTGCATGGTGAGGGAATGATCTTAACTCTTCTGATAATTTACGAACCCTATCGTCAGTCGGACCCGGAATCTGACCATAACAACTCTGGTAAAGCTCCAAGGCGAGAATGACCTCATCCCGTGTCCAGCTTGGATTACCGTGCCCTTTAGTAACCGCCATACACAACTCCGTAAAGACTTACCAAAACGCCAACAGATCAAGCATACCACCCAATGCTGGGTACAGTAGCAGAGTATTAACGTGATCTGTTGATTGCGCGGCTAGGCGACTCAGAGCACGCCGTTATAGACTATTGGACTTTTATCAATTCCAACATCGTCACGGATAGCATTGAGAAGACAAAGAGCTTTGACACGGACCGTAGCCCATTCGTAGCTGACAGTTCCGTTGGCAATTTGTAGAAGGAGATCAATCAGATCATCTTGGGCGTCCATAACAGATTGAGGTGCCAGCATTGCGAGATACCCATAAACCCTAAGTCGTTGCTCATTGAACTCATCGAAGCGGGCCCCAGCTTCATTGGCCACCAATCTCCCACTTTCGTGAGAGTCAAGCGAGGCAAGCAGTAGGGCGACCACTTCTATAGCTGCACGATATGTAAGTAATTTGTCGTTTTGGAAGCGAAGGGTGGTCTGCATAACAACGTCGAGCTCTCGCTTGGTCGACTCAAGCTGAGCAGCAAGTAGATGTGTCTGTTTGGCCAACATTTTTTCGGCCCAAATTCTCCCGAACCAAGTGGACAGACCCAGCACTACTACGCCACCACCTCCGATTGACAGGAGGCCGGCAGAGAAAATTTTGAAGGCATCTTCCCAAGTCATAGGCAGCACCATCGAGCCAAAAGCTAAGTATGGTTGAAATCAGGACCACCCAAGGAAGGCTCTTTAGAATCTGAAGGAAATGACTGCGAATGCATTCCGACCTCACGAACGGAGGGGCTTGGAGACAAGAAATTCGATGATAGAATGCCAAGCACAGTGCACCACTTAGGTGTACCTAAACGCTGTCACACTTCGAGATTTTTGAGCAAGAAACCCTTGAGAACTCAAAGGGTTGCGTAATGGAGGCGGCCCCACCAGCCACACCCCGGCACTCGATGTTCCCGCTATGGCTGCTCCCTTCCGGGCCTGACCAGGTTAACGGGTAATCAATGCGGGGGGACCGATGGGGCCACCACTACAAGGCTCGCTGAACAGCGAGTGGCGCCATTGTACCGGTCTTGGGGGCAGATACAACCTCTGGAGGAGAAAAAGTCATCATTTCTCAATGACTTGTCCGGGTCGGGGTGGCCTGGAGCTGCCAAATAGCGGGTGAACCCGCTCCTACAGGGTTAGCGCTGACAGCAAGACCAGCGCAGGACCTGTGGGAGCGGGCGTGTCGAGGCGTCGAACCGCCGCGAAGCAGGCGCCGCGGTGGATGGCACGGGCTTCGCCCGTGTTCGCGGGCATGCCCGCTCCCACAAGGACCGCGCAAGCCACAGGGGATTGCGCAGGGCGTTAGACAGCGATGCCCTGCTCGCCCAGGAAGGTGACGAAGGCATCTTCATCAAGTACCTTCACCCCCAACTCGCTGGCCTTGGCCAGCTTGGACCCCGCCCCCGGCCCCGCCACCACGCAGTGGGTCTTGCCGGAAACCGAACCCGCAACCTTGGCCCCAAGGCTTTCCAGCTTTTCCTTGGCGATATCACGACTCATGCGCTCCAGGGTGCCGGTCAGCACCCAGGTCTGGCCGGCCAGCGGCAAGCCTTCGGCGACTTTCTTCTCGCTGCTCCAGTGCATGCCGAACGCCAGCAACTGTGCCTCGATGTCCCGGGCCAGTTTCTGATTGGCTTCATCCTTGAAGAACTCGCGCACGGCTTCGGCCTGCTTGGCCGCCAGGGCCTGGCGCAGGTCGATACCGTCGGCGGCGATGATCTTGTCCAGGCTGTCGAGCTTGGCCACCAGCTTCTCGGCACCGGTCGGGCCAACCGAGGCGATGTCGAGCTTGGCGATCATGCCGGCCAGGGTGGTGCTGGCGGCGAATTCGGCAGCCAGCTCGCCTTCGTCCTGCAGTTGCATGCCGCTGTCGAGCAACTGCTTGATGACCTTGCGGTTGTGCTCGTCCTCGAAGAAGTTGTGGATCTCGTACGCCACCTCCAGGCCGATGTCCGGCAGGTAGGTGAGCACTTGCGGCAGCGCTTGCTGCACGCGCGCCAGGCTACCCAGCGAGCGGGCCAGCACCTTGGCGGTCTCCTCGCCTACGTCCGGGATGCCCAGGGCGTAGATGAAGCGCGCCAGGCCCGGGCGCTTGCTGGCTTCGATGGCATCCAGCAGCTTCTTGCTGGACACTTCGGCAAAACCTTCCAGGCCGACGATCTGGTCGAATTCCAGCTTGTACAGGTCGGCCGGCGAGCCGATCAGGCCTTCGTCCACCAGCTGCTCGACGCTCTTCTCGCCCAGGCCGTCGATATCCATGGCGCGGCGTGACACGTAGTGGATGATCGCCTGCTTGAGCTGGGCGCCACAGGCCAGGCGACCGACGCAGCGGTACACCGCGCCCTCGCTGGTGGTTTCCTTGCCCTTGCTACGCTTGACCAGCTGGGTACGCTCGACCTGCGAGCCGCATACCGGGCATTCGCTAGGCACCTGCACCGGGCGCGCATCTTCCGGGCGGCGCTCCAGCACCACCTGCATCACCTGCGGAATCACGTCACCGGCGCGGCGGATGATCACCGTGTCGCCAATGCGCAGGCCCAGGCGGGCGATTTCGTCCATGTTGTGCAGGGTGGCGTTGGACACGGTCACACCGGCGACCTTGACCGGCTTCAGGCGTGCCACGGGCGTTACCGCGCCGGTGCGGCCGACCTGGAACTCGACATCCAGCACCTCGGTCAGCTCTTCCATGGCCGGGAACTTGTGGGCGATCGCCCAGCGCGGCTCACGGGCGCGGAAGCCCAGTTCGCGCTGGGCAGCCAGGCTGTTGACCTTGAACACCACGCCGTCGATTTCGTAGGGCAGGCTGTTGCGTCGCTCGCCGATGTCGCGGTAGTAGGCCAGGCATTCTTCGATGCCAGCGGCATGCTTGAGTTCGCGGCTGATCGGCAGGCCCCAGGCCTTGAGCTGCTCGAGGATGCCGATGTGGCTGTCGCCGATGCTCGCGGACACCTGGCCGACACCATAGCAGCAGAATTCCAGCGGGCGGCTGGCGGTGATTTTCGAATCCAGCTGACGCAGGCTGCCGGCGGCGGCGTTGCGCGGGTTGGCGAAGGTCTTGCCACCGGCTTCGGCCTGGGCGGCGTTGAGCCGATCGAAACCGGCCTTGCTCATGTACACCTCGCCGCGCACCTCCAGTACCGCCGGCCACCCCTCGCCTTGCAGCTTGAGCGGGATGTTGCGCACGGTACGCACGTTGGCACTGATGTCTTCGCCAGTGGTGCCGTCGCCACGGGTGGCGCCCTGCACCAGCTGGCCGTCGCGGTACAACAAGCTTACGGCCAGGCCGTCGAGCTTGGGTTCGCAGCTGTAGTCGACCGCACCGGGCTGGTCGAGGCCGTCTACCACGCGGCGGCCGAACTCACGCAGGTCGGCTTCTTCGAAGGCGTTGCCCAGGCTGAGCATGGGCACTTCGTGGCGTACCTGGCTGAACGCGGCCAGGGCTTCGCCACCAACGCGCTGGGTGGGCGAGTCGGGGGTTACCAGGTGCGGGTGTTCGGCTTCAAGCGCCTTGAGCTCGTTGAACAGGCGGTCGTATTCGGCATCGGGCACGCTTGGCTCATCGAGCACGTAGTAGCGGTAGTTGTGCTGGTCGAGCTCGGCACGCAGTTCGTGGATACGGGTTTCGGCGGTCATGGGATTTGTCTTCTCTTGCAAAGCAAAAGAGCAGACTGGGGGTGGGTGCCGGGGGCTTGAGGTATTTATTGCCTGTGCCGGCCTCTTCGCGGGTAAACCCGCTCCCACAGGGACATCACAGCCCTTGAGGTTTGTGGTGTCCCTGTGGGAGCGGGTTTACCCGCGAAGAGGCCGGCACAGGCGATAACAACACCCGAACCGACCAGCACGCCCTCAGGCTGCTCTTTCGTCTGGATCTGTCAGCGCTTCTGGGTCAGCGCACGGCGCTCGAACTCGACGATGCGCTGGCGGTAGTGCTCGATGGTCTGGGCGGTCAGCACGCTGCGCTGGTCGTCCTTGAGCTCACCGTTCAGTTCGTGCGCCAGCTTGCGCGCCGCAGCCACCATCACGTCGAAGGCCTGCTTCGGATGACGTGGGCCCGGCAGGCCGAGGAAGAAGCTCACCGCGCGGGTGCTGAAGTGGTCGATGTCGTCCAGGTCGAACACGCCGGGCTTGACGGCGTTGGCCATGGAGAACAGCACCTCGCCGTGACCGGCCATGCTCTCGTGACGGTGGAAGATGTCCATTTCGCCGAAGCGCAGGCCGCTTTCCAGAATGTTCTGCAGCAGCGCCGGGCCCTTGAAGCCACCCTCGTCGCGGGAGATGACGCTGATCACCAGCACTTCCTCGGCCGGCGGCAGCTCCTTGACGCTGCTGCTGGCAGGCGCCGCACCGTTGCTGCGGGTGTTTTCCGCGGCAAAGTCGTCATCGCTGTCGGCAAACAGGTCGGGCTCGCGTGGCTCGGCGCTCAGGTTCAGGTCGCCCTGCTGTGCATCCGCAGCAGCGGTGGCGCGCTTGCCGCGCTTGGCAGCCTTGGCCGGCTTGGGCTCACGCTCGCGATCACGCGCAGAAGCACTGAGCGACGGCAGGTCGCTTTCGTCCAGCTCAGGCTCCTTGTGGGTATCCAGCACCCGCGAAGGGCCAAGCACTTCGGCATTGCCCTCTTCGTCCGGCAGGTTGGAATAACTGCGATCCAGACGGAATTTCAACTTGCCTTTCCCGCCGCGCATGCGGCGCCAGCCGTCGAAAAGAATCCCGGCAATGACAATGATGCCGATGACGATCAGCCACTCGCGCAGACCGATTTCCATGTAATCCCGTGCCTCTATAAAAATATGCTTGAAAACAAAGGGTTCAAAGCCCTTTAACACGTGGCGCCAACTCTATGTTCTGACAGGCGTTTTACCCACGCAAAAAACGAGTGACATTAAGCTAGCACGACCAAAGACAACTTTACACCGTCTGTCGCACATGGCGGGGGCATTTCGCTACGGAATATGCCCTTATCGTCGAGCATCAGGCATCGACCATGGCCATGGCCTCCTCCACATCGACGGCAACCAGACGTGAACAGCCCGGTTCATGCATGGTCACCCCCATCAATTGATCCGCCATCTCCATGGCAATCTTGTTATGGGTGATGTAGATGAACTGCACGCTTTCACTCATTTCCTTGACCAGACGGGCGTAGCGCCCGACGTTGGCATCGTCCAGCGGCGCGTCGACTTCGTCGAGCATGCAGAACGGTGCGGGGTTCAACTTGAAGATGGCAAACACCAGCGCCAATGCGGTCAGTGCCTTCTCGCCGCCGGACAGCAGATGGATGGTGCTGTTCTTCTTGCCCGGTGGCCGCGCCATGATCGTTACCCCTGTATCGAGTAGATCTTCGCCCGTCAGTTCCAGATAAGCGCTGCCACCACCGAAAACTTTTGGGAAAAGTGCCTGTAATCCGGCATTTATCTGATCAAAGGTATCCTTGAAGCGGTTGCGGGTTTCCTTGTCGATCTTGCGAATGACGTTTTCCAGGGTCTCCAGGGCTTCGACCAGGTCGGCGTCCTGGGCGTCCAGGTAGCGCTTGCGCTCGGACTGCTGCTCGTACTCTTCGATGGCCGCCAGGTTGATCGCCCCCAGGCGCTGGATACGCGCCTCGAGCTGCTCCAGCTCCTGTTCGGTGCCCTGCTCGCTGGCCTCGGCCTCCAGGGTGGCGAGCACGCCTTGCAGGTCGTAGCCATCGGCCAGCAACTGCTCCTGCAAGGTCTTGCGCCGCACATCCAGGCCCTGGCACTCCAGGCGCAGCTGCTCCAGCTGGCCACGCAGCAACTGGGCCTGCTGCTCGGCCTGGGTACGACGCTTTTCGGCGTCACGCAGTTCGCGGTCGGCTTCGTCCATGTGCAGGCGGGCCTGGCGCATTTCCTCGTCGACGCTCATGCGCCGCTCCAGCAGCTCTTCCAGCTTCAGGCGCAGTTCTTCCTGTGGGGCCTCGCCCTCCTCCAGGTTCAGGCTCAGTTGCTCCTGGCGCTCGGTCAGGCGCGCGGCCTGCTGCTCCAGGCGCTCCAGGGCCTGGCGGGTGGAATCATGCTGCGCGCGCAGCGAGCCCAGGCGCACAGCCAGCTGGTGAGCGTGATCCTTGTGCTGGCGGGCCTCCTGGCGCACGCGATCGAGGCTTTCGCGCAGGGTGTCGCGGCGAGCCATCAACTGCTCGCGCTGCTCGGTGTCCTGGGCCATCAGCTCCAGGGCTTCCTGCAGCAGCAGGCGGGCTTCGCCCAGCTGCTCATGCTCCAGGGCGCGCTGTTCTTCCAGTTCGGTCAGCTCTTCCTGCAGGCGCCGGCGGCGCAGCTCGACCTGCTCGGCACGTGCGCGGCCAGCCGACAGGTTGGCCTTCAGCTCGCCATGCAGGCGGTTTTCTTCCTGGGTGCGACGGCGCAGTTGTTCACGCTGTTCTTCAAGGTCCAGCTGCTGCTCGCGCAGGGCCTGCAGTTGCTGTTCCAACTGCTCCAGCGCCGCTTCCTGCTCCAGTTGCTCCTGGCCCAGGCGCTCGATCTCCTGGCCACGCGCTAGCACGCCGCCTTCGGCTTCGCCGCCACGGCGCACCCGCAGGAAGTGTCGGCCAACCCAGTAGCCATCGCGGCTGACCAGGCTCTGGCCTTCGCCGAGCGAGGCGCGCTGCGCCAGTGCCTGGGCAAGGTCCTCCACGGGTTTGACCTGGCCCAGCCAGGGCGCCAGGTCGACACGGCCTTCGACCTTTTCCAGCAGGCTGCCGGGCAGCGACGAGCCGGTACCGCTCGCCAGCAGCAAGCGCAACTCGCCCTGCTCCAGGCCGGCAAAATCGAGGTTAGTGAAGTCGTCCACCAGTACAGCCTGCAGGTCGGCGCCAAGCACGGTTTCTACCGCAAGCTCCCAGCCCGGCTCGACCCGCAACCCTTCAGCCAGCCGCGGCTGTTGCTCCAGGCCTTGGCCCTGCAGCCAGTGCGCAGCACCTGCACCCGGCTCCAGGGCGGCCTGCTGCAAGGCTTCGAGCGAGGCCAGGCGGCCACCCAGGCGTTGCAGGTCGCCCTGCGCCTGCTGTTGGGCTTGGGTGGCCTGCTGCAGTTGCTCACGCGCGCCTTCCAGGCGCTCGACCACCTGTTCTTCCGACAACTGCAACTCTTCCAGCAACATTTCGCTGCTGGCCAGCTGCTCGGCCAGTTCGAGCATGGCCGCATCCTGCGGGTCGCTGCCCAGCAGCTCACGCTCCTCACCCAGCTTGCGCTGGCGCTCGGCCTGGCGTTCCAGGCTGGCCTCCAGCTGTTGCAGGCGCGCCTGCTGCACTTCGGCCTGGCGGCGCGGCTCGGCGGAACGGCTGTTGAAGCTGTCCCACTGCTCCTGCCAGCCGTGCATGCCCAGCTCGGCCTCTTCAAGGGCGGCAGTGGCTTCTTCGGCAGCGGCCAAGGTCATTTCCTGTTCGGGTTCGAGCATGGCCAGCTCTTCGCCCAAGGTAGCCAGCAGGGTACGGTCGTGGCCCAGGTGCGACTCGGTTTCCAGGCGCGTGCGCTCGGCTTCCTTGAAGTCATCCTGCAACTGGCGCAGGCGCTGCTGGCCGTGCTGGATGCTCTGCTCGACCCGGGCGATGTCACCGGCCACCGAGTAGAAACGGCCCTGCACCTGGTTGAAGCGTTCGGACAATTCGTGATGGCCATCGCGCAGGCGCTCGATGCTGGCATCGGCATTGCGCTGCTCGGCCACCAGCGCCTCATGGGACACATCCTGGTCGCCGATCACCGCCTCGCGCTGGCGCACCCGGTCGTCCAGGTCGCGCCAGCGCAAGGCCGACAGGCGTGCCTTCAGCTGGCGTTCCTGGGCCTTGTATTCGCGGTACTTCTCGGCCGCCTGGGCCTGCCGGTGCAGGCGCTCCAGCTGGCGCTCCAGCTCTTCGCGCAGGTCGGTCAGGCGCGCCAGGTTTTCCTGGGTGCGGCGGATGCGGCTCTCGGTTTCACGGCGGCGTTCCTTGTACTTGGAAATGCCGGCGGCTTCCTCGATGAAGTTGCGCAGCTCCTCGGGCTTGGCCTCGATCAGCTTGGAGATCATGCCCTGTTCAATGATCGAGTAGCTGCGCGGCCCCAGGCCGGTACCGAGGAAGATGTCGGTGATATCGCGCCGGCGGCACTTGGTGCCGTTGAGGTAGTAGCTGTTCTGCCCGTCGCGGGTGACCTTGCGGCGGATCGAGATCTCGGCGTAGGCGGCATATTCGCCGACCAGGGTGGTTTCGCTGTTGTCGAACACCAGCTCGATGCTGGCCTGGCTGACCGGCTTGCGGCCACTGGAGCCGTTGAAGATGACATCGGTCATCGACTCGCCGCGCAGGTTCTTCGCCGAACTCTCGCCCATCACCCAGCGCACGGCATCGATGATGTTGGATTTGCCACAGCCGTTGGGGCCGACCACGGCCGCCATGTTGCTGGGGAAGTTGACCGTGGTCGGGTCGACGAACGACTTGAACCCGGCCAGGCGAATGCACTTCAGGCGCATCGGTCAGCCTCGGGCCAACGCCGCCAGCACCAGTTCGCAACTGCGCTGGCCATAGGCGGTGAGCACCTCGCGAATGCGCGGCAGGTCACGGGCGATCACGGCGTCGAGCAGGCGGGCGAACAGGTCCAGGTAATCGATCATGTTGGCCTGGCGCTGGTCCAGCGACAGGTAGTAGGCACGGCTCATCGCCGGCTGCAGGTTTTCCACGGTTTCCTGCAGGAACGGGTTGTCGGCGAACGGATAGGCCGCCCGCATGACCGCGAAGCTGTCGGCGACGAAGGCCTTGATGTCCAGCTGGTCATGGGCCCGCTGCAGGCGCTGCTGGATCTCCAGGAACGGGCGCAGGTCGGCATCGGTGCGCCATTTTTGCGCAACCGCGTTACCCAGCAGGATGTAGAACTCGCCCATCAGTGCGCACAGGCTGCGCACACTGCGCTCGTCGAGCTCGGTCACATGGGCACCCCGGCGCGGCAGGATCGCCACCAAGTGGCGGCGTTCGAGGATCAGCAGCGCCTCGCGCACCGAGCCGCGGCTGACGTTGAGAGCCTGGGTGACCTTCTGCTCCTGGATACGCTCGCCTGGCGCCAGCTCGCCGCGGATGATGCGTTCGGCCAGGTAATCGGCAATCTGCTCGGAGAGGCTGTCCGGGGCCTTGAACGTCATGGTTTTCCTTCAAAATCATTGAACTGGGCACAAGGAGCGGATTGTAGCGTACTTGGCCGGTAATCGCGCAGAGGGGCCTGGCGGTTTATTTGACCTGCAAGGCATCCAGGCGCCCGGCGCGATCTATGCTTGGGATATGGGCAATGTGTGCGGCCGGGCTTGGACATGAGCAATTTCTTGACCTTTGAGTCAGAAAAATATTGACCAGCTGGACAGCTCTTGCTTAGAGTCCGCCCAACAACAATAAAACCATTGCGAGGCCATCCCCGTGATTCAGTTTCTCGTCAACCAGGAGCTGCGTAGTGAGCATGCCCTGGACCCGAACATGACGGTGCTGCAGTACCTGCGCGAGCACCTGGGCAAACCTGGCACCAAGGAGGGCTGCGCCAGTGGTGACTGCGGCGCCTGCACCGTGGTGGTCGGCGAACTGACCCAGGACGACCAGGGCAACGACAGCCTGCGCTACCGCAGCCTCAACTCCTGCCTGACCTTCGTTTCGTCGCTGCACGGCAAGCAACTGATCAGCGTCGAAGGCCTCAAGCACCAGGGCCAGCTGCACAGCGTGCAACAGGCCATGGCCGATTGCCATGGCTCGCAGTGCGGCTTCTGCACCCCCGGCTTCGTCATGTCGCTGTTCGCCCTGCAGAAGAACAGCAGCGGCCCCGACCTGCACCAGGCCCAGGAAGCCCTGGCCGGCAACCTGTGCCGCTGCACCGGCTACCGGCCGATCCTCGACGCCGCCGAGCAGAGCTGCCGCCAGCCTTGCCGCGACCAGTTCGATGCCCAGCAGGCACAGACCATCAGCCGCCTCAAGGCCATTGCGCCAACCCAGACCGGCGAGCTGAACAGCGGCGACAAGCGCTGCCTGGTACCACTGACCGTGGCCGACCTGGCCGACCTGTACAGCTCGCACCCCGAGGCGCGGCTGCTGGCCGGCGGCACCGACCTGGCCCTGGAAGTCACCCAGTTCCACAAGACCTTGCCGGTGATGATCTACGTCGGCCATGTGGCCGAGCTCAAGCGCATCGAGAAAACCGCCAGCCACCTGGAAATCGGCGCCGCCACCCCGCTCACCGACTGCTACGGCGCACTGAACGAGGAATACCCGGACTTCGGCGCCCTGCTGCACCGCTTCGCTTCGCTGCAGATCCGCAATCAGGGCACCCTGGGCGGCAATATCGGCAACGCTTCGCCAATCGGCGACTCGCCACCCCTGCTGATTGCCCTGGATGCGCAGATCGTCCTGCGCCAGGGCGAGCGCCAACGGGTGATGCCACTGGAAGACTACTTCATCGACTACCGCATTACTGCCCGCCAGGACAGCGAGTTCATCGAGAAGATCATCGTGCCGCGCGCCACCAGCGATTGGGCGTTCCGCGCCTATAAAGTCTCCAAGCGCCTGGACGATGATATTTCCGCCGTGTGCGGCGCCTTCAACCTGAGCATCGAAGACGGCGTGGTCAGCGGTGTGCGCATCGCCTTCGGCGGCATGGCGGCAATCCCCAAACGGGCCCGTGCCTGCGAAGCGGCGTTGCGTGGCAAGCCGTGGAATCAGGCTGCCATCGAGCGTGCCTGCCAGGCCCTGGCGGAAGACTTCACCCCGCTCAGCGACTTCCGCGCCAGCAAGGAATACCGCCTGCTGACCGCGCAGAACCTGCTGCGCAAGTACTTCATCGAACAGCAAACGCCGTACATCGAAACCCGGGTGACCGCTTATGTCTAACCATCACGTAGCCAAGAGCCAGGCCGAGATGGCCGAACTGTTCAGCCAGGACCTGACCACCGGGGTCGGCCGCAGCGTCAAGCACGACAGCGCCGACAAGCATGTGTCCGGCGAGGCGGTGTACATCGACGACCGCCTGGAATTCCCCAACCAGCTGCACGTCTATGCACGCACCGCAGACCGCGCCCACGCGCGCATCCTGCGCATCGACACCACGCCGTGCTATGCCTTCGAGGGCGTGCGCATCGCCATCACCCACGAAGACATCCCCGGCCTCAAGGACATCGGCCCGGTGGTAGCCGGCGACCCGCTGCTGGCCATCGACAAGGTCGAGTTCTTCGGCCAGCCGGTGCTCGCCGTGGCCGCCCGCGACCTCGATACCGCACGCCGTGCGGCCATGGCCGCCATCGTCGAGTATGAAGACCTGGAGCCGGTGCTGGATGTGGTCGAAGCATTGCGCAAGAAGCACTTCGTGCTCGACAGCCACACCCACCAGCGTGGCGATTCCGCTGCTGCCCTGGCCAGTGCCCCGCACCGCATCCAGGGCACCCTGCACATCGGTGGCCAGGAGCACTTCTACCTGGAAACGCAGGTTTCCTCGGTGATGCCCACCGAAGATGGCGGCATGATCGTCTACTGCTCCACGCAAAACCCCACCGAAGTGCAAAAGCTGGTCGCCGAAGTACTCGACGTGCCAATGAACAAGGTGGTGCTGGACATGCGCCGCATGGGTGGCGGTTTTGGCGGCAAGGAAACCCAGGCCGCCAGCCCGGCGTGCCTGTGCGCCGTGGTCGCGCGCCTGACCGGCCAGCCGACCAAGATGCGCCTGCCACGGGTCGAAGACATGACCATGACCGGCAAGCGCCACCCGTTCTACGTCGAGTACGACGTGGGCTTCGACGACGACGGGCGCCTGCACGGCATCAACTTCGATCTGGCCGGCAACTGCGGCTACTCGCCCGACCTGTCCGGTTCGATCGTCGACCGCGCCATGTTCCACTCCGACAACGCCTACTACCTGGGCGATGCCACCGTGCACGGCCACCGCTGCAAGACCAACACCGCCTCCAACACCGCCTACCGCGGCTTCGGCGGCCCGCAGGGGATGGTCGCCATCGAGCAGGTGATGGACCACATCGCCCGCCACCTGGGCCGCGACCCGCTGGCGGTGCGCAAGGCCAACTACTACGGCAAGACCGAGCGCAACGTCACCCACTACTACCAGACCGTCGAGCACAACATGCTCGAAGAGATGACCGCCGAACTGGAAGCCAGCAGTGACTATGCCGAGCGCCGCGAGTCGATCCGCCGCTTCAACGCCAACAGCCCGATCCTGAAGAAGGGCCTGGCGCTGACCCCGGTCAAGTTCGGTATCTCGTTCACCGCCACCTTCCTCAACCAGGCCGGTGCGCTGATCCATATCTACACCGACGGCAGCATCCACCTGAACCACGGTGGCACCGAGATGGGCCAGGGCCTGAACACCAAGGTGGCGCAGGTGGTGGCGCAGATCTTCCAGGTCGATTTCAGCCGTATCCAGATCACCGCCACCAACACCGACAAGGTGCCCAACACCTCGCCGACCGCAGCCTCCAGTGGTGCCGACCTGAACGGCAAGGCGGCGCAGAACGCTGCCGAAATCCTCAAGAAGCGCCTGACCGAGTTCGCCGCGCGGCACTACCAGGTGACCGAGGAAGACGTCGAGTTCCGCAACGGCCATGTGCGCGTGCGCGACCAGATCGTCAGCTTCGAGCAGCTGGTGCAGCAGGCCTACTTCGCCCAGGTGTCGCTGTCCAGCACCGGCTTCTACCGCACGCCGAAGATCTACTACGACCGCAGCCAGGCACGTGGCCGGCCGTTCTACTACTTCGCCTTCGGCGCCGCTTGCGTGGAAGTGGTGGTCGACACCCTGACCGGCGAGTACAAGATGCTGCGTGCCGACATCCTGCACGATGTGGGTGATTCGCTGAACCCGGCCATCGACATCGGCCAGGTGGAAGGCGGCTTCATCCAGGGCATGGGCTGGCTGACCACCGAAGAACTGGTGTGGAACGCCAAGGGCAAGCTGATGACCAACGGCCCGGCCAGCTACAAGATCCCGGCAGTGGCCGACATGCCGCTGGATCTGCGGGTAAAGCTGGTGGAGAACCGCAAGAACCCGGAAGACACCGTGTTCCACTCCAAGGCCGTGGGCGAGCCGCCGTTCATGCTCGGCATCGCTGCCTGGTGCGCGATCAAGGACGCCGTGGCCAGCATCGCCGACTACCGCGTGCAGCCACAGGTGGATGCGCCGGCGACGCCGGAGCGGGTGTTGTGGGGTTGCGAGCAGATGCGCAAGGCAGTGGCTGCAGCGCAACATGCCGAGCCGGAGCTGGAAACCGTCACCCAGTAACACCGTCGCTCCGCTTTTTGTAGGAGCGGCCTTGTGTCGCGAAAGGGCCGCGCAGCGGCCCCAAAACTTGTACAGCAACATGGATTTCTGGGGCTGCTGCGCAGCCCTTTCGCGACACAAGGCCGCTCCTACACAAAGCGGACCGCGTTGTCCTGAAGAGGAATTGCATCATGCACCAATGGATCAACGCCCTCGCCGACCACCAGTCCCGTGGCGAAGCCTGCGTGCTGGTTACCATCATCGAGGAACGCGGCTCGACCCCGCGCAATGCCGGCTCGAAAATGGTCGTCAGCGCCAGCGGCCTGTTCGACACCATCGGCGGCGGCCACCTGGAATACAAGGCCCTGCACATCGCCCGGCAGATGCTCGAAGAGCACCGTAGCACCCCGCACCTGGAGCGCTTCAGCCTCGGTGCCAGCCTTGGCCAGTGCTGCGGCGGCGTCACGGTGCTGCTGTTCGAACCCATGGCCGCGGTGCAGGCGCAGATCGCGGTGTTCGGCGCGGGCCATGTCGGCCGGGCTCTGGTACCCTTGCTCGCCGCGCTGCCCTGCCGGGTGCGCTGGATCGATTCGCGCGAGCAGGAATTCCCTGCCCTGATCCCCGACGGGGTGACCAAGGTGGTCAGCGAGGAGCCGGTCGACGAAGTGGCAGACCTGCCGCCAGGCTGCTACTGCATCGTCATGACCCACAACCACCAGCTCGACCTGGAACTGACCGCCGCCATTCTCAAGCGCAACGACTTCACCTGGTTCGGCCTGATCGGCTCGAAGACCAAACGGGTCAAGTTCGAGCACCGCCTGCGCGAGCGCGGCTACGACGATGCCGTGATGGCGCGCATGCGCTGCCCGATGGGCCTGGCCGAGGTCAAGGGCAAGCTGCCCATCGAGATCGCCGTGTCCATCGCCGGTGAAATCATCGCCACCTACAACGCCTGCTTCGGCCAGCACGACGCTGCCGCCAATGCCGGCCCCATTGCCCAGTTGCTGCCGCCTTCCCGGCGCAGCCAAGCCATTTGACGAGTGTGTTATGACCGTTACCCGCAAAGCCTACCGTGCCGCCATCCTGCACAGCATCGCCGACCCGGCCGAGGTGGGCCTGGAGGCTTCCCATGAATACTTCGAGGACGGCCTGCTGGTAGTCGACGACGGCCGCATCCGCGCCGTAGGCCACGCCGCCGAACTGTTGCCGACCCTGGACGCCGATATCCCGGTCGAGCACTACCAGGACGCGCTGATCACCCCGGGCTTCATCGACACCCACATCCACTTCCCGCAGACCGGCATGATCGGCTCCTACGGCGAACAGCTGCTGGACTGGCTGAACACCTACACCTTCCCCTGCGAAAAGCAGTTCGCCGACAAGGGCCACGCCGACCAGGTGGCGAAGATCTTCCTCAAGGAATTGCTGCGCAACGGCACCACCACCGCCCTGGTGTTCGGCAGCGTGCACCCGGAATCGGTCAATGCCCTGTTCGAGGAAGCCGAGCGCCTGGACCTGCGCCTGATCGCCGGCAAGGTGATGATGGACCGCAACGCCCCGGACTACCTGACCGACACCGCCGAGTCCGGCTATGCCGAAAGCAAGGCACTGATCGAGCGCTGGCATGGCAAGGGCCGCCTGCATTATGCAGTCACCCCGCGCTTCGCCCCGACCAGTACGCCTGAGCAGCTGACGCTGGCAGGCCAACTGCTCAAGGAGCACCCGGGCGTGTACATGCACACGCACCTGTCGGAAAACCTCAAGGAAATCGATTGGGTCAAGTCGCTGTTCCCCGAGCAGAAGGGTTACCTGGACGTATACGACCACTTCGAGTTGCTGGGCGAACGCTCGGTATTCGCCCATGGCGTGCACCTGTGCGATGACGAATGCCAGCGCCTGGCCGAAACCGGCTCGGCCGTGGCCTTCTGCCCCACCTCCAACCTGTTCCTCGGCAGCGGCCTGTTCAACCTGCCGCAGGCCGAGCGCTTCAAGGTCAATGTGGGCCTGGGCACCGACGTTGGCGCCGGCACCAGCTTCTCGCTGCTCAACACCCTCAACGAAGCGTACAAGGTGATGCAGCTGCAGGGCGCGCGCCTGCACCCGTACAAGTCACTGTACCTGGCCACCCTCGGCGGCGCCCGCGCGCTGCGCCTGGACGACCGCATCGGCAGCCTGCGCCCGGGCAACGATGCCGACTTCGTGGTACTGGACTACAAGGCCACGCCACTGCTGGACTACCGCATCCAGCAGTCCAAAAGCATCGAGGAAACCCTGTTCGTGCTCACCACCCTCGGCGACGACCGCACCGTGCGTGAAACCTACGCCGCAGGGCGTTGCGTGCACCAGCGTTAAGGTTCTTTTGCCAGGCCCCGGTACAGTGCGCCGCCGATCGCAGCACCAATCAGCGGCGCCACCCAGAACAGCCACAGCTGTTGCAGGGCCCAGCCACCGACGAACAAGGCCGGCCCCGTGCTACGCGCGGGGTTGACCGAGGTATTGGTCACCGGGATCGAGATCAGGTGGATCAGGGTCAGGGCCAGGCCGATGGCGATCGGTGCAAAGCCCGCCGGTGCCCGGGCGTCGGTGGCGCCCATGATCACCACCAGGAACATCGCCGTCATCACTACTTCACTGACAAAGCCCGCCCCGAGCGTGTAGCCGCCGGGCGAGTGGTCGGCGTAGCCGTTCGAAGCCAATCCCGCAGACAGCTCGAAACCTGCCTTGCCGCTGGCAATGAGGTAGATCACACCTGCCGCCAGGATGGCGCCGATCACCTGGGCGATCACGTAGGGCAACAGCTCTTTGGCCGGGAAGCGCCCGCCCACTACCAGCCCGAACGACACGGCGGGGTTGAGGTGGCAGCCGGAGATATGGCCGATGGCGAAGGCCATGGTCAGCACGGTGAGGCCGAAGGCGAAGGCGACGCCGAGTACACCGATGCCGATGGGGGAACTGGCGGCGAGTACCGCACTGCCACAGCCGCCAAGCACCAGCCAGAAGGTGCCGAGAAGCTCGGCACCCATGCGTTTACCGAGGGACATGCTCATGAGTCCATTCCTCAAGAAGTTGAACGCAACGAATGCGCAAGCCCAACTGCTTGATGAAGGTTTGCTCACAAGAATTTAGCAGACCTTTGATCAATGACCAGACATGGCCGTGCTTCTTGTGGGAGCGGGTTTACCCGCGAAGAAGGCAACACGGTGTATGGCACCGGCTGCGCCGGTGTTCGCGGGTGAACCCGCTCCCACAACGGCGCACTACGTTCACTTAGGCAAACGATCAACCCTTGACCGACACCTTGGGCTTTTTCAGCAGATGCGAAAACACCGCATGCAGATCGTCCGAGGCACTCTCCTCGTCCAGGTTCAGCTTGCTGTCGATGTGGTCCATGTGGTGCATCATCAGGCTCACCGCCTGCTCGGCGTCGCGCGCCTCGATGGCATCGATCAGCTGCATGTGTTCGTCATACGAGCAATGCGAGCGGTTGCCGCTTTCGTACTGGGCAATGATCAGCGAGGTCTGCGACACCAGGCTGCGCTGGAAGCTGACCAACGGCGCATTACCTGCGGCCTCGGCCAGCTTGAGGTGGAATTCGCCGGAAAGACGAATGCCGGCACCGCGGTCGCCACGGGAGAAGCTGTCGCGCTCCTCGCGCACCATCTGCCGCAGCTCGTTGAGCTGCTCGAGGGTAGCGTGCTGCACGGCCAGTTCGGTGATGGCCCGTTCGACCATGCGCCGGGAGAAGAACACCTGGCGGGCCTCTTCCACCGTGGGGCTGGCCACCACCGCGCCGCGGTTCGGCCGCAACAGCACCACGCTTTCGTGGGCCAGGCGCGACAAGGCGCGGCGGATGATGGTGCGGCTGACGCCGAAGATCTCGCCCAGCGCTTCCTCGCTCAACTTGGTGCCCGGTGCCAGACGCTGCTCGAGGATCGCCTCGAAAATATGCGCGTAGACGATGTCGTCCTGGGTACCACTGCGGCCAGCCTTGCCGGTACGCGCAGGTTTCTTCAGAGGTTGCAGCTGTTCGTTCATGGGCTCTCGAGGCACGAAGGAAAGTATGGCGCCATTGTACACAGGCTGAGCCGTTTCTGCAGGTGGCCTTTTACCTATATAGCCGTTGTACGACGCATTGCGCACACAAAACATAAAACATTATTTGCATTCTTTGTACACAAAAGCATAATCCACCGAGCAACTTCTTGACCCACAAGTCAACAAACCGGTCAGACGTCTGCCTTCCCTCGCGGAGCCGCCAAGTGCATTGCTCAGGCCCCTGGCTCCATAACAACAAGAAAGACTTGAGGAGTACTCGCTGTGGAAAGCCGCAAATCCGAAGCCCCTACGCTGGATCTTGCCCCACCGCTCGAAACGAGCTGGCTGGAGCGGATTTTCAAACTCAAGCAACACGGCAGCACCGTCAGAACCGAAATGATCGCCGGGGTGACCACCTTCATCACCATGGCCTACATCATCTTCGTCAACCCCAACATCATGGCCGACGCCGGCATCGACCACGGTGCCGCCTTCGTCGCCACCTGCATCGCCGCCGCGCTGGGTTGCCTGCTGATGGGCCTGTACGCCAACTGGCCGGTAGGCCTGGCGCCGGGCATGGGGCTTAACGCCTTCTTCACCTACACCGTGGTCGGCACCATGGGCTACAACTGGGAAACGGCACTGGGCGCAGTCTTCGTCTCGGGTGTGCTGTTCATGTTCCTGACCTTGTCGAAAGTGCGCGAATGGTTGCTCAACAGCATCCCGGTCAGCCTGCGCCATGCCATGGGGGCCGGCGTCGGATTGTTTCTCGGGCTGATCGGCCTGAAGACGGCAGGCATCATCGTCGACAGCCCGGCCACGCTGATCAAGCTGGGCTCGCTGCATGAACCTGGGCCGCTGCTGGCCGCGGTGTGCTTCCTGCTGATCGCCATCCTCAGCTACAAGCGGGTATTCGGTGCGATCCTGATCAGCATCATTGGTGTCACCCTGGCCGGCTGGGGCCTGGGCCTGGTGAAATTCGGCGGGGTGATGTCGATGCCGCCAAGCCTGGCACCGACCTGGATGGCCATGGATGTGGCTGGCGTGTTCAACGTCAGCATGATCAGCGTGGTGCTGGCGTTCCTGTTCGTGCACATGTTCGACACCGCCGGCACCCTGATGGGCGTGGCGCAGCGGGCCAACCTGGTGGCACCGGACGGGCGTATCGAGAACCTGTCGAAGGCGCTGAAGGCTGACAGTGCTTCAAGTGTGTTCGGCGCCGTGGTCGGCGTGCCGCCGGTGACCAGTTATGTGGAAAGTGCTGCCGGTGTAGCCGCAGGTGGTCGTACCGGCCTCACTGCGGTGGTGGTCGGCCTGCTGTTCATCGCGGCGATGTTCTTCGCCCCGCTGGCCGGGATGATTCCGGCCTATGCCACCGCCGGTGCGCTGATCTACGTGGCGATGCTGATGATGGGCAGCATGGCGCATATCCACTGGGACGAAGCTACCGACAGCATTCCGGCGATCGTCACGGTGATCATGATGCCGCTGACTTTCTCGGTCGCCGACGGTATTGCCCTGGGCTTCATCAGCTATGTGGCATTGAAAGCAGGTACTGGCAAATACAAGGAAATCTCCGCCAGCCTGTGGGTGCTGTGCGCGATCTTCATTGCCAAGTTCGTGTTCCTCTGACCCCTGCTGCACCAACCAAGGGCGCCTCGGCGCCCTTTCTTTATTTCTACAGCCTGTACCGACCTCTTCGCGGGCTTGCCCGCTCCCACAGGATCACCACAGCCTTCAAACCCGGCGCCGTACCTGTGGGAGCGGGCAAGCCCGCGAAGAGGCCGGTGCAGGCGATACAAAAACAGCAGACGAAAAAAAGCCCGCCAGTGTGAGAGCGGGCCAAAGGACCTACGAAGATTCTTCTAGCGACCAACTAGCTTCCACGATAGGTCGAATAGCTGTACGGCGAGATCAGCAGCGGCACGTGGTAGTGCTCCTGCTGCTCGTCGATGCCAAAGCGCAGCACGACAACATCCAGGAACGCCTGGGCCGGCAGCTGTACACCGCGAGCGCGGTAGTAGTCGCCAGCGCTGAACTGCAACTGGTAGACGCCGGTACGGTAGTCGTCACCCTGCAGCAGCGGCGCGTCGACACGGCCATCGCTGTTGGTCAGGGCAGTGTTCACCAGCTCCAGCTGCTGGCCTTCGACACGGTACAGCTCGACCTTGATCGAGCTGCCCGGGCAGCCATGCGCGGCATCCAGTACGTGTGTGGTCAAACGTCCCATTGCTTGTCGCCTCTTGTTCAATCTGTGGGCAAAAAATACACGGCCATCATCACGCCAAAGGGCCTGAGATGTGCGGGAATGACGCCATTAAGACATTCCATCGCCAAATTGTACACAATTTTTTGAGCCCTTCTGTCGTACCTGCCGTTTCTTGCCCATAAACGACCCATCGGTCGCAAATACAGGCGCCGTAAAGACGCCAACGTCATTAGCTGACCAATCAGGCAGGTTTCTTGCACTGTTTTTCCAGGTCGCTGCGAGGCGACAAAAGGGAAGAAATGCGGAAAAACAGGCTTACAAAAGATTTCAGAAGTTGTATACAATCAGCCCATCCGGTGGTGCGACATACCGACGCGGCCCGCCCACCCCCCGCACTAACGCACAAGAAGGAAGACTGCAGTGAGCGCTGACTACCCTCGCGACCTGATCGGTTACGGCAACAACCCTCCTCACCCGCAATGGCCGGGCAACGCTCGCATCGCGCTGTCTTTCGTCCTCAACTACGAGGAAGGTGGCGAACGCAACATCCTGCACGGTGACAAGGAGTCCGAAGCATTCCTCTCGGAAATGGTCGCCGCCCAGCCACTGCAGGGCGTGCGCAACATGAGCATGGAATCGCTGTACGAATATGGCAGCCGCGCCGGTGTGTGGCGCCTGCTGAAGCTGTTCAAGGACAGCGGCGTGCCACTGACCATCTTCGCCGTGGCCATGGCCGCCCAGCGCCACCCCGACGTGATCCGCGCCATGGCCGAGGCCGGCCATGAAATCTGCAGCCACGGCTACCGCTGGATCGACTACCAGTACATGGACGAGGCCCAGGAGCGCGAGCACATGCTCGAAGCCATCCGCATCCTCACCGAAATCACCGGCGAGCGCCCGCTGGGCTGGTACACCGGCCGCACCGGCCCGAACACCCGTCGCCTGGTGATGGAGGAAGGTGGCTTCCTGTACGACAGCGACACCTATGATGACGACCTGCCCTACTGGGAGCCGAACAACTCTACCGGCAAGCCGCACCTGGTGATCCCCTACACCCTCGATACCAACGACATGCGCTTCACCCAGGTACAGGGCTTCAACTGCGGCGAGCAGTTCTTCCAGTACCTGAAGGACGCCTTCGATGTGCTGTACGCCGAAGGCGCCGAAGCACCGAAAATGCTGTCCATCGGCCTGCACTGCCGTCTGGTCGGCCGCCCGGCACGCCTGGCCGCACTGAAGCGCTTCGTCGACTACGCAAAAAGCCATGACCAGGTCTGGTTCGCCCGTCGCGTGGACATCGCCCGCCACTGGCACGCCACCCACCCGTACAAGAAAGAGAACGCCTGATGACCGCCTTCAACACCCTCAAGCCATCCGCCCTGGGCCGTGACGCCTTCGTCAAGGCATTCGCCGACATCTACGAGCACTCGCCGTGGGTAGCCGAAAAAGCCTACGACCTGGGCCAACTGGGCGAGCTGGACGAGATCGAGGCGCTGCACCAGCGCATGAGCGACATCCTGCTCAGCGCCAACCACGCCGACCAGCTGGCGCTGATCAACGCTCACCCGGACCTGGCCGGCAAGGCCGCCATCCAGGGCGAGCTGACCGAATCGAGCACCAACGAGCAGGCCGGCGCCGGTATTCACCAGTGCACCGCCGAAGAGTTCGCCCGTTTCACCGAGCTGAACGACGCCTACAAGGCCAAGTTCCAGTTCCCGTTCATCATGGCGGTAAAAGGCAGCAACCGGCACCAGATCCTCGCCTCCTTCGAAAAACGCATCCACAACGATGCCGATGCCGAATTCAAGGAAGCCCTGGCGCAGATCAACCTGATCGCCCTGTTCCGCCTGCTGCAGCTGTAAAGCCGCCGCAACGCTTGAGCCTTATCCAGAACAACGAACATAGAAGAGATATCCGCATGCGCACCCTGATGATCGAGCCCCTGACCAAAGAAGCCTTCGCCCCTTTCGGAGACGTGATCGAAACCGACGGCAGCGATCACTTCATGATCAACAACGGCTCGACCATGCGCTTCCACAAGCTCGCCACGGTCGAAACCGCCGAGCCTGAAGACAACGCGATCATCAGCATCTTCCGCGCCGACGCGCTGGACATGCCGCTGACCGTGCGCATGCTGGAACGCCATCCGCTGGGCAGCCAGGCTTTCATCCCGCTGCTCGGCAACCCCTTTCTGATCGTGGTCGCGCCAGTTGGCGATGCACCTGTATCAGGTTTGGTCCGAGCCTTCCGCAGTAATGGCAGGCAGGGCGTCAATTACCATCGCGGCGTCTGGCACCACCCGGTGCTGACGATCGAAAAGCGGGATGACTTCCTGGTGGTTGATCGCAGTGGTTCCGGCAACAACTGCGACGAGCATTACTTCACCGAGGAACAGATGCTGGTCCTCAATCCCCACCAATAAGAAAAGGTCGGTCATTCAAGGGCAATGCCCGAGCGGGTGACCGGCAAGAGGTACATACTGTGGAAGCACACCTTCACGAATGGCTGAACCTGAGCATTCGCTGGGTTCACATGATCACCGGTGTCGCCTGGATCGGTGCATCGTTCTACTTCGTCTGGCTGGAGAACCACCTGAACCGAAGCAACCCGCGCGATGGGTTGTCGGGTGATCTCTGGGCAATTCACGGCGGTGGTATCTACCACCTGGAGAAATACAAGCTCGCACCCCCGAAAATGCCCGAGAACCTGCACTGGTTCAAATGGGAAGCCTACTTCACCTGGATGTCCGGTATCGCCCTGCTGTGCGTGGTGTTCTACTGGAACCCGACCCTGTATCTGCTGGCCCCTGGCAGCACCCTTAGCGGTGCCGAAGGCGTGGCCATCGGTATCGGCTCGCTGATCGCCGGCTGGTTCATCTACGACTTCCTGTGCGACTCGCCCCTGGGCAAGAAGCCAGCGCTGCTCGGTGCTGTACTGTTCGTGCTGATCATCGCCGCGTGCTGGGGCTTCAGCCTGGTGTTCAGCGGCCGTGGTGCGTACCTGCACACCGGCGCGATCATCGGCACCATCATGGTCGGCAACGTGTTCCGCATCATCATGCCGGCCCAGCGCCAGCTGGTGGCTGCGATCGAGAACAACCAGACCCCCGACCCGGTACTGCCGGCCAAGGGCCTGCTGCGCTCGCGCCACAACAACTACTTCACCCTGCCGGTGCTGTTCATCATGATCAGCAACCACTTCCCGAGCACCTACGGTAGCCAGTACAACTGGCTGATCCTGGCCGGTATCGCAGTAGCCGCGGTCCTGATCCGCCACTACTTCAACACCCGCCACGACAGCAACAAGTACGCCTGGACCCTGCCGGTCGGCGCCCTGGCGATGATCTGCCTGGCCTACGTCACCGGTCCGAAACCGATGGCCGTCAGCCCTGAGCAAGCCGCGGCGAAGGTCGAGTACCAGCCACTGCCTGCAACCGCTGTAGGTGGCAAGACCGCTGCCGAGCAACGCGCCGAGGACGCCGCCAAGGCTGCCGCAGCGCCTGCCGCGCCGGCCGAAGCCCCTGCCCAGGCCACGGCCCAGGCTGGCGGCGAGAGCTTCGACAAGATCCACAATGTCATCCAGGAACGCTGCACCGTGTGCCACTCGTCCAAGCCGACCAGCCCACTGTTCAGCGCCGCCCCTGCCGGCGTGATGTTCGACACCCCGCAGCAGATCCAGGCCCAGGCCGCGCGCATCCAGGCGCAAGCGGTCGCCAGCCAGATCATGCCGCTGGGCAACATCACCCAGATGACCACCGAAGAGCGCAAGCTGGTCGGTGACTGGATCGCCAAAGGCGCCCCGGTCAACTGAAACACAATTGTCGGGATAACACCGCCCCCTGTGGGAGCGGGTTCACCCGCGAAGAGGCCGGCACTCCCGGCCTCTGTTTCAAGACATACGCAACAAGCAAGCATCGAGCGTTCAGCCTCAAGCGGGAACCTCAGGCTCTCTTAACCGGAAGCCTGCCGCCTGAGGCCGGCGCTTGGATCCGAGAATAAAAACAAAACTCGAGGTGCTGCATGTCCGAGTCACGCAAGGCGTACATCCCTGTTGCGCCGCCGCGCGAGCCCTTGCCCCTGTTCCAACTGATCCTGGTTGGCCTGCAACACGTTCTGCTGATGTACGGTGGCGCCATCGCCGTGCCATTGATCATCGGCCAGGCCGCCGGGTTGTCCCGTGAAGAAGTCGCTTTCCTGATCAACGCCGACCTGCTGGTCGCTGGCGTCGCTACCATCATCCAGTCCTTCGGTATCGGCCCGGTGGGCATCCGCATGCCGGTAATGATGGGTGCCAGTTTCGCTGCCGTCGGCAGCATGGTGGCCATGGCCGGCATGCCCGGCGTGGGCCTGCAGGGGATCTTCGGCGCGACCATCGCCGCCGGGTTCTTCGGCATGCTGATCGCGCCGTTCATGTCCAAGGTCGTACGCTTCTTCCCGCCACTGGTCACCGGCACGGTGATCACCTCGATTGGCCTGTCGCTGTTCCCGGTGGCAGTCAACTGGGCCGGTGGCGGCCACCAGGCAGATACCTTCGGCTCGCCGATCTACCTGCTGGTGGCCGGCCTGGTGCTGGCGGTAATCCTGCTGATCAACCGTTTCATGCGCGGTTTCTGGGTCAACGTGTCGGTGCTGGTGGGTATGGGCCTGGGCTACATCCTGGCCGGCTCCATCGGCATGGTCGACCTGTCGGGCCTGAACGACGCGCCGTGGCTGCAAGTGGTGACCCCACTGCACTTCGGCATGCCGACCTTCAGCCTGGCACCGATCCTGTCCATGTGCCTGGTGGTGGTGATCATCTTCGTCGAGTCCACCGGCATGTTCCTGGCCCTGGGCAAGGTGACCGATCGTGAAGTTACCCCAGGGATGCTGCGCCGCGGCCTGCTGTGCGATGCCGGCGCGTCGTTCATCGCCGGCTTCTTCAACACCTTCACCCACTCCTCGTTCGCCCAGAACATCGGCCTGGTGCAGATGACCGGGGTGCGCTGCCGCTATGTCACCATCGTGGCCGGTGCACTGCTGATTCTGCTCAGCCTGCTGCCCAAGGCGGCCTTCCTGATTGCCTCGATCCCGCCTGCGGTACTGGGCGGCGCGTCCATCGCCATGTTCGGCATGGTCACCGCCACCGGGATCAAGATTCTCCAGGAGGCGGACATCGGCGACCGTCGCAACCAGCTGCTGGTTGCGGTGAGCGTCGGCTTCGGGTTGATCCCCGTGGTGCGTCCGGAGTTCTTCGCCCAGATGCCCCAGTGGATGGAACCCATCACCCACAGTGGCATCGCCATGGCCACGGTCAGTGCCCTGGTGTTGAACGTGCTGTTCAACATCCTTGGTGGTGCCGACCGCGCGGTGCACAACGAAGCCTGTCACCAGCATTGAGCAAGGGGGGCGGCGCACTGCCGCCCCGCCTCGAATTCGCCGTAAACGCTACACCGTCGGCCCGCCGGAATGGGCCGTCCGGGGCGCCTGCGCGCCAAAAAAACCCAACAAAAACAATAAGTCCGGGAACCACAACATGAAACGCATCACCTCGTCCCTCTTGCTGGGCAGCAGCCTGCTGGCCACCCTCCCCGCCCACGCTGGCGAATGGCTGCAGTGGCATGGCGAAAGCCTGACCTACCTGTACGGCAAGGATTTCAAGGTCAACCCACGCATCCAGCAGACAGTGACCTTCGAGCACGCCAACAAATGGAAGTACGGCGATACCTTCATGTTCGTCGACAAGGTCTTCTACAACGGCAAGCCCGACCCGGGCAAAGGCGTGACCAGCTACTACGGTGAGTTCAGCCCGCGCCTGTCGTTCGGCAAGATCTTCGACCAGAAGCTGGCGTTCGGCCCGATCAAGGATGTGCTGCTGGCCATGACCTACGAGCGTGGCGAGGGCGACAACGAGGCCTACCTGATCGGCCCCGGCTTCGACCTGGACATCCCCGGCTTCAACTACTTCACCCTCAACTTCTACCTGCGCAACACCGAAGGCAGCCGCCCCGGTGACAACGTCTGGCAGATCACCCCGGCCTTCTCGTACACCGTTCCGGTGGGCAAATCCGACATTCTGATCGACGGTTACATGGACTGGGTGGTCGACAACGACCAGACCCGCCGTGGTACCTACCACGCCAACCTGCAGTTCAACCCACAGGTCAAGTACGACCTGGGCAAAGCCCTGAACCTGGGCGCCAAGCAGCTGTACGTGGGCATCGAGTACAGCTACTGGAAGGACAAGTACGGCATCGACAGCCAAGGCAATATCGACAGTAACCAGAGCGTCACCAGTGCCCTGATCAAGGTGCACTTCTAGAAAACTGACCAAACGCACAAGTTTGTACCACACTGCTCCAGGACGGAGCACTTGAGGCAAGGCGCGCAAGCCAGTAATCTGCGCGCCCCCTCGATCAGGGCAGAAGGGATTCTGCCTGCGTTTACTGACCGCTCAGTCAATGAATTCGGGCGGTTGGCCAACGTGTTGCCAGCCTGAAAGACCCTTTTCATCCGTTCAGAACGAAGTCGAGCAGGAAGGTTTTGCCAGCCCAGGAAAGTTGGCTCAACCCTTGCCAAACAGCTGTGGCCTATCGAAAAAAGCTGACTCAAAAGACAAAAAAGCGCCAACAACGAGCGCTGACAATAGATCAATCAAGGGAGCGACACTCGCAATGCGTACCATCAACAGCCTGATCCTCGCCGGCGGCCTGCTGGCCTGTGGCACCACCTTCGGCGGCGACCTGCTGCAATGGCAGAACAACAGCCTGACCTACCTGTGGGGCAAGAACTTCAAGGTCAACCCGTCGATCCAGCAAACCGTGACCTTCGAGCACGCTGATGGCTGGAAGTACGGCGATAACTTCATCTTTGTCGACAAGATCTTCTACCAGGGCCAGAAAGATGAGGGCAATGGCCCGAACACCTACTACGGCGAAATCAGCCCGCGCCTGTCGTTCGGCAAGATCTTCGACCAGAAGCTGGCCTTCGGCCCGGTCAAGGACGTGCTGCTGGCGATGACCTACGAGTTCGGCGAAGGTGATACCGAGTCGTACCTGATCGGCCCTGGCTTCGACCTGGACATCCCTGGCTTCGACTACTTCCAGCTGAACTTCTACAACCGCACCACCGACGGCAGCCGCGCCGGCGACAACGTGTGGCAGATCACCCCGGTGTGGTCGTACACCATTCCGGTCGGTTCGTCCGATGTGCTGATCGACGGTTTCATGGACTGGGTGGTGGACAACGACGAGAACCGCCGCGGCACCTACCAGGCCAACCTGCACTTCAATCCGCAGATCAAGTATGACCTGGGCAAGGCCTTGCACCTGGGCGAGAAGCAGCTGTATGTGGGTGTGGAGTACGACTACTGGAAGAACAAGTACGGCATCAAGGATTCCGATGCCTTCACCACCGACCAGAACACCATGAGCTTCCTGCTCAAGGTTCACTTCTGATCTGAGTACAGGGGCCGCCTTGCGGCCCATTCGCGGGTAAACCCGCTCCCACAGGCTCCGCACCGGATTCATGGCAGACGCTATACATGTGGGAGCGGGTTCACCCGCGAACCGGGGCAAAGCCCCGGCCATGCAACTCAGTTGGCCGGCCGAACCGCCCGCCACAGTTTCCCCGCAATGCCCACCACCGCCAGCACCACGGCACCGGCCACAACCCCGACACCGCCGTTCAGCAGCGCCACGGTCAACGCCCCGCCACGCCCTGCACTGAACGCCTCGATGGCGTGATGCAGCGGCCCGATGCCATGCACCAGGATCCCACCACCGACCAGGAACATGGCCGCCGTGCCGATCACCGACAGGCTCTTCATCATGTATGGCGCGGCACGCAGAATGCCGTTACCCACCGCCCTGGCCAGGCGTGATGCCTTGCGGGTCATCCACAGCCCCAGGTCATCGAGCTTGACGATACCCCCCACCAGCCCGTACACGCCGATGGTCATGACCACCGCGATACCCGACAGCACGACGATCTGCTGGGTCAACGGCGAGTCGGCAACGATGCCCAGGGTGATGGCGATGATTTCCGCCGAAAGGATGAAGTCGGTACGTACCGCGCCCTTGATCTTGGCTTTCTCGAACGCCACCAGGTCGACATTGGCATCGGCCACCGCCTCCTTGAGCGCTTCATGCTCGGCGTCAGTCTCGGCCTTGCTGTGCAGGAACTTGTGCGCCAGCTTCTCGAAACCCTCGAAGCACAGGTAGGCGCCGCCCAGCATCAGCAACGGCGTCACCGCCCAGGGGATGAACGCACTGATCAGCAGCGCCGCCGGCACCAGGATGGCCTTGTTCACCATCGAGCCCTTGGCCACAGCCCACACCACCGGGATCTCGCGCTCGGCACGCACCCCGGTGACCTGCTGGGCATTCAGCGCCAGGTCATCGCCCAGCACGCCTGCGGTCTTTTTCGCCGCCACCTTGGTCATCACCGAGACGTCATCAAGCACCGTGGCGATGTCGTCGATCAGTACCAGTAGACTGCTTCCTGCCATGTTTGCCTGTATCCAGAAGAGTGAGTGCCCAGGATTCTAGCCCAAAGCCGCTGCCTTGAGCGCCCGTCGAGCCCGGTGCTACCATGCCCGATCCCTCTTAGAGGTGGCCAGACACGAGGAAGATCCCTGACCATGAGCACCATTCGCGAGCGCAACAAGGAACTGATCCTGCGCGCGGCCAGCGAGGAATTCGCCGACAAGGGCTTCGCCGCCACCAAGACCAGCGATATCGCGGCCAAGGCCGGCCTGCCCAAGCCGAACGTGTATTACTACTTCAAATCCAAGGACAACCTCTACCGCGAGGTCCTGGAAAGCATCATCGCGCCGATCATGCAGGCGTCGACCCCGTTCAATGCCGACGGTGACCCGAAGGAAGTGCTGAGTGCGTACATCCGCTCGAAGATCCGCATTTCCCGCGACCTGCCGCATGCGTCCAAGGTGTTCGCCAGCGAGATCATGCACGGTGCCCCGCACCTGTCGCCGAACCAGGTAGCGCAGCTGAACGAGCAGGCACGGCATAACATCGAGTGCATCCAGCGCTGGATCGACCGCGGGCAGATCGCCCATGTGGATGCGCATCACCTGATGTTCAGCATCTGGGCAGCGACCCAGACCTATGCCGATTTCGACTGGCAGATCTCTGCGGTGACCGGAAAGGCCAAGCTGGCCGACAGCGATTATGACGCGGCGGCGGAGACCATCATCCGCATGGTGCTCAAGGGCTGTGAGCCTGAGCTAGCCTGACAGGGCCAGTGGGGCTGCCTTGCAGCCCATCGCGACACAAGGCCGCTCCCACAGGAGATTGCGTAACCCCTGTGGGAGCGGCCTTGTGTCGCGAAAGGGCCGCAAAGCGGCCCCAGCCATCTTCAGCCTTACGCCGCTACCCCGGCATCCGCCTTCAACCCCACCTCCTCGATCGCACTGATCGCGCACTGCTCGTCGATATCCGACGTATCCCCGCTGATCCCTACCGCACCCAGCACCTTGCCGTCCTGATCACGCACCAGCACGCCACCCGGCGCCGGCACCACCGGCCGCTCGCCCAACCCGTTCAGCGCGGCAAAAAATGCCGGCCGCTGCTGCGCGTCCAGCGCCAGCAGGCGCGAGCCCTTGCCCAGGGCAATCGCGCCCCAGGCCTTGCCGGTGGCCACCTCCGGCCGGATCAGGCTGGCGCCATCCTCGCGTTGTAGCGCCAGCAAGTGGCCGCCGGCATCCAGCACCGCCACGGTCAGTGGCGCGGCATTGATCTTGCGGCCCGCTGCCAGCGCGGCATTCACCAGGCTGACCGCGACTTTCAGGTTCAAAGCGTTCATGGAAAGGTCCTCTTCTTGTTGTGAGAAGCCCTGAGGGCAGTTGAAAACCGATAGAACAAATAGAACACAACGAAAGATATTTTTGTATACAATATTTTGAAACGATCGTATGCGATGGCGCAAACCTCCGTTTTCACGGGCGCTCGAACGAAAGCGACGTCCGCCGACGAAAACCCGTTGACCTAAGCGGCCAGCCGTGAATACACTCTGGCACAAAGCAAGTTGTATACAATTACAAAATCGATGAGGCACAAACCATGAGCAAAATGAGAGCAATCGATGCAGCCGTTCTGGTCATGCGCCGTGAAGGTGTAGATACCGCGTTCGGCATCCCGGGGGCTGCCATCAACCCGTTGTACTCGGCCCTGAAGAAAGTCGGTGGCATCGATCACGTCCTCGCTCGTCACGTCGAAGGCGCCTCGCACATGGCCGAGGGTTACACCCGTGCCAACCCGGGCAACATCGGCGTGTGCATCGGCACCTCCGGCCCAGCCGGCACCGACATGGTCACCGGCCTGTACAGTGCCTCCGCCGACTCCATCCCGATCCTCTGCATCACCGGCCAGGCCCCACGTGCCCGCCTGCACAAGGAAGATTTCCAGGCTGTCGACATCACCAACATCGTCAAGCCGGTCACCAAGTGGGCCACCACCGTTCTGGAGCCAGGCCAGGTGCCTTACGCCTTCCAGAAGGCCTTCTATGAAATGCGCACCGGCCGCCCAGGCCCGGTACTGATCGACCTGCCGTTCGACGTGCAGATGGCCGAAATCGAATTCGACATCGACGCCTACGAACCGCTGCCAGTGCACAAGCCGTCCGCCACCCGCGTACAGGCCGAAAAAGCCCTGGCCCTGCTCAATGACGCCGAGCGCCCGCTGCTGGTAGCCGGTGGCGGCATCATCAACGCCGACGCCAGCGACAAGCTGGTCGAGTTCGCCGAACTGACCGGTGTACCCGTAATCCCGACCCTGATGGGCTGGGGCACCATCCCGGACGACCACGCACAGATGGTCGGCATGGTCGGCCTGCAGACTTCGCACCGCTACGGCAACGCCACCCTGCTGAAATCCGACCTGGTGTTCGGTATCGGTAACCGCTGGGCCAACCGCCACACCGGTTCCGTCGACGTCTACACCGAAGGCCGCAAGTTCGTGCACGTGGACATCGAGCCGACCCAGATCGGCCGCGTGTTCACCCCGGACCTGGGTATCGTTTCCGACGCCGGCAAGGCTCTGGACGTGTTCCTCGAAGTGGCCCGCGAGTGGAAAGCCGCTGGCAAGCTGAAGTGCCGCAAGGCCTGGCTGGAAGACTGCCAGGAGCGCAAGGCCACCCTGCAGCGCAAGACCCACTTCGACAACGTGCCGGTCAAGCCGCAGCGCGTCTACGAAGAAATGAACCAGGTATTCGGCAAGGACACCTGCTACGTCAGCACCATCGGCCTGTCGCAGATCGCCGGCGCGCAGTTCCTGCACGTGTACAAGCCACGCCACTGGATCAACTGCGGCCAGGCCGGCCCGCTGGGCTGGACCATCCCTGCCGCCCTCGGTGTGGTCAAGGCCGATCCGAAGCGCAAGGTGGTCGCGCTGTCGGGTGACTACGACTTCCAGTTCATGATCGAAGAGCTGGCGGTGGGCGCACAGTTCAACCTGCCGTACGTGCACGTACTGGTGAACAACGCCTACCTGGGCCTGATCCGTCAGGCGCAACGTGGCTTCGACATGGATTACTGTGTACAACTGGCGTTCGAGAACATCAACTCGACCGACGCCGCCACCTACGGTGTCGACCATGTCGCCGTGGTCGAAGGCCTGGGCTGCAAGGCCATCCGTGTATTCGAGCCGGCCGAGATCGCCCCTGCCCTGCTCAAGGCACAGAAGATGGCCGAAGAGTTCCGCGTACCGGTGGTGGTCGAAGTGATTCTCGAACGTGTGACCAACATTTCCATGGGCACCGAGATCAACGCGGTCAACGAGTTCGAAGACCTGGCCCTGGTCGGCAACGACGCGCCAACCGCCATCTCGCTGCTGGACTGATCGCCTGACGCCCCCGTGCCGGCCCCTACCTGAGGGCGCCGGGGGCCTTCATCGCAAGGAGACACAACATGCCTCGCTTCGCTGCCAACCTGTCCATGCTGTTCACCGAACAGGACTTCCTGGCCCGCTTCAAGGCTGCCGCCGATGCTGGTTTCAGCGGCGTCGAATACCTCTTCCCGTACGACTTCAGCGCTGCCGAGATCAAGCAGCAGCTGGACGCCAACGGCCTGACCCAGGTGCTGTTCAACCTGCCGGCGGGCGATTGGGCCAAGGGTGAGCGCGGTATCACCTGCCACCCTGACCGCGTCGAGGAATTCCGCGTCGGTGTCGACAAGGCCATCGAATACGCCAAGGTGCTGGGCAACACCCAGGTCAACGCCTTGGCCGGCATTCGCCCACAAGGCCCGGACTGCGCCACCGTGCGCAAGACCTTCGTGGAAAACCTGCGCTACGCCGCCGACAAGCTGAAAGCCGCCGGGATCCGCCTGGTCATGGAAATGATCAACACCCGCGACATCCCCGGCTTCTACCTGAACACCACCAAGCAGGCCCTGGAAATCCAGGCCGAGGTTGGCAGCGACAACCTGTTCCTGCAGTACGACATCTACCACATGCAGATCATGGAAGGTGACCTGGCTCGTACCATGGAAGCCAACCTGAAACTGATCAACCACATCCAGCTGGCCGACAACCCCGGCCGCAACGAGCCAGGCACCGGCGAGATCAACTACCGCTTCCTGTTCGAGCACCTGGACCGCATCGGCTACCAGGGCTGGGTGGGCGCGGAGTACAAGCCGCTGACCACCACCGAAGCGGGCCTGGGCTGGCTGAAGACCCATAACGCAATCTGAACGGCTGAACGCTAGCCCCCTGTGAAACACGAAACCCTGTGGGAGCGGGCATGCCCGCGAACACCGGCATAGCCGGTGCCATCCACCGAGTCGCCTGTTTCGCGGGCATGCCCGCTCCCACAGGGATTGCGGTCTGCTTGAGACATCACAAATACAAAGAGGCACATTCTCATGGCTAAAATCGGTTTCATCGGCACCGGCATCATGGGCAAGCCCATGGCTCAGAACCTGCAGAAAGCAGGTCACAGCATCTTCGTCTCCACCCACCACGACGCTGCCCCGGCCGACCTGATCGCCGCCGGTGCCGTGGCCCTGGCCAACCCGAAGGAAGTTGCCCAGGAAGCCGAGTTCATCATCGTCATGGTCCCCGACACCCCGCAGGTCGAGAGCGTCCTGTTCGGTGACAACGGCGTGGCCGAAGGCGTGGGCCCGAACAAGGTCGTGATCGACATGAGCTCGATCTCCCCTACCGCTACCAAAGCCTTCGCCGAGAAAATCAAGGCCACCGGCGCTGCCTACCTGGACGCACCTGTGTCCGGCGGCGAAGTCGGCGCCAAGGCCGCGACCCTGAGCATCATGGTCGGTGGCTGCCCGAAAGCCTTCGAGCGCACCCTGCCGCTGTTCGAAGCCATGGGCAAGAACATCACCCGCGTCGGTGGCAATGGCGACGGCCAGACCGCCAAGGTGGCCAACCAGATCATCGTTGCCCTGAACATCCAGGCCGTTGCCGAAGCCCTGCTGTTCGCCGCCAAGAACGGCGCCGACCCGGCCAAGGTACGTGAAGCACTGATGGGCGGCTTCGCCTCGTCGAAGATCCTCGAAGTGCACGCCGAGCGCATGATCAAGGGCACCTTCGACCCAGGCTTCCGCATCAACCTGCACCAGAAGGACCTGAACCTGGCCCTGCAGGGTGCCAAGGAACTGGGCATCAACCTGCCCAACACCTCCAATGCCCAGCAAGTGTTCAACACCTGCCAGGCCCTGGGCGGCGGCAACTGGGACCACTCGGCGCTGATCAAAGGCCTGGAGCACATGGCCAACTTCTCGATCCGCGACGACAAGTAAGTAATTTTTAGCCTTCACCGGCCTCTTCGCGGGTGAACCCGCTCCCACAGGTTTTACGCCGTCTTCAGCCTCTGTGAGGTCCCTGTGGGAGCGGGTTTACCCGCGAAGAAGCCAACACCTTTGAACCTGCGACCACAGGCTCAAAGGTGGCACCGAGCAACACCCGCCCCTGGTTCGGCCTGCACGGAGGCAGTTCCAGGGGCGTTTTTGATTCTGCAGAACAACAATAATTGGGAGCCTGCCATGTCGGTCGATCCGCAAAAACTTCTCCGCGAGCTGTTCGACACAGCCATCGCCGCCGCCCACCCCCGTCAAGTCCTCGAACCCTACCTACCCGCCGACCGCAGCGGCCGGGTCATCGTCATCGGTGCCGGCAAGGCCGCAGCCGCCATGGCCGAAGTGGTCGAGAAAAGCTGGCAGGGCGAAGTCTCCGGGCTTGTTGTCACACGGTACGGTCACGGTGCCAACTGCCAGAAGATCGAGGTGGTCGAAGCTGCCCACCCGGTCCCCGATGCCGCCGGCCTGGCCGTGGCAAAACGCGTGCTGGAACTGGTCAGCAACCTCAGTGAAGACGACCGCGTCATCTTCCTGCTGTCCGGCGGTGGCTCGGCGCTGCTGGCCCTGCCCGCCGAAGGCCTGACCCTGGCCGACAAGCAGCAGATCAACAAGGCACTGCTGAAATCCGGCGCCACCATCGGCGAGATGAACTGCGTGCGCAAGCACCTCTCGGCGATCAAGGGCGGCCGCCTGGCCAAGGCCTGCTGGCCGGCCACGGTGTACACCTATGCCATTTCCGATGTCCCGGGCGACCTCGCCACGGTGATCGCCTCCGGCCCGACCGTGGCCGACCCGAGCACCTCGGCCGATGCCCTGGCCATCCTCAAGCGCTACAACATCGAAGCGCCCAAGGCCGTTATCGACTGGCTCAACAACCCAGCCTCGGAAACCGTCAAGGCCGATGACCCGGCCCTGGCCCGCAGCCACTTCCAGCTGATCGCCAAGCCCCAGCAGTCGCTCGAAGCTGCCGCGGTCAAAGCCCGCCAGGCCGGGTTCAGCCCGCTGATTCTCGGCGACCTGGAAGGCGAATCACGCGAAGTGGCCAAGGTGCACGCCGGTATCGCCCGGCAGATCGTCCAGCACGGCCAGCCGCTGAAGGCACCCTGCGTGATCCTGTCCGGCGGCGAAACCACCGTGACCGTGCGCGGCAATGGCCGTGGCGGGCGCAACGCCGAATTCCTGCTCAGCCTCACCGAAAGCCTGAAAGGCCTGCCGGGCGTGTACGCCCTGGCCGGTGACACCGACGGTATCGATGGCTCGGAAGAAAACGCCGGCGCCTTCATGACCCCGGCCAGCTACGCCCGTGCCGAAGCCCTGGGCCTGTCGGCCAGCGACGAGCTGGACAACAACAACGGCTACGGCTATTTCGCCGCCCTGGATGCGCTGATCGTCACCGAGCCGACCCGCACCAACGTCAACGACTTCCGCGCCATCCTGATCCTCGAGACTGCCCAATCATGACGCCTGATAAAAAAGTCAAAATCCTCGCCACCCTTGGCCCTGCGATCAAAGGCATCGACGACATCCGCCAACTGGTAGAAGCCGGGGTGAACATCTTCCGCCTCAACTTCAGCCACGGCGAGCACGCCGACCACGCCCTGCGCTACCAGTGGATCCGCGAAGTCGAGCAGCAACTGAACTACCCGCTGGGTATCCTCATGGACCTGCAAGGGCCGAAGCTGCGCGTCGGCCGCTTTGCCGACGGCAAGGTGCAGCTGCAACGCGGCCAGGCCCTGCGCCTGGACCTGGACAACACCCCAGGCGACAGCCGCCGGGTCAACCTGCCGCACCCCGAGATCATCGCCGCCCTCGAGCCGGGCATGGACCTGCTGCTGGACGACGGCAAGCTGCGCCTGCGCGTCACCGCCAAGCACAGCGACGCCATCGACACCGAAGTGCTGGCCGGTGGCGAGCTGTCCGATCGCAAGGGTGTCAACGTGCCGCAAGCGGTGCTCGACCTCTCCCCGCTCACCGAGAAAGACCGCCGCGACCTGGCCTTCGGCCTGGAGCTGGGCGTGGACTGGGTGGCCCTGTCGTTCGTACAGCGCCCCGAAGACATCACCGAAGCACGCCAGCTGATCGGTGACCGTGCCTACTTGATGGCGAAGATCGAAAAGCCATCGGCCGTCGAACAGCTGCAAGCCATCGCGGAGCTTGCGGATGCGATCATGGTGGCCCGTGGCGACCTGGGCGTGGAAGTACCGGCCGAAAGCGTGCCGCAGATCCAGAAACGCATCATCGGCACCTGCCGCCAGCTGGGCAAACCGGTGGTGGTGGCCACGCAGATGCTCGAATCCATGCGCTTCTCGCCAGCGCCGACCCGCGCCGAAGTCACCGACGTGGCCAACGCCGTGGCCGAAGGTGCCGATGCGGTGATGCTGTCGGCCGAGACTGCCTCGGGCGAGTACCCGCTGGAAGCCGTGCAGATGATGAGCAAGATCATTCGCCAGGTGGAGAACGGCCCGGACTACCAGGCCCAACTCGACGTTGGCCGGCCGAAGGCCGAGGCCACCGTGTCGGACGCCATCAGCTGCGCCATCCGCCGTATCAGCGGCATCCTGCCGGTGGCGGTGCTGGTCAACTACAGCGAGTCGGGCGCCTCGACCCTGCGCGCGGCCCGCGAGCGGCCACGGGCCCCGATCCTCAACCTGACGCCAAACCTGACCACAGCGCGCCGCCTGAGCGTAGCGTGGGGCGTGCACTCGGTCGTCAACGACCGCCTGCGCCAGGTGGACGAGGTTGTTTCCACTGCCCTGGAGATTGCCCAGGCACAAGGCATGGCCAGCCGTGGCGACACGCTGCTGATCACTGCCGGTGTGCCTTTTGGCAAGCCAGGGTCGACTAACACGCTGCGGATCGAGACCTTGATCTGACCGCATCGCCGGCAAGCCGGCTCCCACAGGGATCGCACCACTTCAAAGGCCTGTGCAATCCCTGTGGGAGCTGGCTTGCCGGCGATTGGAGGGCAAAGCCCTCCTTGTACACAGAAACACCAGACCTGCGGAAAACCCGAGGCCCAAAGAGGCCCACCGCTCCCCATCAACCTCACTGACTGCCCCGATGTACACCAAAAATTTCGTCAACCCGTGCCCCGACTGGGCCACGGCGTTACTCAACGGCTTCAGCCAGGTGCTGCTGCTGCGCAACCCCCTGTGCGGCCTGTGCTGCCTGCTGGCCATCCTGCTGACCGCCCCCGGCCTGGTCGGTGGCGCCCTGCTCGGCGCCCTGGCCGGCCTGCTCACCGCCCAGGCACGCGGCTACGACCGTGCCGACCGCCAGGCCGGGCTGTACTGCTACAACGGCGTGCTGATCGGCATCCTGATCAGCGCCGTGCTGCCCTGGTCGGTCATCTTGCCGCCACTGATCATCGCCGCTGGCGGCCTGTCCAGCATCATTACCCACCAGTGGCGCAAGCGCGGCGGCAAACTGCTGATCGCCTACACTGCACCCTTCGTGCTGCTGGGCTGGGCCGTATTGCTGATCGCCAGCCCCTCGCCCAGCGGCTTCGTCGAAGCCGACCCGCTGTACGCGTTGGCGCGCGGCGTGGGCCAGATCTTCCTGCTCGACCAGCCGCTGGCCGGCCTGCTGATCATCATCGGCATGTTCATCGCCAACCCTTATGCCGCAATGTGGGCAGTGATCGGCTCGGCCATCGGCGGCGGCGTGGCACTGTTCGCCGACCAGGCGCAAGCCGCCTGGCTGGGCCTGTACGGTTTCAACGCCGCGTTGGCGGCACTGGCGTTCAGCAGGCAAGGTGAAAAGCCGTGGGTGACACTGCTGGCCATTGCCCTGGCCCTGCTGCTGCAACCACTGTTCAAGCTGCTACCGGTGCCCGGCCTGACCGCGCCCTTCGTCGCCGCCTGCTGGCTGATGCATGTGGCTGATCACCTGGCTCACAGAAAACAGAGAAACAGCTCACATCAATTACCGAACTGATTGTTTGGCTCTCCGGACACTGATTCTTACGACTGCCGGATTGAAGTTGGGTTTACCGGACGATCAAGCTTTGGCGGAAGCGGAGGTGGAGGTAAAGGTGGACTGGTCGTTGAGTAACGCAAAGGTTGCATAGGCTTGGGAAGATGCATTTGCTCTTTCAGCGCTCTGACCTGCGCTTCAAGGTCCGCCGCCTTTTTTTCTAACTCCGAGTTCCTCGATTTTAGGAGCGCACTCTCAATTTGAGCCTTTTTCAATTCCCTATGGGTGTCACCCAAACCAAGAATTGGGGTCACTGTTAATCGCCCGTCTGATGCCTTGTCTATCAAATAACCTTTTGTACCCATACCAAAGTGATAAGAGGTTTCAGATGGGTTGCTCTTAAAATACCTCTTAACCGAACGTTTGAACTTCAGCGGTATTTTCCTGAGCTCAAACTGAGCCGTGAGCCCAGTGCCGGCCCGACCTGATGGGTCAGAACGGTTAATCGGATCGCCCTCGCAGTAGCAATAGGCATTGACCCCGCCCTTTCCAAAGGGGCTTAACGCATCCTCGCTGCAAAAGCGCATAAGCCTCGGGCTATAAAAACGATGCCCATTACCCAGTGCATAGGCGAGCAATAACCTGTCTATCAATTCGCCATTGAACCCCAGCGCGGCACCTGACATTGCCCGCAAATACCCATAAGCGGTGTACGAAGCTGTCTGCATCACCATTTCTGCCATAGCCGTTCGCTCAGTTTTGTATCCGCGTACTCAATTTTGCTATGACCTGAACGCTGCAGGTAACTAGCACTTTTACCAGTTCACTCGTTGCACCCTTCAACAAAGGCTCTCTAGGCTTACTGCTTCACCCTCGGAAAATGCACTGGTGTGACACTGTTTATACTCTGCTAAGCCTCAGAAGAATCACCCGGGTGGAGACTCGAGCCAGATCTTAAATTGAGCACTGCAGGGGCTGGTTGAGAAATTACCGGAAGGATCGCAGGTGTTTCGACAACTCTCGCTGAACTCACATGGTCCATTTTCGATGAAAAACCTCTGTCAGGCCGTATCAGGGGAACTTCCTGGAGACTCACTACAATGCCATGTTTCTGGTATCGAGCAGCTTCCGACAATAAATCGAAACCTATTTTAGACTCATATGTAAAGCTTCCATTCTTCACATTCACCTCAATGTAAGATGAACCTACCTTTGCCGTAAACCTATACGACCCCTCCTGCTCTGCAATTGCCTGCATCGGCTCGCGTAAATATCTTTTGGCTCTCTTCCGATGCGCCAAGTCTATATTGTTCTTTTTCATGAACTTACCGAATCCGGTTTTCACGATCGTTTTCCCTGAAGGGTCAATATGGTTCACAGGATCACCACCGCAATACATGTAGGCATTCACGCCGCCTCTGCCAAACGGACTCAACGCATCCGGACATAGAAACCGCATCAACGCAGGGAGATAAAAGCGATGTCCATTGCCCAACGCATAGCCCTGCGTGACACCATCGCGCAACTCACCGTTGAACCCCACCCCGGCAGTCACCATTGCCGGCAAATGCCCATAGGCTGTGTACGACAGCACCTGTTGCATCAATCCCCGCTGCTTAGCTGCTTTCCTCATGATCGCGCCCGCACCAATGTTCGTACGCCGCCATTTTGCGACCTGCGCATACGTCTAGAAAACTGGCACTTTTACCAGTTCCCCCTGTTGCAGGGCCAAGCATTGACCTTCTAGGCTTGCTGCTTACGCACTCGGAACACAAGCCATGCAAACCTCGCAATCCGTACGCGAACGCCTCTACATCATGGTCTTCCAGACCGATACCGTGGCTGGAAGACGCTTCGACAAGATCCTCCTGCTGATCATCCTGGCCAGCCTGGTTACCGTCATCCTCGACAGCATCGACGAAGTGCACCAGGGTTACGCCGGCCTGCTGGCGGGTGTCGAGTGGGGCTTTACCGCGATCTTCCTGGCCGAGTACCTCACCCGCCTGTACTGCTCGCCAAAGCCTTTGCGCTATGCCTTCAGCTTTTATGGCCTGGTCGATCTGCTGGCGATCGTGCCGGGGATCATCGCGCTGTACTACAGCGACGCCCAGTACCTGCTGATCATCCGCGTGATACGGATGCTGCGGATCTTCCGTGTGCTCAAGCTCAGCCCGTACCTCAAGCAGGCCCATTACCTGATGGAGGCGCTGCGCGGCAGCAAGCAGAAGATCATCGTGTTCCTGGTGACGGTATCGACCCTGGTGACGGTGTTCGGCACCTTGATGTATGTGATCGAAGGGCCTGAGCATGGCTTTACCAGCATTCCCAAGGGTATCTACTGGGCCATCGTTACCCTGACGACGGTGGGCTTCGGCGACATCGTGCCGAAGACCCCGCTGGGGCAGGTGCTGTCGTCGCTGGTGATGATTACCGGTTATTCGATCATCGCCGTACCGACCGGGATCTTTACCGCCGAGCTGGCCAATGCCATGCGCGGGGAGCAGCTGCAGCATGATTGCCCGACCTGCAGCAAGAAGAGCCATGAGCATGGCGCGGCGTTCTGTTCGCGGTGCGGGAATGTGCTGTTTCCCAAGCAATGATTCCGCCTGTTCCGGCCCTTTCGCGGGTAAACCCGCTCCCACAGGATCACCACATACCCGAACCGTGCGCGGTCCCTGTGGGAGCGGGTTTACCCGCGAAAGGGCCAGAACAGGCAGAAGCATAACCAAAGTGTTTTTTGTTCTTTAACCCCCACAAACCCACCCGCTATAGTCGCAGGCAAACTGCCAACACCTTCTCGATAACAAGGAAGCAACGTGAAAAAACTCTTCACCGCCTCGCTGCTCGCCGCAGGCCTTGCCCTGGGCAATTTCGCCCAGGCCGCCCCCACCCTGCTCAACGTTTCCTACGACGTGATGCGGGACTTCTACAAGGACTACAACCCGGCCTTCCAGAAGCACTGGGAAGCCGAGCACAACGAGAAGGTCAACGTGCAGATGTCCTTCGGCGGCTCGAGCAAGCAGGCGCGAGCGGTGATCGATGGCCTGCCGGCCGATGTCATCACCATGAACATGGCCACCGACATCAACGCCCTGGCCGACAACGGCAAGCTGGTGCCGGACAACTGGGTAACCCGCCTGCCAAACAACAGCGCGCCGTTCACCTCGGCCACTGTGTTCATCGTGCGCAAGGGTAACCCCAAGGCGCTGAAAGACTGGCCCGACCTGCTCAAGGATGGCGTACAGGTGATCGTGCCCAACCCCAAGACCTCGGGTAACGGCCGCTACACCTACCTGTCGGCCTGGGGCTATGTGCTAAAGCAAGGCGGTGATGAAAACAAGGCCAAGGACTTTGTCGGCAAGCTGTTCAAGCAGGCGCCGGTATTGGACACCGGTGGCCGTGCCGCCACCACCACCTTCATGACCAACCAGATCGGTGACGTGCTGGTGACCTTCGAGAACGAAGCCGAAATGATCGCCCGCGAGTTCGGCCGCGACCAGTTCGAAGTGGTCTACCCGAGCGTGTCGGCCGAAGCCGAGCCGCCGGTCAGCGTGGTCGACAAGGTGGTGGCGAAGAAAGGCACCCAGGCCGCGGCCGAGGAATACCTGAAGTACCTGTGGTCGCCAGCCGCTCAGGAAATCGCCGCACAGAACTACCTGCGCCCGCGTGATGCGACGGTACTGGCCAAGTACACCGACCGCTTCCCGAAAGTGGACTTCCTGTCGGTAGAGAAGACCTTCGGTGACTGGCGCACCGTGCAGAAGACCCACTTCAATGATGGTGGGGTGTTTGACCAGATCTACACCAACAATCAGTAATTGATGTAAGCCTTACCGGCCTCTTCGCGGCTAAAGCCGCTCCCACAGGAACCCCACAGCCCTCAGGTTTTGCACTGTACTTGTGGGAGCGGGTTTACCCGCGAAGAGGCCAGCAAGGGCAACATCAGACCTGACGGAATACCAGGGCCTTCAAGCCCCCCGCCGGGTCCACGTCAGGAAACTCCGGCGGGTTCTCCAGCCGCTCGACGAATGCCAGCGACGGCGCCTGCTCCGCCATCCCCTCGATCAGGAACTCCGGCCCGATGCCCGGGTCGTTCACGCACGCCAGCACCGTCCCGCCCTCGCTCAACAACTCCGGCAAGCGCCGCAGGATCTTCGCGTAATCCTGGGTCAGCACAAAGCTGCCGCGCTGGAAGGTCGGCGGGTCGATGATGATCAGGTCATAAGGCCCGTACTTGCGCACCTTGCCCCAGGACTTGAACAGCTCGTGCCCCAGGTACGCCACGCGCGACGCATCGTGGCCATTGAGGCGGTGGTTGTCGCGGCCCCGGGACAACGCCGACTTGGCCATGTCCAGGTTCACCACCTGCTCGGCGCCACCGGCAATCGCCGCCACCGAGAATCCGCAGGTGTAGGCGAACAGGTTCAGCACGCGCTTGCCCGCCGCCTGCTCGCGCACCCAGCGCCGACCATAGCGCATGTCGAGGAACAGGCCATTGTTCTGCCGCACGCCCAGGTCCAGCAGGTAGGTCAGCCCGTCCTCGACCACCTCGCGCTGCTGGCACGGTTCGCCCAGCAACCACTGGCCCGGGCTGTCGGGCAGGTAGCGATGCTGGAGAAGGATGGCCTGGCCAGCCCACTGCGGGCGCTCGGCGAGAGTACGCAGCATGGCCTCCAGTTCGGCCAGCTGGCCTTGCGCCGGCTCGCGGAACAGAGCGACCGACAGCACGCCTTGCAGCCAGTCGACGGTGACCTGCTCCAGGCCCGCCCAGCAGCGGCCGCGGCCGTGGAACAGGCGGCGGGTTTCCTGCGGGGCAGGGTCGAGGGCGGCGAGCAGGTGTTGCTCCAGAGTCTGGATCGGCGAAGTCATCATGGGTCGCAAGCTGGTAAAAGCGGCATTCTACCTTGCGGGCCCTTTCGCGGGTAAACCCGCTCCCACAGGATCACCACAGGCCCGAACCGTGTGCAGCACCTGTGGGAGCGGGTTTACCCGCGAAAGGGCCCGCAAGACCACCTCATTCCTCTGCCACAACCCGCGCTGGCCTGAACCACCACCCCTGCTGCATCCCCGCCGCCGCCAGCAGGATCAACGCCACCCCCAGCCACTGCAACGGTGCCAGCCGGTGCCCGAACGCCACCCAGTCCACCAGAATCGCCGCAATCGGGTAGATGAACGACAGTGCCCCGGTCAGCGCCGTGGGCAAGCGCTGGATGGCGCTGTACAGCAACACATACATCAAGCCGGTGTGCACCATGCCCAAGGTCACCAGGCTGGCCAGCGCCGGCACTTCACCCGGCAACCCGCCAAGCTTGACCCACGGCGCCAGCAACAGCACACCCGTGGCCACCTGGATCAGCGCGATCAGGTGCGGTGGCGTGCCACTCAGGCGCTTGATGATCAACGCCGCGATGGCATACAGGAAGGCCGCCCCCAGCGCCAGCGCAATGCCCAGCAAATAGTCCTCACCGCCACCCTGCCCTGCGCCATGGGCACTGACGATGGCCAGCATGCCGAGGAACGCCACGCTCAGCCAGGTGACCTTGGCCAGGGTGATCTTCTCGCCCAGGAATACTGCCGCCAGCCCCACCAGCATGAACGGCTGCACGTTGTACACCGCCGTGCCGATGGCAATCGACGCCCGCGAGTAGGAGGCGAACAGCAGCACCCAGTTGCCGACGATGGCCACACCGCTGGCAATCGCCAGCAGGAACGCCGTGCGGCTGATCACGCCCGGCCGCAGGAAGCCGAACCCCGCGCAGATCGCCAGCAAGGTCACGGCACCGAACACGCAGCGCCAGAACACCACCTCGAGCACCGGCTGGCCGGACACCAGCACGAACCAACCGATGGTCCCGGAAATCAGCATGGCAGCGACCATTTCCAGCGAGCCACGACGCAATGAACTGTCCATCTCACACCTCCTGTTGAAGACGGCAACAGTATGCAAAGGTTGCTGGCCGCCCTTCCAGCGGATAACGAAGGAAGATTGGCATGTTTGCCTTTACTATCAAGGCAAATCACGCGAACTACCTGATTGAGGTGACCATGACCGATGCCATCGACCAACTGCTGATCAACGCGCTCATGGAAGACTCGCGCCGCTCGCTCAAGGCCCTGGCGCAAATCAGCGGGCTGTCGGCGCCCAGCGTCAGCGAACGCCTGCGCCGCCTGGAGGAACGCGGCGTGTTGCGCGGTTACACCGTAGAGGTCGACCCGCGCGCCTTTGGCTACCAGCTGCAGGCTATCGTGCGCATCCGCCCGCTACCCGGGCAGCTGCAGGAGGTGGAACGGCAGATCGTCGCCATTCCCGAGTTCACCGAGTGCGACAAGGTTACTGGCGAGGATTGCTTCATCGCTCGGCTGCATGTGCGCTCGATGGAGCAGCTGGATACCCTGCTCGACCGCATCAATGTGCTGGCCGAGACCAACACCGCCATCATCAAGAAAAGCCCGGTGAAGCGGCGGTTGCCGCCGATGGATTGAGTTTTGCCTGTACGCGCCCCTTCGCGGGTAAACCCGCTCCCACAGGATCTCGAAGGGCCTGAATGCTGTGGCGTACTTGTGGGAGCGGGTTCACCCGCGAAGAGGCCGACCCAGGAAAAAGCTGACTAATTTTTGTACACAAGAATGTCACCATAAGTGCCGTTTTTGTGTGCACTTTCCAAGATCACGCCCCAATACGTTACACACTTCCCACAACTTATTCTGACCAAATGATCAACTAAATCATCCTCGAAAAATTTAAACCTGTTCATTTGGTCAACTTATATCCCCTTCATTTCATCAACTTATATTTCAATAAGATAGATTCGAAATGATAGCCAGCTGAAGTTTGCTTTTTCCTTGGCATGGAACTCGCTTTTGTGTGTTCGTGTTTTGTATACAAACCAAGCAAAACATAAATACACAAGAACCCGCGACGCCGACCCAACATCGGCCGCCGCGCCCCAAACCCTGAGATGCCAACGCTGCACCGACGAGATGGCGAGCCCGTGCGCATGCCCGCTCATCGCAGTCCACGTGCATCAGGAGCCCGCCGGAATGAGTACCAGCCTCGACCTTGCCCCTGAACTATCCGTCGCCAGCACCCACCCCGCTTCCCCTCTCGCCGGCAGCCAGCCGGAACTTGCCCTGAGCCCGCGCCTGCATAACCGCGACCTCGCCCCGACGCGCATCGAAGGCCGCCGCTGGGGCGGCTACAGCATCTTCGCGCTGTGGACCAACGATGTGCACAACATCGCCAACTACTCGTTCGCCATGGGCTTGTTCGCCCTCGGCCTGGGTGGCTGGCAGATCCTGCTGTCGCTGGCCATCGGCGCGGCGCTGGTGTACTTCTTCATGAACCTGTCCGGCTACATGGGGCAGAAGACCGGCGTGCCGTTCCCAGTCATCAGCCGCATCGCCTTCGGCATCCACGGCGCGCAGATCCCGGCGCTGATCCGCGCGGTCATCGCCATCGCCTGGTTCGGCATCCAGACCTACCTGGCTTCGGTGGTGCTGCGCGTGCTGCTCACCGCCGTATGGCCGCAAATGGCAGCCTATGACCATGACAGTATCCTCGGCCTGTCGAGCCTGGGCTGGGCATGCTTCGTGTCGATCTGGCTGGTGCAGCTGGTGATCCTGGCCTACGGCATGGAGATGGTGCGCCGCTACGAGGCCTTTGCCGGCCCGGTGATCCTGCTGACCGTCGCCGCCCTGGCAGTGTTCATGTACTTCAAGGCCGACGCCCGCATCGCCTGGTCGGTGGCCGAACCGCTGACCGGCTACGAGATGTGGCGCAACATCTTTGCCGGCGGCGCGCTGTGGCTGGCGATCTACGGCACCCTGGTGCTGAACTTCTGTGACTTCGCCCGCTCCTCGCCATGCCGCAAGACCATCCGCGTCGGCAATTTCTGGGGCCTGCCGGTGAACATCCTGGTGTTCGCCGTGATCACCGTGGTGCTGTGCGGCGCGCAGTTCCAGATCAACGGCCAGATCATCGACAGCCCTACCCAGATCGTCGCCGCCATCCCCAGCACAGCGTTTCTGGTACTGGGCTGCCTGGCCTTCCTGATCGTCACCGTGGCGGTGAACATCATGGCCAACTTCGTCGCCCCGGCCTTCGTCCTCAGCAACCTGGCACCGCGTCACCTGAACTTCCGCCGCGCCGGGCTGATCAGCGCCACCCTGGCAGTGCTGATCCTGCCGTGGAACCTGTACAACAGCCCGCTGGTGATCGTGTATTTCCTGTCCGGCCTGGGTGCCCTGCTCGGCCCGCTGTACGGGGTGATCATGTCCGACTACTGGTTGCTGCGCAAAGGCTGCATCAACGTGCCGCAGCTGTACAGCGAAGACCCGACCGGCGCCTACCACTACACCAAGGGCATCAACCTGCGCGCGGTGGCCGCCTTCGTGCCGGCCGCACTGCTGGCCATCGTCCTGGCCCTGGTGCCCAACTTCCATGGCGTGGCGCCGTTCTCCTGGCTGATCGGTGCCGGCATCGCCGCCGCCCTGTACCTGCTGATCGCCCCACGCAAACGCCAATACCACGACGTCAGCGGCGAATGCATCGCCGTTGACCACAGCAGCCATTGACCAGGGAGGACTACCCATGCGCATTCTGATCGCCAACGTCAACACCACCGAAGCCATCACCGAAGCCATTGCTGAACAGGCCCATACGGTGGCCGCACCCGGCACCGAAATCATCGGCCTCACCCCATGGTTCGGTGCCGAGTCGGTGGAAGGCAACTTCGAAAGTTACCTGGCCGCCATCGCAGTGATGGACCGGGTGCTGGCCTACGAAGGCCCTTACGACGCCGTGATCCAGGCGGGTTACGGCGAACATGGCCGCGAAGGCCTGCAGGAACTGCTGAACGTGCCGGTGGTGGACATCACCGATGCCGCCGCCAGCACGGCGATGTACCTGGGCCATGCCTACTCGGTGGTGACCACCCTGGACCGCACCGTGCCGCTGATCGAGGACCGCCTGAAGCTCTCCGGCCTGTATGACCGCTGCGCATCGGTACGCGCCAGCGGGCTGGCGGTGCTGGAGCTGGAAGCCGACCCACAGCGCGCCGTGGAGGCGATTGTCGAGCAGGCAGAACGCGCCGTGCGCGACGACAAGGCCGAGGTGATCTGCCTGGGTTGCGGCGGCATGGCCGGTTTGGACGAGCAGATCCGCCAGCGCACCGGCGTGCCGGTGGTGGATGGTGTGAGCGCGGCGGTGACCATAGCCGAATCGCTGGTGCGCATGGGCTTGAGTACCTCCAAGGTACGTACCTATGCCACGCCACGGGCGAAGAAAGTGGTGGGTTGGCCGGTGCGGTTCGGGCGTTAGGCATCTTTCGCCTGACCTGGCCTCTTCGCGGGTAAACCCGCTCCCACAGGGACCGCATTGCTCTCAGGGCCTGAGCAGTACTTGTGGGAGCGGGTTTACCCGCGAAGAGGCCGGTCCTGCCGAAGTATCATTCTGGCCAACCGCTGTGTACTCAACTTCATCGTCACTCTGTTCAGGGTTTCCTGGCAGAACAGTACCAGCGGATCAGGTCGGGCAGCTATGCGCACCATCATTCAGGCCCTGACGCACGTTGCGGCTGAGCAGGCTGGCCTTGCCGTCGTGCCAGGTCAGGGTCAGGACGTAGAGGGTGTCGAAGTCGTCGCCGCTCCAGTCCTCGGTGATCACCCGCTCTTCACCGAGGGCCTTGCCAGCCACGGTATTGATCAGGTCAGGGAGGTAGCCATGCGACCAGGCGGTGTACACGGTCGCGTTACGGTACTTGTCGCGCAGCAGCTCTTCGGCCAGTGCGTCGGTGTCGTTGGCGCCGTAGTCGATGTTTACCGGCAGGCCCAGGCGAATGGCGCTGGGGCTGATGGTCATCAGCGGGCGAATGTAGCTGTAGCTTTCGTCCTTGCTGCCTTCCTCGACATGCCGCGAGGGGTTGGCAGCGAACACGTAGTCGGCCTTGCCAAAGCGCTCGGGCAGCACGGTAGCCAGGTCCAGCGCACGGTTGAGGCCCTGGCAGTTCAACTGGCCCAGCCCCTCGCCCGGCTTCTCGGCGTGGCGCAGGAACACAAGGGTCTGGGTGCCATCCACCGGTTGCGCCCGGCTTTCGACAGCTTCCAGCGCCAGCGGTACGGCTATGGCTGTAAGCGTCAGGCTCAGCAACCAGTGACGACGACGGCGGAAGAATGTTGGCAACTTCATCAAGACAGGCCCATGTGGCAGAAAGAATCGGGTAGACCCGCCACATCACCCCGCCAACAGCACCGCGGGGCATCCTTGTAGTGAATGCCGTCCATGGCAACGAGTGAGGGTGAGAGTGCCCTGAACCCGTTTGGTTCCTCCCTGGAGGTGGATGCCGTTCCCTAGGCAAGGCTTAGATTAGAGGATGGGTGTTGCTGAAATGTGTAGGGCGCAAGAACATCGGGTTGCAGTACGGCCACTCAATCATCCCGCGTCAGCACTTCCAGCAATTCGATCTCGAAGGTCAAATCCGAGTTCGGCGGAATCGCCCCCACGCTGCGTTCGCCATAGCCCAGGTGGGCCGGTACCAGCAGCTTGCGCTTGCCGCCAACGCGCATGCCCATCAGGCCTTGATCCCACCCCTTGATTACCCGACCCGTGCCGATCACGCACTGGAACGGCTTGCCGCGCGACCAGGACGAATCGAACTCGCTGCCGTCGGCCAGCCAGCCGGTGTACTGGGTGGTGATCAGGGCGCCTTTGACGGCGGCTTTGCCATCCCCCTCCACAAGGTCGATGATCTGCAGTTCTTGGTTCACGGGGCATACTCCAACGCTGGAAACAAAGCCGCCCTTTTCTCAGGAATGCACCGGTTTGGCAAGTTCGCGTGGCGTTTCGTGCTGGCGCATCGATCACAGCACGCCGCCTGAATCAGCCGAGCTGCTCGAAGGCTTCCTGGCCAGTCAGTTCCTTGGTCTGGTTGGCGAAGCAATACCAGGCGGGTTTCTGTTCGACGAAGATTTGCAAGTCGAAATGCCATTCCTGGTCGCCGTCGAGCAGGCCGACCGGCACGGCGTGGAAGTCATTGGCCTTGAGCCGGTAGTACAGGTGCGTGCCGCACTGGCCGCAGAAGCCGCGCTGGGCCCAATCGGAAGACTCATAGACGCTGGGCGCGCGCCCTTCGATCACCGGTGGCTGGCTGCAATGCACCACCAGCAATGGGCCGCCGGTCCATTTGCGGCACATGCTGCAGTGGCAGGCGCTGATATGGTTGTTGTCGACGGTGACCTTGAGCCGGGTGGCGCCGCACAGGCAGGTGCCTTGTTTTTCCAGGGCCATGGCTGGCTCCTTGAGCAAGGGATGGGCAGACCAGTATAGGTGCTCGATTCCTGTAGGAGCGGCCTTGTGTCGCGATGGGCTGCAAAGCAGCCCCGGGTCTATGCAGTGTTACCGACATCGATGGGCCGCGTTGCGGCCCATCGCGACACAAGGCCGCTCCTACAGGGCATCGCGTAAGCTTCTAGATGAAAATGGTACCGCGCAGGTACAACGCAGCCCGCCCGCTGATGATCACCCGGCCATTACCCGGCACTTCGCACTGCAGCTGCCCTTTGCGCACCCCACCCTGCTCGCAGCTCAGCACGTTCCTACCCAGACGCTCTGCCCATATCGGCGCCAGCGAGGTGTGCGCCGAGCCAGTCACCGGGTCTTCGTTCACGCCGACCCGTGGGCCGAACCAGCGGGTGACGAAATCAAAGCCACGGCCTGCTGCGGTAACGGCGATACCGCGCACATCGAAAGCCGACAGGGCAACGAAATCCGGCTTCAGGGTGTCGAGCAACAGGGCGTCATCGATCACCACCACATAGTCGTCACTGCGGTACAGCGCCTGTGCCTGGCCAAGGCCCAGCGCCTGCAACAGGCCCGGCAGCATGTCCACGGCGACTGGCTGCTTGGCCGGGAAGTCCATGGCCAGCAGCCCGTCAGCATTGCGGCTGACCCGCAGCTCGCCACTGCGGGTGTTGAAACGCAGCACCTGCACCTGCTCGCCCAGCTGTTCGAACAGCACAGAGGCCGAGGCCAGGGTGGCATGGCCGCACAGGTCCACTTCCACGGTCGGGGTGAACCAGCGCAGGTCGAAGGTTTCGCCGTTGCGCACGAAGTAGGCGGTTTCCGACAGGTTGTTCTCTTCGGCAATGCGCTGCAGCACGTCGTCCGGCAGCCAGCTTTGCAGCGGGATCACTGCCGCCGGGTTGCCCCCGAACGGTTCGGCGGAAAACGCATCGACCTGGAAGATTTCAAGTTGCATGCACACACTCCTTGTTGCCCGATCGCTGCCAGGCAGATGTATGAAAAGGGTTACTGGCGTACCGGGGTCAACACGGCTTCGCCGGCAAAGAACGCCTGTAGGTTGCGCAGCACCAGGGTCACCGTATCGCGCGCCGCCTCCGGCGACTGGCCGGCCACGTGGGGGGTGAGCACGGTGTTGCCAAGGGCCTTGAGGGCATCGGGTACAGCCGGCTCGTCGTCGAACACATCCAGTGCCGCACCAGCCAGTTGGCCATGCTGCAGCGCGGCGACCAGGGCCTGGGTGTCGACCACGCTGGCACGCGCGATGTTCACCAGGTAGCCCTCGGCCCCCAGGGCCTCGAGCACCTGTGCATCGACCAGATGGCGAGTGTTGGCACCGCCGGGGGTTGCCACCACCAGGATGTCGACGGCATCGGCCAGGTGCAGCGGGCTGTCGTACCAGGTGTAGGGCACATCCTGGCGCGGCGTGCGGCTGTGGTAGCTGACGGGCATGGCGAAGCCCAGATGGGCGCGCCTGGCGATGGCCATGCCCACCGCACCAAGGCCGAGAATGCCCAGGCGCTTGCCACTCACCGAGGGGCTGATCACCCGGTTCCATTCGCCCCGGCGGGTACTGGCATCGGCGCGGGGAATGTCGCGCAACAGCGCCAGCAGCAGGGCAAGGGTGTGGTCGGCGACTGCCTCGGCATTGGCCCCGGCGCCGTTGGTAACCGTGATGCCGCGCGCAGCGGCGGCGGCCAGGTCGACCTGCTCGTAGCCGGCACCGATCACGCAGATGATCTGCAGTTTGGACAGCGTGTCGATTTCGCTGGCAGTCAGGCCCAGCGGGCCGCGGGTGAGCACGGCATCGATTTCATGGGCATGGCGCTGGATGGCCTCGGCCCGCAGTTGCGGCGAAGGGGCGCGGATCAAACGGTAGCCGGCCTGCTCCAGCATGGGCAGGTAATCATCGACGGTTTCCACCAGCACCAGGACTGTCTTGTGCATGCCACCTCCTTATTCTTGAAGGGGCATTATGCGGAATCACAGCACAGTACAGTCAATCGGTAATTGCGGAAAAACTGTACTGTATTGGTTGCCTGTCCCGGCCCCTTCGCGGGTAAACCCGCTCCCACAGGGATATCACAGCACTTGAGATTTGTGACGTACCTGTGGGAGCGGGTTTACCCGCGAAGGGGCCGGGACAGGCAACCAACCCACTACTGGGCGAACGCACGCCCCAGACCACCCGGCACACCGCTGCTGTCAGTCTCCTGCCACGGCCCATCCGGGCTCAGCGACCAGCTCCAGCCGTTGTCGAAGCGGTAGTAGGTCCGCTGGCGGTAGAAGGTATTGGGTTTCTTCTCCAGCACATACACACCCAGCTTCGGGTCCCAATGGCTCGCCCCGCCAGGTGGCGGCGCGAAGCTGGCCGAGGTGCGTGGCATCGGCTTGGGCGTGGCCGCAGGCTTGCTCGGCGCGGGGGCCGGTTGCCTGTCCGGCAAGGGCTTGACCGCCGGCCCCGGCGGCGGCAGGCGCTCGATCGGTGGTTCGGGCTGCTCGTACGGCTCATGCACCGTACACGCAGACAAACCCAGGGCCAGGGTGATCAGGGTCAGGCGGACGATGCTGTGCATGGCATTGCTCTCTTACGGGTCGGGACTGTCGATGGTCAGGTGCTGGATGGCCTGGGTGGCGCTGGGCAGTGGCGTGCCCTGGCCAATCCACTCGCCATGGGTTGGCTGGCCAGCGCGTGATACACGTGCAACGAGTTGGACTTCGGCAAAGTCCGACAGTTTCATCTGCGGCATCATGGCGTCAGCATCGGACAACTCCACCTCGATCGGCAACTGCGCCACGGTCACCCGCTTGGCTGCCAGCGGCATGGGTGGGCCATTGCTGGCGCGGGCGAAGATGAACACCGTGTCGTCCGGCTTGACCTTGTCCTTCAACGCCGCCGCCAGCTCCACGCGCACCTTCAAGCGAGCCGCCACGGGCGCCGCAGCCTGCCCCGGCGAACCACCCAGGCGCTCGGCGGCGCGGTCGATACCGCCCTGCAGCGCCGCACGCGAGGTATCACCTTCCGGCAACTGCGCCAGCAGGCGCTTCCAGTAATCGATAGCTTCCTGGTAACGCTCGCCCTCGAAGGCAGCGATACCACGCAGGCCCAGGCTGGTCACTTCGTTGGGGTCGGCTTTCAGCGCCTCGTCAGTCAGCGCCTGCAGCTGCGGGCTCCACTTCTTGTCGGCAGCGAAGTACAGCGCCTGGGCCCACTGCCCGAGCAATTCGGGCTGGCGATCGGCCAAGGCCACGGCGCGCTCGAAGGTACGCGCGGCATCGGCAGGGCGCTGCTCGGCCATGTAGGCTCGGCCCAGGAAGTACACGGCCTCGGCCGAATCCGGCTGGGCCTGCACCACCCGTTCCAGGCGGGCAGTCATTTCTTCCATCGACTTGGGCGCCTCGGCAAACTCCTGGGTCAACTCCACCTTGTCGGCCGCGCCGAAATGCAGGTACAGCCCCAATGCCAGCAGCGGCACCAGCAGCGCCGCCAGCAACGGCAGGGCCTTGCCCAGGTGCCCCTGGCGCGGGGCCTCGGCACCTTCGGTATCCGCCAGCAGCTCACGGGCGGCCTCGTCACGGCCCTTGGCCATCTGCGCCTCGTCGAGCACGCCAGCGGCCTGCTGGGCAGCCAGTTCGGCGACGCGCTCCTGGTACAGGGCCACGTTCAGGGCGGTGCGGTCTTCTTCCTGCTGGCGGCCACGGCCACGCAGGATCGGGATCAGCAGGAAGCTGAGGGCAGCGAGCAGCAGCAGGCCCGCGCTAAGCCAGAATTCAATCATGGGTCTGTTCTTTTTCCAGCAATTTGGCGAGACGCTCGCGTTCTTCGGCGGACAACTCATTGGCGCCCTGCACGGCCGCACCGCGGCGCCGGCGCACGATCAGCGCCAGTACCACGAAACCACCGGTCAGCAAAATCCCCGGGCCGAACCACAACAGCCAGGTACGCCCGCTGAGCGCCGGCTTGTAGCGCACGAAGTCGCCATAGCGGTCGACCATGAAGTCGACGATCTGCTGGTTGCTCTTGCCCTCGCCGAGCATGCGGAAGATTTCCCGACGCAGGTCGGCGGCAATCGGCGCGTTGGAGTCGGCGATGTCCTGGTTCTGGCACTTGGGGCAACGCAGCTCCTTGGTCAGCTGCTGGTAGCGCTCACGCTCGGCATCGTCGCGGAACTGGTAGGTGTCGATGGCCGCCTTGGCCACGCCTGCCAGGCTAAACCCCATGAAGAGCCCCAGCACGGCAGCTGCCAGCCCCCGCTTCATGGCTTGGCCTCGTCGACCAGGCCCTGGTACAGCGGCGCCAGCTGCTCACGCCAGACCGTGGCATCGACCACGCCCACGTGCTTGTAGCGGATGATGCCCTTGGCATCGATCAGGAAGGTTTCCGGCGCGCCATACACGCCCAGGTCCAGGCCCAGGCTGCCCTGCTCGTCACGAATGTCCAGCTGGTACGGGTTGTGGAACTCGGCCAGCCACTTCAGGGCCGCCGCATTGTCGTCCTTGTAGTTGACGCCGTGGATCACCACGCCCTGCTGGGCCAGCTGGTTCAGGTACGGGTGCTCGACCTTGCACGACGGGCACCAGGTGGCCCACACGTTGACCAGTGCCGGGCGGCCCCGCAAGTCGGCCTCGGTCAGGGTACGGTCACCCTGGGTCGAGGCCAGGGAAAAGGCCGGGAACGGCTTGCCGATCATTGCCGAGGGCAGCTCGTCGGGCTTGAGGAACAGCCCTTTGTAGAGGAACACCGCCACCAGCAGAAATACCGCCAGGGGGACTACCATGATCCAACGCTTCATGCAGCTGCTCCAGACACGCCCAGGGCATCACGCACCCGGGTCTTGACCTTGACGCGATAGCGCCGGTCGAGGGCCGCCAGCAACCCGCCCAGGCCGGTCAGCAGACCGCCCAGCCAGATCCAGCGGACGTAAGGCTTGATATGCACGCGTACCGCCCAGGCACCGTTCTCCAGCGGCTCGCCGAGGGCGACGTACAAGTCGCGGGTAAAGCCGGCGTCGATGCCGGCTTCGGTCATCATCGACTGCTGCACGGTATACAGGCGTTTCTCCGGGTGCAGGGTGGTCACTTCACGGCCATCGCGGCTGACCACCACGGTGCCCTTGTCGGAAATGAAATTCGGCCCTTCGAAATGCCGGGCACCCTGGAACAGGAAGTGGTAACCGCCCAGTTCCACGCTCTCGCCCGGCGCCATGCGCAGGTCGCGTTCGGCGCTGTTGTTGCTCGACAGCACCACACCCAGCGCGCACACCGCCAGGCCCAGGTGCGCCAGCTGCATGCCCCAGTAGCTGCGACCCAGCCCGGGCAGGCCCTTGAGCAGGCCTTTGTGGCGGGTCTTGTCGAGAATGTCGCGCAGCCCGCCAAGCACCACCCAGGCGGCCAGGGCGAAGGCGGTCAGGGTCGGCCAGTCGAAGTCGTCGACGATAAAGCCCGCCACCGGCGCGAGGATGGCGCTGCCGAGCAGCACCGGGGTCATCATGCTGGCCAGCCATTTGCCGGGGGTGTCTTTCCAGCGCACCACCACGCCCACACCCAGCACCACCATCAGCAGTGCCATCAGCGGCAGGAACAAGGCGTCGAAATACGGTGGGCCCACCGACAGCTTGGCCCCGGTCAGCGCATCGAGCACCAGCGGGTACAGAGTACCGAGCAGAATCATCGAGGCCGCCACTACCAGCACCAGGTTGTTGGCCAGCAGCAGCGTCTCGCGCGACCACAGGGCAAAGCCGACCTGGCTCTTGACCACCGGTGCGCGCAGGGCGAACAGGGTGAGCGATCCACCGACCACGAACAGCAGGAAGATCAGGATGAAAATGCCCCGCGACGGGTCGGCGGCAAACGCGTGCACCGAGGTCAGCACACCGGAGCGCACCAGGAAGGTACCCAGCAGGCTCAGCGAGAACGCGGCAATCGCCAGCAGCACGGTCCAGCTCTTGAATACCCCGCGCTTCTCTGTCACCGCCAGCGAGTGGATCAGCGCCGTACCTACCAGCCAGGGCATGAACGAGGCGTTTTCCACCGGGTCCCAGAACCACCAGCCACCCCAGCCCAGCTCATAGTAGGCCCACCACGAGCCCAGGGTAATGCCGACCCCGAGGAAGGCCCAGGCAACGATGGTCCAGGGCCGCGACCAGCGCGCCCAGGCAGCGTCCAGGCGGCCACCGAGCAAGGCGGCGATGGCGAAGGCGAAGGCCACCGAGAACCCGACGTAGCCCATGTACAGCATCGGCGGGTGGACGATCAGGCCAAAGTCCTGCAACAGCGGGTTGAGGTCGCGGCCATCGGTCGGCACCTGCGGCAGCAGGCGCTGGAACGGGTTGGAGGTGATGATCAGGAAGCTCAGGAAGCCCACGCTGATCATGCCCATTACCGCCAGCACGCGGGCCAGCATCACCTGCGGCAACTGCCGCGAGAACACCGACACGGCGAAGGTCCAGCCGCCGAGGATCAGCGCCCACAGCAGCAGCGAACCTTCGTGGGCGCCCCACACGGCACTGAACTTGTAGTACCAGGGCAAGGCGCTGTTGGAGTTGCTGGCCACATAGGCGACCGAGAAGTTGTCGGTCATGAAGGCATGGGTCAGGCAGGCGAAGGCAAAGGCCAGGAAGGCGAACTGCCCCCAGGCCGCCGGCCGCGCCAGGCTCATCCACAGGCTGTCGCCACGCCAGGCGCCGAGCAGCGGTACGCTGGCCTGCACGGCGGCAAAGCAGATGGCCAGGATCATCGCCAGCTGGCCGAGTTCGGGGATCACCAGCGCCGCGTTCATGGCTTGGCCTCCCCGCCGGTGGCGGCCTGGCCGCTTTCCTTCAGGGCCTTGGTGACCTCGGGCGGCATGTACTTCTCGTCGTGCTTGGCCAGTACTTCATCGGCCACCACCACGCCATCGGCGTTGAGCTTGCCGAGGGCGACGATGCCCTGCCCTTCGCGGAACAGGTCGGGGAGGATGCCACGGTAGGTGATCGGCACCGACTTGTTGAAGTCGGTGACCACGAAGCGCACGTCCAGCGAATCGGACGAACGCTGTACCGAACCTTTCTCGACCATGCCGCCGGCGCGGATGCGGGTGTCCAGCGGCGCTTCGCCGTTGGCGATCTGGGTCGGGGTGTAGAACAGGTTGATGTTCTGCTGCAATGCGCTCAAGGCAAAGCCGACGGCAACCCCGACGCCGACCAGCAGGCCGACGATGAGCAACAGGCGTTTCTTGCGCTGCGGATTCACTGGTTGTTCTCCCGGCGCAAACGGCGCGCCTCATCTTGCAGGTAGCGACGGCGGGCCAGCACGGGCGCGGCGACATTCAGCGCCAGCACCGCCAGGCAGATGCCATAGGCCGTCCACACGTACAGGCCATGGTGGCCCATGGCGAGAAAGTCACCGAAGGTGGCGAAACTCATTGTGCGGCCCTCCGCCCCAGGCTGTTCAATACTTCGTCCTTGACCCAACTGGCGCGCGCTTCGCGCTTGAGCACTTCAAGGCGCATGCGCAGCAACAGCACCGCGCCAAAGAAGCAGTAGAAGCCCAGCGCGGTGCACAGCAGCGGCAACCACATTTCTGCGGGCATCGCCGGCTTTTCGGTGAGGGTGAAGGTGGCGCCCTGGTGCAGGGTGTTCCACCACTCCACCGAGTACTTGATGATCGGGATGTTCACCACGCCGACGATCGCCAGTACCGCACAGGCCTTGGCTGCACTGTCACGATTACTGATTGCCTGGCCCAGCGCAATAATGCCGAAGTACAGGAACAACAGGATGAGCATGGACGTCAGTCGGGCATCCCAGACCCACCAGCTTCCCCAGGTGGGCTTGCCCCAGATGGCCCCGGTGACCAGTGCCACGGCGGTCATCCAGGCACCGATGGGGGCGGCGCATTGCAAGGCGACGTCGGCCAGTTTCATCTTCCATACCAGCCCCACCACCCCGGCCACTGCCAGCAGCACGTAGCAGGACTGCGCCAGCATCGCCGCCGGCACGTGGATGTAGATGATGCGGAAGCTGTTGCCTTGCTGGTAGTCCTGGGGGGCGAAGGCCAGGCCCCAGGTGATGCCGACCAGCAGCAGGAGCACGGCAGCGCCGGCAAGCCACGGCAGCATGCGGCCGCTGATGGCATAGAACCATTTGGGGGAGCCCAGCTTGTGGAACCACGTCCAGCTTATTTTCATCAGGGTACATCCAGGGTATTGGCCGGGCTTGAAAGCCCGGGACTCGTTATTCGCCGACGCTGATCTTCAGGCCGGCCGCTATCGCAAAGGGTGCCAGGGTCACGGCCAGGGCCGTCAGGCTGGCGAGCCAGAGCAGGTGGCCGGTTGCCGGCATATTCTGCAACGCCGCTTGCAACGCACCACTGCCCAGGATCAATACAGGGATATACAACGGCAGAATCAGCAATGCCAGCAGCAAACCGCCGCGTTTCAGACCGACTGTCAGCGCCGCGCCCACCGCGCCCAGCAGGCTCAGCACCGGCGTGCCCAGCAGCAGGGAACCGAGCAGCACCGGCAGGCAATGGCTCGGCAGCCCCAGCATCAGTGCCAGCAGCGGCGCCAACAATACCAGCGCCAGCCCGGAAAAGATCCAGTGCGCCAGCACCTTGGCCAGCACCAGCAGCGCCAACGGGTGCGGCGACAGCACCCACTGTTCCAGCGAGCCGTCCTCGAAATCGCTGCGGAACAGGCCGTCCAGCGACAACAGCACCGCCAGCAGTGCCGCCACCCAGACCAGGCCTGGCGACAAGGTTTGCAACAATTGGCTTTCCGGGCCGACTGCCAGCGGGAACAGCGCAACCACGATGGCGAAGAATACCAACGGGTTGGCCAGCTCGGCCGGGCGGCGGAACAGCAGGCGCGCTTCGCGGCGCAACAACAGGATGAATACGCTCATGCCGCCCATTGCCCCAGGTTCAGTTCACGGTAACCGGAGGGCTTGCGTTCCAGCGTGTGGTGGGTGGTCAGCACTACCGTGCCGCCCTGCTCGCAGTGGGCCGCCAGGTGCGCCTCGAGCTGCGCCACGCCCTGCTTGTCGAGGGCGGTGAAGGGTTCGTCGAGGATCCACAGCGGCGGGCTGGCCAGGTACAGCCGGGCCAGGGCCACGCGGCGCTGCTGGCCGGCAGACAGGGTGTGGCAGGGCACGTCTTCGAAACCACGCAGGCCGACGGCCGCCAGTGCCGCCCAGATCGCTTCGCGGCTGGCAGGCTGGTGCAGGGCGCACAACCAGGTGAGGTTCTCCTCGGCGGTGAGCAGGTCCTTGATGCCGGCGGCGTGGCCGATCCACAACAGGATGCTGGCCAGGGCGTGGCGCTGCTCGGCCAGTGGCTTGCCGCCCAGCAGGATCTGCCCGGCCGTCGGCTGCATCAGGCCGGCCAGCAGGCGCAGCAGGCTGGTCTTGCCGCTGCCGTTGGGGCCGCTGATCTGCAGCATGTCGCCGGGCCGCAGCTCGAAAGCGAGGTGCTCGAACAGCAGGCGCCAGTCGCGCTCGCAGGCCAGGCCCGCGGCTTGGAGGTGAAGGGTCACGGTTTCGCCTTATCTTTGTAGGGCTAGAGGTCGGCGTCGCCTGCTTCGCGGGTAAACCCGCTCCTACAAAGGTTTGCGCAGCTTTCAAACCCTGCGCTGAACCTGTGGGAGCGGGTTTACCCGCGAAGCAGACGACGCCGACCTCTAGCCCTGTATCTCAAGTCGCCCCCCTCGCTGCCGTTATACTGGCAACGACGGACGGTCGGCATTATTACACGCGCCGCCGCGCTGCCAAGAGGGCGGGCTCGACAGGTTGTATACAATCATGACTGAAATCAATAGTCTCGGCGCACAAACCGCGATCAGCCCCCAGGCCATCAAGGCGGGCATGACCGGCGAACTGCTGCGCCTGACGCAACCGCAGCCCGGCTTGATGGCCCCCGGCGAGACCGCGCAGGCCGAGGTCATGTCTTTGCGCCAGGTGGGCCAGGACTTCCAGCTGGTGCTGCGGCTGATGCTGGCCAACGGCACCCAGACCCAGCTGCAAGCCAGCGCCAGCCAGCCCCTGCCCCAGGGTAGCCAGGTCACGGTCAGCCAGACCGAAAGCAACCGCCTGGCGATCATGCTGCAGCAGGCCAGCGCCAGCCAGGTCGCCACCCTCACCCAGCTGGACACCAGCAAGGTGCCGGTCGGCACCCTGCTGCAGGGCAAGGTCCTGACCAACCAGGCGCTGGCCCAGGCGCCCGGCCAGCCCGCCGTCTACCGGGCGCTGGTCAGCCTGCTGAACAGTGCCCAGGCCGGCGCAACCCTGAGCGTGGACAGCCCGCGACCGCTGGCCGTCGGCAGTCTGCTCAGCGCGCTGGTGCAAGGCGACCAGTCGCTGCGTTTCGTACCGCTCAGCGGCCGCCAGGACCAGCTCAGCATTGCCCAGCAGCTGCTGACCCAGCAGAACCGCCAGGCTTCGCTGCCCGGCCTGCTCAATGCCCTGCAACAGGTGGCCCGCGACCCGGGCGCCGATGGCGAACTGCGAGCCAGCGCCGAACGCCTGCTGGCGGGCCTGCCGGAAGCCCGGCAACTGGGTGATGCCAAGGCAGTGGCCCAAGCCCTGAACAACAGCGGTACCTTTCTCGAAGCCAAACTGCTGGGCGGCCTCCCGGCCAGCGTCGCCACCGACCTCAAGGCGCACTTGCTGCGGCTGATCACCGTCGCGCCGGCCAGCATACCCGGGGCGCCCAACCTGGCGCCCGCCAGCCTGGCCGTTACCATGCCGGCCCTGGCCCGCAGTGCGCTGGGCATGCTCGAACGGGTCAGCCCCAAACCGCAGCCGGGCGCATTCCCGCTGCCGTCGCGCCTGCTCAAGGCCATGGAAGACGAAGGCGACCTGCAACAACTGCTGCGCCTGGCTGCCGCTGCCGTGTCGCGCCTGCAAAGCCACGCCATGAGCAGCCTGCAACAAACCGGTACCTTGGAAAACGGCAACCTGCAGACCACCTGGCAAACCGAAGTGCCGATCCGTCACGGCCAGGAGTTCATCCCGTTGCAGGTCAAGCTGCAGCGCGAAGAAACGCCACAGCAGCAGGCCGACCGCCAGCAGGAATCAGCCGACCCGCTGCAAGCCCTGTGGCGTATCGAGCTGGCTTTCGACCTATCGCCCCTTGGCCCGGTGCAGGTCCAGGCACAACTGAGCCAAGGCCGCCTGGGTGGCCAGCTTTGGGCGGAACGCGAGGCGACAGCCCGGCTGATCGACAGCCAGCTCGGCAGCTTGCGCGAACGCCTGTTGGCGCGGGGCCTGGATGTGGGTGATGTGGAATGCCATCCTGGTATCCCGCCACAAGGCCCGCGTACGCGGGTAGAACAACGTTGGGTGGATGAGAACGCATGACGCACCAACCTGCACGGCAGGCGATTGCCCTGTTCTACGACGGGCAGCAAGCCCCTACCCTCACCGCCAAGGGCGACGATGCGCTGGCCGAGGCCATCCTGGCATTGGCCCGCGAGCACGAAGTGCCGATCTACGAAAATGCCGAGCTGGTGCGTCTGCTGGCGCGCCTGGAGCTGGGGGACCAGATACCAGAGGCGCTGTACCTGACCATTGCCGAAATCATCGCCTTTGCCTGGCACCTGCGAGGCAAAGTGCCTGCGGGCTTCGATGACGAACCTGCCGCTCCAGGGCCTACCCCACCGCTGCTCGGAAGGCTGCTGCCCGGAGGCGAAGGCGCCTGACACCAGTCCCCTGCCCTTGCGAGGGTCACGGGGGTGATGAGGACGGCCAGGTCCCGTACCGACATATCTACCACCGCTTTTCCGTGCCCCTGCTTCAACCTTGCCGGCTTCATCTCAGCGCAAGGTACCCCCCATGCATTCGACTCGCATCAACGTGATGGGCACGCATTACGTTATAGACCACCTCGGCCATGTGCCTCGCCCCGATCGTGAAGCCAACCGCGCCATCCGCCAATGGCTCGCGCAGCAAGGCCATGACCTGGACCCGGACCAGCTCGACGTCGTTACCCTCCACTACTGCCCGGACGGTGCAGGTGGCCAGCTGGCCGCGATCAGCCAGCGCACCAGCCTGCCCCAGGCACTGCTGGGCAACTGGCAGGGCGAGTCGGCCAGTGACATGTTCGGCAAGCTGCTGCAAGCACCCTGGGCCGGTGCATTACCCGCAGGCCCGCTACGATTGGTGGAAACCCTCCCGGCACCCGGCTTCAATCACTACGGGGCCCCCTTCGAGGTATTCAACGGCCTGTTCCGGCGCACTGCCCCGCAACGCTACGACGCTTCCACCCATCTGCCGGTAAGCGCCGAAGCCTTCCAGCAGTTCATCAGCAACCTGGACTTCCAGCAGCCTTTCAAGGCGGCGCTGGATGTGTACTGGCGTGACCATCTGCACAGTCACAGGCTGTCGCTGAAGCTCAACTTCATCGCAGCCTGCAACAGACAGGTCAGCGAGGGCAGCCTCAGCGAGCCTGCACGGCAACTGGTCTGGCAAGCGGCCGGGCTGATGCCACGGCGTAACAGGCTGCGACGCAGCACGTTGAGCATCTACGGCTATGCCGCAACCGACCTGCTGTACCTGAACGACCCCGCTACCGACCTGACAGTGCTGTATGTTCCTGGCAACAGCTCACCGTTGTTGACGTTCAGCAGCGAACGAGAATTGAAGGCCTGGGTCGGCGAACAATGCAAAGACCCGACCAAACGCCAGGCCCTGAAACAGCACTTTCGCTTGGCCGATTGCCCGCAAGGCCTCGACTTCAGCGGCCTGGACACTGCCATGGAGGGGCTGGGCGCCTACCCTGAACGTCACCTGCTGCCGCCCGAACACGGCTATTTCAACGACGACGGCACCTGGCCGCCGCAGACCTATGTCAATTATCGACCAGCCAAGTACAACCCCAAAATCAAGGGCGACCTGTTCCAGGCGTTGGCCGAGCGCCAGCGTCAGCGCAGCTACGACGATGCCGCGTTTCTGATCACGGCTGACAGCGAAGTCATCAAGGCCAGGTGGCGTGGCTACCTGGCCACTACGCTCAACCTGCTGGCGCCACTGTGCCTGGTGGTACCCGGCCTTGGGCCGCTGCTGGCCATCGGTGGCATCGCCCAGCTTGGCCTGGGGCTCGACCAGGCAATCAACGGCAAGTCCCTGCAGCAGCAGCAAGAAGGTATCGGCAACATCACCTGGGGCCTGTTCAATGCCTTGCCCCTGGCGTTGGGCGCTGCCGCAAGGGGCAAGGCACTGTTCGAATTCAAGGTCGAGGGTTTCGCGCCGCCGACGCGGCTGAATGAACAGTTCGGCTACCCCCTGAGCCCGCTCTCGCCACCGCGCTTCCCCGAGCCCGAGGGCGCAAGTTACTTCCATATCACCGACCCGATAGAGCCACTGGCAGACGCTGACGAGGCGGTTGCCCACGCCGTCATTCGTACGCCCCAGTACGATGGGGAACCAGACACCCTGACAGCCAGCATCGATGGCTACAACACCAGGATCATCTACGACATGGAGCGGGACGTATTCATTCGGGCCGAAGACCTGAACCAGGTCGACCCTGTCGGCTTCGTGGCGGTACCCGGCAGCCGGAACCTGCGCCCCGCACCACAAGGGCGCGTGGTTACCCATGCGATGCGCAGTCGTACCTTGCGGGCGCTGGGCGTGGACCTGCCATTGCCGCTACAGGTGCCGGCCAGAGCGCCGGGCAGTTGGCCAATACCCAGACACATCTCCTGCCTGTGGGTCGGTGACCAGATCATCGGCCCGGAGCTGCTGGCCAACCTGGGCCAGAACGCAGCGCGGTTGCAAGGCAGCGAATACAGCATACGGTTGTTCCTTTCCAGCACTGCCCGGCAGGCCTACGCCGAAAACCTGGACCTCCTGGCCGCTCACGCCCCGGGCTTGCAGGTGCTACCGCTGGAAGAGCAGGCCTTCTTCAGGGCTTTCCGCCAAAGCAAGTACTACACGCAGTACGACGCGGCCCTGGATGGCAACGGCGGTGTTGCCCGCAACTATGCATCGGCATGCGATGTGCTGCGCTACCCGATGCTGCACCACGAAGGTGGCTTGTACATGGATGTCGATGACACCTTGCTCGCGCCAGGCGAATACTCATTGATCATCGACGGGCAACCGGTAGGCCCCGCCGGTGAACCCATCGATCAGGTCGACTTGAGCACCGACGCCAATGGGCTGCTGCTGGTACCGCCCATGTCCAATGAAAAGATGAGCATGAACAGCCTCTACAACTCCAGCCTTATCGGCAGCCATCCCGGCAACCCCACCCTGGAGGCCATTTCCGAAGAGATGTACGCACGCTACCAGCTCAATCGCGACTTCTACGACAGCAAGCCCAGCCTGGCTGAGGACCCGGGGAATTTCTATGAATATGCCAGCCGCCTGAGCTACCTCACCGGCCCTGCCCTGCTCAGCGACGTGGTCGATCGGCAACTGCCGAGCCTGCGTATCCTGCGCCAGCTCACCAATCTTTATGGGATGCCGCGCATCAATGCCTACCGGTTCGTCGATCTGCCACGCATGCGCGATTCGGTGCGTACGCTCCTGCCCCTGAACCGGTTCGCCACTGTCGGCGGCAACCATTCCTGGAGCCGAACATGACCCAGCGCCAACCTGTGGTCGGCGCAGCCGGCCAAGACTACGTCAAGGCAATGCTGGGTTCCGTGCCTCGTCCTGACCGCAGTGCCAGTGCAGCCATCCGCGAATGGGCCAGCCAGCAGCGGCTGGATGTGGAACCCGACAACACGCTTGCGGTGACCTTGCATTGCAAATTCGTTCCCAAGCGGGGCTGGCTGGCCAAGGTCGTCCAACAAATGAACCTGACCGAAGCGCTGCTTGGCAACTGGCAGCAAAGTGGCTACTCCAAGGTTGCCGAGCAAACCGCGCAGTTGCTGCTAAGAGGCGGGACGGCCACCGTCGACCTGCTAGGTGTACTGCCGGAGCTGTCACTGCCACATGGTCGAGCACCCTGGGCCCAGGCCTTCAGCCATGGTCAGGTGACGATCGTCGATGAATTGCCAGGAAGCGGCCTGGACCACGACATCGATGTGCACACCGAATTCCACGGCCTTTTTCGCCGAACCGCACCCATGCGCTACGACGCCAGCACTTATGTCCAGTTCGACGCCACGACTTTCCAGTCCTTCATCTGGCAGCTCGACTTCCAGGGCGTATTCAAACGCCAGCTCGATGACTTCTGGTCTCATGCCGCCAGCCAGTACAGCGTCAGCGCGTGCATCGCATTCCTCGCTGCCTGCAACCGGCAAGCATTGCGGGGCAACCTCAGTGAACAGGGGCGCAGCCTGGCGTGGCGGGCGGCAGGCGTGGAACGCTGGCAGCACGGCGCCAGCCTCAGTGCCAACGGGGTAGACGCCAGGCTGCTGAACATCAATGGCTACCCATCAAGCGACATCCTCTGCCTGAACGATACGCGCAGCCACCTGACCTTGCTGTACATACCGGGCAATGCGGCGCCGTTGCATGAGTTTGCCAACCCGGGCGCCATGCGTGCGTGGCTTGCCAGGCAGTGCCGCGACGCCGAAAAACAGGGGGCCCTGCTTGCCCACTTCAGGGCCTGCGATATTCCGGACAGGATCGGTCGGTCGGGGTTGCGTCGGATACTTCAGGGCATGGGCGATTTCCCGCCCCGCCAGATCATCCTGCCTGCAACCAGCGTGTATCGCCTGGCCAGGGTTTGGAACCCGCATACCCTGATCAACTACAAGGCAGACACCTCCAGCCCACGCATCGAATACAACCTGTTCGAGGCATTGACGGTGGCACAACGTCAACGCAGCCAATCCGACGCCGACTTCCTGATCACGCGCGACAGTGAAGTGACCAAGGCCGCATGGCGCAGCTATTTCTACCTGACCATGAACCTGGCCACACCGTTTCTGGTGGTGGTTCCCGGACTGCTACCCCTGGCTGCCGTGGCCGGGGTGGCCCAATTTACAGTGGGCCTGGACCAGGCGCTGCACGGCAAGGACTTGAACCAACAGCTCGAAGGCGCGGAGCAGGCCGTGTTCGGCCTGCTGAACGCAGCCCCGGGGCTGGCGCGTGGAGTCAAGGCGAGCAAGGCGCTGTTCGGCCAACGCCCCATTGGCTTCATCAAACCGGTGAGGCTCAATGGCCGCATAGGCTACCCGCTGAGCCCGGTCTCGCCGCCACGCTGGCCCGGGCCTGCGATGACACCCTATTTCCAGGACCTGGCAGTAGCGGGCGACCAGGTAGCCGCCAGCTGGTCCGGCGCCGATTCACACATTGCCCGCTGCGTAACGCGGCGCAGGGCATTCGGCACGGGTGACGAACTGATCGGCGATGTGGGCAATGGCCCGCACCCGCTCTACTACGACGCCCGACAGGACAGCTTCGTGCTCAAGTACCCCAACGGCACACGCGGCGCCCAGCACTATGTGGCCAGCGCCGATCCGCTGCAGCCCTCGATCAGCCGGCTGCTGCCCGATACGGACCCGTTGCGGGAAATCAGCCCGGCATCGCGCTCGCGGACGCTGCGGGCACTGGGTATCGATCTGCAGCTGCCCGTCGACCTCGATGCCCTGGGGACTGCACCAGGCATACCCGTCCCCAGGCAGGTATTTCACATCTGGCTGGGTGACAGGACGATCGCCGGTGATTACCTGGCTGCGCTCGACAACAACGTACAGGCACTGCGAAACAGCGATTTCACGCTCAAGCTCTACCTCTCCAACGCAAACCCTCAGGCATTCGAACGCAACATGACCCTGCTGCAGCCCCGCATCGACGAGGGGTTGAAGGTTGCAGTGCTGGAGCAGCAGACCTTCTATCATCAATTCGCGGCAAGTGAATACTTCGGCCAGTACCAGGCTGCGCTGGAAGGAAATGGCGGTGTGGCGAGCAACTTTTCATCGGCCTCGGACATCTTGCGCTACCGCGTCCTGCACAGCGAAGGGGGCATCTACCTGGATATCGACGACCATCTGCTGGTCGAGCCGGACGCAACCGGGCAGCTGCGGGCAAAGATAGACAGCGTACCGCTCACCACGCCCCTCGACGGGCTGCTGTTGAGGAGCCCGGTGTGCAATGCGCAATTGGGCATGTATACCAGCTACAACACCAGCATGATTGGTAGCCGCGCTGGCAATCCGGTGCTGAACGCCATTTCCGACGAGATCCTGGCCCGCTACCGCACCCCGGAGGGCCAGGCGTTCTACGAGGCCCCCAAACCGCCGCGACAGCATGCGGCGGCATTCCAGGCCTATACCGAAAGGCTCAACACACTGACCGGGCCTGCGGTGCTCAACCATGTGATCGACCAACGTCTACCTGAGCTGTACACCTTCAGGCAGGTGGCGGACCTGGCAAACATGCTCACCCTGAACTACGACGCGCTGCTGGATGAAGCAGCACAACGGCGTGCAGAGCTGCGGCTGCTACCACTGGAGGAGGTCGCAATGGCGGGGAACGCACAGGGCTACTGACTGCCGGGCGAGCTTGCGCGGCCACTGTATCAGGGGCCGCGCAATGCTCATGGCAATCAGTTGCTGCGATGCAGCTTGCTCATCAGCTCTGCCTCGGCCTGGGTCAGGCCGCAGCTTTCGGTCAGCTCGGCCACGCTGGCGCCCATGCCCACCAGCTTGGCCGCCTGGGTGAAGGTGACGTTGTGCGGGTCGCGCTGTTCCAGCTGCTGGATCTTGTCTGGCAGCGGGGCAACCGCCACGCGCAGGTCGTGCAGCGCCTCGCCCATGCGCACGGTACCGTTCTGGTAGTCGTCCAGGCGCTTGGCGAGGTCCTTGATGCGCTGGTCACGCAGGGCATCACCCTCGGCCTGCTGCGCGGCCAGCTCGCGCTGGCGCTTGCTGTAGTTGAGGAAGAACCACAGGCTCAGCGCCCAGACCAGCGCCAGGAAGATGACAGCAACCTGTAGGATCAACTCAGATGTTCTCCAGCTCGGACCACTCTTCCTCGGTCATCATCTTGTCCAGCTCGACCAGGATCAGCAGTTCGCCATTCTTGTTGCACACGCCCTGGATGAACTTGGCCGATTCTTCGTTACCCACGTTCGGCGCGGTCTCGATCTCGGACTGGCGCAGGTACACCACCTCGGCCACGCTGTCGACCAGGATACCGACCACTTGCTTGTCGGCCTCGATGATGACGATACGGGTGTTGTCGGTGACTTCGGTCGGCATCAGGCCAAAGCGCTGGCGGGTGTCGATCACGGTCACCACGTTGCCGCGCAGGTTGATGATGCCCAGCACGTAGCTTGGCGCACCCGGCACCGGGGCGATCTCGGTGTAGCGCAACACTTCCTGCACCTGCATCACGTTGATGCCGTAGGACTCATTGTCCAGACGGAAGGTAACCCACTGCAGGATCGGATCTTCGGAACCTTGTGCAGACGACTTTTTCATTCCCCTACCCTCAAAATCCGCCATCGGCGGTGTATTCGGTGTCATTTCTGTTTGGCGTGCATCTGCTTGACCGCACCGCTGGCGATCAGCTCGGCCAGTGCGGCGACGTCGAGCAGTGCACACATGTGTTCAATCACCGTGCCGGCCAGCCACGGGCGCTGGCCACGCTGGCTGCGCCACTTGATCTCGGACGGGTCCAGGCGCAGCGAGCGGCTGACCTGGTGCACGGCCAGCCCCCATTCGTAGCCCTGCACGGAAATCACGTATTGCAGGCCCTGGCGAAAATCATCGCGATAGCGGTCGGGCATCACCCAACGCGCGGTATCCAGCACCTTCAGGTTGCCGGCCTGGCAGGTCAGGATGCCGAGGAACCAGTCGGGCTGGCCGAACAGCGGTGTCAGTTCCTGGCCGGCCAGGGTGTAGATCGAACCCAGGCACACCAGCGGCACCGCCAGGGTCAGGCCCGCCACGTCGAACAGCAGGCATTCGAACGGCTCGGCGGCCCAGGCCGGGCGGCCATCGACCGTAGCCGGGGGCACGGGCACCTGCGGCGCCGGCAGGTGCACATCCACCAGCGGCACTGCCGGTTCCACGGTTTGCTCTTCGACCAGCACCGGGATGCTGGCTTCGGCCACCACTTCGCGCTCGACCACCGTCACCACCGGTGCTTCCACCGGCATCACGCGGGGCAGCACCGCCAGCCTGGGCTCGGCGAACGGCCGTGGTGCGGGGCTGACGGTCGCTTCGGCTGACGCCGGCCTGGCTTGCTGCAAGGCATCACGCGCCTGCTCTTCGCGCACCGCTTCGGCGAACTCGTCCGCCGCCGCTGGCGCCTCGAACAGGTCTTCGGCTTCGGTGGCCTCCTGCAGCAGGCCGTCGAGGTATGACTGCAGGGCCATCTGTGGCCGGGTATTGGTTTGCCGGGTCTGGGTCATCAGGCCACCTGCGCTGCAGTCTTGTAGGTCAGCAGGTGCTTGAGCAGCGCCCGATAGGCAATCAGCCCGCGGCTCTTGCTGTCGAATTGCGAGGGCGTGACGCCCTTGCGGCTGGCATCGCGCAGGCGCGTATCCACCGGGATGTAGCCCTGCCATACATGCTGGTCGTAGGTGTCACGCAGCAGCTTGAGCGTGGCCAGCGAGGCCTGGGTGCGGCGGTCGAACAAGGTCGGCACGATCTGGTACGGCAGCGCTTGCTTGCGCGAGCGGTTGACCATGGCCAGGGTACCGACCATGCGCTCCAGGCCCTTGACCGCGAGGAACTCGGTCTGCACCGGGATCACCAGCTGCTGGCTGGCTGCCAGGGCATTGACCATCAGCACACCGAGCAAGGGTGGGCTGTCGATCAGGGCAAAGTCGAAATCCTGCCACAGCTGCGCCAGACTCTTGGCGATCACCAGGCCCAGGCCGTTCTGCCCCGGTGACTGGCGCTCCAGCACCGCCAGCGCGGTACTCGACGGCAACAGCGAGATGCGTTCGTCACTGGTGGGCAGCAGCAGTTGCCCGGGCAGGCCCTCGGGCACCGCGCCCTTGTGCAGGAACAGGTCGTAGCAGCTGTGCTCCAGGGCATCGGGGTTGTGCCCGAAATAGCTGGTCATCGAGCCGTGCGGGTCGAGGTCGACAACGACCACGCGCTTGCCGGCCTCGGCCAGCAGGCCGGCCAGGGCGATGGTAGTGGTGGTCTTGCCGACGCCACCTTTTTGATTGGCTACTGCCCAGACTCTCATCAAGCAAACTCTATCTATTGATTTGGCAGGGACACTGCTGGGGCAACTGTCTTGCTCAACATCGGAAAGCTGGCGCGATCAGTGTGGGAGCGGGTTTACCCGCGAACACCGGCGCAGCCGGTGCCATGCACCGTGTCACCTTCTTCGCGGGTGAACCCGCTCCCACACAAGACCGCGCTACATTCAACTATTTGGCAACGTCGGGGAATTGACGGATCACTGCCCCGCCACCGTTGCTGGCGTAGCCGGTGCACTTTGTGTGCCAGCCCGGCGCAATGCGGCATCCGGCGTGGCATTGGCACTGCCCGAGCCCGTCAGGCTGCGGCGCACTTCGAGATTGCGCGAAATCACCAGCACCACGCGGCGGTTGCGCGCACGGCCTTCGGCAGTGTCGTTGCTGGCCACCGGCTGGTACTCGCCATAGCCGACCGAGGCCATGCGTGCCGGGTTTACCCCTTCCATGGCCAGCAGGCGCACGATGCTCGCCGCTCGCGCCGATGACAGCTCCCAGTTGGTCGGGTACTGCGCGGTGCGGATCGGCAGGTTGTCGGTAAAGCCTTCGACGTGCACCGGGTTGGCGAACGGCTTGAGAATGCCGGCCACCTTCTCGATGATGGCAAATGCCTTGTCGCTGGGCATGGCATCGCCACTGCCGAACAGCAACGAGGAATTGAGCTCGATCTCGATCCACAGCTCATTGCCGCGCACCGTCATCTGGTCGCTATTGATCAGGTCGCCAAAGGCATCGCGCACATCATCGCTGATGGTTTTCAGCGGGTCGACACTGGTCGCCCCAAGGCCTGCATCGGTCTGCTCGCTGTCCTTCACCAACGGCTCGGCCGGGCGCACGCTCAGCGGCCGCTCTTCACCGATGGGGATCGGCTTCATGCTGCGCTCGGGGTCGTTGAACACCCCGAGCAAGGCCTGGGAAATGACCTTGTACTTGCCCTCGTTGATCGAGGAAATCGAGTACATCACCACGAAAAAGGCGAACAGCAAGGTGATGAAGTCGGCGTACGACACCAGCCAGCGTTCGTGGTTTTCGTGTTCCTCGGTATGACGACGGCGACGCATGGGTTACTCCATGAAGCCTTGCAGCTTCAGCTCGATCGAGCGCGGGTTCTCACCCTCGGCAATCGACAGCAGGCCCTCGAGCAGCATCTCGCGGTAGCGCGACTGGCGCATGACGATGGCCTTGAGCTTGTTGGCGATCGGCAGCAGCACCAGGTTGGCGCTGGCCACGCCGTAGATGGTCGCGACGAAGGCCACGGCAATGCCGTTGCCCAGCTGCGACGGGTCGGCCAGGTTGCCCATCACGTGGATCAGGCCCATCACCGCACCGATGATGCCGATGGTCGGCGCGTAGCCACCCATGCTTTCGAACACCTTGGCGGCCTGGATATCACGGCTTTCCTGGGTCAGGAAATCGACTTCGAGGATGCTGCGGATGGCCTCTGGCTCTGCGCCATCCACCAGCAGTTGCAGGCCCTTGCGCGCATACGGGTCAGGTTCGCTGTCGGCCACCCCTTCCAGGCCCAGCAGGCCTTCCTTGCGCGCGGTCAGGCTCCAGTTGACGACGCGGTCGATCCCGCCCGCCAGGTCGACCCGTGGCGGAAACAGGATCCAGCGCAGAATCTGCAAGGCACGCTTGAACGACGACAGTGGCGACTGCAGCAAGGCCGCCGCCAGGGTGCCGCCCAACACGATCAGTGCTGCCGGGCCATTGATCAGGGCACCGACATGGCCGCCTTCGAGGAAGTTGCCACCGACGATGGCGACAAAGGCAAGGATCAGGCCGATCAGGCTGAGCACGTCCATCAGACGCACGCCTCCACCAGGTGCTTGCCGATTTCGTCCAGGCTGTACACCGCGTCGGCCAGGTTGGCCTTGACGATGGCCATGGGCATGCCATAGATCACGCAGCTGGCTTCATCCTGGGCCCACACCGTACTGCCGCCCTGCTTGAGCAGGCGCGCACCTTCACGGCCATCGGCGCCCATGCCGGTAAGCACCACCGACAGCACCTTGTCGCCATACGACTTGGCCGCCGAGCCGAAGGTGATGTCCACGCACGGCTTGTAGTTCAGACGCTCGTCACCGGGCAGGATTTTCACCGCGCCACGGCCGTCGATCATCATCTGCTTGCCACCTGGGGCCAGCAGGGCCAGGCCCGGGCGCAGCATGTCGCCGTCCTCGGCTTCCTTGACGCTGATGCGGCACAGCTTGTCCAGGCGCTCGGCAAAGGCCTTGGTGAACGCCGCCGGCATGTGCTGGATCAGTACGATCGGCGCCGGGAAGTTGGCTGGCAACTGGGTCAGCACCCGCTGCAGGGCGACCGGGCCGCCCGTGGAGGTGCCGATGGCCACCAGCTTGTAAGGCTTGCGCTTGGGTGCCGGCGAGTGAGCTGGCGCCGCAGCCGGGGCCGCCGCACGGGCAGGCGCAGGCGTGCGCGCCGCTGCCGGGCTGGCGAAACTGCTGGTGGGTGCATGGCTGCTGCCTGCCGGCGCAGGTGCGGCAACCGGCGCATGGCTGGCGTAGCTGCCAAAACGGCGGTTGCTGCGGGAAATGGTATGCACCTTCTCGCACAGCAGTTGCTTGACCTTGTCTGGGTTGCGCGAGATGTCCTCGAAGTTCTTCGGCAGGTAATCCACCGCACCGGCATCCAGCGCATCGAGGGTGACACGGGCGCCTTCATGGGTCAGCGACGAGAACATCAACACCGGCGTCGGGCAGCGCTGCATGATGTGCCGCACCGCTGTGATGCCGTCCATCATGGGCATTTCGTAGTCCATGGTGATGACATCGGGCTTCAGCGCCAGCGCCTGGTCGATTGCTTCCTTGCCATTGGTCGCGGTACCCACTACCTGGATCGTCGGATCCGCCGAGAGGATTTCCGAGACGCGGCGGCGGAAGAAACCGGAATCATCCACCACCAGGACCTTGACTGCCATAAACACTCCATTAGGCGGCGCAACCCGCCAGGGTGCGCCACCGAAATCAAATACGCCGCGCGGCGTAACGCTTGAGCATGCTCGGGACGTCGAGAATCAACGCGATGCGACCGTCGCCGGTGATGGTGGCCCCGGACATGCCCGGGGTGCCCTGCAGCATCTTGCCCAGCGGCTTGATTACCACTTCTTCCTGGCCAACCAGTTGATCGACGACAAAGCCGATGCGCTGGGTGCCGACCGACAGGATCACCACGTGGCCCTCGTGCTGCTCTTCGTGCACCTGGCCCTGCACCAGCCAGCGCTTGAGGTAGAACAGCGGCAGCGCCTTGTCGCGCACGATCACCACTTCCTGGCCGTCGACCACGTTGGTGCGCGACAGGTCGAGGTGGAAGATCTCGTTGACGTTGACCAGCGGGAAGGCGAACGCCTGGTTGCCCAGCATCACCATCAGGGTTGGCATGATCGCCAGGGTCAGCGGCACCTTGATGACGATCTTCGAGCCCTGGCCCTTGGCCGAGAAGATGTTGATTGAGCCGTTGAGCTGGGAGATCTTGGTCTTCACCACGTCCATGCCCACACCGCGGCCGGACACGTCGGAAATCTCGGTCTTGGTCGAGAAGCCCGGGGCGAAGATCAGGTTGTAGCAGTCCGACTCGCTCAGGCGATCGGCGGCATCCTTGTCCATCAGGCCCTTTTCCACGGCCTTGGCGCGGAGGATGTTGGGGTCCATGCCCTTGCCGTCGTCAGAGATCGACAGCAGGATGTGGTCGCCTTCCTGCTCGGCCGACAGCACCACGCGGCCGGTGCGCGCCTTGCCGGAGGCTTCACGCTCTTCGGGCATTTCCACGCCATGGTCGACGGCGTTGCGCACCAGGTGCACCAACGGGTCGGCCAAGGCCTCGACCAGGTTCTTGTCGAGGTCGGTCTCTTCGCCGACCAGCTCCAGGTTGATCTCTTTCTTGAGCTGGCGGGCCAGGTCGCGCACCAGGCGCGGGAAGCGGCCGAAGACTTTCTTGATCGGCTGCATGCGGGTTTTCATCACCGCGGTCTGCAGGTCGGCGGTGACCACGTCGAGGTTGGACACAGCCTTGGACATGGCCTCGTCGCCGCTGTTCAGGCCCAGGCGCACCAGGCGGTTACGCACCAGCACCAGTTCGCCGACCATGTTCATGATCTCGTCCAGGCGCGCGGTATCGACCCGCACGGTGGTTTCCGCTTCGCTGGCGCCATGCTTCTCGGCAGCCGGCGCCGGGGCGCGGGGTGCTGCGGCAGGTTTGCTGGCAGGTGCCGGTGCCGGCGCAGCAACTGCGGCTGGCTTGGCCACGGGCTGGCTGTCGGTCTTGGCCGCGACCGGCGCTTGCACCTTGGCCGCAGCCGGGGCTTCGACGGCGGCAACGTCGCCACCGAACTTGCCCTTGCCGTGCAACTGGTCCAGCAGCGCCTCGAACTCGTGCTCGCTGATTTCGTCGCTGGCTGCGCTGGTATCGGTTGCGGCAGGCGTCTGCGCCTTGGCAGCGGGCAAGGCATCGGCCTGGAAGGTGCCCTTGCCATGCAACTGGTCCAGCAGCGATTCGAACTCGGCGTCGGTAATTTCGTCGCTGGCCGCTTCCGGCGCGCTGGCAACCGGCTGCGCGGCAACCTCGGCGCTGAACTGGCCTTTGCCGTGCAACTGGTCGAGCAGCGACTCGAACTCGGCGTCGCTGATTTCGTCACCTTCACCGCTGACGGTCTCGCCCTGCATCTGCTCGTCGGCCGCAGCTTGTGCCTTGACCGCATCGAGCGAATCGAGCAGCTGCTCGAACTCGCTGTCAGTGATGTCCTGCTCCTCGGCAGGCGCTTCGGCAACCGGTGCCGCAGCGGCAGGCACTTCAACGGCTTCGGCGCCACCCGGCTCGGCCAGGCGCGACAGCGCCGCCAGCAACTCGGGGGTGGCCGCGGTCACTTCGGTGCGCTCGCGCACCTGGCCAAACATGCTGTTGACCGTGTCCAGTGCCTCGAGCACCACATCCATCAGTTCCGCGTCGACCCGGCGCTCACCTTTGCGCAGGACATCGAACACGTTCTCGGCGATATGGCAGCACTCCACCAGCTCGTTCAGCTGAAGGAAGCCGGCGCCCCCTTTTACAGTGTGGAAACCGCGAAAGATCGCATTGAGCAGGTCGGCATCGTCGGGCCGGCTTTCCAGCTCGACCAGTTGCTCGGACAGTTGCTCAAGAATTTCGCCGGCTTCTACCAGGAAATCCTGGAGGATTTCTTCATCGGCGCCGAAGCTCATCAAACGTGCTCCTTAAAAACCCAGGCTGGACAGCAAATCATCGACATCGTCCTGACCGGACACGACGTCTTCACGCTTATCGGCATGAATCTGCGGACCTTCACCCCGAGTCGGATGTTTTTCTCGATCTTTTTCTGCGCGCAGTTGATCGTGGTCATGCTGGATGCCCGCAAAGCGGTCGACCTGGCTGGCCATCAGCACCAGTTTGAGCAGGTTGCTTTCCACCTCGGTGACCAACGTGGTGACGCGCTTGATCACCTGGCCGGTCAGGTCCTGATAGTCCTGGGCCAGCAGTATGTCGTTGAGGTGGCCGGCGACCTTGCGGTTACCTTCGGCGCTGTGCGTCAGGAAACTGTCGACGCGCTTGACCAGGTCACGGAACTCCGGCGCAGCCACTTCGCGGCGCATGAAGCGCTGCCAGTCGGTGCTCAGGGCCTGGGCCTCGCTGGCCAGGTCGTTGAGCACCGGGGTGCTTTCCTCGACCAGGTCCATGGTGCGGTTGGCCGCGCCCTCGGTGAGCCTGACCACGTACGACAGGCGCTCGGTGGCGTCGGTTATCTGCGACACCTCCTCGGCCTGCGGCATGGTCGGGTCGATCTGGAAACTGACGATGGCACTGTGCAGCTCGCGGGTCAGCTTGCCGACTTCCTGGTACAGGCCGCGGTCGCGGGTCTGGTTCAGCTCGTGAATCAGCTGCACCGCGTCGCCGAAACGGCCCCGCTCCAGGCTCTCGACCAGCTCCTGGGCATGCTTCTTCAGGGTCGATTCGAACTCGCCCAAAGACGTTTGTGATGAATCCATGGCGCGCCCCCTGACGTGACTCAGCCGTTGACGCGTTCGAAGATCTTCTCGATCTTTTCTTTGAGCACCTGGGCGGTGAACGGCTTGACCACGTAGCCATTTACGCCGGCCTGGGCCGCTTCGATGATCTGGTCGCGCTTGGCTTCGGCGGTCACCATCAGCACCGGCATGGATTTCAGGCGATCGTGGGCACGCACCTTGCGCAGCAGGTCGATGCCGGACATGCCAGGCATGTTCCAGTCGGTCACCAGGAAGTCGTAGTGGCCGTTTTCCAGCATCGGCAGCGCCGTGGTGCCGTCGTCGGCTTCTTCGGTGTTGGTGAAGCCCAGGTCACGCAACAGGTTCTTGATGATCCGCCGCATCGTCGAAAAGTCGTCAACGATGAGGATTTTCATGTCTTTGTTCAAGTAGACCTCCAAGCAGTCTCAAACGCGCTCGGCCCCGAGCGCGCATTCACAATTCGGTACAACGTAGAAAACGACTGCAACGACAGCGGGCTCAACGCGCCCGCCATTCCCCCAGGCGGCTGCGCAGGCGCGCGGCACACTGGCTGTGCAACTGGCTGACCCGCGACTCGCTGACCCCCAGCACCTCACCGATTTCCTTGAGGTTCAGCTCTTCGTCGTAGTACAGCGCCAGCACCAGGCGCTCACGCTCCGGCAGGTTGGCGATGGCCTCGGTCAGGGCGGCCTGGAAGCGCTCGTCCTCCAGGCCACGCGCAGGTTCCACCTGGCCACTGGCGCCATCCTCATGCAGCCCTTCGTGCTCGCCGTCCTGCAACAGGTCGTCGAAGCTGAACAGACGGCTGCCCAGGGTATCGTTCAAGATCCCGTAGTAATCATCGAGACTCAATTGGAGTTCGGCAGCAACTTCATGATCTTTAGCGTCACGGCCGGTTCTGGCTTCAACCGCACGCATCGCGTCGCTGACCATGCGGGTGTTGCGGTGCACCGAACGCGGTGCCCAGTCGCCCTTGCGCACTTCGTCCAGCATGGCCCCGCGAATGCGGATGCCGGCGTAGGTTTCGAAGCTGGCGCCCTTGCTGGCGTCGTACTTGTTGGCCACTTCCAGCAGGCCGATCATGCCGGCCTGGATCAGGTCCTCGACCTGCACGTTGGCCGGCAGCCGCGCCAGCAGGTGGTAGGCGATGCGCTTGACCAACGGGGCGTAGCGCTCGATCAGCTCGTACTGCGCGTCTTTCGACGCCCGGCTGTACATCTTGAAACCGCTGGCGTTCATAGCACAGGTCCCGCGCTGGTGGGCTGCACCAGACGCTCGACAAAGAACTCCAGATGGCCGCGCGGGTTGGCCGGCAGCGGCCAGCTATCGACCTTCTGGGCAATCGCCTTGAAGGCCAGCGCGCATTTGGAGCGTGGGAAGGCTTCGTACACGGCACGCTGCTTCTGCACCGCCTTGCGCACGCACTCGTCATACGGCACGGCGCCCACGTACTGCAGGGCAACGTCGAGGAAGCGGTCGGTGACCTTGGTCAGCTTGGCGAACAGGTTGCGGCCTTCCTGCGGGCTCTGCGCCATGTTGGCCAGCACCCGGAAACGGTTCATGCCGTAGTCGCGGTTGAGCAGCTTGATCAGGGCGTAGGCATCGGTGATCGAGGTGGGTTCGTCGCATACCACCAGCAGCACTTCCTGGGCGGCACGTACGAAGCTGACCACCGAATCACCGATACCGGCCGCAGTGTCGATCACCAGCACGTCGAGGTTGTCGCCGATTTCGCTGAACGCCTGAATCAGCCCGGCATGCTGGGCCGGGGCCAGGTGCACCATGCTCTGCGTGCCCGAGGCAGCCGGCACGATGCGCACACCACCGGGGCCCTGCAACATCACGTCGCGCAGCTCGCAGCGCCCTTCGATGACATCGGCCAGGGTCCGCTTGGGGGTAAGGCCCAGCAGCACATCGACATTGGCCAGGCCCAGGTCGGCGTCGAGCAGCATGACCCTGCGGCCAAGCTCGGCCAGCGCCAGGGACAGGTTCACTGAAACGTTAGTCTTGCCGACGCCACCTTTGCCACCGGTCACGGCGATCACCTGTACGGGATGCATGCTACCCATGTCTGTTCTTTACCTTGTCTCGCTGGGACTCAGGCCACACGTAGGGCAATTCTGCGTACCCCTTGGCATAGCTACCTTGCACACATTTCATCATCAACCCGCTCGCCGTGGGTTGTGATAGAGATCAGCGAACATGTCGGCCATGGCCTCTTCGCTGGGCTCGTCCTGCTGCTGCACATTGACCGCGCGGGAGACCAACTGGTGCCCCCGTGGCAGGTGCAGGTCGTCAGGAATGCGCGGCCCGTCGGTCAGGTAGGCCACTGGCAAATCATGACTGATGGCAAGGCTCAGCACGTCGCCAAGGCTCGCCGTTTCATCGAGTTTGGTCAGGATGCAACCGGCCAGGCCGCAGCGCTTGTAGCTGTGGTAGGCGGCGGTCAGCACCTGCTTCTGGCTGGTGGTGGCCAGCACCAGGTAGTTCTTCGCGGCAATGCCACGCCCGGCCAGGGTGTCCAGCTGCATGCGCAGGGCCGGGTCGCTGGCCTGCAGGCCGGCGGTATCGATCAGCACCACGCGCTTGCGCAACAGCGGCTCCAGCGCCGCGGCCAGCGACTGGCCCGGGTCGACGTAGGTAACCGGCACGTTGAGGATGCGGCCCAGGGTCTTGAGCTGCTCCTGGGCGCCGATGCGGAAGCTGTCCATGCTCACCAGCGCCAGGTTCTGCGCGCCGTACTTGAGCACGTAGCGGGCGGCCAACTTGGCGAGGGTGGTGGTCTTGCCCATGCCGGCCGGGCCGACCATGGCGATCACCCCGCCCTCTTCGATCGGCTCGACCTCGGGGATTTCAATCATTCGCGCCAGGTGCGCCAGCAACATGCGCCAGGCCTGGCGTGGCTCGTCGATCTCGGCAGTCAGGTCCAGCAGCTCACGGGCGATCGGCCCGGACAGGCCGATGCGTTGCAGCCGGCGCCAGACGGTGGCCTGCTGCGGCTTGCTGCCCTGCAGCTGGTTCCAGGCCAGCGAGCCGAGCTGCACTTCCAGCAGCTCGCGCAGGCCCGACAGCTCGGAGCGCATGGCATCGAACAGGCGCGGGTCGACCGGCGCCGACGCAGGCGCTGCAGCAGCCTCGGGCGCATCGACGTGCGGTTCGATCAACGGCTCGGCGGCGGTCAGCGACTGCCCGGCGAACAATTGGCGGTTGTTGTCGCTGCTGTCCTGGCGGTGGCCCAGCTCGGCCTGGGCAGTGGCGATGCGCGTATGGGTCTTGCGCAGCTCTTCTTCCAGTTCGGCGTTGGGCACACGCGGGGCCAGGGCGGACAGCTTGTAGTCCAGCGCGGCCGTCAGCTCGACACCGCCGGCGATGCGCCGGTTGCCGATGATGGCGGCATCGGCGCCCAGCTCATCACGGACCAGCTTCATGGCCTGACGCATATCGGCGGCGAAAAATCGCTTAACTTGCATTATCCCCTACCTCAGCCGTTAGGGCCCACGGTGGCAACGATGGTGACTTGCTTGTTGTCCGGTATTTCCTGATACGCCAGAACATGCAAATTCGGTACAGCCAGGCGACCGAAACGCGACAGCATGGCGCGGATCGGGCCGGCAACCAGGAGGATGGCCGGCTGGCCCTGCATTTCCTGGCGCTGGGCCGCCTCGATCAGCGAACGCTGCAGCTTCTCGGCCATGCTCGGTTCCAGAAGAACACCGTCTTCCTGACCTTGCCCGGCCCTTTGCAGACTATTGAGCAAAATCTGTTCCAACCTTGGCTCCAGGGTAATCACTGGCAGCTCCGACTCAACGCCGACAATGCTTTGCACGATGGCGCGACACAATCCGACGCGCACTGCCGCCACCAGCGCGGCGGTATCTTGACTCTTGCCGGCGTTGTTCGCGATCGCCTCGGCGATACTGCGAATATCGCGCACTGGCACCTGTTCCGACAACAGCGCTTGCAGCACCTTGAGCAGGCCCGACAAGGAAATGACACCCGGCACCAGCTCTTCTGCAAGTTTAGGCGATGCCTTGGCCAACACCTGCAGCAGTTGCTGGACCTCTTCATGGCCGATCAGCTCGTGGCAGTGCTTCTGCAGGATCTGGTTCAGGTGGGTGGCCACCACGGTGCTGGCGTCGACCACGGTGTAGCCCAGCGACTGCGCCTGGGAGCGCTGGCCGACATCGATCCACACGGCTTCAAGGCCAAACGCCGGGTCGCGCGCGGCAATGCCGTTGAGGGTGCCGAACACCTGCCCCGGGTTGATTGCCAGTTCGCGGTCCGGGTAGATCTCGGCTTCGGCCAGGATCACCCCCATCAGGGTCAGGCGATAGGCGCTGGGCTGCAGGTCGAGGTTGTCGCGGATGTGCACGGTGGGCATGAGGAAGCCCAGGTCTTGCGACAGCTTCTTGCGCACGCCCTTGATCCGCGCGAGCAATTGGCCACCCTGGTTACGATCGACCAGCGGGATCAACCGGTAGCCGACCTCCAGGCCAATCATGTCGATCGGCGTGACGTCGTCCCAGCCCAGCTCCTTGGTTTCCAGCGCACGCTGTGGCGAGGGCAGCAGGTCCTGCTGGCGCTGCGCCTCCTGCAGCGCTTGCACCTTGGCCTTCTGCTGCTTCTTCCATACCAGGTAGGCGCCACCACCGGCCAGCAGGCCGAGGCTGAGGAAGGCCACGTGCGGCATGCCCGGCACCAGGCCCATGACGATCATCAGCGCGGCGGACACCGCCAGGGCCTTGGGCGAATCGAACATCTGCCGGTTGATCAGCTTGCCCATGTCCTCGGAGCCCGAAGCACGGGTAACCATGATCGCGGCAGCGGTGGACAGCAACAGGGATGGCAATTGCGCCACCAAACCGTCACCGATGGTCAGCAAGGCGTACACCTTGCCGGCATCGCCAAAGCTCATGCCGTGCTGCAGCATGCCGATCAGCATGCCGCCGATCAGGTTGATGAACAGGATCAGCAGGCCGGCAATGGCGTCACCGCGGACGAACTTGCTGGCACCGTCCATCGAACCGTAGAACTCGGCTTCCTGCGCCACTTCGGCACGACGGTGCTTGGCCTGGGCCTGGTCGATCAGGCCGGCGTTGAGGTCGGCGTCGATGGCCATCTGCTTGCCGGGCATGGCGTCGAGGGTGAAACGCGCGCTCACTTCCGAGATACGCCCCGCGCCCTTGGTCACCACCACGAAGTTGATGATCATGAGGATGGCGAACACCACGGCACCGACCACGTAGTTACCGCCGATCACCACCTCGCCGAAGGCCTGGATAACCTTGCCGGCGGCGCCGTGGCCCTCCTGGCCATGCAGCATCACCACCCGGGTGGAAGCCACGTTCAGGGCCAGACGCAACAGCGTGGCCACCAGCAGGATGGTGGGGAACGCGGCGAAGTCGAGCGGGCGCAGGGCGTAGACGCAGACCAGCAGGACCACGATCGACAGGGCGATGTTGAAAGTGAAGAACACGTCGAGCAGGAACGGCGGTATCGGCAACATCATCATTGCCAACATCACCAGCAGCAACAGCGGCACACCCAGGTTGCCCCGGCCGAGCCCGGCCAGGTTGTTACGGGCGTTGCTGATTAACTGAGTGCGATCCACCGCGAGTCCTCTTGATGCAAAACTTTGACGCACAGGGGGCGCCTGGCGCTGGCTTTGCAAGAAGCTTTCCAACTTTGCTCGACGGGGGATTTATGTTGCCTGTTCCGGCCTCTTCGCGGGTGAACCCGCTCCCACAGGTGCGGCGTCGCCCTCGAGGAGCATGAGGTCCCTGTGGGAGCGGGCGTGCCCGCGAAAGGGCCAGAAGCCCTGACACAAGGTCAACTGTCGCGGCGCAGGCGCCTGGCGCTGGCTTGGCAAGAAGCCTTCCAACTTTGCTCGACGGGGAATTTATGTTGCCTGTTCCGGCCTCTTCGCGGGTGAACCCGCTCCCACAGGGACCGCACAGCCTTCAAGGCCTGCACAGGACCTGTGGGAGCGGGTTCACCCGCGAAAGGGCCAGGCGCCCTGACACAAGGTCAACTGTCGCGGCGCAGATCCGGCGGAATCGGCAGGTCGTCCTTCAGCGGCTCTGGCCGCTTGCCCTTGCCTGCCCGGTACTGGCGGATCTGGAACACATAGGCCAGCACCTGCGCCACCGCCAGGTAAAGCCCGGCAGGGATTTCCTGCTCGAGTTCGGTGGAGTAGTAGATCGCCCGCGCCAACGCCGGCGACTCGAGGATCTGGACCTTGTGCTCCACGCCGATCTCGCGAATCTTCAGGGCAATGAAATCCGTCCCCTTGGCCAGCAGCAACGGCGCCGCCCCGCCTTTCTCCGGGTCGTATTGCAAGGCCACCGCATAATGCGTCGGGTTGGTGATGATCACGTCGGCTTCGGGCACAGCCGCCATCATGCGCCGCTGCGAAGCCTCACGCTGCAGCTGGCGAATACGCTGCTTGACCTCGGGCTTGCCTTCGCTGTCCTTGTACTCGTCCTTGATTTCCTGCTTGGTCATCTTCAGCTTGTTGTGCGTCTGCCACAGCTGGAACGGCACGTCCGCCGCCGCAATCAACAGCAGCCCGGCCGACATCCACAACGCACTCCAGCCCACCACCTGCAGGCTATGGATGATCGCCTGCTCCAACGGTTCATTGGCGATGGCGAGCAGCGCCTGGCGGTCATTGACCAACACCACTACCGCCACGACCAGAATCACGAAAAACTTGGCGAGTGCTTTCAATAGCTCGGTCAGGGCGTTCATCGAGAACATGCGCTTGATCCCCGACAAGGGATTCATGCGGCTGAATTTCGGCTGCAACAGGCTGCCGGAAAACAGGAAACCGCCCAGGACAATCGGCGCGACAAAGGAAATCACGAACAACAGGATCAAGATCGGCTGCACCGCCCAGATGGCCATCTTGCCCGAGGCCAGCAGGAAGGCACCCATGGCCCGCTCATCGACGATGAAGTCGCGGGTCAGGCTGAAGTTCATGCGCATGATCGCCAGCAGTGTCTCGGCCAGGTGGCCGCCAAACGCCAGCAGGCCACCGGCGCCGGCCAAGGTCACCGCCACCGTGTTCAGCTCCTTGGAACGCGCGATCTCGCCTTTCTCGCGGGCATCGCGCTTGCGCTTGTCGGTGGGTTCTTCTGTCTTGTCCTGACCGCTTTCGCTTTCCGCCATGCTCAGCGCGCCCTTGCCAGATCACGCAGCCATTGCAGCGCTTCGCTGGCCAATGCCTGGTAATGGGAAAGTATGTCGGCCAGGCCGACCCAGAAAATGAACATGCCCATGACCAGGGTCAGCGGGAAACCGATGGAGAAAATATTCAGCTGCGGCGCGGCACGCGTCATTACGCCAAAGGCGATGTTCACCACCAGCAACGCGGCGATAGCCGGCAGGATCAGCAGCAGGCCGGCACCGAACACCCAGCCCAGGCGCCCCGCCATCTCCCAGAACTGATTGACCACCAGCGCATTGCCCACCGGCAAGGTGGTGAAGCTTTCGGTCAGCACCTCGAACGCCACCAGATGGCCGTTCATCAGCAGGAACAGCACGCTCACCAGCATGGTCATGAACTGGCTGATCACCGCAACGTTGACGCCGTTGGCCGGGTCGACCATCGATGCGAAGGCCATGCCCATCTGCACCGCGACGATCTGGCCAGCGATGACGAAAGCCTGGAACAACAACTGCAGCGACAACCCGAACAACGCCCCGACGATGACCTGCTCGGCACACAGCAGCAGGCCGCGCAGGCTCAGCGGATCGAACTCGGGCAATGGCGGCAGGGCCGGGACGATCACCACGGTGATGGCCACCGCCACGTACAGACGCACCCGCGCCGGCAGCATGCGGGTGCCAAAGATCGGCATGGTCATCAACACTGCCGTCACCCTGAACAACGGCAGGATGAAGGTGGCGACCCAGGTGCCGATCTGCGTGTCGGTCAGCTCCAGCATCGGCGCGTCAACCGATCAGCTGCGGGATGTTGGTGTACAGACTGGTGATGTACTCCATGAACTTCTGCACCAGCCACGGCCCGGCGACGATCAGCGTGACCAGCATCACCAGCAGGCGTGGCAGGAAGCTCAGGGTCTGTTCGTTGATCTGCGTGGCGGCCTGGAACATGGCCACCACCAGGCCCACCAGCAGGCTGGGCACCACCAGTATGGCGACCATCAGGGTGGTCAGCCACAAGGCATCACGGAACAGGTCGACAGCGACTTCAGGTGTCATCGGCGGCTCTCCTTGACGGCGTCAGACGCCGCCGAAACTGCTGGCCAAGGTGCCCATGATCAGCGCCCAGCCATCGACCAGCACGAACAGCATGATCTTGAACGGCAGCGAGATGATCAGCGGCGACAGCATCATCATACCCATGGCCATCAGCACGCTGGCTACCACCATGTCGATGATCAGGAACGGGATGAAGATCATGAAACCGATCTGGAACGCAGTCTTCAGCTCGGAGGTGACGAACGCCGGCACCAGGATCGTCAGCGGCACCTGGTCCGGGCCGGCGATGTCGGTACGCTTGGACAGGCGCATGAACAGGTCGAGGTCGCTTTGCCGGGTTTGCGCCAGCATGAAGTCCTTGAGCGGCCCCTGGGCCTTGTCGATGGCCTGCTGGGCAGTCATCTGCTCCTTCAGGTACGGCTGCAGTGCGTCCTGGTTCACCCGGTCGAACACCGGCGCCATGATGAACATGGTCAGGAACAGCGCCATGCCGGTCAGCAGCTGGTTCGACGGCGTCTGCTGCAGGCCCAGGGCCTGACGCAGGATCGAGAACACGATGATGATGCGGGTGAAGCTGGTCATCAGGATGACGAACGCCGGGATGAAGCTGAGCGCCGTCATGATCAGCAGGATCTGCAGGCTGACCGAATACTCCTGCTGCCCGTCCGCGGTATTGGACAGGGTAATGGCCGGGATCGACAGCGGGTCGGCCCCCAGGGCCAGCGGCGCAGCCAGCAGCAGCGCCAGAGTCAACAACACACGCAGCGCGCCATTCATCACTTCTTGTCCTTAGGGTCCTTGCCCATCAGCTCCATCAGCCGCTGGGCAAACTCCGGCGTCGCCTGGCGGGCGTTTTCCGGCACTTCCACGGGTTCGGCCAGCACATGCAGGGCCTCGATGCTGCCAGGGGTATGGCCGATCAGGATCTGCTCCTTGCCCACCTGCACCAGCAGCAGGCGGTCACGCGGGCCGATGGCCCGGCTGCCGACGATCTCGATCACCTGCCCGCCCTTCACCGCCGTGCTTTGCATGCGCCGCAGCAACCAGGCCAGGAAGAAGATCAGGCCGACCACCAGCAGCAGGCCGAAGACCATCTGCGCCAGCTGCCCACCGAGGCTGCCAGGCGCGGTTGCCGGGGTTGCCGCCGGTGTGGCCGCGGCCAGGCAAGCCTGGCTGGCGAGCAGCGCGGCGAGCGCCGCGATGGCGCGCATCGTGCCCTTCACTCAGCGCAGCTTCTTGATACGTTCGCTGGGGCTGATCACGTCGGTCAGGCGGATGCCGAACTTCTCGTTGACCACCACCACCTCGCCATGGGCAATCAGCGTGCCGTTGACCAGCACGTCGAGCGGCTCGCCGGCCAGGCGGTCGAGTTCGATCACCGAGCCCTGGTTGAGCTGCAGCAGGTTGCGGATGTTGATCTCGGTGCTGCCCACTTCCATGGAAATGTTCACCGGGATATCCAGGATCACGTCCAGGTTAGGGCCTTCGAGGCTGACGTTTTCGTTCGGCTTCGGCGAGCTGGCGAACTCCTCCATCGGCAGGCGGCCCGCGCCGCCGGTGCTGCTACCGGTGTCACCACCCAGCAGTGCATCGATATCGGCCTGGCCGGCCGCACCGGTTTCTTCCAGTGCCGCAGCCCATTCATCGGCCAGTGCCTGGTCCTCTGCGGAGGTGATCTCGTTTTCGTTAGCCATGGTTTCCTCGACAGGCATTCAATTCGTTATGAGCGACCGGCACGCGTCAGCGGCGTTCGATCGGGTCGATGATCTGCAGCGCCAGGTTGCCCTTGTGCGAACCCAGGCGCGCCTTGAACGACGGCACGCCGTTGGCGCGCAGCACCAGGTGCTCGGGCAGCTCCACCGGGATCACGTCACCAGGCTGCATGTGCAGGATGTCGCGCAGCTTCAGCTGGCGCCGGGCTACGGTGGCGGTCACCGGCACAGCCACGTCCAGCACGTCCTCGCGCAGGGCCTTGACCCAGCGCTCGTCCTGGTCGTCCAGGTCGGACTGGAAACCGGCGTCGAGCATTTCCCGCACCGGCTCGATCATCGAGTACGGCATGGTCACGTGCAGGTCGCCGCCACCGCCGTCCAGTTCGATATGGAAGGTGGACACCACCACCGCCTCGCTGGGGCCGACAATGTTGGCCATGGCCGGGTTGACCTCGGAGTTCATGTACTCGAAGGTGACCGGCATGATTGCCTGCCAGGCTTCCTTGAGGTCGACGAAGCACTGGTCCAGCACCATGCGCACCACGCGCAACTCGGTGGGGGTGAACTCGCGGCCTTCGATCTTGGCGTGGCGGCCGTCGCCGCCGAAGAAGTTGTCCACCAGCTTGAACACCAGCTTGGCGTCGAGGATGAACAGCGAGGTACCGCGCAGCGGCTTGATCTTGACCAGGTTGAGGCTGGTCGGCACGTACAGCGAGTGCACGTATTCGCCGAACTTCATCACCTGCACGCCGCCCACTGCCACGTCGGCGGAGCGGCGCAGCAGGTTGAACATGCTGATTCGGGTGTAACGGGCGAAACGCTCGTTGATCATTTCCAGGGTCGGCATGCGACCCCGCACGATACGGTCCTGACTGGTCAGGTCGTAGCTTTTGATGCTGCCAGGCTCGGATGCACTCTCGGTCTGCACCAGCCCGTCGTCGACGCCATGCAACAGGGCATCGATTTCATCCTGGGACAGCAGGTCCTGTACGGCCATTGCGGACTCCTACTGCAATACGAAATTGGTGAACAGCAACTGGTCGACGACCGGCTTGCCGACTTCCTTCTGCGCCACTTCCTGAACCACTGCGGTGGCCTTCTGGCGCAGCATTTCCTGCCCCACCGGGCTGCCAGCCAGGGTGTCGAAGCCTTGCCCGGAGAACATCATCACCAGATTGTTGCGGATCACCGGCATGTGCACCTTGAGGGCGTCCAGGTCAGCCTGGCTGCGCGCTTGCAGGGTGATGCTCACCTGCATGTAGCGCTGGCGGCCGTTCTGGTTGAAGTTGACCACGAAGGCCGGGGCCAGCGCTTCGTAGATAGCCGCTGGCTTGACGTTGCTGGCTGCAGGATCGGCGGCCGGGGCCGGCTCGCTCTTGTGCATGATGAACCAGGTAGCGCCCACCGAAAGGCCGATCGCCAGCAACAGGCCCACTACCGCCAGCAGGATCAGCTTGAGTTTGCCTTTAGTGGCGGGGTCTTTGACTGCTTCGCTCTTCGCCATGCCAATAATCCGTCGTCCATCGGGGGTTCAAGGGAGGATGGCTTGGCTTGAGCAAGTGTTATGCCAGATTTCGCAGAAGGGAGATTTCAGCAGGAACGACTGTGCTGGCTTCTTCGCGGGTGAACCCGCTCCCACAGGACCTCCACAGGCTTCGAAGCCTGCACTGTACTTGTGGGAGCGGGTTTACCCGCGAAGAGGCCAGTACAGGCAATCGGGATCTACGCGTAGTAATCGACCGCACTGTCGCCAACAACCACCTGCTGCTCCACAGGCCGGGCGCTATCGACTGCCTCTGCCCCGCCCTGCTCGGCCCGGCGCGCCGCCACTCCGGACAGGTTGCTGCCCTGCGCCTGCCCCTGCTGCTGTTGTTGCTGCCCACGCGACTGGTCGGCCACGTTGACATCCGGCTGTGCCAGCCCCTGCTGGGCAAACAGCTCGCGCAGGCGGTGCACCTGGCTGTCGAGGGCGTCACGCACGCCGGCGTGGCCGCTGATGAAGGTGACTTGTGTCGACTGGTCCGTCGCAACATTGACGCGAATGTCCAGGCGGCCCAGTTCTGCCGGTTCCAGCTGGATATCCGCCGACTTGAGGTTCTGGCTGGACAGGTACATGACCCGGTTGACCAGGCCCTCGGCCCAGGCGTTCTGGTTCATCGGCAGCGGTTGGTGCAATGGGCTGGCATTGGCCGGCACGGCATTGGCGGTCTTGGCCGTGGCGGCCTGGGTCAGGTTGGCCAGGCGGTTGGCGAAATCGTCTACGCGTGTATCGCTGCCAGCGCTCTTGGTGTCTTTCAGGCCATCTTCGAGCAAGCCGGCAAAGGCCTTGTCGCCAGGCTCGCCCGTTTCACCCTCGGCATTCTCGACCAGATTCGCCAAGGTATTGACGGCCATCTGCCCCTCTTCGCCCTGAGCCTGCGAAGGGTTCAGGGCATGCGCCGAGGTCGCTCCCTTGGCCTGGGCGCTTTGTTCCAGCGCCAGGCGCAGGGTAGGCAGGTTGGCCAAAGGGTCGGCGTCAGGGTCGAAGGCTTCCTCGGCGGCCGGCTCCTCGGGCAGCTCGGCGGTGACCTGCGCCTGCGCCGCGGCGGCCTGCAACACCGGCGCCACCGCCTCGGCCTGGGCCTGGATCAGTTGTGCGCCAGGCTGGGCGTCGGTGACCTGGCCGGCAACCAGGCTGGCATCGCGCAAGCCGGTGTCGGCCTGGGCCTGGTCGTCGGCTGGCAATTGTTTGCCGTCATCGGCAATCGCGGGTTTGTCGGCAGCGGCTTTCTTGCCGCCCTGCGCCGCCTCGGGCTTGTCCTTGGGCTTGTCCTTGGGCTTGGCCTGGGCGACCTTGTCGTCCTGCCCGGCGGCCTTGTCGCGGCCCTGCCGGGCCATCACCTGGCCGAAGCCGTCGCCCTTGTCGCCCGGCGCCTGCAGCGGCTTGTCGGCCTGTGCGGCGGCCGAACGCGAGGTGTTGGCAATGGCGTTGCCTTGCAACAATGGGTTGGGTGCGACAGGCATCGAGCGGTCTCCGCGCCAAAAACAAAAAAATCATCCAGCCAGAGACAGGCAAGACTCGCGCCAAGTCGTGTTTCAACCCGCCGAAATGCGCTGCTGCTCACCTCGGTAGAAGCCCTGCACCTCGAGGAACTCTTGGTCGATGCGGTTGATCAGGTCTTCGATGCCATACAGCGGGGGCCGCCGTGCGCGCTCCTCCAGCTGCTGGCACAGGCTGGCCAATGCAACCGCGCCCATGTTGCTGCTGCTGCCCTTGAAACTGTGGGCCGCGGAGCCGAGCTCTTCGGCATTTTGGGCCGCGTGCAGCTGGCCCAGGCGCCGTTCGGAGTCTTCGAGAAAGGTTTGCACCAACTGCAGGTAGCCATCTTCCATGACCTCACGCAGGTCGCTGAGTACCTTGTGGTCAATATGCATGTCAGTCACTTGTTCACTCCTTGATCAAGCCAGATTATGCCCGAGCCAACCCGTGGCTCACCAGACGAACTCCACATGCGCGCAGCGCCCGCCCTCACTCCAGTGCGCGCTGCTGGCCAGCCGCCTCACCAGGTTCAGGCCTCGCCCGCTCAGCCCCTGCTCCAGCGAGGGCCGCGACAGCACCCGTTGCACATCGAACCCGGCACCACTGTCACGGACCTCGATCATCAGACGCCCGCCGTCGGCTTGCGGTTCAACCTTGAAATCGATGCGCACGTAACCGTCGGTCAGAACCCCAAGGCGCCGGGCGCGTTCCTGATAATAGTCGGCAAAGCCCTGTACATCGCGCTTGAGCTGCGAGTCCAGGCCCAGCACGCCATGCTCCAGGGCATTGGAATACAGCTCGCTGAGCACGCTGTGCAGGTTGCCGGTACGCGCGCGCAGGCCATGAATCTCCTGCAACAACTGCACCAGGTACGGCACCGGGTTGAAGCGCTTCAGGCTCTGGCCACGCACCTCGAACCCCAGCGACCAGTCCAGCGGGCTGGAGCGGCCGCTATCAGAGTAGATCATCGGCGCCGGCACCCGCTCCTCGGCGCTGAACATGCGAATGTCGCACAGGCTGATGTCATCGCGCGGGCGCCCGCCAAAGCGCTCCAGGGCCTGCATCACTTCGTCGAACAACCGCACCGGGTCCCGGTTGTCGGCCAGCACCCTGCGCAGGCGCTGTACACCGAACAGGCGCTCCTGGTCGTCGGCGGTGTCCAGCACGCCGTCCGACAGCAGCAGCAGGCGCTCGCCCGGTGCCAGCGGCAACACTTCGGTACTGTCATCGAAACGCTCGGCGTCCAGGATGCCCAGCGGCAGGTGTCGCGACGTCAGCACCGACAGCACCTGGCCATCCACTGCCAGGCGATAGCCATCAGGCATGCCGCCGTTCCACACTTCCACCGAACCGCGCTGCATGCTGAGGTTGAGCAGCAGCGCACAACAGAACATGTCCACCGGCAGGATACGTTTGAGCTTGGCATTCATCTCGCGCAGGATCTGCGCCATGCCGTAGCCCTTGGCAGTCATGCCGTAGAACACTTCGGCCAGCGGCATGGCGCCTACCGCCGCCGGCAGGCCGTGGCCGGTGAAATCGCCGAGCAGCACGCGCATGTCGCCGGACGGGGTGAACGCGGCCAGCATCAGGTCGCCATTGAACAGCGCATAGGGCGATTGCAGGTAGCGGATGTTGGGCGCGGCCAGGCAGCCGGAGTGGGCCACCTTGTCGAACACCGCCTTGGCCACCCGCTGCTCGTTGAGCAGGTGGTGGTGGTGCCGGGCAATCTGGTCGCGCTGCTCCAGCACGGTGGCCTGCAGCCGGCGCAGGCGGTCCATGGCGCGTATCTTGGCACCGAGGATCACCGCACTGTAGGGCTTGGCCATGAAGTCGTCGCCCCCGGCCTCCAGGCAGCGCACCAGGCCTTCCTCCTCGTTCAATGACGTCAGGAAAATGATCGGCACCAGCGCTTCGCCGGCCAGCGCCTTGATCTGCCGCGCCGCCTCGAAGCCATCCATCACCGGCATCAGCGCATCCAGCAGCACAAGTTGCGGGCGCCGCTCGACGAACAGCGCCACCGCCTGCTCGCCGTTTTCCGCGGTGAATACCTGATGGCCCTGACGGCGCACGATCTGCGCCAGCAGCAGGCGGTCGGCGGCACCGTCTTCGGCGACCAGCACGGTCAACGTCTGTTCGGCCGGCATGTCGGCGCTCAACTGATATCGAAGAGTTTTTCGAAATTGGAGATGGCGAGGATCTTGCGCACATCGGAGCTGGCATGCACCACACGCACATCCGACTCATCGCCGCCCGCATGGTCGCGCAGCAACAGCAGCATGCCGAGTGCGGAACTGTCGAGGTAGGTGGTGTCCTTCAGGTCGACAACCACCGAATCTGGCCGGCTGGGCTGGCGTTCGTAGGCGTCACGAAATTCCTGATGCTTGCCGAAATCGAAGCGCCCCTTGATCTTGATCGTCAGCTTTTTCCCGTCCTGCGAAAAATCAGTCTCGACTGCCATGCTAGCGATTCCTTCGATGATGGCGGATGCAACTCCTTAAAGGTTTAGCAGGCGATGCCGGGGGTGGCAAGCATGTGGGCTGCCTGTCCCGGCCTCTTCGCGGGTAAACCCGCTCCCACAGGATCTCCACGAATTCGAATCCTGCGCCGTACCTGTGGGAGCGGGTTCACCCGCGAAGAGGTCAGTACAGGCTATAGGTGATTCTGCCGCGGCAGGCGTTGTGACAGCTCGTCGAGCAAGCGCTGCTCGCGCTTGTCTTCGGCCCGCCGGGCTTCGTCCAGGTAGCGCTGCACCAGCTTGCGCAAGCCTTCCACCCGGGCATAGGCCTGCTGCCAGGTACCGCGGGCGTTGTTGAGGTTGTTCTGGTGCCAGACCAGGCTCTGGCGCTGCTGGGTCATGGCCGTTTCCAGCTGCCCGAGGAAGCGCTGGTAATTGACCAGCCAGCTACCGTTTACCCCCTGCCCGCCACGGTTGATCCACTGCAGTTGGTAGTCCTCGCGAAACCGCTCGAGCTCGGCCAGCTTGGCCTGTGCCATGGCCACCTGCTGCTGGAACTGCCCAAGGCGCTGAGCGGCCTGGCGCTCGGCCTCTTCGGCCATGTCCACCACCGGCGCCAGGCGCGCGGCACGTCCGGGCAGTGCCATGGCCTATCAACCGCCCGCCGGGGGCGCAAAGATCGCCCCCAACTGTTCGCGGCTTTGCGCCATGCCCACGCTCTCGCGCAGGCCCTGGCGCAAAAACTCCACCAGCTTCGATTGCAGGGCGATGGCCAGGTCGGTTTCCGGGTCGCCACCCGCCACATAGGCACCCACGCTGATCAGGTCGCGGCTTTGCGACAGGCGCGACCACAACTGCTTGAACTTTTGCGCCTGGCGCAAATGGTCGGCATCGACCACCTGGGGCATGACCCGGCTGATCGAGGCTTCGATGTCGATGGCCGGGTAATGGCCTTCATCGGCCAGCCGCCGCGACAGCACGAAGTGGCCATCGAGCACACCGCGCGCCGCGTCGGCAATCGGGTCCTGCTGGTCGTCACCCTCGGACAACACGGTATAGAACGCGGTGATCGAACCACCACCTGGCTCGCCGTTGCCGGCCCGCTCCACCAGCTTGGGCAGTTTGGCAAACACCGACGGCGGGTAACCCCGGGTGGCCGGCGGTTCGCCGATGGCCAAGGCGATTTCACGCTGGGCCTGGGCAAAACGGGTCAGCGAGTCCATCAGCAACAGCACGTTCTTGCCCTTGTCGCGGAAGTACTCGGCAATACGTGTGCAGTACATGGCGGCCCGCAGGCGCATCAATGGCGCATCGTCGGCGGGCGAAGCGACCACCACCGAGCGCTTGAGGCCTTCCTCACCAAGGATATGCTCGATGAACTCCTTGACCTCGCGGCCCCGCTCGCCGATCAGGCCGACGACGATGATCTCGGCTTCGGTGAAGCGGGTCATCATGCCCAGCAACACCGACTTGCCCACCCCGGTACCGGCGAACAGGCCCAGGCGCTGGCCGCGACCGACGGTGAGCAGGCCATTGATGCTGCGAATGCCCACGTCCAGCGGCTTGCTGATGGGGTCGCGGTTCAACGGGTTGATCACCGGGCCGTCCATCGGCACCCAGTCCTCGGCCTTCATCCCGCCCTTGCCATCCAGCGCGCGGCCGGCGCCGTCCAGCACCCGGCCAAGCATGCTCATGCCCATGGGCAGGCGGCCGCTGTCATCCAGCGGCACCACCCGGGCGCCGGGGGCGATGCCGACAATGCTGCCGACCGGCATGAGGAATACCTTGGACCCGGCAAAGCCCATGACTTCGGCCTCCACCTGCACCGGGTGGTAGCTGTCGTCGTTGATTACCAGGCAGCGGCTGCCGACTGCAGCGCGCAGGCCTTCGGCTTCCAGGGTGAGGCCGACCATGCGCAGCAGGCGGCCTTCGACGATGGGCTGGGCCGGCAGCTCGATGGCCTCGGCGTAACTGCCCAGGCGCTTGCCGAAACTGGTGCGCTCAAGTTGCATCCGGGCTACCCACGGCGCGCTCTGGCAGGCTGTCCAGGTCTACCGACATGTCCGGCGCTGCCGGGTGCAGCGAATGGTCGTGCAACTGGTCGAACAGTTGTGCCACGGCTTTCTCGATGCGGGTTTCCATGGTCGCGTCGATGCGGCTGTGCGCAGTCTCGATACGGCAGCCGCCTGGTAGCAGTGCGCTGTCCTCGAGCAGCCGCCAGCTTTCCTCATGGCGCTCGCGCAGGGCCTTGGCCAGCTCGAAATCCTGCGGGTTGAGGTGGATGCGGATATTGTCCGCGCCCATGGGCAGCAGCTTGAGCGCTTCGCGCAGTACCTGGGTGATCTGGCTGGAATCGCCCCGCAGTTCGCGACCGATCACCTGGCGGGTCATGTGAGCCACCAGGTGGACCAGGGTTTTCTCGATCTGCGTGTCCTGCTCGGCGATCGGCTCCATCAGGTTGGTCATCAGCCGGTCGAGGCTCTCCAGCTTGGTCTTCAGGGCCTCTTCGGCTTCCTGGCGGACCTTGAGCTGGGTGCTATGGAAGCCCTCGCGCTCACCGGTGGCGAAGCCTTCGTTGTAGGCCTCCTGGCGGATGGCCTCGAGTTCTTCCAGGGTCAGTGGCTGGACTTCTTCCAGCGGCACTTCCTCGACTTCTTCCTCGATTACCTCGGGTTCCGGCGCCGGTTCGGGCTCAGGCTCCGGTTCCGGGTCGAAGCTGGGCAGCGCCCATACATCCACGCCCTCGAGGTCGCGGGCGCGGATCAGGTCGCTGGGGTGATGTTCTTTGGTGGGCATGCTGTCATGTTCTCAAACCATGTTCAGCCGACACGGTCCCTGTGGGAGCGGGTTTACCCGCGAATGCGTCGGCAGCGACAACCTCTATCGCCAGGTCCGACGCCTTCGCGGGTAAACCCGCTCCCACAAGGGGTGGCGTCGGCCTTCAGATCGCGAATACCTTAGATCATTTCCTCGGCACCCTTGCCGCCGAGCACGATCTCGCCGGCCTCGGCCATGCGGCGGGCGATGGTGAGGATTTCCTTCTGCGCCGTTTCCACGTCGCTGACCCGCACCGGCCCCTTGGCCTCCAGGTCGTCGCGCAACAGCTCCGAGGCACGTTTGGACATGTTCTTGAAGATCTTGTCCTTGACCCGCTCGTCGGCGCCCTTGAGCGACACCACCAGCACGTCGGACGAGACTTCGCGCAGCAACGCCTGGATGCCACGGTCGTCGACGTCGGCCAGGTTGTTGAAGACGAACATCAGGTCTTCGATCTGCTCCGACAGGTCGCTGTCGATCTCGCGGATCGCGTCCATCAGTGCACCTTCCACCGAGCTGTCGAGGAAGTTCATGATGTCGGCGGCGCGCTTGATGCCGCCCAAGGTGGTACGCGCCGCGTTGGAGTTGCCCGAGAACTGCTTCTCGAGGATCTGGTTCAGCTCCTTCAGCGCCGCCGGCTGCACGGTGTTCAGCGACGACACGCGCAGGACGATGTCCAGGCGCACCTTGTGGTCGAAGTTGCTCAGCACTTCGCCGGCCTGGTCGGGGTCGAGGTAGGCAACCACGATGGCCTGGATCTGCGGGTGCTCGTAACGGATCACGTCGGCAACGGCGCGCGGCTCCATCCACTTCAGGCTGTCCAGGCCGCTGGTGTTGCCACCGAGCAGGATGCGGTCGACCAGGCCGTTGGCCTTGTCCTCGCCCAGGGCCTGGTTGAGCATCTTGCGGATATAGGCATCGGAGCCCACGCCCAGGCTGGTCTGGTCGCCGACGATTTCGACGAACTCGCTCATCACCTGCTCGACCTGTTCACGGTGCACATTGCCCATCTGCGCCATGGCCACACCCACCCGCTGCACTTCCTTGGGCCCCATGTGCCGCAGCACCTGGGCGGCATCGGTCTCGCCCAGCGAAAGCAGGAGGATCGCCGCCTTGTCGACGCGGCTCAGCTTGGCGGTAACGGCTCGGTTATCACTCATCGGCGTTGATCCACTCTTTCACGACCTGGGCAACGCGGCCCGGGTCTTCGGCCACCAGGCCTTTGATTGCGTTGAGCTGTGCCTCGTAACCCTCGTTCGGGCTAGGCAGCAGAATGCTTGTCGGGCCACCCAGACTGACGCGGTCGTTGGCCAGTTCGCCATCCAGACCCATCATGCCGCCCAGCTCCATGTCGCTATCCGGGGCAGCCTGCTTGCCGCCCCCTGTAATGTTGTTCAGCACCGGGCGCAGCACACCGAACACCAGCACCAGGATGAACACCACGCCCAGCACTTGCTTGACGATGTCCCAGAACCACGGCTGCTGGTAGAAGGCGATGTCGGTGATCTCTTCGCCGCGGTCGGCGGCGAACGGCACGTTGATCACCGTCACGCTGTCGCCACGGCTGGCATCGAAGCCGACCGCGTCCTGCACCAGGCGAGTGAAGCGTGCCAGGTCCTCGGCGCCCCATGGCGCACGGGTGGCGTCGCCGGTGGCCGGGTCGATCTTGACCTGGTCGTCCACCACCACCGCCACCGACAGGCGGGTCATGCGCCCCTGCTGCTGGCGGGTGTGGCTGATGGAACGGTCCAGCTCGAAGTTCTTGGTGCTTTGCTGGCGCTTGTCCGAGGGGTACGGCGCAAGCATCGGCTGGCCGGTGGCCGGGTCCATGATCTGCTGGCCGTTGGCATCCACCAGCGGCTGGCCAGGCTGGATGGCCGCGGCCGGGGTAGCGGCACCACCGGTGGTCTGCGGTGCCGAGGCCGGGCCTGGCGGCTGGTTGCTCAGCGCACCGGGCACACCTTGCGGCCCCTGGCTGCTGGCACGTTGTTCATCGACCGACTGCTCGCTGCGCAGCGCCGGCTGGTCTGGGTTGAACTGCTCGGAGGTGGACTCGACCGCACTGAAGTCCAGGTCGGCGGACACTTCGGCCTTGTAGCGGTCATTGCCCAGCACCGGCTGCAGGATGTTGTGCACCCGCTGGGTGAGCATGCTTTCCACCCGGCGGCTGTAGTCGAACTGTTTGCCTGCCTGGGTCAGGGCGGTGTCCTGGATCTGCTCGGACAGCAGGTTGCCCTTCTGGTCGACCACGGTGACCTGGGACTTGTCCAGTTCCGGCACGCTTGTGGCGACCAGGTTGACGATGGCCATCACCTGCCCGGCTTCCAGGGCACGGCCCGGGTACAGTTCGACCAGTACCGAGGCGCTGGGCTTGCGTTCGTCACGCACGAACACCGAGCTTTTCGGGATGGCCAGGTGCACGCGCGCGCCCTTTACGTTGTTCAGGCTGGACACGGTACGCGCCAGCTCGCCTTCCAGGCTGCGACGGTAACGGGTGGCTTCCATGAACTGGCTGGTGCCCAGGCCCTGCTCCTTGTCGAGCAGCTCGAAACCGACGTTGCCATCGCTTGGTGCCACACCGGCGGCCGCCAGTTTCAGGCGCGCACGGGAGAGGTCGTCGGCCTTGACCAGCAGAGCACCGGAATTGGGCTCGACGTTGTAGGGGATGTCGGCGGCGGCCAGGGTGTCCATGACCTGCTTGGTGTCCATGCCCGCGAGGCTGCCGTACAGCGGACGGTAATCGGGTTGTTGCGACCACAGCACCACGGCAAAGCCGATCGCCACGCTGGCGGCCAGGCCGACCAGAAGGCCGATCTGACGCAGCATGGGCATCTGCGCGATGTTTTCCAGAAACGCCATGCCGAACAGCGGCGGCTTGGCCGCGGGCGGGCCGCTTTTGGCAGGGGGGTTGTCGACGACTGCTTCAGCCATGGTTTACGTCCGTCCTCAAACCGGCATCTGCATGATGTCCTGGTACGCCTGGACCAGCTTGTTGCGTACCTGGGTCAGGGCCTGCATCGACACGCTGGCCTTTTGCGAAGCGATCATCACGTCGGTCAGGTCGACGCCACTCTTGCCGATCTCGAAGGCGTTGGCCAACTGGGTCGAAGCCTGCTGCGTCTCATGCACCTTGCCGATGGCCTGGCCGAGCATGTCGGCAAAGGTACTTTGCCCGGGTGCCAACTCGGGGGCGGCGGCCACCTTGGGCAGCGACATGGCATCGGCCTGCATGGCCCGCATGTCCAACATCAGACGATTGAATTCAACACCTTGGCTCATGACCCTTCTCTCTCCTGCGGCCGCATTTTTTTGACAGTGATGCGGCGGATAGCCAACCTAAAGCAACAAAGGTGCCAGCCTATGTATGCCAGACAATCTGGGGCCGCTTCGCGCCCCATCGCCGGCAAGCCAGCTCCCACAGGTACAGCGCGGGGCTCTGTGGGAGCTGGCTTGCCGGCGATGGGCTGCGCAGCAGCCCCTTTCGATCTTCAGCCGAACAGGCTGGCCTCGACGTCAAACCCGGCATCGCGCATCTGCGCCAGCTTGTAGCGCAGGGTACGCGGGCTTATCCCCAGGCGTTCGGCCGCCTCTTTGCGGCGGCCGCGCTCGGCGCGCAGGGTGTCGATGATCATCTGGTACTCATGACGACGCATGTCATCGCCCAGCCCGCCGGGCTCGGCCACCACCTCGGATGATGGCTCGATGCCAGCTGACAATGGAATGGCGCCTGCCAGACAAAAATCCGCCGCCTCGATCACCCCGCCCTGCTGCAGGATCAGCGCCCGCTGCAGGGCGTTGTCCAGTTCGCGTACGTTGCCCGGCCAGGCATACGCCTGCAGGCAGGCTCGGGCCTGGGGCGACAGCTGCACGGGGGCGTGCTTCATCTTCGCCACGTGACGCGCCAACAGGCGCTCGGCCAGTTGCAGGATGTCACCCGGGCGTTCGCGCAGCGGGCGCCAGGCCAGAGGGAACACCGACAGGCGGTAGTACAAGTCTTCACGGAAACGCCCGGCCGCCACTTCGCCAGCCAGGTCACGGTTGGTGGTGGCCAGCACGCGAATATCCAGGCTGATCGGCTTGCGCCCACCCACCCGCTCCACCTCGCGCTCCTGCAGCACGCGCAGCAGCTTGGCCTGCAAGGCCATTGGCATTTCCGAGATTTCGTCGAGCAGCAAGGTGCCACCTTCGGCCTGCTCGAACTTGCCGGCCTGGGCAGCGATGGCGCCGGTGAAGGCACCCTTCTCGTGGCCGAACAGGGTGGCCTCGAGCATGTTGTCGGGGATGGCAGCACAATTGATCGCCACGAAGGGCTGCGCCGCCCGCGGCGACTGCTGGTGAATGAAGCGCGCCAGCACTTCCTTGCCGGTACCGGATTCGCCGGAAATCAGCACGGTAGAGTCACTGCGCGCCACCCGCGTGGCCAGCTCCAGCAACTGTCGACTGGCCGGCTCGCAGGCCACCGGGCCTTCCTCTTCAGCCACGCGCCCGGCGGCATGCCGCTCGACCAGGCTGAGCAAGGCCTTGGGTTCGAATGGCTTGACCAGATAGTCGGCAGCCCCTTGGCGCATCGCCTCGACGGCACGCTCCACCGCGGCATGCGCGGTCATCAGCAACACGGGCAGTTGCGGTTGCTGGCGGCGCAGCTGGGCCAGCAGTTGATGCCCATCCATGCCAGGCATGTTCACATCGCTGACTACCAGGCTGAAGGCCTCCTCCAGTACTGCTTCCAGCGCTTCTTCGGCACTGCCCACCGCCTGGTAGGCGAAGCCGCCGATTTCCAGGGTATCGCCCAGCGCCTGGCGCAATACGCGGTCATCCTCGACCAGCAGCACCTTGATCGCCATTACATGCCCTCCGCCAGTTGCCCGTCGATCAACGGCAGCTCCACCCGCACACAGGTACCACGGCCAACCCTCGAGCGCAGGCGCAGCGTACCCTGGTGCGCACGCACCACGGCCTTGACCACAGCCAGGCCCAAGCCGGTGCCGGTAGCCTTGGTGGTCAGGAACGGTTCGCCCAGGCGGCCGAGCAGGTTGGCATCGATGCCACTGCCGGCGTCGCTTACACACAGGTGCAGGCTGCGCTCGCGGCGGAACAGGTGCACCTTCAGTCGCGCCGGGCCGTCGCTGGCTTGCAGCGCATTTTCGATCAGGTTGAGCAATGCACCAACCAGGGTGTCGCGGTTGCACAGCAGCTCACCCAGGTGGCTGTCGCACTGCCAGCGCACGGCGTGCCCTTGCACATGCGCCTGGGCAGCCTGCTGCAGGGCCTGGAACAAGGCTTTTGGCGTGACTCGATCATTCAGCGGCAGCTCGCCACGGGCGAATACCAGCATGTCGCGCACCTGGTGTTCCAGCTCGTGCAGGCGCTCCTTCAGAGTGCCGGCAAAGCGCTGGCGGGTTTCCGCGCTCAGGTCTTGCTCGGGATCAGCCAGGTGGCTGGCGTAGAGCATCGCCGCCGACAGTGGCGTGCGGATCTGGTGCGCCAGCGAGGCGACCATGCGCCCCAGCGAAGACAGGCGCTCGTGGCGAGCCAGCTGGTCTTGCAGGCGACGGGTTTCGGTCAGGTCGTTGAGCAACACCAATTGGCCAGGCTCGGCATCCAGCGAGCGAGTGGCAATGGACAGACGGCGGCCGTCGCGCAGCGAGACTTCGTGACCGTCATCCTTGCGCGGGGCAAAGCTGCGGGCGATCACCTGGCGCCACAGCTGGCCGACCAGCGGCTCGCCGAGCAGTTCGCAGGCGGCCGGGTTGGCTTCGCGTACCAGGCCCTGGCCATCGATCACGATCACTCCGCCGGGCAGCAGGTCCAGCAGGTTCTGCAGGCGGTTGGCCAGGCGTTCCTTTTCGCTCAGTTCATCGATGCGCTGGGCGCTGACCACCGCCAGCTCGCCCTTGAGTTCGCTGACCCGGGCTTCGAGCAGGCTGTAGGACTGACTCAGTTGGGTGGATACCTGACTGAACAGGGCGAAGGCCTGCTCGAGACCCTGACGGCTTTCCTGCTCGATCGGGGTTTGCCCCTGCGGATCGGGGGCTAGGGATACGTGGGCGGCCTGGGGCATCTTGCTCTCTCGCGTGGCTGACCGTCATAAAAACGGTGTGTTGCCAGCGGTGTAGCAATAGCCGTGCCGGAGATAGGGATTTGGGTTGGCTGTGCCGGCCTCTTCGCGGGCTTGCCCGCTCCCACAGGGACCGTGCAGGCTTCAAGCCTTGCGTAGTACTGGAGATTTTGGCTCCCTGTGCCGGCCTCTTCGCGGGCTTGCCCGCTCCCACAGGGATCACCGAATTCAAGCTGTGCATCGATCCTGTGGGAGCGGGCGCGCCCGCGAAGAGGCCGGTACAGGCAACCGCCAGCCGTCAATCCTCCGCCTGTTCCTCGCCACCCTGGCGGCTCATGCCGTACTTGCGCATCTTCTCGACCAGGGTGGTACGACGTATACGCAAACGTTCAGCCGCGCGCGCAACGATACCGTTGGCATCATCCAGCGCCTGCTGGATCAGACCCTGTTCCAGGCTACCCAGGTAGTCCTTCAGGTCCAGGCCTTCAGGTGGCAGCATGGCGTGGTTGCTGAAGTTCGGCGTATGGCCGTTGATTGCGACGCGCTCTTCCAGGTCGCTGCGCAGGCTGTCGACCATCTGCTCGTCTTCGTCATCGACGTAACGGAATTTCTTCGGCAGCTCGGACACGCCAATCACCCCGTACGGGTGCATGATCGCCATGCGCTCGACCAGGTTGGCCAGCTCGCGCACGTTGCCCGGCCAGCCGTGGCGACACAGCGACATGATCGACGCGGAGTTGAAGCGGATGGACCCGCGCTTCTCGTGCTCCATGCGCGAGATCAGCTCGTTCATCAGCAGCGGGATGTCTTCCACCCGTTCACGCAGCGGCGCCATCTCGATGGGGAACACGTTCAGGCGGTAGTACAGGTCTTCGCGGAACGTGCCCTCCTCGATCATGGTCTCGAGGTTCTTGTGGGTCGCGGCAATGATGCGCACATCGATGCTCTGGGTCTTGTTGCTGCCCACGCGCTCGAAGGTACGCTCCTGCAGTACGCGCAACAGCTTGACCTGCATCGGCAACGGCATGTCGCCGATTTCGTCGAGGAACAGGGTACCGCCATTGGCCAGCTCGAAACGCCCGGCACGGCTGGTGATCGCCCCGGTGAAGGCGCCCTTCTCGTGACCGAACAGTTCGCTTTCCAGCAGCTCGGCCGGGATCGCGCCGCAGTTGACCGGCACGAACGGCGCTTCGCGGCGCTTGGAATGGTAGTGCAGGTTGCGCGCGACCACTTCCTTGCCGGTGCCAGACTCACCCAGGATCAGCACGCTGGCATCGGTATCGGCCACCTGCTGCATCATCTGCCGCACGTGCTGGATGGCACGGCTGGTACCGACCAGGCTGCGGAACAGGTTGGGTTCGCGCTGGCGGCCACGCTCGCGCGCCTGGTCGTACATCTCGCGATAGACCTGGGCACGGTGCAGCGAATCCAGCAGCTGGCTGTAGCTTGGCGGCATTTCCAGGTTGGAAAGCACCCGGCGGCGAAGGTCTTCCGGGAACTCCGCAGAAGAAATTTCACCTAAAAGCAGAACCGGAAGGAACTCATCCCACCCAGCCACTGTCTTAACGAGCCCAAGCACACTGCCCGGGGCGTTTACAGTGCCAATGAGCACGCACAGCACTTCGCGACTCGAAGACAATGGCTCGACCACCTGCTGCCAGTCCTGGCTGGAGCAAGCGAGGTTTTCTTCGCCGAGGAAGTTAAGCACCACCGCCAGGTCGCGGCGGCGTGCGCTGTCGTCGTCGATCAGCAGAATCTTGGTTTCACGCCACATGCAATAGCAACTTCCCTAGTCATATCGGCGCCCGAGGGCGTGCTCGACATCATTCCGACTGAATGGTCAGTGTTCGGACGTCTGAAATTCGAAAACAGCCACTAGTAAAGTCAAAAAACACCAGCCAGTCAAATTAATGGCGCATGGCTTTTGGCAACATCTGTGGTCAGGTGAATAGATGGTATACCTTTGCCGCGTTCTTCGCCTGACGGATTTTCGTCATTTCATCCACCAAGGATTGACGTTCGCCACTTGCAACATCGATTAGTTGACGGTATACGGCCAGCAACTGCTCAAGGCTGGCACTGACATCGGCCTCGTTGCCTTTCGCCTCGCTCACCATGTCACCGATGCGCAAGCGGCATTCCAGGTCCAGCTCACCCACCGCTTCCCAGTTGCGCTCGGCCAGCGCCGCCAGCAGCATTTCCCGAGTCTGCTCGATCCGGGCGATTACTTCGTTCATGTCATCCTCCTTTATCAGGAAGCCGACGACTGATCGCCGATTGCGTCCCAACCTTCCTTCACAGTGATCAGCAGGCGCGCGACCTCGTCGATGATGGCCGGGTCACCCTTGACGTTGGCCTCGATCAGGCGACGGCTCATGTACATGTACAAGCTGTCCAGCTCAGCCAGGCTGTCGGCATGGTTTTCCAGGTCCAGGCCTTCGCGCAAGCCGCCGATGATGTCAATGGCCTTGCCGATGAGGATGCCCCTTTGCGCGATGTCGTTGCGGGCAATGGCGCCCTTGGCCTGCGCCATGCGATCAAGGCCGCCCTGCATGAGCATCTGCACCAGGCGGTGCGGGCTGGCTTCGGACGTCTGCGCTGCGCCGTTGACTTTCTGGTACTGCCGAAGGGCCAACATCGGGTTCATGGATCTGCCTCGTTGCTGCGGTAAAAAGTTGCTTGTACCTGCTGTATCGCCTGTACGTCAAAAAACTTTAGGGGAAAAGCAAAAAGCCCGGGGCGTCTCGCGGACGCCGCCGGGCTTTTGGCATGTTCAGCCGATCAGGATTTCTTGGCCTGGGCGTTGATCGCTTCGAAGATCGAGGTGATCTGGTCGGCCTGGGCTTTCATCTTGCCCAGGGCGGTGTCCAGGGCCACGTACTTCTTGGTCAGCGATTCAGTCAGCGACTCGGTGCGGCGATCAAGCGCGGCCTGCTGGTTGGCCAGTTCCGAGACTGCCTTGTCGAGGTTCGACTTGCGCGTTGCAAGGCTGCCATCGGTCTTGTTGTAAGGATCGATGGCCTTGTTCATGCGCTCGAAGATGCCGTCGGTACCGGTGAACAGCTCCTGCACTTCCGGGCCGAGCTTCTTGTCGTTCATCGCCGCGGTGAACTTGCTGCTGTTGAATTCGAGCGTGCCATCTTTCTGGGTGTTGATACCCAACTGGCTCAGCGTGGTCAGCTGGTCGCCGGCCCCCACCTCACTCAGCACCTTGCGCACATCACCCAACAGAGAGCGGGTGGTCGGGTCGTTGGTGAGCGGGCCGAGCACCAGCTTGTCATCGTCATCACGGCTGGTCGACGTCAGCGACGTGATCGCCTTCTGCAGCGTATTGTAGGCATCGACGAAGCTCTGGACCGACTTCTTCAGGCCATCGTTGTCCGCCGCAACGGTGACCGCGGTCGGCGTACCAGTGGGGACGCCGCTGGCCTTCGGGCTGACCCCGGTCAACTCCAGGGTCATGCCGCTGATGGCGCTATCGAGCGTGTTGGAGGCACTCTTGACCTTCAAGCCGTCGATGGTCAGTTCAGCGTCCTGGGCCTTGGCAGTGATGAAGCCCGCACCGGTCCCGGACATCTGCGTGGTGCCATCGATTGTCAGCTCGGCGATACCGCTCAGGGAAATGTCAGTCCCCGCACCTGTGGTGGTCGAGCTGAGCACCAGGCGCGAGCCGCCTTCCTCGTTGACGATGTTGGCGGAAATGCCGTTGGCGCTCATTTCCTTGTTGATCTGGTCGCGCACACTTTGCAGCGTCGCACCACTGGCCACGTCCAGGTTGTAGGTCTTGCCGTTCTGGCTGATGGTCAGCTGGCCAGCACTGATCGGGCTGGTGGCACCACCGCTGAACTGCTGGCTGGCCACTTTCGAGCTGGTGGCCAGCTTGTCCACCACGATGTCATAGCTACCCGCTACCGCAGAGTTGCTCGACTTGACCTTGACCACCGACTCGTTGGCCGAGGTCGCTGCATAGGCGTTGAACGACGGCGCATCCTTGTTGTTGAGCGCCTTCATGGCGTCCTGGAATGCCGTGAGGGCACTGCGCAGCGAGCCAATACCCGAAATCATCGCAGTGTTGTTGCTGGTTTGCCGAGTGATCTGCGCCTGCTTGGCGGATGTATCGGCCTTGACCAACGCGGTCACGATCTCGGTAATGTTGAGACCAGAACCCAGGCCTGTACTGGAAGTAATCGGGCTTGCCATGCTGTAGTCCCTCTCATCAACGCGTCAACCCGCTCCTGCGGGACAGACATGCTTCACTTCATTGGTGTTCGCCGCCAACTATACCTTGGCGTCGAACAGAACACTTTTGACATCGCTCAGGCTGTGAGCGATCCGCAGGGCCTCTTCCGAGGGCAACTGGCGAATCAGTTCACCACTGTCGGTAGCGATGACTTTGACCACGATCTTGCCGGATTCTTCATCCGTGGAAAATTCCAGATTGCGCTGCGACGCCTTCAGGAACTTTTCGATCTCCGAAACGGCATGTTTGACCTTGTCGGCATCCTGCACCGCCTTGGCGTCTTTCTTGTCGTCTTCGGGTTTTACGTTTTCCGTCGACCGGGCAACCGGTTTTTCGGCAACCTGCTCGGCCGGACGTGCGGCCGGATAAGACAGGTTCAGCTTGACGCTCATGTCCATGCCCACCACCTCGCAATGAAAAGGCGGGGAAGTGCCTTACCAGCACTTCCCCGCCAGCAACCAGGCAGATTAGCCCAGCAGCTTCAGTACTGCCGACGGCAGCTGGTTGGCCTGGGCCAGAACCGAGGTGGAAGCTTGCTGCAGGGTCTGCTGCTTGGTCAGCTGGGCAGTTTCAGCAGCGAAGTCGGTGTCCTGTACACGGCCACGAGCAGCTTCGGCGTTTTCGTTGATGTTTTGCAGGTTGTTGATGGTGCTGGTCAGACGGTTCTGCGCGGCACCCAGGTCAGCACGGTTGCTGTTGATGGTTTGCAGAGCGGCGTCGATGGCCGAAACAGCAGCGCTGAAGTTGGCTTCGGCGGTGGTGGTGTCGGAACCCTGAATGTTGATCGAGGAAGTAACGCCCAGGTCCGAAGCGGTGAACTTGGCGCTCAGGTCGATGGTGATCTGGTTGGCGGAACCGGTGTTGGAACCAACCTGGAAGGTCATGACCGAAGCCGAACCGTCCAGCAGGTTCTTGCCGTTCAGCTGGGTGCTGTTGGCGATACGGGTCAGTTCCGAAGCCATCGACTGGAATTCTTTGTCCAGAGCGACACGGTCGTTGGTGCTGTTCGAGTCGTTTCGGGACTGAACGGCCAGTTCACGCATACGCTGCAGGATGTTGGTCTGCTCTTGCATCGCGCCTTCAGCGGTCTGGGCGATGGAGATACCGTCGTTGGCGTTTTTGATAGCCATGGTCTGACCACGGATCTGCGAGGTCATGCGGGTAGCGATCTGCAGGCCGGCGGCGTCGTCTTTGGCGCTGTTGATTTTCAGGCCGGAGGACAGACGGGTCATCGAGGTGCTCAGCGCATCGGAAGCACGGTTCAGGTTTTTCTGAACGCCCAGAGAGGTGGTGTTGGTGTTAACAGTCAAAGCCATGACGAATTCCTCGTTGGATTGGGTACTACGGCTTCCGGCCTTGGCAATTCGCCGGGTGTGGCACAGAGAACCTTCGTAATGTTTATCGTCGTCAGGGCAGTTTGCTTTAGGGCGATTTCTCACTTTTTTTGCTGGCATCCGGCCATCCCAATGAAATCAAGGGTTTGACGCCAGAAAACCATCATCAGAAACGAAAGAAGCGCGGCCCGAGGTCGGGCAGCGCTTCTTTGATAACGCGAGGGTGACGCTCGATCAGCCGTTGCGCTCGATGATCGCCGAACCCCAGGACAGGCCGACGCCGAAGCCACTGAGCGCAACGCGCTTGTGCTGCGAGTTCATCACGTGCTTTTCCAGCAGCAACGGGATGCTCGACGACACGGTATTGCCGGTCTCGACCATGTCCTTGACGAACTTCTGCTTGTGCGCGCCCTCATCGAAGCGCGCAGACACGGCATCAACGATCGCCGCGCTGCCCTGATGCAGGCAGTACAGGTCGATGTCCTCGGCGCGCAACTGGCTGGCCTCGAGCAACTGCTGCAGGTGCGCAGGCACTTTGACCAGGGCGAAGTTGTAGACCTGACGGCCGTTCATGAAGAACTTGCCGTCGGTGGTGCGCAAGTGCTCGGCACCTGCACCATCGCTGCCGAACAGCGATCTGCCAAGCTGCCAGGCAGCATCTTCGCCCATCCAGGTCGCGGTCGCGGCATCCCCGAACAACATGGTCGTGTTGCGATCCTCGGGGTCGACGATCTTCGAATAGGGGTCGGCGGTAATCAGCAGGCCATTCTTCAGGCCCGCCGCTTCCATGAAGCCCTTCATCGCATACAACCCATAGACGTAGCCGGAGCAGCCCAGGGAAACATCGAACGCCGCGACATGCGTCGACAGCCCCAGCTTGTGCTGGACGATCGCGGCCGTATGCGGCAGGCCTTCGGCATCACCATTCTGAGTGACCACGATCACCGCATCGATGGCCGCCGGGTCAAGCGATGGATTGGCAGCGAACAGCGTCCTGGCCGCCTCGACACACAGGTCAGAGGTTTCCTGGGCCGCATCCTTGCGCGGCAAGAAGGTCGAACCGATCTTGCCGAAGATGAAATCCTGATCCTTGCCGAATTTCGCACCCTGAGCGTAGTTATCCACGCCTTCTACAGGTACGTAACTGGCGATGCTTTTGATGCCAATCATTGTGGCTTCCCGATGGAAATGGCAAAAATTCGCAGGTAACGCGGCCATGGCTGCCAGAACTTGCACCCCACGGCGACGGGACTACCCACAGACTCAATAGATTAAAGATGCACGTTTCGACTGCCAAGTCACGATCAACGACAGATTGAACACAATCATACCAATGGAGAAGGTTGGCCGACTTCTTGCTATCAACCCATCAACCCGGTGCCGGCCGTCGGTTTCATGGCGAAACCTCGTCTGCGCACGTTGTTCAGCGGCAGGAACCAGCTTGCCCTGCTTCTATAACCGAAAAAACGAGCAGTGCCGCCATGGCCAAACCGATCACCGTAACCAGCCCTCTCCTGCCCCCCCTGGAAGAGTTCCTTCCTTATCTGGAGAGTATCTGGAAAAGCAAGCGCCTGACCAATGCAGGGCCGTTCCATCAACAGCTGGAAAGTGAGCTGGCCGAATACCTGGGCGTCAAACACATATCGCTGTTCTCCAATGGCACCCTGGCGCTGGTGACAGCGCTGCAGGCGCTACGCGTGACGGGCGAAGTCATCACCACCCCCTACTCCTTCGTCGCCACAGCCCATTCGCTTTTGTGGAACAACCTCAAGCCAGTCTTCGTCGACATCGATCCGCGTACCAACAACCTGGACCCACAACGCGTCATCGAAGCGATCACCCCTGAGACCACGGCAATTCTCCCGGTCCATTGCTATGGCATCCCTTGCGACATCGGTGCCATCCAGGAGATCGCAGACACCTACGGCCTGAAGGTGATCTATGACGCCGCCCACGCCTTTGGTGTACGCCAGGACGGGCGCAGCATTCTCGACAATGGCGACCTGTCGATCCTCAGCTTCCACGCCACCAAGGTATTCAACACCTTCGAGGGCGGTGCGATCATCTGCCAGGACGAAAAGCTCAAGCGCCGTATCGATTTCCTGAAGAATTTCGGCTTTGTCGATGAAACCGTGATCATGGCCACCGGCATCAACGGCAAGATGAACGAGATCCAGGCAGCGTTCGGTGTGTTGCAACTGCGCCACATCGATGATGCCCTGCAGCGCCGCCGCCAGGTCTTCGAGCGCTACCGCCGGGCCCTGGAAGACGTTGACGGTATCTCCCTGCTGCAACAGCCGGAAGGGCTCGACTGGAACTACGCCTATTGCCCCATCCTGATCGATGAACAACGCTTCGGTATCTCGCGCGATGCGCTGTACCAGCGCTATCGCGACCAGGACATCCTGGTGCGCCGTTACTTCTACCCACTGATCTGCGAATTCCCCATGTACCGGGGCCTGGCCAGCTCCAATCTGGAACGCCTGCCCAACGCCCTGAGGATCTCGAGCCAGGTGCTGTGCCTGCCGATCTATCCGGACCTGGACGTACCATCCCAGGAACAGATCATCGATATCCTGCTGCAGGCTCGCCAGGCATGACCCGACAGACCGCCCCCCGTTCGCCCGGGCGTCATCGGGTTGCCTTGATGCAGCCGTACTTCCTGCCATACCTGGGTTATTTCCAGCTGATCGCTGCTGCGGATCACTTTGTCCTCTATGACAATGTGCAATTCATCAAGAACGGCTGGATCGAGCGCAACCGTTATCTGCTCGACGGCGAAGCCAAGTGGTTTCGTATCGCCCTGGCCAAGGCCAGCCATACCCAGCACATCATGCAGCGGCGCATTGCCGAACAGTTCGAGCTCGCCGACCTGCTCAACAAGCTCGACTTCGCCTACCGCAAGGCGCCCCGTCGCGCGCCGGTGATGGCCTGGCTGGAAGCGCTGCTCACCCCGTCCGCTGACAGCATCGCAACGCTTGATGAGCGCCTGCTCAAGGCCTGCTGCACGCTGCTCGGCATCGACACACCGATATCACGCGCAAGCGCGCTGCCCATCACCGGCGAGGCCTCGAGCCAGGAGCGGGTCATTCAGATCGTTCAGGCGTGCGGCGCAACCCATTACCTCAACCCGATCGGTGGCGGGCACTTGTACCAGGCCGAGGCATTCCAGCAAGCCGGCATCACCCTGGAACTGCTTGGCGCCACGCTGCCCCCATATTCCCAGGGCAGCGACAGCCAACCCTTCGTTGCCGGGCTGTCGATCCTCGACGCCTTGATGTTCCAGGAGCCAGAAGTGGTGGGTACCTGGGCCAGACTCGGAGAAATCCAAAGTGCCTGAGGCCATAGGCGGCTATTTCGAACTGGAACTGCGCAGCGGCCAGCACCCCTACCCACAAGCCAAGGCGTTCAACAGTGCCCGCTCGGCCTTTCGCGCCTTGATGCAGGCACGTGATCTGCGCCGTGTCCACCTGCCCCACTATATCTGCGCCGTCCTTGAACAAGCGCTGGCCGGCCTGGACATCGAAGTGTGCCGCTACACGCTGGACGCCGAACTCTCCCTGGCCGCCCTGCCTGACGTGGCTGCCGACGAAGGTCTGTTGTACGTCGACTACTTCGGGCTCAAGGCCGACTACGTCCGCCAGGTGCTCGCGCCCCGCTACGGGCAGCAGTTGATCATCGACAACTCCCAGGCATTGTTCAGCCAGGCATTGCCAGGCATTGCCACCCTCTACTCGCCGCGCAAGTTCGTCGGTGTGGCCGATGGTGGCTGGCTGGTCAATGGCCCCGCCCGGATGCCCGAGGCACAGCCCAGCGCTTCGCGCTACCGCTTCGCGGCACTGCTCGGAAGGCTCGAGCAGGCGGCCGAGCAGCACTACAACGAATATCAGGCAAATGAGGCAGCACTGGCCGAGCAAGGCGTTCGAGCCATGTCCGCCAGCACCGCGCGCATCCTCGACAGCATCGACTATGCAAGCGTGGCTGACCGGCGCCGCAACAATCTGACCCTGCTGCGCGAGCGGCTGGACGGCTGCAATCGCTTCAGCGCCTGGCCCGGCGAGCTGCCTGCGGCCCTGTGCTACCCGCTGCTGCTCGATTCGCCTGCCCAGGCAAACCGCCTGCGCAGGCACCTGCTCGACCAAGCCATCTATGTTCCCTGCTACTGGCGGGAACTGATCGACAACCCGACGACACCCGCGCTGGAGCGGCATCTGGCCGAATGCCTGTTGCCACTGCCGATGGACCAACGCTACGGGGCCACGGACATGCACCGCCTGGCCGACGCCGTCATCCTGCATATGAGGACACCATGAGCATCAACGGCCAACGCATCGTGCTCAGAGCACTGGAACTCGAAGACCTGCCCATGTTGCACCGCTGGTCCAACGATGAAGCCCTGTGGAGCCTGCTGGGCGGCTGGCACTTCCCCGTCTCGCGCGAAGCTCAGCGGGATTGGCTGCTAGGCCTCAAGGGTGACCCGCTGAATCAACGCTTTGGTATCGAGGTCGCCCAGCACGGCCTGATCGGCACGGCCAACCTGGTGGGGATCGACTGGAAGAACGGCACGGCAGAGCACGGCATGATGATCGGCGACAGTTCACTGCGTGGCCAAGGCTATGGCACCGAGGTGATCAGCACGGTCATGCGCTACGCCTTCGATGAACTGGGCCTGCATCGCCTGTGGACGACCATCATCGAATACAACGAAGCCTCCCTCGCCACCTACACGCGCAAGGTGCCGTGGTCCATCGAAGGGGTCCAGCGCCAGTGGTACTATCGAAAAGGGCAACGTTGGGACCGGATCCTGCTCGGCGTCACCGCCGAAGACTATCGCCACTGGCGCGATGAGCAGGAGCAAGGCCGATGAATGCACTGCACGAAACCCTGCAGCGCAATGGCTACGCTTGCGTACCCGACCTGATCGCCCAACCGCTGCTCGACCATTTGCGCAACGACCTGGCCACGGCCATCGAGCGATGCCGCCAGGTACAACTGGAAAACGGCATCACCCAGCGCACGGAGCAGACGGCCCACCACATCATCACCCGTGACAGCCACTTCCCTGAACTGCTGGCCAGGTTCGCCGACTGGGGGCTGGTCGACACCCTCGCGCACATGCTCGGCGGTGTGCCGATACTCAACTCCTTTGGCGGCTTGAACAACCTGAACAGTACCGATGCCTACGTTCGCAACGTGCACCGTGATGTCCGTTCGTGGTCTGCCGAGAACATGCAGATGGCCCAGGCCCTGGTGCTGCTGGACGACTTCACCGCCGACAACGGTGCAACGCTGTTCCTGCCGGGTTCACATGGCGCCCCGCACAAGCCCACCGACGCCATTTTTGAAGCCCAGGCGCACATGGCCCTGGGCCGCGCAGGCTCGATCTACCTGTTCGATTCGCGCATCTGGCACGCCGCCGGGGTCAACCGCACCACCCTGCCCCGCCGTTGCCTTACCCTGACCTTCACCCGCAGCCATTTCAAGCCGCAATTCGACTACTGCCGGGCGCTCGGCGAAGCCTTCTGCGTCTCGCAACCGCCTGCGGTCCAACAACTGCTCGGCTGGTATGCCCGTACCCCGACAACCCTTCATGAGTGGTACCAGCCTGAAGATCAGCGCTTTTACCGCAAGAACCAGGGATGAGCCCCATGACCACACGCGACTACAACAAAGAGTTCCAGGACAACGCGCACCGCAGCTATTTCTATGATTTCGATGCGCGGCTCAGGGGCTACATGCTGGACACCTTCTCGCCCTGGCTGGTCAACGGCCCGGCGCTGGAGATGGGCTGCTTCGAAGGCGCCTTCACCGCCCTGTTCGCCAAGCGTTTCTCCGACCTGACGGTGATCGAGGCGGCCAGCGACCTGATCGAGGTGACGCGCAAGCGTGTCGATGCGCCCATCCAGTTCATCTGCAGCACGTTCGAACAAGCCCAGGTCGAACCGCGCTACAGCAACATTTTCCTGATCCACACGCTGGAACACCTGGACGACCGCCGTGGCGTGCTGGAGCGTGTGCGTGGCTGGCTGGCGCCCGGCGGCCGGCTGTTCATCGCCGTCCCCAACGCCAACGCACCATCGCGCCAGATCGCGGTGAAGATGGGTCTTATCGAGCACAACAGCGCCGTCACCGAAGGCGAGCGCCTGCACGGCCACCGCGTGACCTACAGCCTCGACACCCTTGAGCAGGAAGTACGTGGCGCCGGCTGGACCGTGCGCCAGCGAGGCGGCGTGTTCTTCAAGCCTCTGGCCAACTTCCAGCTGGACAAGGCCCTGCAGAGTCAACTGATCGACGATCGATTCATGGATGCCTGCCAGGCCCTCGGCATGGTCTACCCGGACCTGTGCGCCAGCGTCTACGTCGTCTGCGAGAACTGAACATGACCCCTGCAAGCCTGCACGGCAAGCCGCGCCACCCCTACTACATCTGCGCACCCGATTACCGCGAAACCTCTTCCGGTGTGTGCGTGCTGCATTACCTTTGCCACGCCCTGAACCTGGCAGGTCATGAAGCCTACGTGACTCATTGCAAGGTCAACCCAGCGCTGCGCACGCCGATCCTCACCGATGAGATCCGCCTGCGCCACATGGCCCTTGGCCTGGCCCCCATCGCGGTGTACCCGGAAGTCGCCGATGGCAACCCGATCGGCGCACCGATCGTGGCCCGCTACATCCTCAACCGTGAAGGCTTCCTGACCGGCAGGGCCATCGATGCCCGGGAATCGGACCTGTTCTTCTACTACACCCAGGATTTTCGCGGTAATGCCAAGAGCGACGACCTGCTGCTGCTGCCGGTAATCGACTCGGAACTGTTCTCGCCACCTGCCGAGCCGATCGAACGTCGCGGTCACTACCTCTACCTCAATCGCTTCGACAAGACCAAGGTCGACTACTCGCTGCTGCCGGACGACATCGAAGTGCTGAGCCTGGCCAACCCGAAGACACTTGCGCAACTGGCGCAGATCTTCCGTCAGGCCTCGGTGCTGTACAGCTACGAGATTTCCGCCACCTGCACAGAAGCCATGCTGTGCGGCTGCCCGGTCATCTACATGCCAGGCGGCCATGTCACGGCCCAGCCATTCGTCGAACAGTTCGGTAACGCCGGTTCGGCCTTGTACCACGAGCCCGGGGGGCTGGAGCGCGCCCGTGCAAGCGTGATGCAAGCGCGTATGCGCTGGCTGGATATCGAGCGGGCCTTCTGGCCGCAACTGCAGCGGTTCATCGATACCACCCAGCGCGCGGCGGTGCGCCACGTTGTGCAAAGCCAGGTGCCTTCAGTCAGGGACTGGCTGCTGCAGCGCCAACTCACCCCCGTGCAGCAGCAGCTGACCGACGCACGTCGCCAGCAACTGTCGGGGCTGACCAGCCTGACCTTGCTGGTACGTGATGAAAAAGGCGATGCCGCCGCACTCCAGGACACGCTCGACAGCATCGCCTGGTGGCGCACGTCGTCCTCCATCCGCCTGAGCACCGTGGTGCTCAGCACCCGGACAGCGCCACCAGCACTTGCCGCAGGTGTGCGCTGGCTGCATTGCACGGCCCCGGGCGCCCTCGAACTGAACGAGGCCCTGCAACGCGAAGACAGCGACTGGATGATGCTGCTCGACGCTGGTGACGAGATCCTGCCGTCCGGCGCCCTGATGCTGGACCTGGAACTTGCCGGTGCCGAAGGCTGCCGCATGCTGTACTGCGATGGCATGTTCCGCTCCGCCGAAGGCCCTGGCGCCGTATTGCGCCCAGGCGTCAACCTCGACTACCTGCTGAGCCTGCCGCTGGCCATGGCGTCCCACTGGCTGGTACGGCGAACCTTGGCGCTGCAGGTCGGCGGCTACGACCCGAGCCTGCCACGTGCATTGGAACTGGACCTGACCCTGCGCCTGATCGAACAGGACGGCCTGGCCGGCATTGCTCACCTCGATGAAGCCTTCATCGTCAGCAACACCCCTTTGATCGAAGACAACGCCGACGAGCGAAATGCCATCAGCCGACATCTGGCCAACCGCGGCTACGTCAACGCGCAAGTGCTGGAAAGCCCCGCTCGCCATTACCACATCAAGTACGGTCATGCGCAGCAACCGCTTGTATCGATCATTATCCCGACCCGCGACAACCTGGCCCTGCTGCAACGCTGCGTGGAAAGCCTGCTGGAAAAGACAGGCTACCCACATTTTGAAATCATCCTGGTCGACAACGACAGCCAGGACCAGCAGACCCATGACTGGCTGAACAACATGGCCATGATCGGCCAGGACCGCCTGAGCGTGCTGCGCTACCCTGGGCCGTTCAACTTCAGCGCCATCAACAACTTCGCCGCAGGGCAGGCCCGCGGTGAATACCTGGTGTTGATGAACAACGATGTGGCTGTGCTCGACGGGCATTGGCTGGACGAACTGCTCAACCACGCCCAACGCCCTGAAGTCGGCGCGGTCGGGGCCAAATTACTGACACCTGCAGGGCGTATCCAGCACGCCGGGCTGATCGGCGGCCTGCATGGCCCTGCCGGCAGCCCATCGCTGGACCAACCCGCCAACGCCAGCGGCTACCTGCAGCGCCTGCACGTCGACCAGAGCATGAGCGCTGTCAGTGCCAGCTGCCTGATGGTCGATAAAGCGCTTTACCTGGCTGCCAACGGCATGGACGACGAACACTTCCAGGTCACCTGCAACGATCTCGACTTGTGCCTGAAGCTGGTCGAGATGGGCTACCTGAACGTCTGGACGCCGCATGCCACGCTGGTTCATGAAGGGGGCGCCAGCTGGGCACAAGTGCGCAAACTGCCGCAGATGCGCGAACGCTTCGCCCAGGATCAGCACAATGCCTATGCCAAGTGGCTGCCCCAGCTGGCCAACGATCCGGCACACAACCGGCACCTTTCCCTGCATGGCAGCGGCTTTGAATTCGAGCGCTTGATGGAGCTGAGCTGGCGGCCGTTGTGCTGGCGTCCGCTGCCTGTGGTGCTGGCCTGCCCGAGCCAGGACGAGCATGCTGCGGCGCAACTGCAAGCGGCATTCAACAACCTGCGTGACGCAGGGCAGATCGACGGCTGCGTTAGCGATCGCCTGCTCAGCCCGGTCGAAGTGCAACGCCTGCGCCCTGACGTGATCGTGCTCCAGCACACCTGCGACGCTCGCCGGCTGCCGCGCCTGAGCCAGATGCTGGGCCTGTCGTCGGCGTTCAAGATCCTTCAGGTGACTGCCCTGCCGAACACCGCCGCAGAACGCGACACCCTCGAGCAAGCGGCGCGCATGGTGGACCGCATCGTGGTCTGCAGCCAGGCACTGGCCAACAACCTCGAGGGCCTGCATGACGATATCCAGGTCATCGACAACCGACTCGATGGACAATGGGCAGACCTGCCGCGACCTGTTCGACTCGAAGGCAAGCCTCGCCTCGGCTGTGCCTTCCTCGGCAACGACCCGGCCACGGCCGAACTGGCCGAGCAGGTGGTTCGTCACTGGGCCTCACGCGTGGACTGGGTACTTTGGGGAGATGTACCGGCACACCTGCAACAGCATGCCCGCGAACTGCACCCGGCACAGGTACAGCATTCGCCCAGGCTGCTGGCCAGCCTGAACCTTGATGCTGCCCTGCTGATTCGCAGCGACAGCACCCAGGCTGCATACGACGACGCCTTGGCACTGATGCAACTCGGCGCCTGCGGCTATGCGGTGGCCTGCAGCGACGTAGCCACCCTGCCCGCCAGCCTGTGCGTCACGCGTGCGGCCAATGAAGTATCGGCCTGGAACGATGCCATCACTGCCTTGGTCGACGATGAGCCAGCCCGGAACCACCAAGGCGCGGCACTGCGTGCGCAGGTGGGCCAGGCAGCCATGGCTGACGCAGCCTACCTGCAGAGGCTGGCGTCGGCCTGGCTGCCAGGTTGATCGATGGTGGCTGAGTCGCGCACTCAGCCGCCACTGCCGCCAGGCAATGAAAAATCCGCTACCCACGACAGGTAGCGGATTTTTTTTGCCGCATTGCCAGACGACGCTGGCCGAATGCCTGGCTCAGTGCTGACGCGCAGGACTCAGCGCATCACTGGCCCAAGTGCTGGCAAACGCGTCAGGCCAACGCGCCTGCAACACGCCACAGGCCACCGGGTCGGCCACGTTCGGCGCATCGTCGAACAGCTGCGCCACAGGCGTCCAGGCCACCAGCAAGCCCGCCGCCGCCGCCGCCAGGCAGACGTCCAGGTCGAACGCCCGTAACGGCCGCAGGCCACCGCAATGGTCGAACAGATCACGGCGCAGCAACATGCAGTCGGCGGAAACCGCGGCGCAGTTACGCACCGACGCTGGCCAGCGTGCCTTGCCGCAATCCACCACCGACATGCCCTGCCATGGCTGGTGCAGCACCGGCCCCTGCAACAAGTCGAAGCCAGCATGCACAACCGTGCCGTCGCGCGCGAGCAGACGAGCGCCGACGACACCTACTTCAGGCCTGAGCCCCTCGTTGAGCAACCCTTCGATCCAGGCCGGCGAAATCACTTCGCAGTGCTCGGCAAGCAGCAGCAGGTATTCACCCCGAGCCTGTTCCGCCGCCAGGTTGAGCAACGCCTCACGCCCGCTCGCCGTGCCTGCCAGCAGCACGACACGCTGGCCAAAGCCTTGCAGCGCGGCAGCGGTAGCTTCGGCGTGTTCGGAATTACAGGCAACCCGCAGCTCGTAGCGCGGGTAACGGGTGCGCTGCAGGACGCTGGTCAGGCAAGCCTGCAAACGCTGCACGTCACCTTCGGCGGCTACCAGAATGCTCACCAGCGGTGTGGCCGAATGGCGGAAGTCCACCACCAGGCCAGCCTCGCCCTGGTCGTGCACTTCACCACGGTAACCCAGCAGCGTCAGGTGCCGCTTGAGCGTAAGCAGCGCATCGGCCTGCAGCGCCGGCGTCGCCTGGCTGCCCACCACGAGGTATTCGTCCATGTGTGCCAGGCCGCCCTGCCCATGCTGCTCCACCAGGCGCAACAGCAAGTCGAACTCCAATGCATGGCGGCAGGTTTCGCTGTAGCCACCCAACTCCACCACGGTCTCGCGGCGCACGCACCAATGTCGCGACATCAGCCCCGGTTGTGCACGCAGCAGGTCGAGGTTGCTGCCTGGGCGAACCACGCCATGCAGGCGGCCCTCGGTGTCACGCTGCACTTCATTGGCACAGACCGCCTGGCAACCCGGGGCTTCGGCCAGCTCCTGCTGCAAGCGCAGCAAGCCACCACTGACCAAGGTATCGCCGGCCTCCAGCAACATCAGCCAATCGCTGCTCAGTTGGCGCACTTGCTGGTTGAGGTGGGTGACCCAGTTGCTTTCATTGACTTGCACAAAATGCAGGGTATCGCGGGCGGTGGTGATCGCCGGCGGCTTCCCACCCTTGAGCACCACCAGCTTGAACTGGCGCAACCCGCTGGCCAGCAGGCTGTCGAAGGTCGCCTGCAACGCCAGGTCGTCGTCGCCCAGGTCGGCAATCACGAAGGTGACCTGCGCCCCCGGGCGCTTGTTCAGGTGCGCCAACAGGCGCTGCTGCGCGGCCCTGTCCGGCGTGGCAGCGGCCAGCGCGTCAAGCACCTGGCCAGACCCCGTACTGCGCAACCAGCCGTTGCCATCGATACCGGGCACCGCCTCCAGGCGCGCAAGCCAATCACCCAGTTCGCGGGCGCGCTCACCATCGTCATTGCCGGTGAGGGTCGGTACCAGGCGCTGGCAGACCTCCAGGTTGAACAAGCCCAGCGCCAACGCTTTCCAGTAACGCTGCTGCAAGGTTTCGGCGGTGTCGTTGGGGTGCACCTGCAACAACTCGCGCTGGCGCACCCAGGTGCCCTCCAGCGCCTGGCGGTGGGCTTGCCCGGTCGGCCAGGCATGGCAGAGGAATTCCAGCGCGCTCAGGCGCTCGAACAGCGCGCCATTGTAGTAAGGCAACTCGACATACTGCCGCGGCTCGAAAATGCGCTCCGGTTCGCCGATCACCGTGCCCCATGGCGAGGTGAACAGCAAAGGTGCTTCGCCCTGGTCGTAGGTCGCGCGCACAAAACGATTGAGTACGGCAAAACCGGCCTCGTCATTGCACAGCTCGCCCCCCCATTCGCGCAGCAGGCGCACGGTACGGGTCAGCTGTTCGTCGCGAGCCACGGGGGTCAGCATGCTCGGCGCGAACTCGCAGACCACATCGGTCTGCGCCAGTTGCGCGATTCTGCCTGCGGCGACCAGGGCGCAAGACAAGGCCACACGCCAGCCAGCGAAATCCAGCTCGCCCGGCAAGGTGTCGAGCAGCGCCTGCACTGCCCCGACCCGCAGCACCGCACGCCAGGCCTGCTGACCAGCCATGGCGTACTGGCGCAGGCGTGCGCGCGCACTGTCATCGGCTGCGGCCTCGAAGGCCGAGCCCATCTTGTGGTAGGCAACCTGGGCATTGCCCGGCGCATAGCCCAACGCGTAGCCCTGAGCGCCCTGCACCTGAGGTTGCGCATGCAAGCAGGCAGCGGCCTGCTGCAGGGCCGACGCCAACACGAAATCGGCATCCAGGGCCAGGGTCACGAACGGAGTGGCGACCTGTTGCAAGGCCAGGGCCAGGCGGGCGCTGCACTGCGCGCCCGCGGTGTCCGCCTGCAGTGGCTCCAGGGCCAGGCAGGGAATGCCCGCCTGGCGATAGTAATGGATGGCTCGGGCACGATGGTCCGGCTGTTCATGCCCAAGCAGGACGACGGTCACTTGGTTGTGCGACCCGATTACGGTTTCGGCCATAGGGCACCTGTTCATGTTGTTGGTCTGGCGCCCGACGGTGGCAGGCCCCAAGGTTCAATCCGCCAGCCAGGCGTTGGCCCACTGTTGCAGGTGGTGTGGCATCAGCACGTAGTCCCGCAGCACCGTTTCGCGCAGGGCATCACCCTGGCGGTAGCTGGCCTGGGGGTCGGCCAGGTGCATGCGGATCGCATCCAGCCATTGTTCCGAGGTGTTGTTGCGCACCCGCGTGCAAGGCAGGTAGCCGTCATAGGCCTTGGTGTCGGTGCAGATCACCGGGAAGCCGCATGCACCATACTCAAGCAGGCGCAAGTTGCTCTTGCAGTCGTTGAACAGGTTCTGTTCGAGCGGCGCCAGTGCCAGGTCAAGGTTGAGGCTGGCCAGCTTCTGCGGGTACGACGCCAAGGGCACGCCTTTGTGGAACTCCTTCACATAAGGCCGCAGGGCATCCGGGCACATACCGAAGAAGACCCAGTCGACCTCGTCGGCCAGGGCCTTGATGACGTCCAGCAACAGCTCCAGATCGCCCCGGTGGCTGGTGCCCCCCGCCCAGCCCACGCGCGGCCGCGCGCTAGTCTGGCGCTCGCTGGCCAGCCCGGCCCACAGCGGGGCGGCGAGCATGTTGGGGACTACCCGGATATCGTGGTGCATGCTCGACAGTGCATCGGCCAGCGGCTGGGTCGACACCACCACCCGGTCGCACAAGGCAATACCCTGGGTGACCAGCTCGCGCATGTTGGCCGGTATGTTCCGCGCATGGGCGTTCTTTTCCGGCACCTCGATGATGTAGTCGTCGATCTCGTAGATGCGTCGGGCGTTCGACAGGCGCTTGAAGCGCGTCATTTCATCGATCGAATTGACCGTGTAGCGACACTGCAAGATCATCACGTCGGGCTTCTCGCGCTCGATCTCGATCATCTCCGGAGTACTGTAATCAAGCCGCCCCTGGATCCAGCCAGCACGCTCCAGCTCGGTGAACGGCTGTGCCACCCGGTAGTGACCGACCGCCGAAGTGTTGATCGGCAACGCCAACACCGACGGCAGCACACGGCTGATGAACGGGTCCCAGCCACGACGCTGTCCGGCATCGAGGTTGAAGCTGGCCATCTTCAGGCTCAGGTTGCGGTTATAGGCAGGGTCGCGGGCAACCTTGGCCAACCAGCGTTCATGGAAGATGTCCTTGTCCAGCACCTTGCGCTGGCTGTCGGTCCGCACGTCGCGGGTCGAAGCGAAGCGAACGAGCACCGCATGGGGCGTCCACACCGCCAGATAGCCCTGTTCGCGGATGCGCAGGCACAGGTCGGCGTCCTGCAGGCCGCCCTTGAGGCCCTGCACGTCGAAACCGCCCAGCGTGGCGAACAGCTCGCGGCGCACCAGCAGGCAGTCCAGGCTCAGCGCGCTCCAGTTCTGCACGGCATTGAGCCGGAGCATGTAGCCGCCGCTGTCAGCCGGCATGCCAACGAACGGGCTGCTGACGCCGCCATGCAGCCCCAGCACCAGCCCGGCGCCAAAGATCTCGCCGCTTTGGGTACATAGCTTGGGCGCCACCACGCCAACCTCCGGGCGCTGGGCCTGGGCCATCAACTGCTCCAGCCAGGACCGGTCGAAGGCGGCGCAGGCGCAGTCGAGCATCAGCAGGTAGTCGCCACGGGCAGCCTCGCTGGCCTGGTTCAACTGCGCCAGCTGGCTGCCGCTGGCCACCTCGATCACCCGCAATTGGTTGCTGCCCAGCCCCTGCATGGCCTGCAGCCATTGACGCAGGTCGGCAGGCGTATCCGGCGAGGCGATCAGCAGCACCTCGAAATGGCCATACCGGGTGTGTTCGAACACGGACTCGACACAACGCATCGCCGCGCTCAGGTCGTCCCCGAGCGTAACCAGGATCGACACCAGGGCTTGCTCCGGGTGCCGGTACGCCACTTGGCACAACGACATGCCTTCGGCACCGACAACCTCGGCATCGACGCCCAGCCGCTGCAGATGGGCCCGCACCACGCGTGGCGCCTGCTGTGCGCAGCGCGGGTCGTGCAGCCACTGGCCAAAGTCGTGCTGGCAATGCACCAGGAGTTCGTCGATGTGCTCGATGACCTGCAAGCCCTGGTGTTCCGCCAGGCGCCACAGCAGGTCGTGGGGTGCAAGGGTATCGAAGTCCGGGTCGAAGCCGCCGACCTCGCGCAGCGCCGTACAGTTGAATGCCAGTACGCGCCCTACATATGGCAGGCTGCGCATCAGGTCGAGGTTGAAGTCCGGCTTGAAGATGGGTGTTGTCGGGCGCAGCCCGTCATGGCTACCTTCGTCGACATAGATGCAGGCCCGCTCGCGAAGTGCCATGCGCTCGCCCATGATCGCCAGAGCATGGGGCACCAGGCGGTCGCCAGCGCGCAACAGCAGTATCCAGTCGGCATCGTCGGCACGCGCCAGGCGCGCCTGCAGCTGGGCCAGGCCATTGCCCTGCACGAGCATGCGTTCAACCGCGATCGGGTGGCCTGCCAATTCCAGCGTCGCCGGTGCCAGCAGCCAGGTGCCGGCTGCCGAACAGGACTGCGCGGCAAGGCTGTCCAGGGTCGCGCGCAGGGCCAGTTCCTCACCCGCCTCGGCCCAGATCACCGGGACGATGCGCGGCTGCCGGGGCCACTGTTCGAAGCGCTTGGGCAACGCCTTGAGCTGTGCAGCCGACAGGTCACGGCACTCCAGCCACTGGGCATACACCTCTTCAAACGACAGGCAGTCAGTGCCAACCTGCTGCGCCTGGCGGGCCTGCTGTGCCCCGTACAGGCGGTTGAGTTCGTACTCGTCCCACTGCGCACCCTGCTCGCCCTGGTACCGCTCCAGCGACAAGTAGCGCACCCAGCCACTGGCCGGTGCGGCCTCGCTTGCCCGCGCGGCCAGCATTGCCTTTATCCAGTCGGTCTCGATGGGGAAGGCCAGGGTCATGCCTGCCTGGTGGCTCAGGCGCGCAGGGTGCAGACGCTCCATGCTGAGGAAGCGTGACAAGTGCCCCAGGTTGCCTCGGCGCATGAGGCAAATGTACAGCGCCATGTCCAGGCGCGCGGCAAACCCGCTGCCCTCCTGCACCAACGCCGGCAGGAACTCGGCCACCAGGTCACGGCGCATCAGTGCATGGCTGAGGCCGCCGAACAGGTTGGGGGCGTTCGTCTCCAACGCTTCGAGCAAGTCGCTGCCCTTGACTACCGCATCCTCCGGGCACATCACCGCATTGAGCATGCGCGGCGGTAGCAAGGCATCGTCGGCCGCGCACAGCATGCGCTGGCAGATGGTCATGCTGACATCGGCATGCTGTTCCATGACCGCGGCCTGCAGGCCGACACATTCGGGGAACAGTCGGTCGTCGTCGCAGAGGAACTTGATCAGCGGCCCTTCAGCATGCCCCAGGCACGCCAGCAGGTTGCGGGCGAACCCAAGGGTCTGCGGATTGCGCACGTAGCGCACCGGCTTGCCGGTCTCACCTACCACCTCGTCGACGATACGCTGGATCTCCAGGCCCCGGCTGTCATCGCAGACCAGCACCTCCAGCGCCGAGTAATCCTGGTTGAGCGCGCTGAGCAACGTGGCGCGGAAGAACTCGGGGTTGAAGGCTGGGATGGCGATGCTGACGAGGGTCTGTTGATTCACGGCGAAGACCTTGAAGAGGTGGCGTGGCCAGCACCGAATGGGCTGGCACACGCCGGATGACGCGAGAGAGGTGAAATCAGATGTAGTTGACCAACGACAAGCTGGCGACCTTGGCATAGGCCTGCAGCGACGCTTGCAGCATGTTGGTTTGCATCTGCAGGCGCAGCATCACTTCAGCCGGGTCGCTTTCGCGGATAGAGCTCTGGGTCTTGGTGTTCTCGGTGCTCAGCGCCTCGTTGGTTTCGGACTGCACATCCAGCGCCTGGCCACGGCCACCGATCGCACTGACCGACGACGACACCTGATTGGTGGCGCTGGCGATGTTGCCAACGGCCGAATCCAGCGCGGCGAGGAAGTTCTGCCGGGCCACCGGGTCGTTGTCCACCGGGCTGGTCAGCGCGGTACGCAGCTTGCCGATGGTGTCGAGGATGTTCTGGGTCTGGTGGGTATCGACCTTGACCGCGAACGAGTCCCCGGCATTCGGTGCGCCGGACAGCTCGAAGCTGACCCCAGCCGCGGTGGCGGTGGTGCCGTTCGGCCCGCCCAGCGCACCCGATGCCACCGGGCGGCTGTCAGCAGTGACCGGCGCGGCGTACAGCTCGAAGGTGCTGCTGCCGGTGAACTTGAGCACCGCGCCACCGCCCGGGAAAGCGGCCTTGTAGGCAGCCTGATCGGTGATGGTCGCACCCGTCACCTGCTCGGAGGAGGTATTGCCAGGGCTGCGGGTGCCGGAAACCTCATCGGCCTTGGAACTCAGGCTGAACGTATGCCCTGCGATGGCGGCATCTTCATTACCCTTGTCGCCGTCCTTGAAGGTGATGTCCAGGCGCAGATCGACACCGCGGAAGCTGATGCTGGTGTTGTCGCCATTGGGGTCGAACTTGCCGCCCTGGCTGGCCTCGAGCGTGACGTCATTGCCGTCGACGTCGGTGATCTTGTATTCGGTGCTGCTGAGGAATTCGATGCTGTACGGCTCGCCACTGCGGAAGCGATCGTTGTACAGGCTGTTGCCAGAGACCTGGCCGTTGGACAGGCTGATGCGGCCATCGTCGGTGGCCGGCGCGGTCAGGCTGGTCTGGCTACGGCTGGTGTTGAGCGCCTGCTCGAAGGCGTCGTAGCCGGTTTCATTGGCCGCCAGGCTGAGCATGTCACCCACCTGCAGGTTGAGCTTGCCCTGGTCGCCCTGGTAGCTGTAGGTGCCATCGGCATTGCGCGCGTAAGGCGGGGTATCGCCCTTGGAGCCGGAGAAGATGTACTTGCCGTTCTCGTCCTTGCTGTTCATCAACGAGAACAGCTGGTCTTCCAGCGACGCCAGTTCATCGGCGTTGGCCTTGCGGTCGGCATCGGTGAACGTACCGTTGCCAGAGCTCACCGCCAGCTCGTTGACCCGCTGCAGGATGGTGCCGATGGAGTTCAGGGTGCTTTCGGCAGTGCCCAGGGCGTTACGTACGTTGACGATGTTGCCGCTGTACTGCTTCAGCATGTTCTGCTGCTGCTCCAGTTGCAGCAGACGCGCCGCCCCCACCGGGTCATCCTTGGCCGAACGCACGCGAATGCCATCGCTTGCCTCCTGCTGGCTCTTCACCGTCTTGGCGAAGTTGCTCTGGTAGTTGGCCTGGTTGGTGTTGTAGAACTGCGAAGTAGAGATGCGTACGCTCACGATCTACGGCTCCTTAAAGACTGTTGATCAGGGTGGCGAAGGTTTCCTGGGCCGCCTTGATGATCTGCGACGACGCGGTGTAGTACTGCTGGAACTTGACCAGGTTGCCGGTCTCTTCATCGATCGACACACCCGACAGGCCGTTGCGGCTTTCCACTGCTGAGGCATGCAAGGCAGTGGTCGCATCGCTGTCCATCTGTGCCTGGCCGGCCTTGCCGCCAACATTGGAGACCAGCTTGGCGTAGGCATCGGTGAAGCTGATGCCCTTGCCGTTGGCGCCAACCTCGACCGTGGACTTGGTCTGCAGGTCGATCACCGACAAGGCGTTGCGGTTGTCCGCCGAACCTGCGCCGGTCAGCGCCACGGTATAGCTGTCGCCGTTCTTCGGCGCGCCGGAAACGCTCATCTCGAAGGTGAAATTGCCGCCCAGCGAATTGCCACTGCCATCGACCATCGGCACCGACAGCTGCAACTTGTTCTCCTGGCCCGGCACGATGGTACCGCTGCCGATCTCGGTACCCTTGGCGTCGTACATCTTGTAGGCCTGGGGCGAACTGGTGTCATCGCCGAACACCAGCTTGACCGGGGTCGAATACTTCAGGCCAGCCTGCAATTGCGAACGCTGGGCGGCATCGTAGATGTCCATCTCCGAGGTCAGCGTCGGCTGGGTGATGACGCCGGTACCTTTGTTGCCCGATCCGCTGGTGGCGGTCAGTGGCGAAGCCAAGGCCAGGCGCTTCGGGTCGGTCAGGACAGTGTCGATGCCGGCGGCCGCATTGCGGGTCGGGGTGATCTTGAAGCTGTCGCCAGCACTCAGGCCGCCACCATTGAGCGACAGGGTGAACCCGTCGATCACCGGAGGCGGCGTGTCGGTGAGGTCGAAACTGCCCATGTCGGTGCCTTCCGGCAACTTGCGCACGCTGTAGCCAGTGGCGCTGGTGAAGGTCACCTGGTAATCGCTGGTGCTGAGCTTGCCGGTGTCCTTGATGGTCACATCGAGGTTGCCGGAGCCGGCGCTGTTGCCGGTCTTGGCGACACTGCGCTGGCTGATGGCCGCGGCGCTGTTGATATCGCCAAACAGGGTGGCACCGAAGTCACCGTTCTTGTCGATGCCCTGGGCCAGCTGGCTGTTGATCGCATCGGCTACTACCAAGGCCACGCGACCGAGCTCGTTGAGCGCCGGGTCGAGGGTATCCTTGCGGTAGCGGATCAGGCCGCCGAGCTCACCACCGGTCGTGGTGCTGGTGATGTCCATCTTGGTCGAGCCGCGATTGAGGATCAGGCTCATGCGGGTCGGGTCGGTGGCGCTCGGCTGCACGCCGATGGTCTGGGTGGTGTTGCCCAGCACCAGGGCCTGGCCGTTCTTCAGGTAGATGTCGTAGTTGCCGTTCTTCTGCTCTACAACGTCGGCACCGATCAGCGCCGACAACTCGCGCACCGCGCCGTCGCGCTGGTCGAGCAGGTCGTTGGGCTGGCCATTGACGGCCGTCATCTTGGAGATCTGGCCGTTGAGGTCGGCAATCGACTTGGTCAGCGCGTTGACCTTGTCAGCGATCGACGCCATGTTGGCATTGATGTCGCTGTTCTGCTGGTTCAGCTGCGCCGACAGTGTGTTGAAGCGCTTGGCCAGTGACTGCGCGCTGGTCAGCAGCAGTTGGCGCGAGGCGTCCTCGGTCGGCTTGGCCGCGGCATCCTGCATGGCGCTGAAGAAGCTTTTCAGTGCAGCAGTGATACCGGTGTCGCTGCTCGACAGGGCGGTATCCAGCGGCGTGATCTGGTTCAGGTACGAGGTGGCATCGCTGCTCAGCGAGGTGGTGCTGCGCAGCTGGTTCTCGAGGAACGCGTTATAGACCCGGCGCACATCCGCCAGGGTAGTACCGCTGCCGATGAACACCTGGCCGACTTGCTGCCCGCCCTTGGTCTTCTGCACGTTCTGCTGGCGCGAGTAGCTTTCGACATCGGCGTTGGCGATGTTGTTACCGAGGGTGTACATCCCCGATTGCGCGGCGCCAAGCCCCGACATACCAATGTTGATCAGACTCGCCATGGTTCCATGCCCTTAAAGTTTCGTTGCGGTACCGAGCATTGCGTAGTGCTCGTACGACTTCATCTGTCTTGCGATCTGCGAGATCTTGCTGGCGTAATTCGGGTCGGTGGCGTACCCGGCCTTTTGCAACTCTTGCACGAACTGTTCTGGTTTATCGGCGGCCTTCACCGCATCTTGATAGCGCGAATTGTTCTGTAGCAGGCTGACCAGGTCGTGGAAGCTGTCCTGGTAGGAATCATAGGAACGGAACGCCGCCGTCTCCTTGACGAACTGGCCATCGCGGAACTCGCTGGTGATCGCCCGCGCCTCGCCACCTTCCCAGTTGCCGGTTGCCTTGATGCCGAACAGGTTGTGGCTGCTGCTGCCATCGGTGTTGCGCATGACCGATTTGCCCCAGCCGGTTTCCAGTGCGGCCTGCGCCACCAGATAGCGCGGGTCGATACCGATGCGCCTGGCTGCCTGCTCGGCCATCGGCAGCATGGTGGCGACGAACTCGTCGCTGTCGGCAAAGGCTTTTTTCGGTGCCAGCGGTGGCTGGGCCACGGCGCGCCCGAGGATGCGCAGGCCGTTGTCCGGCACGGCGAAGGCCTTGGCCACTTGCTGGCCGTCACGGGCCGGCACGGCTGCGGTATTGGTGCTGGCCGCCGACGGCACGATGCCGGCCATCAGGCGGTCGGTGAGCTTGCTCGGCAGCGCCAGGCGTCGCGAATTGAGCGCGGCGACGTCGTTGCGGGTGGCGGTCGGCTGCGCGGCATGCACGGGCTCGGCCACTTTGTTGCCCCACAGCGTCGGGGCATTGCCCTCGATACGCGGAAACGGGCTGGTGTTGGCCGGTGTGCCCTTGTTCTTCGACAGCTGGCGCACCAGTACGTCCTGCAGCCCGATGCCGCCACCTTCGCGGGACATGCTCACGGCCAGCTGCTGGTCGTACATGTCGCGGTACTGCTTCACCGTTTCGGTGTTCATCGGGTTGTCATCGGCCAGCACGTCGCTGGCCTTGCGCGAGGCCTTGAGCATTTCGCTGATGAACAGCGACTCGAACTCCTGGGCCACCTTGCGCACGTTGGCGTCGCTGTCGCGGTCGCCATGCTTGAGCGAGCTCAGGCGGTTGAGGTCGGTGTAGGCGCCGCTGTCGGCGCTGCCGGAAACCAGGCTTTTGCTGTTCATCCGTGCCGTCCTCAGATCACGATCAGGTCGGCCTGCAGGGCGCCGGCCTGTTTCAGGGCTTCGAGGATGGCCATCAGGTCGCTGGGCGCTGCGCCCACCTGGTTCACCGCACGGACGATTTCATCCAGCGTGGTGCCCGGGCCGAACTTGAACATCGGCTTGGCTTCCTGCTCGGCGTTCACCCGCGAGCGCGGCACCACGGCGGTCTGACCATTGGAGAACGGCCCCGGCTGGCTGACGATCGGGTCTTCGGTAATGGTCACGGTCAGGCTGCCGTGGGTCACTGCGGCCGGCGACACCTTGACGTTCTGGCCAATGACGATGGTGCCGGTGCGCGAGTTGATGATGACCTTGGCGACTGCCTGGCCCGGGTCGATCTCGAGGTTTTCGAGGATCGACAGATAGTCCACGCGCTGGCTCGGGTCCATCGGCGCAGTGACCCGCACCGAACCGCCGTCCACGGCCTGGGCCACGCCCGGGCCGAGCAGGTCGTTGACCTTGTCGACGATGCGCTTGGCAGTGGTGAAGTCGGGGCGGTTGAGGTTCAGGGTCAGGCTGTTGCCCTGATTGAAGCCGCTCGGCACTGCACGCTCGACGGTAGCACCGCCAGGGATACGACCGGCCGACGGAACGTTGACGGTGATCTTCGAACCGTCACGGCCCTCGGCATCGAAGCCGCCCACCACCAGGTTGCCCTGGGCCACGGCATAGACGTTGCCATCGATACCCTTGAGCGGGGTCATCAGCAGGCTGCCGCCGCGCAGGCTCTTGGAGTTACCGATCGAGGACACGGTAATGTCCACTACCTGGCCTGGCTTGGCGAACGCCGGCAGGTCGGCATGCACCGACACTGCGGCAACGTTTTTCAACTGCACGTTGCCGGAGCCGGCCGGCACCTTGATGCCGAACTGCGACAGCATGTTGTTGAAGGTCTGCAGGGTGAACGGCGTCTGGGTGGTCTGGTCACCCGTACCATTGAGCCCCACCACCAGGCCGTAACCGATCAGCTGGTTGGAGCGCACGCCAGAAATGCTGGCGATGTCCTTCAGGCGCTCGGCCTGGGCGCCGAAGGCACAGGACAGGAGCAGGGTTGCGGCAATCAGCTGCCTCACGTTGAACATGGTCATCCGTACTCAGAAAGGCCAAAGCGGGCTGATGAAGAAGCGGTCCAGCCACCCGGGCTGGCTGGCATCGGCGAACGAGCCGGTACCGGAATAGGTGATGCGCGCGTCGGCCACGCGAGTGGACGGCACGGTGTTGTCGGTGGCGATGTCGTCGGCGCGGATCATGCCGGCAATGCGCACCAGCTCTTCGCCGGTGTTCAGGGTCAGCCACTTCTCGCCGCGCACGGCGATGATGCCGTTGGGCAGCACTTCGGCCACGGTCACGGTGATGGAACCGGTCAGGGTGTTGCCCTGAGTGGCCTTGCTGTCGCCCTTGGTGGCGCGCTCGCCGCTGTAGCCGGCCTCCAGCGACAGGTCACCGCTGCCGAACGGGTTGTTGGTGTTCGGCGTAGTGCCGAACAACGATGTCAGGCCGATGTTGGCGTTGCTGTTTTTCTGGATCTGCGAGCCGGCGTTCTTGCTGGCCGATGTGCGCTCGTTGAGGGTGATGGTGATGATGTCACCCACCCGGAACGCCTTGCGGTCGCTGTACAGGTTCTGCTCGAAGCCGGCCTGGTAGATCGAACCGTTGTTGGCCGCTGCCGGCAACGGGGTGCGCGGCAGTACCGGCGCGTAGTACGGGTCGTTGGGCTTGGGCGTCGGCGCGACGCAACCTGCCAGCAACACCGCCCCCCCCAGGGCGAAAACGGACAACAGACGATTCATGACGCTTACCTCACGGGTGCAACGGAGTGACGGGGTTAGAGCTGCCTGCTTCAGAGCTGTTGAGTAACGAACGACAGCATCTGGTCAGCAGTGGAAATGACCTTGGAGTTCATCTCGTAGGCACGCTGGGTGGTGATCATGTTCACCAGCTCTTCCACGGTGCTGACGTTGGAGTTTTCCAGGGTCTGCTGCAGGGTGGTGCCAAAACCGTTCAGGCCCGGGGTGCCGACTTGCGGCGCGCCACTGGCGGCGGTTTCGAGGAACAGGTTGTCGCCAATCGCCTGCAGGCCGGCCGGGTTGATGAAGTCGGCGGTCTGGATGTTGCCGATCACCTGCGCAGCCGGGTTGCCGGCGGTGGTGATCGACACGGTGCCGTCCTGGCCGACGGTGAAGGTCTGCGCGTCGTTCGGCACGACGATGGCAGGCTCCAGGGCGAAGCCGTTGGCGGTGACGATCTGGCCGTCGGAGTTCAGGTGGAAGGTACCGTCACGGGTGTACGAAACGGTGCCGTCCGGCTGCAATACCTGGAAGAAACCACGGCCGTTGACCGCCATGTCCAGCGGGTTTTCCGTGGTCTGCAGGCTGCCGGTCTGGAAGTTCTTCTGGGTGCCGACAATGCGCACACCAGTACCGACCTGCAGGCCGGAAGGCAGCTCGCTGTCCTGGGTGGACTGCGCGCCCGGCTGGCGTTTGATCTGGTACAGCAGGTCCTGGAATTCGGCGCGATCACGCTTGAAGCCGGTGGTCGAGACGTTGGCCAGGTTGTTGGAGATGACCGTCAGGTTGGTGTCCTGGGCGGACAGGCCGGTTTTAGCGACCCAAAGAGCCGGAAGCATGTAAGTTCTCCTCGTGCGCCTGTTTTACGGCACCCGTTCAAAAGTGATTAGCCGATTTGCAAAACACGCGCCATGGCTTCGTCGCCTTCCTTGGCCGCGTTCATCATCTTGACGTGCAGTTCGAATTGACGGGACAGCGCCAGCACCGAGGTCATTTCTTCCACGGCGTTGACATTGCTGCCTTCCAGGAAGCCCGACACCACCCGCACGTTGACGTCGGCGTCCGCCGGTTGGCCGTCGCGGGTATGGATCAGGCCATCCAGGCCCTTGGTCAGGCCTTTGGTATCCGGGTTGACCAGCTTGATGCGGTCGACTTCGGCCATCACGCGCGGGTCTTCCCCCATGGAGCGGATGCTGATGGTGCCATCGGCGCCGACTTCGACCTTTTGCTCTGGCGGAATCGCAATCGGGCCGCCGTTGCCGATCACCGGCATGCCGTTGCCGGCACGCAGCACACCGAGGGCATCGATGTTCAGGCTGCCGGTGCGTACGTAGGCTTCACTGCCATCGGGCGCCTGCACGGCGATGAAGCCCTTGCCGGTCACCGTCACATCCAGATCGCGGCCGGTTTCAACCATCGGACCTTCGCTGAAGTCCGTGGCCGGGCGCTCGGTCATGGCAAAGGCGCGCGACGGAAAGCTGTCGCCGAACACCGGCATCGAGCGAGCCTGCTCCAGGTCTCGCTGAAAACCGTTGGTGGAAATGTTCGCCAGGTTGTTGGCGTGCGCCTTCTGCGCCAGCGCATTCTGGCTGGCACCGGTCATGGCCACGTAAAGCATCTTGTCCACAGTCATCCTCCATTGCACTGGCGGTCGTTTGCCGCTCGCCGTTGCTATGCGAGCTAGAAAGCAAGTTCCGAACCAACTTTGCGAAATCATGAAAAAGCCCGTGGATACGGGCTTTTGGAGGCCTTGCTCAAGTCGCGAACGCCGGTTATCCGGCGCCGGGTTGCCGATGGCGGCAAACTTGTACCGGCCTCTGCGGGAGCAACTGTCTTGGCGCGACCCCTGTAGGAGTGGCCTTGTGTCGCGAAAGGGCTGCAAAGCAGCCCCAGCAATCTATGCGGCGAAGCTGAAATCCCGGGGGCGCTTCGCACCCCTTTCGCGACACAAGGCCGCTCCTACAGGTACAGCGCCAACCTCGAGAGCAACACTCCCACTGAACGGCCTTGCCAAATAAATCGGTCATGAACAAAGGGCCGGTACCGGCTTCATCAAGGCTCGCGGCAACCACCATTGCTGTAGGGGCCGGCGAACTTCTTCCAGCCATCCCCCGGCGGCCATTGCGAGCAGACCAGGCGCCCATCCACCTGGCTTTCCCAGCGCCACCAGGGCGCGGTACCGGCCTGGGCCTGGTACAGGCAGAAAGCAGCGACCAATGTGACAACCAGCCTTTTCATGACCCCTCCAGCAAAGACGACGAACCCCTTCATGAAAAAGGGGTTCGCCCACACACACTCAGCCAGCGACCATCAGGCCATCTGGATGACGGTCTGCATGATGGTGCTTTCAGTGGAGATGGTCTTGGCGTTCGCCTGGTAGTTGCTCTGCGCCTTGATCAGCTCTACCAGCTCCTGCGTCAGGTTCACGTTCGAGCCTTCCAGCGCGTTGGACTCGACGCTGCCCAAGGTACCTGTCTTCGGCGCATCGATGCCCGGGATGCCGGACGTGTAGGTTTCGGTCCAGCGGGTACCACCAATCTGCTGCAGGCCCTGCTCGTTGGCGAAGCTGGCCAGGGCCACCTGGCCAATGGCACGGGATTGCTGGTTGCTGAAGCTGGCGAACAGCACACCGGTCGAGTCGATGCTCAGGCTCGACAGGATACCGGTCGCGTAGCCGTCCTGAGACTGCGACATGCGCGCGGTCTCGGTGTTGTAGGAGGTAGTGCTGTTCATCGCCAGGCGCATGCCATCGGCATTGCCCACCGCGCCATTGGAAATCCAGTTACCCGCAGAATCTTCCACCGCCGGCACCCAGCCAGTCATGGTGAAGGTGTTGTTGGTCACGGTGAACGACGAGCCCGCCGGGTGGCCGGTATTGTCCGCAGTCATGCTCTTGACCGAGCCATCGCTGTTGAAGCTGATGGTGCCAGTCAGCGGCACGGTGGAGGATGGGGAAAACGGGTTGCGCCCATCGACCAGGGTGTACATGGTCCACTCATTGGTGCCAGTCTTGCGATAGAACTGCTCCATGGTGTGCTCGTTACCCTGGCTGTCGTACACCTTGGTCGGGAAAGACTTGGTGTAAGTCGTCTGATCGGAAGGATCGAACGGCAGGTTCGGCACCATCACGCCAGTGCCATCATCCACTTCCAACGGGATGTCGGCGGCCGAAGAGTTCAGGTTGATACCCTGGTCGATCAGCGATGTTGCCTTTGGCTGCAGCGACGACGTATCGATCTGCAGATCGGTGAGCACGCCCTTCTGGATCTTGCCAGTCGAGTCGGCGGCATAGCCCTGCAGGCGCAAGCCGTCCGAGGTAACCACGAAGTTGTCCTTGCTGGCCTGGAAAGCACCCGCACGGGTGTATACGCGCGAGCCGTTATCGGACAGCACGAAGAAGCCCTGCCCCTGAATCCCCATGTCCAGCACGTTGCCGGTGGTGTTGACGTCACCTTGGGTGAACTGCTGGGAAACCGCTGCCAGGCGCACACCGTTACCCACCTGGTTCTTGCCCACACCCAGGCGGTTGGAACCTGCATAGACATCGGCGAACTCGGCACGCGACGACTTGAAACCGTTGGTGTTGACGTTGGCGATGTTGTTGCCGGTGACATCCAGTTGCTTGTTTGCTGCGTACAGACCGCTAAGGCCGATATTGAAAGACATGAATTCGCTCCTTTTGCCGCTCTAGCGGGCCTTAGATACCGATGGTTTGCACGTCGGAGAGGGACACTTTGCCAACACCGGCGAGGTTGAGCACCATTTCGCCGGCGGCACTGAAACTGACGCTGGTCACCTTGGCTGGCAACAGCGTATTCATCTGCACCGACTTGCCATCCACCGTAGTGGTGGCAGTGAAGGTGTAAGTACCAGGGTCGACTTTCTGGCCACTGCTGTTGGTACCGTCCCAGATGAAATCGGCGTAACCGGCTTTCTGCTCGCCCAGCTCGATGGTCTTGACGGTATTGCCGTCCTTGTCCTTGATGGTGATCTTCGCTTCGCCGATGGCTTGCGGCACGACGAACTGCGCATTGAAGCTTTCTGCGGTGTCGACCACGGCCTTGTCGTTCTGCACCACCACCGAACGCCCGACCAGCGACGACGCCTGCAGGGCCTGGGACGAGGCCATGGCGCTGGTGATGGAGTTGACCGATTCGTTCAGCGAGGTAATGCCTTCCAGGCTGCTGAACTGCGCCAACTGGGCAACGAACTCACCGTTGTCCTGTGGGTCCAGCGGGTTCTGGTGTTGCATCTGGGTGACCAGCAATTGCAGGAACGCGTCCTTGCCGAGCGAGTCGTTGCCGGTCTTGGATGCGGTGTCCGTGGTCTTCTTCGTGCTGGTGCCTACACCCGACGCCGCGAGCACGTCGTTGAGGTTCACACCGTTGGTATCGATTGCCATGGTCTGGTTTCCTTATCACTGACCGAGGGTCAGGACCTTCTGCATCATGGCCTTGGCCGTATTCATCAACTCGGCGTTGGTCTGGAACGCGCGGCTGGCGGAGATCATGTCAGCCATCTCCTCGACCACGTTGACGTTCGGGTAGTACACGTAGCCGTCCTTGTTCGCCGCCGGGTGGTTGGGCTCGTAACGGGCCTCCAGGTTGCTCTGGTCCTCGACGATGCCTTTTACCTGCACGCCCTGCCCTGCCTCGCCCTGGTCTTCGAACAGCGACTGGCTGCCGCCGGCCTGTGCGTCCTGGAAGGTGGTGGCGAACACCGGGTGGCGGGCGCGGTAGGTCTGGTCGATGCTCGAGGACACGGTCTCGGCGTTGGCGATGTTGGAAGCAACGGTGTTCAGGCGCGTGTTCTGCGCACTCATGCCGCTACCGGCAATGTTGAAGACACTGGAAAGGGACATGGTCATTCTCCCCGCAGGGCCGAAACCAGCCCTTTGAATTTACTGTTGAGCAAGGTGAAGCTGGCCTGGAAGCCGACGGCGTTTTCGGTGTAGTTCGATTGCTCGATCTGCGCGTCCACGGTGTTCTGGTCGATCGACGGCTGCGTTGGTGTGCGGTACTTGAGGGTATCGTCGGCCATAACCAGGCCCTCGGCCTCGATATGGCGGCTGTTGGTACGATCGAGGCTGAAACGGCCGCCACTCTGCTGCTTGTCGCTTTCGGCAGCGAGCACCGAGGCGAAGTCCATGTCGCGCGCCTTGTAGTTGGGCGTGTCGGCGTTGGCGATGTTGTTGGCCAGCACTTCGGCGCGCTGGGCGCGGAAGCCCAGGGCCTTTTCGTGAATACCAAGCGCCTTGTCGAAGCTGATGCTCATGTCGGGGAAACCTTCGGAGGTTGACCGGAATATCGTTGGGCAAGGTATAGCAAGGGCTGTGCCAACCAATAGAAAGCCCGGAAATACGGGCTTGCAGGGCAAGGTGCTGTCAGAGTGATGCCAGAAAAGCGGCAAAGGCCTTCCGCCTTGAGCGGCGAAAGCGGCAATTGCCGGGCGGCAAAAGCGGCAAAACAAAAAATTGACGTCAGTATTTTTCCTGCGCCGGCCTCTTCGCGGGTAAACCCGCTCCCACAGGGTTCTGCACAGCTTTAAAAGTCGGTGCGGTACCTGTGGGAGCGGGTTTACCCGCGAAGAGGCCAGCACAGGCAAACAAAAAGGCCGGCAACTTTCGCTGCCGGCCTTTGTGCTTACTTCGCCTGGTAGATGATCCCCGGACTGCACTGCACCATCTGGTAATGGTCCGGCAACCCGTTCAGCGCCTCGGAAGCCCCGAGGAACAGATACCCACCCGGTTTCAAGGTACTGTGGATACGCAACAGGATGTCCTTCTTCACCTGCGCCGAGAAATAGATCAGCACGTTACGGCAGAACACCACATCGAACTTGCCCAGGCTGGCATAGCTGTCGAGCAGGTTGAACGAGCGGAACTCGACGCGGCTGCGAATCGCCGGCTTGACCGCCCAACGCCCCGGCCCCTTGGTGTCGAAGTAGCGCTGCAGGCGCTCCTGGGACAAGCCTCGGGCAATCGCCAGGCTGTCATACTCGCCGGTCTTGCAGTTGGTCAGCATGGTGCCGGACAGGTCGGTGGCAACGATCTGCGCGCCCATCTTCAACTGGCCGAGGTTGCTGCGCTCGAATTCGTCGATGGCCATCGAGATGGAGTACGGCTCCTGCCCCGACGAACAGGCCGCCGACCACATGCGCAGGCGCTGGCCGGGGTTGTTGCGGATGAACTCGGGGATGACCTTGTTCTTCAGCACCTCGAACGGGTAGGTATCGCGAAACCACAGGGTCTCGTTGGTGGTCATGGCATCGACCACCTGCTCGCGCAAGCCGCCACGCGGCTGGGCCTGGATGCGCTGCACCAGCTCGCCCAGGCTCTTGATGCCCTGTTGCTCCATCAGCTTGTTGAGACGGCTGGAGACCAGGTACTGCTTATTCTCGCCCAGCAGGATGCCACAGGCTTTCTCCAGGAAGACCCGGAACTGTTCGAAATCCAAATTACCCGTAGACACTACTGCCGCCTCTTTTAAATCACTGGTGCCGGGGGGCCTGCCCCCGGCTGCTTCAATGCGTTGCCTTGATCCGGTCGACCACCCGCTGGGCCAGGTCGTCCGGCTTGAACTTGGCCAGGAAGTCATCGGCACCGACCTTCTTGACCATCGCCTGGTTGAACACCCCGGAAAGCGAAGTATGCAGGCAGATGTGCAATTTTTGCATGCGCGGATCGCTGCGGATCTCCGCCGTTAGCGTATAGCCGTCCATTTCCGGCATTTCAATGTCCGAGATCATCATCAGGAACTCTTCCTCCGGCTTCTTGCCCTCATCCACCAGCTGGCGCAGGTAGTTCAGGGCCTGACGGCCGTCATTGAGCGCCACCACCTCGACCCCCACGGTCTGCAGGCAACGGCTGACCTGCTTGCGCGCCACCGACGAATCGTCGACGGTGAGCACCCGCAGCAGCACGGCCTTGTCCTGCACCTCGGCATCGATCACCCCGGCCGACACCGACTCGGACGACGGCGCCACTTCGGCCAGCACCTTCTCCACATCGATGATCTCGACCATGCGGTTGTCCACCCGGGTAACTGCGGTCAGGTAGTGGTCGCGGCCGGTGCCCTTGGGTGGCGGATGGATTTCTTCCCAGTTCATGTTGACGATGCGCTCCACCGAATGCACCAGGAAGCCTTGGGTCTTGGTGTTGTACTCGGTGATGATCACGAAACTGTTGCGCGTGTCTTCCTGCAGCGGCCGCAACCCGGTGGCCATCGACAGGTCGAGGATCGGGATGGTCGCCCCGCGAATATTGGCAACACCGCGCACCACCGGGTGCGCCTTGGGCAGCAGGGTCAGCGCAGGGCATTGCAGCACTTCCCTGACCTTGAATACGTTGATGCCGTAAAGCTGCTCGCCATTGAGGCGGAACAGCAGCAATTCCAGGCGATTCTGCCCCACCAGCTGCGTGCGCTGGTTGACCGAATCCATAACACCTGCCATGCCAGACTCCTTTATGTTTCAGCCTTTCGTTGCAACTCAAGTAGCGAGTCGGCACGGGCTTTGCTTTTTTGAGCGCCATGTACACGAAAACGACATTTTTCCGACGATTGACGCGCCTGCTGACTGGCTCGCTGGCCATGCTGTGCCTTCTGGTGCCCGGCGTTCGCACGGTAGCGGACGCGTTTACCTTGCCTGAACAGCTTATCGGTGTCACTCAAGGGTTTCTTGAATTCAGCGTCGAAGATTATCTGGCCACCACCCAGACCGCCGGCCGTTACGAGATCCAGGTCAACCCGCTGGACCCGCGCCTGCGCATGCCGCTGTGCAGCCAGCAACTGGACGCCTCGCTGGAAAGCCCGGCCCAGCCGTTGGGCCGCGTCACGGTAAAGGTGCGCTGCGAAGGCACGGCGCCTTGGACCGTGTTCGTGCCGGCCACCGTGCGGCTGTTCCGCGAAGTGGTGGTGGTGACCCGGCCGCTCAAGCGCGACAACGTGGTGGGCGAAGGCGACGTGGCCCTGCGCGAGCGCGATGTCGGCACCCTGGGCCAAGGCTTTTTGACCGAACTGGAGCAGGCGGTGGGCATGAAGATGCTGCGCCCCACGGTGATCGACCAGGTACTCACCCCGCAACACCTGGAACAGGCCGAGGTGGTGCGCAAGGGCGACCACGTGGTGATCATCGCCCGCAGTGGCAGCCTGAGTGTGCGCATGCCCGGAGAAGCCCTGAGCAAGGGCGGCCTGAGCGAACAGATCCGGGTGCGCAACCTCAATTCCAAACGGGTGATCAAGGCCAGGGTGACCGGCCCCGGCCAGGTCGAGGTAAGTATGTAGCCAGCCCATTGATTTGCGCTGGCGGTGAGGAACCGCTTTTCCTAAACTGTGTCAGAAAACGGGTTCGCGAGCTTGCTGACAGGCGGCTATGCATTTGCGCCTAAAGTTTCTTTCGGGTTGGCCGAAAACAAGGCAAGCGTCCAAATACCCAGAGGTTTCTGATCATGGTCATCGACTTCAGTCGTTTGAATAACTCTCCGTCCGTCACGGGCGGCGTGCGCGGCAACACCGCGAACGGCAGCGCCGAAAAACCGGCAGCCAGCCAGGAAGCGGCAACCGCCACCAGCGCCAGCGGAGAAGCGGTACACCTCAGCCAAGAGGCCCAGCAGTTGCAGAAGATCAGCGACAAGCTGCGCGACGAGCCAGTGGTCAACAGTGCCCGTGTGGCCCAGTTGAAACAGGCGATCGCCGACGGCAGCTACCAGGTCGATGCCGGCCGGGTCGCCAGCAAACTGCTCGATTTCGAAGCTCAGCGCTGACCGTTCGGCGCGCTGACTTCACGGACGCTAGAAAAGCCAAGAGTTAGCCATGCACGACACCACCTTGCTGCAACTGATCGAAGATGACATTGCCCCGATGCAGGAACTGCTCGATCTCCTGCAGAAGGAGGCCATTGCCCTGCATGGCCGCGACATGGCGCCACTGGAGAATATCCTGGCCCGCAAGCAGTCTTTGATCGTGCTGCTGGAGCAGCAAGGCCTGCGGCGCAACAACCTGCTTGCCAGCCTTGGCCTGAGCCCTGATCGCGCCGGAGTGGAGGCCGTGGCGGCACAATCGCCGAACGGTGAACTGCTGCTGCAGCAACTCGATGTGATCAGCCAGTTGATGCAAGCCTGCCAGCAGCTCAACGAGACCAATGGCCGGATCATCCAGGTGCAGCAACACGTCACCAACAACCAGATCCGGATCCTCATGGGCGGCGATTCTCCGTCGCTCTACGACAGCCGCGGCAGCACCTCGCCACTGGCCAAGCCACGGGCGCTCAGCCAAGTGTGATTTTTTCTATCAAGGCACGGAACATACTGGCAAAATGCCGTTAATTGCGTGTGTCGCTTTTGCCTGGAGAACGATAAGCCGTGTTCAATGAATCCGATGCCCCGCAGCCGCCAAAGGTGCTGAACACCCCTTTGGAGATTGCGGCCAACTTGCGGCAGCTGCAGGAAAGCCACGACCCCCTGATCATCACCTTCCACGACCGCAGCCAGCGCTTCCAGAGCTACGTGGTGCACGTGGACCGTGAAAGCAACACCCTGGCGCTGGACGAGATGATCCCGCGCGACGGTGAAAAGTTCATCGAGAACGGCGAACACTTCCGCGTCGAAGGCTTCCACGATGGCGTGCGCATCGCCTGGGACTGCAACCACGAGCTGAAGATCAGTGAAGTCGACGGCCACCGCTGCTACCGCGGCGCCATGCCATTGGAGATGACCTACCACCAGCGCCGCAATGCCTTCCGCGCCGCGCTGAAGCTGTCGCAGCTGGTCGATGTCATCCTCGATGGCGCCCACCTCAAGGGCAACGGCGCCCTGCGTGGCAAGCTGCTGGACATCTCCGCCACCGGCTGCAAGCTGCGCTTCGAAGGCAATGTCGAGGATCGCCTGCAACTGGGCCAGGTGTACGAGCGTTTCAAGGCGGGCAACCCGCTGGGCCTGGTCGACACCATGGTCGAGCTGCGCCACCTGCACTATGAAGAGCGGATCAACACCACCTTTGCCGGCGTGCGCTTCCATAACCTTACCGGGCAGGCGCAGCGCAAGGTCGAGAGCTTCGTGTACCAGTTGCAGCGTGAAGCGCGGCGGTTCGACAAGGACGACTATTGATCGTCGGCCGAGTACAAAAACGCCACCTATCAAGGTGGCGTTTTCATTTGTGCTTCTCCTGTGCCGGCCTCTTCGCGGGCACGCCCGCTCCCATAAAACTGCACATAACTCATTGAATTAGCAGGGACTCTGTGGGAGCGGCTTTAGCCGCGAACACCGGCGCAGCCGGTGCCATGCACCGCGTTGGATTCTTCGCGGCTAAAGCCGCTCCCACAGGGTACGCGTACTGCTTGCGGATTCAGTTATCTACGCGACAGCTCTCCCACAGGTAGAACGCATGCCTTGAACACTGCGCGGTCGCTGTGGGAGCGGGCGTGCCCGCGAACAGGCCGGCACAGGCCTACACCGACTTGCTGACCTCACCTTCCGGCTCAGGCTCCTTGTCAGCCCCCTTCTCTTCCGCCTCGGTATCCTCCGCCGCCACCGGCGCCTGCATCACCTCCTGTACCGTCTGCTCATCCACCCGTGGGTCCAGCGCCGCCGACAGTGGCGAACCGGCAGCCGGCATGGCAACGTGGCCCAAAGGCGCATCCTGCACCTGGTGCAGCCCGGTGACCGCCTTCGGCCGAATGCGCCACACCAGCACCAGGGCAAAGAACACGAAGAAGGCATACAGCATCTGCGGGCCCAGCACCTTCATCAGCACGCCTGCCGCCAGCGGCCCGATACAGGCACCCACGCCGTAGGTCACCAGCAGCATCGCGGTCAGCGACACCCGCCGTTCGCTTTCCACATGGTCGTTGGAAAACGCCACCGCCAGCGGGTACAGGCAGAACTGCAGCAACGAAATCACGAAGCCTATGCCGAACAGCAACTCCAGCGGCACGCTGGGCAGCATCGCCAGCGGCGCCGAGGCCAGCGCCAACCCCACCGCCACGCTGCGGATCAGCACTGCCCGATCGTAGCGGTCAGACAACCAGCCCAGCGGCCACTGCACCAGCAGGCCGGCAAAGATGCAGCTACCCATGAACAGACCGACCTGCTCGGTAGTCATGCCCTGGCTGGAGGCATACAAGGGCGCCAGGCCATAGAACGAGCCGACGATCAGCCCCGAACCCAGCACCGTGCTGAGCGACTGCGGCACGCGCTTGATGAAAAATTTCGGCTCCATCGGTGCCGGGCGCAACGGCGCCGGGTGAATGCGCCGGGTCATGGCGACCGGTACCAGGCACAGGGTGAAACACATGGCCACCAGCATCAGCAGCTCCAGGCCAAGCTGTGGGTGCACCACCAGGATCAGCTGGCCGAGCACAAGGCCCAGGTACGAGGCGATCATGTAGCCGCTGAACACCGCGCCACGATGCTTCACGTCGGCCTGCTCGTTCAGCCAGCTCTCGATGACCATGTACTGGCACATCATCCCCAGGCCGACGATCATCCGCAGCCCGACCCAGGCCGGCAACCAGCTGGTCAGGCCATGGCCGAGCACCGCCGCGCCGACGATGCCGGCGCAAGTGGCATAGGCGCGAATGTGCCCTACCCGCCCAATCAACCGGTGGCCGACCTTGCCGCCTACCGCCAGGCCAAAGTAGTTGGCCGCCATCAAGGCACCCACCCACAGGCTGTCGACATGATCGGCTGCCAGGCGCAGGGCCAGGTAGGTACTGAGCAGGCCCGAGCCGATCAACATCATCAGCGCGGCGAAATACAACGACTGAAACGGCTTCCATATATTTCGCATAGGTCCCTTGCGGCTCCCGGGTCAGGTGGCGATGGGTTGCAGCCAAGCATAAAAGCAAAATTGCTGCGGCGCAGTCCCCTGCCTGACAAATCGTGAATCAAGGGCGCGTCCAGTGTCGGTCATGTCGTGATCATGCATTTGCATCATGGGACCAAGCTGCGCTCCAAGCGTTTCCATCTCATTGTTCACCAGCCGAAGGGTTAGCTTGCCTCTTCCCATCCCGGGAGCAACTGAGACTGGAGGTTACATGATCAAAGCTGATTTCACCGCCGAACTGCATACCCATGCAGGCCGAGTGGTAGTTGCAGAATCATCCGTCGGGCAACACCCATTCACATGGCTGGATGAGGACGGCTGGTTGTGTGTCGATAATCACCGAAAGGCGCATGCGCGGAACGAGATCGTACGTATCGCGTTCGATTTCAAGTACATCACATCGGAGAAGGAACGGGACCTCTACTACATCTCGTGCAACAACCACTGGAAATTCGCAGACGCGAGGCTTGAGCAAAATTCCAGAGGCTGGCTCGGCCTGTATGGAACAGGCGTGATAGGCAGAGTCACGGATGCCGTGGCGAACTTCAAGCCACAACTGGCAGGCCTTGGCGACTATTGGAAAATCGATACACAAGATTATTGGAACGGCGACCTGAACAGCGCCGAAAGAGTTCCGTTCTACCTGCGCGACAAACACGGCCATCGTGTTGCATCGACAAGGCCTGAAGATGCATCCACAGACCTGTCCCTCACCTTTGACAGATTTCTCAATGCAAGCGCAACGCCGGGACAGATACTCACGTTCTACTTGAAGAACATCCGGCTAGCCTGAAACCCGGCATCACTGCGAAGGCCCTGTCAGAAGGTGCCCTGCCTCTCAGAACCAAAGAGGCATTGCCAAGGCCAATCATCAGTCGGACCACACCTATTCCCGCAAGGTCATGCCATTGGCCGGCAGCGGCAAGGCCGTCTTGTAGCGCACCTGCTTCAAGGCAAAACTGGAACGGATGTTGGCCACCCCTGGCAACCGCGTCAGGTAATCCAGAAACCGTTCCAGCGCCTGGATGCTCGGCAGCAGTACGCGCAACAGATAGTCCGGATCGCCCGTCATCAGGTAACACTCCATCACCTCGGGCCGTTCGGCAATTTCTTCCTCGAAACGGTGCAACGACTGCTCGACCTGTTTTTCCAGGCTCACATGGATGAACACGTTCACGTCCAGCCCCAACGCCTCGGGCGACAGCAAGGTCACCTGCTGGCGGATCACCCCCAGTTCTTCCATGGCCCGCACCCGGTTGAAGCAGGGTGTGGGGGACAGGTTCACCGAGCGGGCCAGCTCGGCGTTGGTGATGCGGGCATTTTCCTGCAGGCTGTTGAGAATGCCGATATCGGTACGATCGAGTTTGCGCATGAGACAAAATCACCGGTTTTTTGTGTTTATACGGAATGTTTATCTGCCCTGCTCGGCAAAGGCAATCAACTTGAGAGAAAAATTCTCCTGCCGGCCCACTAAGATGTAGGGACGCTGACCTACCAGTCACAAGCCGGTACTCAGCGGCGGCCGCTTCAGAGCTCACAAAAACAAATACCCGAGCGAGCGTAAAAAGCATGAACGAGTACGCCCCCCTGCGTTTGCATGTGCCCGAGCCTACCGGCCGGCCAGGCTGCCAGACCGATTTCTCCTACCTGCGCCTGAACGATGCAGGTCAAGCCCGTAAACCCCCAGTTGATGTCGACGCTGCCGACACCGCGGACCTGTCCTACAGCCTGATCCGCGTGCTCGACGAGCAAGGCGACGCGCAAGGCCCGTGGGCTGAAGACATCGACCCGCAAGTTCTCCGTCAGGGCATGCGCGCCATGCTCAAGACACGGATTTTCGACAGCCGCATGGTGGTCGCCCAGCGCCAGAAGAAGATGTCCTTCTACATGCAGAGCCTGGGTGAAGAAGCCATCGGCAGCGGCCAGGCCCTGGCGCTGAACCGCACCGACATGTGCTTCCCCACCTACCGCCAGCAAAGCATCCTGATGGCCCGCGACGTGTCGCTGGTCGAGATGATCTGCCAGCTGCTGTCCAACGAGCGCGACCCGCTCAAGGGCCGCCAGCTGCCGATCATGTATTCGGTACGCGACGCCGGTTTCTTCACCATCAGCGGCAACCTGGCGACCCAGTTCGTGCAGGCGGTCGGCTGGGCCATGGCCTCGGCGATCAAGGGCGATACCAAGATCGCCTCGGCGTGGATCGGCGACGGCGCAACCGCCGAGTCGGACTTCCACACCGCCCTCACCTTCGCCCACGTGTACCGCGCCCCGGTGATCCTCAACGTGGTCAACAACCAGTGGGCGATTTCCACCTTCCAGGCCATCGCCGGTGGCGAGTCGACCACCTTCGCCGGCCGTGGCGTGGGTTGCGGCATTGCCTCGCTGCGGGTTGACGGCAACGACTTCGTCGCCGTGTACGCCGCCTCGCGCTGGGCCGCGGAACGCGCCCGTCGCGGCCTGGGCCCATGCCTGATCGAGTGGGTCACCTACCGTGCCGGCCCGCACTCGACCTCGGACGACCCGTCCAAGTACCGCCCGGCCGATGACTGGAGCCACTTCCCGCTCGGCGACCCGATCGCCCGCCTGAAGCAGCACCTGATCAAGATCGGCCACTGGTCCGAGGAAGAACACCAGGCCACCACTGCCGAACTGGAAGCCGCGGTGATCGCCGCGCAGAAGGAAGCCGAGCAGTACGGCACCCTGGCCAACGGCCACATCCCGAGTGCCGCCTCGATGTTCGAGGACGTGTACAAGGAAATGCCCGACCACCTGCGCCGTCAACGCCAGGAACTGGGGGTTTGAGATGAACGACCACAACAACAGCATCAACCCGGAAACCGCCATGGCCACCACTACCATGACCATGATCCAGGCCCTGCGCTCGGCCATGGATGTCATGCTCGAGCGCGACGACAATGTGGTGATCTACGGCCAGGACGTCGGTTACTTCGGCGGCGTGTTCCGCTGCACCGAAGGCCTGCAGAACAAGTACGGCAAGTCCCGCGTGTTCGACGCGCCGATCTCCGAGAGCGGCATCGTCGGCACCGCCGTGGGCATGGGTGCCTACGGCCTGCGCCCGGTGGTGGAAATCCAGTTCGCCGACTACTTCTACCCGGCCTCCGACCAGATCGTTTCCGAGATGGCGCGCCTGCGTTACCGTTCGGCCGGCGAGTTCATCGCCCCGCTGACCCTGCGCATGCCCTGCGGTGGCGGGATCTATGGCGGCCAGACCCACAGCCAGAGCCCGGAAGCGATGTTCACCCAGGTGTGCGGCCTGCGCACTGTCATGCCGTCCAACCCGTATGACGCCAAGGGCCTGCTGATCGCCTCGATCGAATGCGATGACCCGGTAATCTTCCTGGAACCCAAGCGCCTGTACAACGGCCCGTTCGACGGCCACCACGACCGCCCTGTCACGCCGTGGTCGAAGCACCCGCAAAGCGCCGTGCCCGATGGCTACTACAGCGTGCCGCTGGACAAGGCGGCCATTACCCGCCCCGGCAATGACGTGACCGTGCTGACCTACGGCACCACGGTGTACGTGGCCCAGGTGGCCGCCGAAGAAACCGGCGTCGACGCCGAGGTAATCGACCTGCGCAGCCTGTGGCCGCTGGACCTGGAGACCATCGTCGAGTCGGTGAAAAAGACCGGCCGCTGCGTGGTGGTACACGAGGCCACCCGCACCTGCGGCTTCGGCGCCGAACTGGTGTCGCTGGTGCAGGAACACTGCTTCCACCACCTGGAGGCGCCGATCGAGCGCGTCACCGGCTGGGACACCCCCTACCCCCACGCACAGGAATGGGCTTACTTCCCAGGGCCTTCGCGGGTAGGTGCGGCATTGAAAAAGGTCATGGAGGTCTGAATGGGCACGCACGTCATCAAGATGCCGGACATTGGCGAAGGCATCGCGCAGGTCGAGTTGGTCGAGTGGTTCGTCAAGGTCGGCGACATGATCGCCGAAGACCAGGTAGTGGCCGACGTCATGACCGACAAGGCCACCGTGGAAATCCCTTCGCCGGTCAGCGGCAAGGTGCTGGCCCTGGGTGGGCAGCCAGGTGAAGTGATGGCGGTCGGCAGCGAGCTGATCCGCATCGAAGTGGAAGGCAGCGGCAACCATGTGGATGCGCCCACCAAGGATGCGCCAAAGCCCGAACAGGTCGAGGCCCCCGCTGCCCCGGTAGCCGCCAAGCCAGAGCCGCAGAAGGAAGCAAGACCGGCCGCGTGCCAGGCGCCCGTCAACCACGAGGCAGCCCCGATCGTGCCGCGCCAGCCAGGCGACAAGCCGCTGGCCTCGCCGGCGGTGCGCAAGCGCGCCCTGGATGCCGGTATCGAACTGCGTTACGTGCATGGCAGCGGGCCGGCCGGGCGCATCCTGCACGAAGACCTCGACGCCTTCATGAGCAAGCCGCACAGCACTGGCGGACAAGCGCCGAGCGGCTATGCCAAGCGCACCGACAGCGAGCAGGTGCCGGTGATCGGCCTGCGCCGCAAGATCGCCCAGCGCATGCAGGACGCCAAGCGCCGGGTCGCGCACTTCAGTTATGTGGAAGAAATCGACGTCACCGCCCTGGAAGCACTGCGCCAGCAACTCAACAGCAAGCACGGCGACAGCCGCGGCAAGCTGACCCTGCTGCCGTTCCTGGTGCGCGCCCTGGTCGTGGCACTGCGCGACTTCCCGCAGATCAACGCCACCTATGACGACGAAGCCCAGGTCATCACTCGCCATGGCGCGGTGCATGTGGGCATCGCCACCCAGGGTGACAACGGCCTGATGGTGCCGGTGCTGCGCCATGCCGAAGCTGGCAGCCTGTGGAGCAATGCCGGCGAGATCTCACGCCTGGCCAACGCTGCCCGCAACAACAAGGCCAGCCGCGACGAGCTGTCCGGTTCGACCATCACCCTGACCAGCCTGGGCGCCTTGGGCGGCATCGTCAGCACACCGGTGGTCAACACCCCGGAAGTGGCGATCGTCGGTGTCAACCGCATGGTCGAGCGGCCTGTGGTGATCGACGGCCAGATCGTCGTGCGCAAGATGATGAACCTGTCCAGCTCGTTCGACCACCGCGTGGTCGATGGCATGGACGCCGCGCTGTTCATCCAGGCCGTGCGCGGCCTGCTCGAACAACCCGCCTGCCTGTTCGTGGAGTGAGCATGCAACAGACTATCCAGACTACCCTGTTGATCATCGGCGGCGGCCCTGGCGGCTACGTGGCTGCCATCCGCGCCGGGCAACTGGGCATCCCCACCGTGCTGGTGGAAGGCCAGGCACTGGGCGGTACCTGCCTGAACATCGGTTGCATCCCGTCCAAGGCGCTGATCCACGTGGCCGAGCAGTTCCACCAGACTTCGCGCTTTGCCGGCCCGTCGGAGCTGGGCATCAGCGTTGCCTCGCCGCGCCTGGACATCGGCCAGAGCGTGGCCTGGAAGGACGGCATCGTCGACCGCCTGACCACCGGCGTCGCAGCCCTGCTGAAAAAGCACGGGGTCAAGGTGATCCATGGCTGGGCGAAGGTGCTCGACGGCAAGCAGGTCGAGGTCGATGGCCAGCGTATCCAGTGCGAGCACCTGTTGCTGGCCACTGGCTCCAGCAGTGTCGAACTGCCGATGCTGCCGCTGGGCGGGCCGATCATTTCCTCGACCGAAGCCCTGGCGCCGAAAACCCTGCCGCAGCACCTGGTGGTGGTGGGCGGCGGCTATATCGGCCTGGAGCTGGGCATCGCCTACCGCAAGCTGGGCGCACGGGTCAGCGTGGTGGAAGCGCGCGAGCGCATCCTGCCGACCTACGACAGCGAGCTGACCGCACCGGTGGCCGAATCGCTGAAGAAACTGGGCATCACCCTGCACCTGGGCCACAGCGTCGAGGGTTACGAAGGCGGCTGCCTGCTGGCCCGTGATGGCCAGGGTGCGCAATTGCGCCTGGAAGCCGACCAGGTGCTGGTGGCCGTGGGCCGTCGGCCGCGCACGCAAGGTTTCAACCTGGAGTGCCTGGACCTGAAGATGAACGGCGCCGCCGTCGCCATCGACGAGCGCTGCCAGACCAGCATGCGCAACGTCTGGGCCATCGGCGATGTGGCCGGCGAACCGATGCTGGCGCACCGGGCCATGGCCCAGGGCGAGATGGTCGCCGAGATCATCGCCGGCAAGGCACGCCGTTTCGAACCCAGCGCGATCGCCGCGGTGTGTTTCACCGACCCGGAAGTGGTGGTGGTCGGCAAGACCCCGGAACAAGCCAGCCAGCAAGGGCTGGACTGCATCGTCGCGCAGTTCCCGTTTGCCGCCAATGGCCGGGCCATGAGCCTGGAATCGAAAAGCGGTTTCGTGCGGGTGGTGGCGCGCCGTGACAACCACCTGATCCTGGGTTGGCAGGCGGTTGGCGTGGCGGTTTCCGAGTTGTCGACGGCGTTTGCCCAGTCGCTGGAGATGGGCGCGTGCCTGGAGGATGTGGCCGGCACCATCCATGCCCACCCGACCCTGGGTGAGGCGGTACAGGAAGCGGCACTGCGCGCCCTGGGCCACGCCCTGCATATCTGACACTGAAGCGGCCCAGGCCGATTTGGCCCGCAGCGCTCCAGGCGTTGCGGGTCTTTTTTCATTCGGGCCTTACGGCGGTCCAAGACGCTGAAGCTAGCGCGACCGCTGTAGGAGCGGCCTTGTGTCGCGAAAGGGCTGCGTAGCAGCCCCGGCAATTTGTGCATCCTCGCTGAAACCCTGGGGCTGCTTCGCAGCCCTTTCGCGACACAAGGCCGCTCCTACAGGGGATCTGCGCCAGGCGGCCTATTCGGCTATCGCGTTCTTGCCAGCATCTTTGGCCCGGTACAGCGCCGTGTCGGCACGCGCCAGCAGTGCATGCTGGTCCTCTCCTTCCTGCCATTGCACCACGCCGTAACTCATGGTCAGCTGGCAATCGCCCACCGGCTCCACCTGCACCATCGCCTGGCGCAAGCGTGCTGCCACCTCCAGCGCCTCGCCGAGCGAGGCCTGCGGCAATACGATGACGAACTCGTCCCCGCCCCAGCGCGCCAGCAGGTCCTGCTGCCGCAGGCAGGTACGCAGGACGTCGACCACCCGCACCAGCGCCGCATCGCCACGGGCATGGCCATAGCGGTCATTGATCGGCTTGAAGTCGTCCAGGTCCATGGCTATCAGCGACAACGGCTGGCGAAAGCGCTTGGCACGCTCGCACTCCAGTTGCAGCGCCTTCTCCAGCCGATAGCGGTTGGCAATGCGGGTCAACGCGTCGCGCTCGGCCAGCTCGCGGTTTTCGTCCAGCTGCCGCTGCAACTGCTGGTTCACCCAGGACAGCTCGCGGGTGCGTTCGGCCACCTGGCTTTCCAGCGACTGGTTCCTCTGCTCCAGTTGCGCCACCAGGCGCTTGTTGGCGTCGATGTTGCGGTGGGCACCGAGCATGCGCGCCACCGAGCCATCCTCGTTATGGGCGATGATGTAGCCGCTGTCTTCGATCCACAGGTAGCTGCCATCGTGGCAACGGCAGCGGTATTCGACCAGGTAATGCTCGTTGCGCTGGTTGATGTACGCCTCGAAATGCGCCATCACCCGCGAGTAGTCCTCCGGGTGGATCACGCTTTCCCAGGTGAGCACCGAGTTGGCCATGGAGTGACTGGGGTAGCCGAGCATGGCGTACCAGCCCGGGTTGCGATAGACGTAGCCGGTATTGGCATTCCAGTCCCAGATACCATCGCTGATCAGATCGAACAACGTATGCAACTGCTGTTCACTGAAGCCGGCGGGTACCGGCCGGGTTTCCTGACTCATGGACGCTCTCCCTGATGCCGAGCCACAAGTGGCATGCCTCTGACGGGCAAGCATATGCCTAGCGTGGCACCATCGGAATAGCCCCAACGCCCTATTTTCGCGGTGTTGACGACGGGCATGGCACTTGCCCCGTTCGGCCTCTGTGGGAGCGGGCGTGCCCGCGAAGCAGGCGCTGCGGTGTAGGGCACCGGCTTCGCCGGTGTTCGCGGGCACGCCCGCTCCCACAGAAGCCGTACATGGCTTGGGGGCGCTCAAGCCAACTGCAACAGCGCCTCCTCCACGGCAGCAACCACCTGATTGCCCTTGGCACCCGGCAGCCGCCATGCGGCGATGGTCATGCCCAGTGGCACCGCGCGGTCGATGGGGGCGACCAGTTCGCCGCTGTCGAGGTAACGTTGCACCAGGCTTCTGCGCCCTATCAGCACCCCGGCGGCCAGCAAGGCTTGCTGCAGGGCGATCGAGTACAGGGAAAAACCCGGCCCACGGGCAACGAACTTGTGCCCGGGCATCACCGCCCCCGTCCACACCGCCCAGTCGTTCCAGCCCACGTCGGCGATGCAACGGGCGTCGGCAAGGTCCTCGGGCTTGGCGATGCTGGCGGCCAGGGCCGGCACGCACACGGGCAGGACTTCTTCCGTGGCTATCCTGCGTTGCCAGCGCTCGGGCTTTTCGGTGTAGAACAGGCACAGGTCGAACGGGCTGCGCTTCAGGTTGGGCGGCTCATCCACCGCCGTCACCGAGATCTCGATGGGTGCCAGTAGCCGGGTCAGTTCCGGCAGGCGTGGCCCTATCCACAACTGCGCCAGGGCAGGCGATGTGACGATATGCACCCGCTGCGGTGCGGCCAGGCGGCGCAGTGTGCGCGCGGCGGCTTCCACCGCGTCGAACGCCTCGGTGAACTGGCCTTTCACGCTTTCGCCCAAGGGCGTCAGGCGCACGCCTTTGGCGTGGCGCTCGAACAAGGCCGCGCCATATTCGCTTTCCAGGGTCTTGACCAAGGCGGCGATGGCCCCCGGGGTCACCTTCAGCTCGAGTGCGGCACGGGCAAAACCGCCCAGGCGGGCTGACGCTTCGAAGGCACGCAGGGCATTGAGCTGCAGCGAGTGCCGGGTAGGAGTATCGAGGTACACGGTTTCAGGCCTATTTTTTTAGGCCTACTATTCCAGAAATCTGACGTTGAGGCCAACTGTCGCGCGCATTAACGTGGACGTACCGCCCTTGCACCGTCTGCACTCTTTCAAGGATTTCAAATGCCGTATCCAAACGGGACCCAAGCGTTCAGGCAAGGTGCCCACAGCGCCCTGCCATTAACCTCCGGCATCGTGCCCTTCGGCCTGATCACCGGGGTCACGGCGATCGGCATGGGCCTGTCGCCAACCGATGCCATTGGCATGACCTTGCTGTTCTACTCCGGTTCGGCGCAAATGGTGGTGATGCAGTTGATGCAAAGCGCCGCCCTGCCGGTGACCATGGTAGTCACCGCACTGGTGATCAACCTGCGCTTCCTGATGTACAGCGCCAGCCTGGCCCCGCACCTGGGCCAGCTGCCGCGCCGCTACAAGTGGCCGATGGCGTACATGCTGTCAGATCAGTCCTTCGCCCTGTGCACGCTGAAGATGGGCTCGGGCGGGCTCGGGCAGCATGCCTACCCCTACTATGCCGGTACGGCAATCACCATGTTCTTCGGCTGGAACCTCTCGGTGCTGGCGGGCATGTACCTGGGCGCGAGCATTCCTGAAGACTGGTCGCTGGGCTTTGCCATTCCATTGTCATTCCTGGCCCTGTTGATACCCGGCATTCGCAATGCGGCCACGCTTGGCGCAGCGCTGACCGGCGGCGTGCTCGCCGTGCTGGCTGCCAACCTGCCCTACAACCTCGGCCTGCTGGCTGGCGCGCTGGGCGGCATCATCGCCGGGCTGGCCATCGAGAGCTGGCAAAAACAGCAAACCGTGGCAGACGCCAATACCGAGCAGGAAGCATCATGAGCGAAACGACCCAGTGGATAACCTTCATTCTGATCGGCCTGGGCACCTTCGCCATCCGCCTGTCGTTCATCGAGTTGCACACGGTGCTGCGCATCCCGCCACTGTTTCGCCGCGCCCTGGCGTATGTGCCGGCCAGCGTGTTGGCGGCATTGGTACTGCCGGCCGTGGTATTCCCCGACCGGCAGGCAGGGTTCGACTGGATGAACCCGCAGATACCAGCGGCGATACTGGCCGCGCTGGTGGCGTGGCGTACGCGCAGCACGATGCTGACGCTGATTGTGGGAATGGGAATGCTGTGGGCCTTGAAGCATCTGGGGATGTAGGAATACGCAGGTTCAAGGCTTCCCGATTTCGCGTCACCAACACCGGGTGAACGCGGTAAGGGAACGAAAGGAAATGGCGTCCCAGGCAGGAATTGAACCTGCAACCTTCCCCTTAGGAGGGGGATGCTCTATCCAATTGAGCTACTGAGACGCAAGTGCCGGCAGCGAACGCTGCACAGCAGGACGGCCAGCATGTTAACCAGCATGCTGGCGTTTGTCATGCCTCACGCGGGCTTTTTCGCGTAATCCTTTTCTGCCAATGCTACACCTGCGCCAGCACACCTTCATCACGCAGCAGCGCGAACAATGCCGCGACCGCGGTTTCCAGGGTGGTGGAGTTGTCCAGCACATGCAGCGACGGATCGGCCAGCGCCTGCAAGCGTGCATTACGTGCCAGGCGCTGCTCGACTTCCTCTGCGCTTTCCCGGCCGCGGGCCACCAGGCGCTCGCGCAGTACCTCGTGCCTGACCTCGACCAGCACTGCCAACAGGTTCGGGTAGCGCCGACGCGCCTCGGCCAGATAAGCCCGCGAACCATTCACCAGCACCGCCCTGCCCTCCGCCAGCCACTGGTCCACCTGCAGTGGAATGCCGTAATCCAGGCCATTGGCCCGCCAATGCATGGCGAACGCGCCTTGCGCGCGCAGTGCTTCGAACTGTTCGGCCGAGACTCCATGGGCGGCTTCGCCCTTGGCTTCGGCCGACCGGGTAATGACGCGACGGGCGATTTCCACCCCCGCGGCTGCCAATCGCTCACGAGAAGCATCGATCAGGGAATCTTTCCCGGAACCCGACGGTCCTACCAGATATATCAACCGACCTGTCCCTGATTGGCGGTCGCTTGCGTCATGTTGCATAGCCACTATGCTCTATGGAGGGAAACCGGCACATTCTAGGGGCTTTCCCAGCCTTTTGCTGCGTTTTACCAGTTTTTGACGGCAAAAGTCTGACGATTGGGCAAGCTGGAGCATGTAAAACTTTTCAAACCAGTACTCATTTCTGATAATTGGTACTGGCACAAAGCCTTTATCCGGCTCACTATTTGTCACAGAATTGACGCCAAGGAAACGGCGACCATGAGGCAAGATGAGCATCCATTTTTCACAGACGGTTGAACATTTCGTCGTCGCCACGGTCGTACTACCACCCCGTGCGGCCAATTTGAGAACCGCTTCCCCTGAACCAAAATCCGGTCAATTTATATGCGCCCAATGAAACAGGCTATTTATTCGAGCCGCACCGCTGACAAGTTCGTCGTCCGCCTGCCAGACGGGATGCGTGAGCGCATTGCCGAGGTAGCGCGCAACCATCACCGCAGCATGAACTCCGAAATCATCGCGCGCCTGGAACAGAGCCTTATCCAGGAAGGTGCGCTGGGTGACGAGCTGAGCATGCGCCTGGACAGCCCTGAACTGTCCCTGCATGAACGCGAGTTGTTGCAACGCTTCCGCCAACTGTCGCACCGCCAGCAGAACGCGCTGGTCGCCCTCATCGCTCACGATGTGGAAATGGCTACCGACGCCTCCTGAGGTTTGCAGCCGAACATGAAAAAGCCAGCGTAAGCTGGCTTTTTTGTGGATGGTGATCCTGCAAGAGACGCGATCCGTTTGTTTGTAGGAGCGGCCTTGTGTCGCGATGGGCCGCACAGCGGCCCCAGGATTTCACCAGCGTTGCGAAGATTGTTGGGGCCGCTGTGCGGCCCATCGCGACACAAGGCCGCTCCTACAGGGGACCGCGGGCTACAGCAGGAACAACGTGGCCAGCCCGAGGAAGATGAAGAACCCGCCGCTGTCGGTCACCGCGGTAATCATCACACTGGAGCCCATCGCCGGGTCGCGCCCCAGGCGCGTCAGGGTCATCGGGATCAACACTCCCATCAAGGCCGCCAACAGCAGGTTCAAGGTCATCGCCGCAGTCATCACCAGGCCCAACGACCAGCTGCCATACAGCCAGAACGCCACCGCACCGATCACCCCGCCCCAGATCAGGCCGTTGAGCAGCGATACCGCCAGCTCCTTGCGCATCAGGCGGCTGGTGTTGCCCGGCGACACCTGGTCCAGCGCCATGGCGCGCACGATCATGGTGATGGTCTGGTTACCGGAGTTGCCACCAATACCCGCCACGATCGGCATCAGCGCAGCCAGCGCCACCAGCTTCTCGATCGAACCTTCAAACAGGCCGATCACACGCGACGCAACGAAAGCGGTAATCAGGTTGATGGCCAACCAGGCCCAGCGGTTGCGCAGCGAACGCCAGACCGAGGCGAAGATGTCTTCTTCCTCACGCAAACCGGCCATGTTCAGCACTTCGCTTTCGCTTTCTTCACGAATCAGGTCGACCATTTCGTCGATGGTCAAGCGGCCGATCAGGCGTTCGTTCTTGTCCACGACCGGCGCAGATACCAGGTCATAACGCTCGAAGGCCTGCGCCGCATCATAGGCATCTTCCTCGGGGTGGAAGGAGACCGGGTCGGTCGCCATGACCTCCGCCACCTTCTTTTCCGGGTCATTGACCAGCAGGCGCTTGATCGGCAATACACCCTTGAGAATGCCGTCATAGTCGACCACGAACAGTTTGTCGGTGTGGTTCGGCAGTTCTTTCAGGCGGCGCAGGTAGCGCAACACCACTTCCAGGCTGACGTCTTCGCGGATGGTGACCATCTCGAAGTCCATCAGCGCACCAACCTGCTCCTCGTCGTAGCTCAGCGCCGAACGCACGCGCTCGCGTTGCTGGGCATCGAGGGTTTCCATCAGCTCGTGAACAACGTCACGCGGCAGCTCAGGAGCCAGGTCGGCCAGCTCGTCGGCGTCCATTTCCTTGGCGGCAGCGAGCAGTTCGTGATCGTCCATGTCGGCGATCAGCGATTGCCGCACGGCGTCGGACACTTCCAGCAGGATGTCGCCATCGCGATCCGAGCGCACCAGCTGCCAGACCGTCAGGCGGTCTTCCAGGGGCAAGGCTTCGAGGATGTAGGCGATGTCGGCGGGGTGCAGGTCATCGAGCTTGCGCTGCAGCTCGACGAGGTTCTGGCGGTGGACCAGGTTTTCCACCAGGTCGTTGTGGGCGCCTTCCTGACGGTGGGTCAGGTCTTCGACCACGCGCTGGCGTTGCAGCAGTTCGACCACCTGGGCCAGGCGGTCCTGCAGGCTTTCCTGCGCTTTTTTTACTTCTACTTCAGTCATAGGCGAACTCCACTCCCAGCAGCGGAGCACGCCGGGAGAATCAATCGGTCAGATCTTTCTGTATGAATCTTGTTAGCGAGTAACTACTGGGTAAGTCCATGGTGGTTTTCCACAAGCCCCGGCGGGGCTGACGGGCGCAATCATACACTGCTAAAGCTGTCAGATCGCTTAAAATTTTGGCCAGAACAATCGTTTGCGTGATAAAGCTGGGACAACGCTCGAAGCTATCAGTGCGACGGTGGGTCTGGCGGTCAAGTTACATTTGTTGTGTGCCTGGATGTGTATGCGGTGCCTGATCGATCCTGGGGCTGCTTTGCAGCCCATCGCGACACAAGGCCGCTCCTACAAGGGATCGCGTACTTCTGTAGGAGCGGCCTTGTGTCGCGAAAGGGTCGCGCAGCGGCCCTAAAGGCACACGCTCAATCTACAGAAGAGCTTAGATCGACATCACCAACAATTCATTGGCGCAGAAAAACAAAAAGCCCGCTCAATTGAGCGGGCTTCTTGATTTGGTGTGGCGCCACATTTGTTGTGTGCCCGGATGTGCATGCGGTGCCTGATCGATCCTGGGGCTGCTTTGCAGCCCATCGCGACACAAGGCCGCTCCTACAAGGGATCGCGTACTTCTGTAGGAGCGGCCTTGTGTCGCGAAAGGGTCGCGCAGCGGCCCTAAAGGCACACGCTCAATCTACAGAAGAGCTTAGATCGACATCACCAACAATTCATTGGCACAGAAAAACAAAAAGCCCGCTCAATTGAGCGGGCTTCTTGATTTGGTGTGGCGCCACATTTGTTGTGTGCCCGGATGTGCATGCGGTGCCTGATCGATCTTGGGGCTGCTTTGCAGCCCATCGCGACACAAGGCCGCTCCTACAAGGGATCGCGTACTTCTGTAGGAGCGGCCTTGTGTCGCGAAAGGGTTGCGCAGCGACCCCAAAGGCACACGCTCAATCTACAGAAGAGCTTAGATCGACATCACCAACAATTCATTGGCACAGAAAAACAAAAAGCCCGCTCAAATGAGCGGGCTTTTTGATTTGGTGTGGCGGACTCAGGAGGATTCGAACCTCCGACCGCTCGGTTCGTAGCCGAGTACTCTATCCAGCTGAGCTATGAGTCCGTGGTGGTATTTTTTAGACCAGGTTACCACTGGTTGGTTGAAGTGCCTTTGCAAGCAGAGCCACTTCAAAAAGTGGCGGACTCAGCAGGATTCGAACCTGCGACCGCTCGGTTCGTAGCCGAGTACTCTATCCAGCTGAGCTATGAGTCCGCGATGGTAGTTTTAGACCAGATTACCACTGGTTGTTTGAAGCAGCCTTGCAAACAAAGCCACTTCAAAAGTGGCGGACTCAGGAGGATTCGAACCTCCGACCGCTCGGTTCGTAGCCGAGTACTCTATCCAGCTGAGCTATGAGTCCGTGTCTTGCCGCGCATTATAGGTCGCTGAAACATTTTTGCAAGAACTTTTTCGTTTAAAATCAACTACTTAGCGTTCTTACTGTTTACAGCGCCCTAAGCGAATAATGGCGGTGAAGGGGGGATTCGAACCCCCGATACCCTTATGAGGTATACTCCCTTAGCAGGGGAGCGCCTTCGGCCACTCGGCCACCTCACCGCAACACGAGGCGAATATTAAACAGGCTCTTCCTCGTTTGCAACCCTTTTTTTGAAAAAAACTTCAAAAAAATTAAAGGCTTGGCTCCTCGTCCTTCTCTTTCTTGATCCGCAGGTAGATTTCCTCGCGGTGCACAGCCACTTCTTTCGGGGCGCTGACGCCAATACGCACCTGGTTGCCTTTGACGCCGAGCACCGTCACGGTGATCTCGCCGTCTCCAATGATCAGGCTCTCGGCGCACCGACGAGTCAGAATCAACATAGCTTTCTCCTTACGCAAAACATTCAGGGGTAACAGTCTTGGGTGTCGCGGCCTGGTCGTGGACGACGACCAGGGCCCGGTTACTCGCCACACAGGGCAGGACAGGCCTGTGTGGCGAGCAGAAACGCGAAGGGCGCGGCAAGCCGCGCCCTTCCAGGCAGCGTATTACTCGCTCTGTCGTGCCGGAGCGTCGAGCTCGAACGCGGTGTGCAGCGCGCGTACGGCCAGCTCCAGGTACTTCTCTTCGATCACGACCGAAACCTTGATCTCGGAGGTGGAGATCATCTGGATGTTGATGCTCTCCTTGGCCAGCGCTTCGAACATGCGGCTGGCAACACCGGCGTGCGAACGCATGCCGACGCCGACGATCGAGACCTTGGCGATCTTGGTGTCGCCGATCACTTCACGGGCACCGATTTCGCGGGCAGTGTTTTCCAGCACGCTCTGCGCCTTCTCGTACTCGTTGCGGTGTACGGTGAAGGTGAAGTCGGTGGTGTTATCGTGGGCAACGTTCTGCACGATCATGTCGACCTCGATGTTCGAGGCGCTGATCGGGCCGAGGATCTTGAAGGCCACGCCCGGGGTGTCCGGCACGCCGCGAATGGTCAGCTTGGCTTCATCACGGTTGAAGGCGATACCGGAAATGATCGGCTGTTCCATGGATTCCTCTTCATCAATGGTAATGAGGGTACCCGGACCCTCCTTGAAGCTGTGCAGCACGCGCAGCGGAACGTTGTACTTGCCGGCGAACTCCACCGAACGGATCTGCAGCACCTTGGAACCGAGGCTGGCCATTTCCAGCATCTCTTCGAAGGTGATCTTCTCCAGGCGCTGGGCCTGTGGCACAACGCGCGGGTCGGTGGTGTAGACGCCATCGACGTCGGTGTAGATCTGGCACTCGTCAGCCTTCAGCGCAGCCGCCAGGGCCACGCCCGTGGTGTCGGAGCCACCACGGCCCAGGGTGGTGATGCTGCCGTGCTCGTCGACGCCCTGGAAGCCCGCTACCACGACCACGCGGCCTTCCTTGAGGTCGGCACGAATCTTCTGGTCGTCGATCTGCAGGATGCGCGCCTTGTTGTGCGCGCTGTCGGTGAGAATGCGCACCTGGTTGCCGGTGTAGGACACCGCTGGCACACCACGCTTGATCAAGGCCATGGTCAGCAAGGCAATGGTGACCTGCTCACCGGTCGACACGATCACATCCAGTTCACGCGGAACCGGCTGATCGGTGATCTGCTTGGCCAGGTCGATCAGGCGATTGGTTTCACCGCTCATGGCCGACAACACAACCACCAGGTCGTCGCCCGCCTCACGGTGTTTCTTGACCTTATCGGCTACCTGCTCGATCCGCTCGATGGAACCGACAGAGGTGCCGCCAAATTTCTGTACGATCAACGCCATTTCAATGGTGCCTCAGCCCATACAGGGCCCCAAAAAACAATCCAACATGAAGAGGCCGGATGGGAGTGGCCTGTGTGGCTAATTCTTGCACCCAAATTCGGCACCAGGATTCGCCTCGCTGCGTTGCCACTCCTCGCCGTAGCCCGGCTACGACTCGTCGCGGCGCCTTGCGCGGCAAACCCTGGCACTCGAATTTGAGCGCAAGAATTAGCCGTACAGGCCACTAGACCGCCGGCCCCCTCATCTCAAAGTCCCTGCTCTGCGAATGGCACGGCCAGCGCCAGGGCCTGGTCCAGTGCAGCGACGTCGACGCCGCCACCCTGGGCCATGTCCGGACGGCCACCGCCCTTGCCACCCACCGCCGCAGCGGCTTGTTTCATCAGATCGCCAGCCTTGAGTTGGCTGGAGAGGTCCTTGGTCACGCCGGCCACCAGCACGACCTTGCCCTCATGCTCGCTGCCCAGCAGGATCACTGCGTGGCCGAGCTTGTTCTTCAGCTGATCGACCAGCGCCAGCAGGGCCTTGCCGTCCTGCCCATCCAGGCGGGCGGCGAGCACCTTGGCGCCCTTGACCTCAACGGCCGCGTTGGAGAGATCATCCCCGGCGGCGCTGGCGGCCTTGGCCTGCAGCTGTTCCAGCTGCTTCTCCAGCTGGCGGTTGCGCTCGAGCACAGCCGACAGCTTGTCGATCAGGTTGTCGCGGTTACCCTTCACCAGCTGCGCGGCTTCCTTGACCTGCTCTTCGGCAGCGTTCAGGTAGGCCAGCGCAGCAGCGCCGGTGACCGCTTCGATACGGCGCACGCCAGAGGCCACGCCGCCTTCGCTGATGATCTTGAACAGGCTGATGTCACCGGTGCGCTTGGCGTGGATACCGCCGCACAGCTCCACCGAGAAATCGCCGCCCATGCTCAGCACACGCACGGTGTCGCCGTACTTCTCGCCGAACAGCGCCATGGCACCCTTGGCCTTGGCGGTTTCGATGTCGGTCAGTTCGGTTTCCACCGCAGTGTTCTTGCGCACTTCGCGGTTGACGATGTCTTCCAGGGCCTTGATCTGCTCTGGTTTCACCGCCTCGAAGTGGCTGAAGTCGAAACGCAGGCGCTGGCTGTCGACCAGCGAGCCTTTCTGCTGCACGTGCTCGCCCAGTACCTGGCGCAGCGCTTCGTGCAGCAGGTGGGTGGCGGAGTGGTTCAGCGAGGTGGCGTGCTGCACGTCGGCATCGACCTTGGCCTGGACCGGCGAACCGATCACCAGCGCACCGCTGGCAACCACGCCGTGGTGCAGGAAAGCACCACCGGTCTTGGTGGTGTCGCGCACGTCGAAGCGCGCAGCGCCAGCCTGCAGGTAGCCGGTGTCACCCACCTGGCCACCGGATTCGGCGTAGAACGGCGTGCGGTCGAGCACGACCACGCCCTGCTCGCCTTCACCCAGCTGGTCGACGGCCTGGCCGTCCTTGTACAGGGCGATGATCTTGCCCTGGCCTTCGGTGGCCTCGTAGCCGAGGAACTCGGTGGCGCTGTCGACCTTGACCAGGCTGTTGTAGTCCATGCCGAAGGCGCTGGCGGAACGGGCGCGCTCACGCTGGGCGTCCATCTCGCGCTCGAAGCCGGCTTCGTCGATGGTCAGCTCGCGCTCGCGGGCGATGTCGGCGGTCAGGTCCATCGGGAAGCCGTAGGTGTCGTACAGCTTGAACACCACATCGCCCGGCACCACCTCGCCCTTCAGCTGGGCCAGGTCCTGCTCGAGGATGCGCAGGCCCTGCTCCAGGGTCTTGGCGAACTGTTCTTCTTCAGCCTTGAGCACGCGTTCGATGTGCGCCTGCTGGCTGTTCAGTTCCGGGAAGGCCTCGCCCATTTCGGCGACCAGCGCGGCGACGATCTGGTAGAAGAAGCTGCCTTTGGCGCCCAGCTTGTTACCGTGGCGGCAGGCACGACGAATGATGCGGCGCAGCACGTAGCCACGGCCTTCGTTGGACGGCAGCACGCCGTCGGCGATCAGGAAGCCGCACGAACGGATGTGGTCGGCGACCACTTTCAGCGAGGCCTGGCCCTCATTGCCGCAACCGATGGCCTTGGCCGCGGCCGACAGCAGGTTCTGGAACAGGTCGATCTCGTAGTTCGAGTGCACGTGCTGCAGCACGGCGCTGACGCGCTCCAGGCCCATGCCGGTGTCCACCGACGGCGCTGGCAGCGGGTGCAGCACGCCGTCGGCGGTGCGGTTGAACTGCATGAAGACGTTGTTCCAGATCTCGATGTAGCGGTCGCCGTCTTCTTCAGGCGAGCCGGGTGGGCCGCCCCAGATGTCCGGGCCGTGGTCGTAGAATATCTCGGTGCATGGGCCGCACGGGCCGGTGTCGCCCATGGTCCAGAAGTTGTCGGAGGCGTACGGGGCGCCCTTGTTGTCGCCGATGCGCACCATGCGCTCGGCCGGCACGCCGACTTCCTTGGTCCAGATATCGTAGGCTTCGTCGTCAGTGGCGTAGACGGTGACCCAGAGCTTTTCCTTGGGCAGGTTCAGCCATTTTTCCGAAGTCAGGAAGGTCCAGGCGAAGGTGATCGCATCGCGCTTGAAATAGTCACCGAAGCTGAAGTTGCCCAGCATTTCGAAGAAAGTGTGGTGACGCGCGGTGTAACCGACGTTTTCCAGGTCGTTGTGCTTGCCACCGGCGCGCACGCACTTCTGGCTGCTGACGGCACGCGTGTAGGCACGCTTCTCCGCACCGAGGAAGCAGTCCTTGAACTGGTTCATGCCGGCATTGGTGAACAGCAGGGTCGGGTCGTTGTTCGGGATCAGCGAACTGGAGGCGACTCGGGTATGTCCCTGCTCTTCGAAGAAGCGAAGGAAGGCTTCACGGATTTCTGCGCTTTTCATAGGTTCTTCCACGGAAACGGCGGCCGTTTGGGCTAATACGTCGAATCGACGAAACGACGGCAAAGGGCGCCATTATAGCCAGCCTGAACGGGAGATACAGTGTGTTTGTACACCAGAACAGCAATCGGCGGATGAAAAGCCGTTCATGAGCACGGCCAGGGCGGAAAAGCAGACCTGCAGGCCCACCCATGCGGTACATAAGCAACACCTGACCCGCGCAGTGGAACGGGATCCTGCTGGCCCACCCTCGCTGCCGGAGCACTCCATGCCTGAGCTGAACCTGTCCAAACTCCACTCGGATCCACACCCACTGCCTCACGAGGCTACCCTGGCCAATCCGAACCCGATCTACTACATAGATGCTCGCGAACCTGGTTACGCCCAGACCGCCTTTCCCAATGAAGACACCCCCCAGCAGCAGACCGAGGTCAAGTACATCCAGGCTGACCCCAACGTGCGAATCACCCTGGAACACACTTACCCGTTGGGGCGACGCTATCGCCGCAACACCCAGAACAGCGAGCTGCTGGTCTTCAACGTGGCCCCGCGTGCGCTGCGTGCGGATGAGCAGCAAAAGCGCGTACGTATCGCCCCTCGCGAATGCCTGCTGGAAGTGACCATCAACGATGCGGTATTCATGGTCGCCGCGCATACCGCCCAAGCCATCGCCATTCGCCTCACCGATGGCAATCACCACGTCGTCATCGCCCCGGAGGTGAAGAAGACGTTGCTGATCGACATGATAGGGAGCGGCAACAGGATCGACACCGGCGCAGGTATCGTCCACATCGACGCCCATACCGGCACGCACCAGATTGTGGTCGGTAGCGGCCCGGTACTCATCGACAAGGGCGACGCGGTTGTCAACGTCACGGGGCACCGCCTGCTTGGCCGCGAATCCTCCAGGGTCGGGCTCTACCGCGATACCGAAAACGATGCACGACTGGCCCGGCCCGTGACGGTCGAACATCAGGCCCTGGGCAATATCGGCGTGCGAGTGACGGGTAGCGACCCGTTCAGGCAAGCAGCACAGGATGCGCTGGAGCTGCTGCGCAAACTACCCTGCGGCCAGGCGCTACTGGCGGCCCTGGATAAAAAGGCCGGGCAGTCCGGGACACCAATCAGCGTGATCGAAGCATCCAGACACCAATTCACGACCTATACACCCAGCGACCACGAAGAAGATGAAGACGAAGGCCACTTCATCATCGACGAAAACCAGAGTAGCTGGGGCTACAGCGGCGGCACCCTGGCATACAACCCAGGCTGGTCGACCGCTGCGCAACTGCCACTACTCGACCTTTACCGCTGCCTTTGCCAAGGCTGGAACTCGATGTCAGGCACAGTCTTTCCGGGCCAGACCGAGGTTCAAGGCAAAAACGGCGCTTATCCGGTGGACAACCTGCTGCTGCAGAGCATCGGCTTACCCACCGATTGCAGGTTCACATTCGGCGGCAGCACCGCCCTGAACACCAACCCACCCGCCTTCACTGAAAACGGGCTGCGCCAGGCGCTGCAACTGGAGCTGCGCACACAGCCGTGAGCCCAGTGTATCGGGGCCAGCTCAGCCTAGTCGCTGGCCGGAGTCAGGAACGATCAGAATCCCCGCCCTGAGGCCATTCTTGACCTTGGGGTTGGGGAAGATGATGCGCGCGCCCTCCTCCTCGACTACCCAGCGCGTCTCAGCCAGGTCTTCGGCCAGCAGGTAACCTTTGCTCAGCTCAGAGAAATTCTCGATGTCCGCCGGCAGGTGCAGGTGGAAGCTGTCGCTGTGCTTGATGATCTCGCGGGACACGCTGAACAGCTGCAGGCCATCCAGAGAGCCTTCGCCCTGTGGCTCGGTGTCTTCGATGATGTGGATCAGCCTCGCTTCCAGCTTGTCGAGGTTGACCAGCTCGTTCTGACCGAACGGGCGGGCCTTGCCCAGCTCCAGGGTGAAGGCTTCGGCCTCCAGCTGCTCGTAGGTGAAGGCGCTGAAGGTGATGGAAGACTTGCTCTGCAGCAACACCGCCTCCATGCCCGCCGCCGCCAGGCGCGCCAGCTCGCGACGGGAATGCTTGCGCCCCTCTTTATAAGGGTACAAGGCGAACTGCTCGATCTTCGAGCCGCGGATGGCGGTATGCAGGTCGTAGTGCAGGCGGCTGCGCCCCGGCTTGCTGAAGAACACCCGGGCGAACTGTTCCAGCTCGGCGGCACGCAATGCCTCGAAGCCACTGGAAAGCTCGTGGCGGCCGTTGAACAGGCGGTTGATGTCCTGCTCGATGAAGCGCTCGCCCTTGCGGATCGCTGCCGGGTTGCCGAACAGGAACAGCACCCGGGCCTTGGGTTTGATCTTGCCGTTGGCCACGCCATGCAGCAGCCGCTCGAGCAACTCGATCGGTGCCGTTTCGTTGCCGTGGATGCCGGCGGACAACAGCAAGTCCAGCCCGCAATCCTCGCTTTCGGCCGGGCGCACTTCGAGCGCGCCCTCCCCCAGCCAACGCAAACGCGCGCCCTTGGGTGTCACTTGGGTCTTCTCGGCCGGTTCGTGATCGGTGAGGGTCAGCTCAAGCAATTTGCCAAGGGCGAGCATAGGTACTTCCTTAGTGGTGGTGGCCGCAGTCGGGGCCATGGACGTGATCGTCGTCTTCGCCGACCTCCGCCGGTTCCATTTCCAGCTGCAGGCTGACCAGGTTGGTGGCCATCGGGCGCAGCAGCAGGTTGGCGTACTCGGTGTCGTCTTCCTCGACATCCACGCCGATCAGCAGCTGGCCACGACCATCCTGCTGAATCCACACTTCCTTGCCTTGCCAGACCACGGCAAAGCGGGTGCAGGAAGTTTCCAGCTGGGTGCCGTCTTCATCTTCCAGGATAAGGCGCAGGGCGTCGGTCATTGCAAAGTCTCTCTTCAAGGTTGGCGTTGGAACGGATACACCGAGCCCAACTTCAGGATCTGGGTCAATTCGTCCAGTGCCGTACGGCATTCCACCAGCAACTGCGGGTCGGCCAGGTCCGCCTCGCCAAGGCGATCGCGGTAATGCTTGTCGACCCACAGTAGCAGGGTGTCGTACAGCGAGGCGGTCATGATAACGCCTTGGTTGACCGCTGCCAGTTCCGTTTCCTTCAACGCCACGCGCAAACGCAGGCAAGCCGGCCCACCGCCGTTCTGCATACTCTGCTTGAGGTCGAACACCTTGACCTCTTTCACCGCGCCGCCCTGGCTGGTCAACTGGCCCAGGTAGGCCCAGACCCGCTCGTTGTTGCGGCACTCTTCCGGCACCACCAACAGCATGGAGCCGTCGTCGCGGCTGAGCAGCTGGCTGTTGAACAGGTAGGAACGCACCGCGTCCTCCACCGTCACCGCTGCCCGCGGCACGCAGATGGCCTGGAAGTTGCCACCCTTGCTGGCCAGTTTAGCTCGCAGCTGGCCAAGTACCGCGTCGGTGTCGAGGAAAGCGTCCTCGTGATAGAACAGCACCTCGCCGTTACCCACCGCAATTACATCGTTATGGAACACGCCCTGGTCGATCACGGCCGGGTTCTGTTGAGCGTAGACCACGCCGTCATCGCTCAGGCCATGCAGCCGGGCCACAGCCTGGGAGGCTTCCAGGGTTTGCCGGGCCGGGTACTTCTGCGGCGCCGGGTAGCGGCTGTCGAAGGCGCTGCGGCCGTAGACGAAGAACTCCACGCCGGCCTCGCCATATGCACGGCAGAAGCGCGTGTGGTTGGCCGCCCCCTCGTCACCGAACTGCGCCACGGCAGGCAGTGCCTCGTGGTGGGCAAAGTGCTTGTCGTTGCTGAACATGGCACCCAGCACTCGGCTGGTGGTCGGGTGCTCGATACTGCGGTGGTACTTGCAGTTGAGGTTGGCAGCAGTGAAGTGCACGCGGCCATCGGCAGTGTCGGCACTGGGGCTGACCGTGGCGGCGTTGGCCACCCACATGCTCGAGGCCGAGCAGCTGGCCACCAGCAATGGCATGGCCTCCTTGGCGGCGCGCTGGATCACTTCGGCATCGCTGCCGCTGAAGCCCAGGCGGCGCAGTGCGGCCACGTCCGGGCGCTCCTGCGGCGCCAGCACACCCTGCTTGAAGCCCATGTCGGCCAGCGCTTTCATCTTCGCCAGGCCCTGGCGCGCGGCTTCGCGCGGGTTGGAACCCTGCTGGCTGTTGCTCTGCGAAGCCACGTTGCCGTAGGACAGGCCGCCATAGTTGTGGGTAGGCCCCACCAGGCCATCAAAATTCACTTCATAGGATTTCATCGGCTAGGCTCCGTGACCTGTTGTTATAGGGTGACGCCCGGCGTCAGGGTTGCCGGCAAGGCAAGGCTGGCGGTCTCCAGCGAAGCCACGGGGTAAGCGCAGTAGTCCGCCGCGTAATAGGCGCTGGCGCGATGGTTGCCACTGGCGCCCACGCCGCCGAACGGTGCACTGCTGGCGGCACCGGTGAGTTGCTTGTTCCAGTTGACGATGCCAGCGCGGCTGCGCAGCCAGAAGTACTGGTAACGGGCGCGGGAGTCGGACAGCAAACCGGCAGCCAGGCCGTACTGGGTGTTGTTGGCCTCATCGATGGCGGCATCGAAGTCGGCATAGCGGATCACCTGCAGCAGCGGGCCGAAGAACTCTTCGTCCGGGCGCTCGGCCACTGCGGTGACATCGACAATGCCCGGGGTCAGCAGTGCGGCATCGGCCTGTGGCTGGGTCATTTCCAGCAGCTTCACGGCGCCCTTGGCGACCAGTTCGGCCTGGGCTGCAATCAGCGCCTGCGCTGCCTGCAGCGAAATCACCGAGCCCATGAACGGCGCCGGCTGCTGGTCGAACGCACCGACCGTGATGGATCTGCTCACCTCGACCAGGCGCGCGATCAGCGCATCGCCCCAGGCGCCTTGCGGCACCAACAGACGGCGGGCGCAGGTGCAGCGCTGGCCGGCGGAAATGAACGCCGACTGGATAATGGTGTACACCGCCGCATCGAGGTCCTTGACCTCGTCCACCACCAGCGGGTTGTTGCCGCCCATCTCCAGGGCCAGGATCTTGTCCGGGCGGCCGGCGAACTGCTGGTGCAACAGGTTGCCGGTGCGGCTGGAGCCGGTGAAGAACAGGCCATCGATACCCGGGTTGGCGGCCAGCGCCACACCGGTTTCACGCGCGCCCTGCACCAGGTTGAGCACACCCGCCGGCAGCCCGGCGGCAATCCAGCAATTGACGGTCAGCTCGGCGACCTTGGGCGTCAGCTCACTGGGCTTGAACACCACGCAGTTGCCCGCCAGCAGCGCCGGCACGATATGGCCGTTGGGCAGGTGGCCGGGGAAGTTGTAAGGGCCGAACACCGCCACCACACCATGGGGCTTGTGCCGCAGCACGGCCGTGGCATCGGCCAGCGGGCCGCTCTTTTCGCCGGTGCGCTCGCGGTAGCTCTGCACCGAGATCGCTACCTTGTTGATCATGCTGGTGACTTCGGTCGCCGACTCCCACAGGGGCTTGCCGGTTTCCTCACCGATGCACTGGGCCATGGCTTCGGCATGCGCTTTCAGTTGCGTGGCGAACTTCTCCAGCAAATCGATACGCGCTTCCAGGCTCAATTGCGCCCACGCCGGGAAGGCCTGACGGGCTGCCTGCACGGCGGCATCCACCTGGCTGGCGTCAGCGCCCTGCCCCTCCCAGACGACGGCTTGCGTCACCGGGTTGAGCGACTGCAGGGTTTCACCCTGGCCAACCTGCCAATTGCCTGCGATGTAATGCGTGGTCATTTACTGGGCCTCCCGGCTTGCCGACAGCGGCACGGTGCGCACGTTGTCGCCGGCGCCCATGCGCAGGCGCTTGGCGGTCAAGGGGTCGACCACCAGGGTACCGGCAGCCAGCCGCGCAGGTGCGGCCGTGATGCGGCAGTCGTCGCGCTTGCGGTTGTGGATGATGTAAGGCGTCGCGTCATCGCCCGGCGTACCCACCGCCAGCACCAGGGTCTGGCTCTCGCGCACGGCGCGGATATTGGAGGTGTCGCACTCGATGGCAGGGCCGGCATCGAAGATGTCGACGTAGCCCTGGTAGTTGAAGCCTTCCTGCTTGAGCATGGCCAGCGCCGGCTCGGTGTCCTTGTGCACGCGGCCGATCACGTTGCGCGCCGCTTCGGACAGGAAGCAGGTGTACAGCGGGAACTTCGGCATCAGTTCGGCAATGAACGACTTGTTGCCCACGCCGGTGAGGTAGTCGGCCTGGCTGAACTCCATCTTGAAGAAGTGCCGGCCCAGGCTTTCCCAGAACGGCGAGCGGCCCTGCTCGTCGGACATGCCGCGCATTTCGGCGATGATCTTCTTGCCGAACAGCTCGGGGAACTCGGCGATGAACAGCATGCGCGCCCGCGACAGCAAGCGGCCGTTGAGGCCGGAGCGGTAGTCGCTGCGCAGGAACAGCGAGCACAGCTCGGAGTTGCCGGTCAGGTCGTTGGCCAGGAACAGGGTGGGGATTTCGCGGTAGATCTTCAGCTCCTGCGAGGCGCTGACGGTCAGGCCGACCCGGTAGTTGTACCAGGGTTCGCGCAGGCCGACGGCACCGGCGATGGCACTGATGCCCACCACCATGCCTTCGTCGTTTTCCAGCACGAACAGGTAGTCGGTGTCGCCACGCTCGGCTTCGCCGCGGAAGCTCTTCTCCGCCCAGCCAACGCGATGCCCCAGGCGCTCTTCGTTGGCCGGCAGCGTGGTCAGCCCGGTGGTACCGGTGCTGCGTGCCAATTCGATCAACGCAGGCAAATCGCTGCTGCGTACAGGACGAACGATCATGCTATCTCCTTTTGCGGCGGCGGCGGCCGGCGCGAAACTCTTCTAACGCATCAATCCCGAAACGTCTGTTGCCAGACCTCAGACCGCAACCAGACGCACGCTGGCACCCTCGCCCACCCCCAGCGCCTCGGCGGCGGCCGGGCTCAGGCTGACCGGTTTGCCCGGCACCCAGTCCAGGTCCAGCAATACCGCGCGGTAGTCCTGCAACTGGCCGTTGCACACCAGGTACGGGCGCCCGCCCTTGACCGGGGTGTCCTCGAGCTTCACCGGCACCACCCGGCTCTGGGCGATCGAGCGGATACCCGAAGTACGCGCATGCAGGGTCGGGCCGCCATCGAAGATGTCGATGTAGTGCTCGGTCTCGAAGCCTTCGCGCATGAGGATGTCGAAGGTAATCTGCGCCCGCGGGTGCACCTGGCCCATGGCTTCCTGCGCCAGGTCAGGCAGCAGCGGCACGTAGATCGGGTAGTGCGGCATCAGTTCGGCGAGGAAGGTGCGGCTCTTCAGGCCGCACAGGCGCTCGGCGTGGGCATAGTTGAGGTCGAAGAAGTTGCGGCCGATGGCATCCCAGAACGGCGATTCACCCTGCTCGTCGCTGTAGCCGACGATCTCGGTCACCACCGAGTCGGCGAACCGCTCCGGGTGAGCGGCCATGAACAGCAGGCGACCACGCGAATTGAGCTCGGCCCAGCCACTGTTCACCAGTTCCGGCAGCACATAGAAGCTGGTCAGCAGGCTGTTGCCGGTCAGATCATGGCACAGCGACAGCACGTGGATCTTGTTATGGATCTTCAGCTCGCGCGAGGCGTGCACGAAGGTCTCGTTACGAAAACTGTAGAACGGCTCGGAGTAGCCGGCCGAAGCGACGATGGCCGAGCAACCGGCCAGCTTGCCGGTTTCGCTGTCCTCGAGCACGAAGAAGTAGCTTTCTTCACCGTTGAAGCTGACCTCGGCGGCGAAGGAAGTCTCGGATGCGGCGATCTTGTCGCCCAGGCGAGCGGTGTCGTCCGGCAGCGAGGTGACACCAATGGGGCTGTCTGCAGCCATGCGCTGCACTTCGTTCAGATCAGCCATTTGCGCGGGGCGCATCACCAGCATGGTGTCACTCCTTTGGAATACGGGCCGCTCACGGCGGCACGGAAAAACGGCAGGTGCACTGGCACCTGCACTGGAATCGGGTATCACCGGCGCGGTGCAGACTCGGGTTGAGCCTGCACCGGGCGCCGGCGAAGGAACCGCAGGCGGATCAGCCCTTGGTCAGGGTGGCCACGGCGCGCTCGAAGCGGTCCAGGCCTTCGTCGATGTCGGCGTCTTCAACTACCAGGCTTGGCGCGAAGCGGACCACGTCCGGGCCCGCCTGCAGCACCATCACGCCTTCTTTCTCGGCGGCGTTGAGCACGTCCTTGGCCTTGCCTTTCCAGGCCTCGGTCAACACACAGCCCAGCAGCAGGCCAACGCCACGCACCTGGCTGAACAGGTTGTACTTCTGGCCGATCTGCTCCAGGCGGACCTTGAAGCGCTCGTGCTTGGCCTTGATGCCGGCCAGGGTTTCCGGGGTGTTGACCACATCCAGCACCGCGCAGGCGACGGCGCAGCCCAGCGGGTTGCCGCCGTAGGTGGTGCCGTGGGTGCCGACGGCCAGGTGCTTGGCCAGCTCGGTGGTGGTCAGCATGGCACCGATCGGGAAACCGCCGCCCAGGCTCTTGGCGCTGGTCAGGATGTCCGGGGTAACGCCGTAGTGCTGGTAGGCATACAGCGAACCGGTACGGCCAACGCCGGTCTGCACTTCGTCGAAGATCAGCAGGGCGTTGTGTTCGTCACACAGTTTGCGCGCGCCTTCCAGGTAGGCCTTGTCGGCCGGCACCACGCCGCTCTCGCCCTGGATCGGCTCGATCACCACGGCGCAGGTCTTGTCGGAAATCTGTGCTTTCAGCGCTTCCAGGTCGTTGTACGGCACATGGCTGATGCCGGTGATCTTCGGGCCGAAGCCATCGGAGTACTTAGGCTGGCCACCGACGCTTACGGTGAACAGGGTACGGCCGTGGAAGCTGTTCACGGTGGCGATGATTTCGTGCTTTTCCGGGCCGAAGCGGTCGTGGGCAACGCGACGGGCCAGCTTGAAGGCGGCCTCGTTGGACTCGGCGCCGGAGTTGCAGAAGAACGCACGGTCGGCAAAGGTGGCGTCCACCAGCTTGTGGGCCAGGCGCAGGGCCGGCTCGTTGGTGAACACATTGGATACGTGCCAGAGGGTGTTGGCCTGCTCGGTCAGGGCCTTGACCAGTGCCGGGTGGCAGTGGCCCAGGGCGTTGACCGCGATGCCACCGGCAAAGTCGATCAATTCGCGACCCGACTGGTCCCAGACGCGGGAACCCTCGCCTCGCACAGGAATGAAGGCCGCCGGAGAATAGTTGGGGACCATGACCTGGTCGAAATCGGCACGTTGCACCGGGGCTTGCTCAACGGACATCTGAGTCTCCTGAAGAGGAACGCTGGCCTGGAAGTGGCGAGCGATGGGGGGATTGTAAGGACTGATCCGCGCCTGTCCTTGCGGCCAAGCGACAACTTGTTACAGCGCAAAACCCAGTTTTGACAAGGCTTTCGGCAATGCGACAAACACTGTCGCAATCGCGCAGTGTACGGGAGAGAGGGGGCTGGGTGAACGGGTGTACACATATAGAAGCGTGGTTGCCTGTACCGGCCGATTTGCGGGCTCGCCCGCTCCCACAAGTGCCCCGTAACCATCAAGGCCTGTGGTGATTCTGTGGGAGCTGGCTTGCCGGCGATAGGGCCAGTACAGACTACAGGGCAATCAGCCTTTTTCGGCAGGCGCCGAGCTCAGTTCGAACGGGCTGCTGCTACGCCGCTGGTTGCGATCCTCCCGCGGCGTTGCGCCAAAGAAGTTGCGGTAGGCACTGGAAAAATGCGGCCCCGACGAGAAGCCGCAGGACAGCCCGATCTGGATGATCGACTTGCTGGTCTGCATCAGCATCTGCCGCGCCTTGTTCAGCCGCAGCTCCAGATAGTACTGGCTCGGCACGCGGTTCAGGTACTGCTTGAAGATACGCTCCAGCTGCCGGCGCGAAACGCACACGTGCTGGGCAATTTCGTCGGTGGTCAGCGGCTCTTCGATGTTGGCCTCCATCAGCAGCACCGCCTGGGTCAGCTTGGGGTGGCTGGAGCCCAGGCGGTTCTGCAGCGGAATGCGCTGGCGCTCGCCACCCTCGCGGATGCGCTCGACCACCAGCTCCTCCGACACTGCCCCGGCCAGCTCCGCCCCGTGGTCACGGGCCAGCACCGCCAGCAGCAGGTCGGTCACGGCCATGCCACCACAAGCGGTCAGGCGATCGCGGTCCCAGTCGAACAGGTGGCTGGTGGCGATGACCTTGGGGAAGCGCTCGGCAAAATCATCCTGCCAGCGCCAGTGCACCGCAGCCCGGTAACCGTCGAGCAGGCCCAGCATCGCCAAGGGGTAGACCCCAGCCGACAGGCCGCCGATCATGCAGCCACTGCGCGCCAGTTGCTTGAGCGCCGCCGACAACGCAGCCCCCACCGCCGGCGGCTGCTCGTCAGCCAACAGGAACAGCTTTTGGCAGCCCTCAAGGCGGCCGTTCCACGGCTCGCCCGGCAGGCGCCAGCTGCCCTCTTGCGCCGGCTCCGCCTGCAGGAAGACCAGCTCGTAGGCCACCTCCGGGTGCACCCGTTGCGCCACCTGCAACACTTCCTCGGCCAGCGCCAGGGTCAAGGGCCGGGTGCTGGGCCAGATGAGAAAACCGATTCGCTGGGTGGTCATAGGGTGCGGTCCGAAACCTGAGGTCGTTCGAGTCTGTGCGCCGGGTCAGGCTGCGCTCGCCGCGCAGCATGCCCTATTCTGGTGCAAAATTGCAGTTTTTACTTCAGGCTGCCGGAGAGGAACTGCTTCAGGCGCTCCGACTGCGGGTTGGCCAGCACTTCACGCGGGCAGCCGGTTTCTTCCACCAGGCCCTTGTGCAGGAACACCAGCTGGTTGGACACCTCACGGGCAAAGCCCATTTCGTGGGTCACCACCACCATGGTGCGGCCTTCCTGGGCTAGCGCCTGCATAACCTTGAGCACATCGCCCACCAGTTCCGGGTCCAGCGCCGAGGTCGGCTCGTCGAACAGCATGACCTCCGGCTCCATGGCCAGCGCCCGGGCAATTGCCACACGCTGCTGCTCGCCGCCGGACATGTGCCCCGGGAAGGCGTCCTTGCGATGAGCGACACCCACCTTGGCCAGGTAGTGCTCGGCCTTTTCCAGGGCTTCCTTGCGGTTCACGCCCAGCACGTGCACCGGCGCTTCGATGATGTTTTCCAGCGCGGTCATGTGCGACCACAGGTTGAAGTGCTGGAAAACCATCGACAGGCGCGAGCGCATGCGCTGCAGCTGACGCGGGTCGGCGGCCTTGAGCGCACCGTCCTTGCCCGGTACCAGCTTCAACTCTTCGTTGTTGAGCAGGATCTTGCCGGCGTGCGGCTGCTCCAGCAGGTTGATGCAGCGCAGGAAGGTCGACTTGCCCGAACCGCTGGAGCCGATGATGCTGATGACATCGCCTGCCTTGGCCGACAGGGACACGCCCTTGAGCACTTCATGGCTGCCGTAGCGCTTGTGCAGGTCTTGGACTTCGAGTTTGTACATGCTGTCGATTCTCACAAAGCGGTCAGTGCTTGCGCGGCGCCAGGTAGCCGAGCCAGCGGCGTTCGGCCATCTTGAACAGGCGCACCAGGATGAAGGTCAGGCACAGATAGAACACGCCCGCCGTGATATAGGCCTCGAAAGGCAGGTAGTACTGGGCATTGACCGTGCGCGCAGCGCCAGTGATGTCGATCAGGGTGACGATCGACGCCAGGCTGGTGGTCTGCAGCATCATGATCACTTCGTTGCTGTACTGCGGCAGCGCCCGGCGCAGGGCCGACGGCAGCAGGATGCGCCGGTACATCTTCATGCGCGACATGCCCATGGCCTTGGCCGCCTCGATTTCGCCGTGGGGCGTAGCCTTGAGGCTGCCGGCGATGATTTCGGCGGTGTAGGCACTGGTGTTGATGCCGAACGCCAGGCAGGCGCAGAAGGTAGCGCTGGACAGCAGCGGCCACAGGAAGCTTTCGCGCACCGCCTCGAACTGCGCCAGGCCGTAGTAGATCAGGAACAGCTGCACCAGCATCGGCGTGCCGCGGATCACGTAGGTGTACAGCCACGCCACGAGATTGACCGCTGGCTGCTTGGACACCCGCATCAGGCCCAGCGGAATGGCCGCCAGCAGCCCGAAGAACAGCGAAATCGCCAGCAGCTTGAGGGTGGTCAGCAGGCCGCCGAAGTACATCGGCAGTGCCTCCCAGACGACGTTGTAGTCGAAGATCATAGTTCAGCCACCTTGACGCCAACCGAGTAGCGGCGCTCGAGATACTTCAGGGCCAGCAGCGAGATGCTGGTCAGCACCAGGTACAGGGCCGCCACCGCCAGGAAGAAGGTGAAAGGCTCGCGGGTGGCGTCGGCCGCCTGCTTGGCCTTGAACATCATGTCCTGCAGGCCCACTACCGAAATCAGCGCGGTGGCCTTGGTCAGCACCAGCCAGTTGTTGGTGAAGCCCGGGATCGCCAGGCGAATCATTTGCGGCACCTGGATGCGGAAGAACACCTGGCGGTTGCTCATGCCATACGCCACGCCCGCTTCGGCCTGGCCTTTCGGAATACCGAGGAACGCACCGCGGAAGGTTTCCGACAGGTAGGCACCAAAGATGAAGCCCAGGGTACCGATACCCGCGATCAGCGGATTCAGGTCGATGTAGTCTTCATAACCGAGCAGCGGCGCAACCCGGTTGATGATGTCCTGCCCGCCGTAGAAGATCAGCAGGATCAGGACCAGGTCCGGAATACCACGAATCACCGTGGAATACAGATCGCCCAGCCAGGCCAGCCAGCGCACCGGCGACAAGCGCAGCGCCACACCGATCAGGCCGAGCACGATGGCCAGGGCCATCGACGACAGGGCGAGCTGAAGCGTCAGCCACGCCCCGTCGAGGATGACTGCCCCGTAGCCTTTCAACATGATGAGGTCCTCGACCTAGAGAATGAAAAATGGTGCAAACCTCAGAGCCTCTGCTGTTTGCACCATTGCACAGGTGAAACCCGACGTCTTAGTTCGAGTCTGGACCGTAGATGTCGAAGTTGAAGTACTTCTTCTCGATTTCTTTGTACTTGCCGTTGGCACGAATGGCGTCGATGGCAGCGTTGATGCGGTCGACGTTGGCCTTGTCACCCTTGCGCACGGCAATACCGATGCCGTCACCGAAGTACTTGGCGTCGGTGAAGGACGGGCCTACGAAGGCGAAGCCCTTGCCGGCGTCGGTCTTGAGGAAGCCGTCTTCCAGCAGGGTGGCGTCAGCCACGGTGCCATCGAGGCGGCCAGCTGCCACGTCCAGGTAGATTTCGTTCTGGGTGCCGTAAGGAACCACGGTGGCACCTTTGGCGCCCAGTACTTCCTTGGCGAAGCGGTCGTGGATCGAGCCGCGCTGCACACCAATCTTCTTGCCCTTGAGCTCATCCAGGCTGTCGCTGACGGCGGTACCTTCCTTCATCACCAGGCGCGCCGGGGTCAGGTAGTAGCGCTTGGTGAAGTCGACCGATTTCTTGCGGTCTTCGGTGATCGACATGGACGACAGGATGGCGTCGATCTTGCGCACTTTCAGCGCCGGGATCAGGCCGTCGAACTCCTGCTCGACCCAGGTGCACTTGGCTTTCATCTCTTCGCACAGGGCGTTGCCGATGTCGTAGTCAAAACCGGCAATGCTGCCGTCTGGCTGCTTGAAGGCGAAGGGTGGGTAGGCGGCTTCGATGCCGATTTTCAGCGGTTTTTCATCGGCCTGCGACACCAGGGAAAACACGGACAGCGCCAGGGCGCCAAGCAGTGCGAGCTTCTTCATCAGGTAACTCCATCGGTACGGAGCAATACAAGGCAGGTAACGGCTGCCCGATATGCGAATGGGTACAACGCGAGCCGCGCAGGGTTCGACCAAGGTCGCAGACCACGAGCGAGTGATTGGCATTTTAACGACAGCCCGGTAGTCGATATTTCTTCAAAGCGACAACTACTTACAGAAGCGCTTGAAACGGCAGCGGGCGATGTTGACAGCCATTGCAAAATATGCAAGAGCGCAAGAAATAGAACCTATAGTACTAGCAATTCCCGGGCCTATTATTGGCAAAGCCTTGTATTACGGCAAGTGCAGCGTGCCGTGTCGCAAAAAAGGCTGCGAAAACGCACTGAAACAGGCCGGATTTGTTTCCTGGCGCCCCGATATTGTGCGGCGCCGGTGACAGAACAGTTACCGATGAATGTCGGGTAACAGTAAAGCAAAAAACCCCGCCGGTTGCCCGGACGGGGTTTTTATTGGCTGATCTCACAGGTACAGCACACGCCTTACCCTGTGGGAGCGGCTTCAGCCGCGAACACCGGCAACGCCGGTGCCATCCACCGCGCTGGGTTCTTCGCGGCTAAAGCCGCTCCCACAGGGATCGCATAAAGCCGTCAGCATGCGCCCTGCGTCGCTATCAGGCCGAAGCCAGGCTCATGGCCTTGTGGGTATCGATCAGGTGCTGCACCACACCCGGGTCGGCCAGGGTCGAGATATCGCCCAGGGCATCGTACTCACCCGTGGCAATCTTGCGCAGGATGCGGCGCATGATCTTGCCCGACCGGGTCTTCGGCAGCCCCGGCGCCCACTGGATCACATCCGGCGAGGCGATCGGGCCGATTTCCTTGCGCACCCAGTTCTTCAGCTCCAGGCGCAGCTGCTCGCTGGCCTCGATACCGGCGTTGAGGGTGACATACACATAGATGCCCTGCCCCTTGATGTCGTGCGGCACACCCACCACCGCGGCCTCGGCCACTTTCGCATGCGCCACCATGGCACTTTCGATCTCGGCAGTACCCATGCGGTGACCGGACACGTTCAGCACGTCATCCACGCGGCCGGTGATCCAGTAGTAGCCATCCTCGTCGCGGCGCGCACCGTCACCGGTGAAGTACATGCCACGGAAGGTCTTGAAGTAGGTATCGACGAAACGGTCGTGGTCGCCGTACAGCGAACGCGACTGGCCCGGCCAGGAATCGAGGATCACCAGGTTGCCTTCGGCAGCACCCTCGATCAGGTTGCCCAGGTTGTCCACCAGCGCCGGCACCACGCCGAAGAACGGGCGGGTTGCCGAGCCCGGCTTGAGGCCGGTAGCGCCCGGCAGCGGGCTGATCAGGATGCCGCCGGTCTCGGTCTGCCACCAGGTGTCGACGATCGGGCAACGCTCCTTGCCCACGGTCTTGTAGTACCAGTTCCAGGCTTCGGGGTTGATCGGCTCACCCACCGAGCCCAGCAGGCGCAGGCTGGAGCCATCGGCACCTTCAACAGCAGCCTGCCCTTCGGCCATCATCGCGCGGATGGCGGTTGGCGCGGTGTACAGGATGTTGACCTTGTGCTTGTCGACGATCTTCGACACGCGGGTGATGTCGGGGTAGTTCGGCACGCCTTCGAACAGCAGGGTGGTGGCGCCGTTGGCCAGCGGGCCGTAGACGATGTAGCTGTGGCCGGTGACCCAACCCACGTCGGCGGTGCACCAGTACACCTCGCCCGGGCGATAGTCGAACACGCGCTCATGGGTCAGCGCGGCGTATACCAGGTAGCCGCCAGTGGTGTGCAGCACGCCCTTCGGCTTGCCGGTGGAGCCGGAGGTATAAAGGATGAACAGCGCTTCCTCGGCACCCATCTCTTTTGGCGCGCAGTGGCTGGAGGCGACTTTCATCAGGTCTTCGTACCAGATGTCGCGGTGCTGGTGCCAGGCAATGTCGCCACCGGTGCGCTTGCACACGATGATCTTCTGCACGCTGTTGGTTTCAGGGTTGGTCAGCGCCAGGTCGACGTTGGCCTTGAGCGGGGTACGCCGGCCACCGCGCACGCCTTCGTCGGCGGTAATCACGACCTTGGACTTGCAGTCGATGATACGGCCGGCCAGCGCCTCCGGCGAGAAGCCGCCGAACACCACCGAATGGATCGCACCGATACGGGCACAGGCCAGCATGGCGACCACGGCCTCGGGGATCATCGGCATATAGATGGTGACCACGTCACCCCGGTGCACATCCTGGCCACGCAGGGCGTTGGCGAACTTGCAGACCTGCTCGTGCAGTTCGCGGTAGGTGATGTTGCGGTGTTCGGAAGGGTCGTCGCCTTCCCAGATGATGGCCAGCTGGTCGCCGCGCTCTTCGAGGTGGCGGTCCAGGCAGTTGGAGGAAACGTTCAGAGTGCCGTCGGCGAACCATTTGATATCGACGTGGTGGTCGTCGAAGGAGGTCTGCTTGACCTTGGTGAACGGCTTGATCCAGTCGATGCGCTGGGCCTGCTCGCGCCAGAAGCCGTCCGGGTTGATCACCGACTGCTGGTACATGGCCTTGTAGGTGGCCTCGTCGGTCAGGGTGGTGGCCGCAACCTCGGGACGAACGGGATACAGTGGAGCCGCACTCATCTGTGTTACCTCGGTGTAATAGTTGTTTTTGTATGGAACCGTTTGTAACTGTACCAGAGCGACAAAAGCCATTCGACGTTGGTAGTAATTTGGTACGCCCGTCCCGACAAAGCGCTCTGGCACGCACCTTACAGCCCTGGTGAGGAAAAAATGGGGCCGTTTAACAGCGGATTGTTACAGATTCTGTCAAAACACTTTATCAAAAGACCCACTGTTTCGGCCTTGGCCCCAGCCATAAAATTCACCTCGCCAGCAACGGCAAGGCGATTAACAACTGGTAACAGCCCCCACGAAGGCAAACGTTAATCCCCATCCAAACCCGATAGTTAAAACTAGCAATACTCGCGGCGCCATAAGCGCCGCGTGCCCCCTCACGACCTTAGACAGGTAAATTGAAAATGAAAGCTTTACTGGTATTGGTACTTGGCAGTCTTTGCGGCGCGGCGATGGCCGGCGAAGCCAAAGATGCCGAGCAGATTCCGGTTGAACAGTACAGTTACTCGCAGCACCTGGACATTGCCCGCGTCATTTCCATGAGCGAAGTGCCCAATGTGTGCGAAGTCGTGCCAGCCCGCATGACCTACGAGGACTCCAAGGGCCAGAAGCACATTCTCGAATACCGCGTGATGGGGAACGGCTGCTCGAACGGCTGATACCTTGTGAATTGGGGGCCCTGCGGGCCCCTTTCGCGACACAAGGCCGCTCCTGCATTGATAGGCGTACGCAGGCCTTTGTAGGAGCGGCCTTGTGTCGCGAAAGGACTGCGCAGCAGTCCCGCCTCTTATAAATCCTGATTAATCTGCAGACTTGCCAAGTGAATAATCCCTCAACTTGTTGGCAATAGTCGTATGCGAAACACCCAGTCGTTTACCTAAAGCCCGACTACTCGGGAATTCCCCCATCAAACTTTCCAGCACCGCTTTTTCAAAGCGCCCGACAATCTGCGAAAGATCCCCGTCCAGCGAAAACTCACCCAGCGGTTGGCGCACGCCGTAATCCGGCAAACGTATATGTTCACTTTTGACCACGCCGCCTTCGCATAACGAAACCGCCTGGAACAACACGTTTTCCAACTGCCTTACATTACCCGGCCAATGATACTGGCCAAGTTTGTCCATCGCCGCCGGCGCCAGGCGCGGCATGGCGCAGCCAATCTGTCGGCTGGCCTGGTCGAGAAAGTGCTGAACCAGCCCTTCCAGGCCATCCATGCATTCGCGCAATGGCGGAATGTGCAGCGACAACACATTGAGCCGGTGATACAGGTCCTGACGAAACTCGCCACGGGCACACAATTCGGACAAATCCACCTGGGTCGCGCAGATCACCCGCACATCCAGGTACACCTCTTCATCGCTGCCGACACGACGGAAACAGCCATCCTGCAGAAAACGCAGCAGCTTCACTTGCAGGCGCGGGCTCATCTCCCCTACCCCGTCAAGGAACAGCGTGCCACCGGCGGTCAGCTCCAGCAGCCCCAGCTTGCCCTCGGCCCGCGCCCCTTCGAATGCCCCGGGCCCGTAACCGAACAGCTCGGTCTCGGCCATCGACTCGGGCAACCCGGCGCAGTTGAGCGCCATCAGCGGTGACTGGCCGCGCGGGCTAGCCAAGTGGCAGGCACGCGCCAGCAACTCCTTGCCGGTGCCGGTTTCGCCCTCGATCAGCAATGGTGCGTCCAGCGGCGCCATGCGCCGCGCCTCGCGTACCACCGCAGCCATCACCCGCGAGCTCTGGAAGATACTGTCGAAACCGCGCAGTTCCTGCTTGCGCACGTTGTAGATGCGCTCACCGATACGGTCGGCGCGGTGCAGGGTCAACACCGCGCCAGCCAGCGCCTCGCTGTCGTCGTGCTCGGACTGCAGCGGCGCGATATCGGCCAGGAACACATCGCCCTTGACCTTGATGCGCAGGCCATTGATGCGCGACTTGTTGGCCCGCACCAGCTCTGGCAGGTCGAAATCCTCCACATAGCGCGCCAGCGGCATGCCCGGCACTTCGTCCACCCGTACCCCCAGCAGCTGTGCAGCAGCCCGGTTGGCGGCGACGATGCTGCCACCCATGTCGATCGACAGCACCGGGAAGTCCAGCGCCCCCAGCAGCGCATTCAGCTCCATGTGCCGGCGCTCGCTGGGCATCAGCCCCACGCGCTTGACACCGAATACCCCGGCAATCGCTTCGAACTTCGGCCGCAGCGCCTGGAACTGCAGATTGATCAGGTTCGGGCAATGCAGGTAGATGGCGTTGCCATGGTCACCGCCCACCTCGCCACGCAGCACGTTGATGCCGTACTCCACCAGCAGGTTGAGGATGTCGCGCAGGATGCCAATACGGTTCTGGCAATGCACTTTGATACGCATGAGGGCTCTCGAAGCGCCAATGTTTTTCAACACCGCGCGGAAAAGTCGTAAAGATAAGCTGACAAAAACAGCCGAAGCTTCAGCCAGATGCCTCGGATTTTCCGACACCTGCGTCTTTTTGTAAAATTATCGTTACGAAAACGTCGCCCCAAGCCAACCCGCCCACTGGCCCACCCCGTGCAAAGCGGCCAGCGAAGGGATATTCCTAAGGCATGTCCTGCACATAACAAGAAAAGCCCTCACCAGGAGAGCCACATGAAACAGACGCAATACGTGGCACGCGAGCCCGATGCGCATGGTTTTATCGATTACCCGCAGCAAGAGCATGCGGTATGGAACACCCTGATCACCCGTCAGCTGAAAGTGATCGAAGGCCGCGCGTGCCAGGAATACCTGGACGGCATCGACCAGCTCAAGCTGCCCCATGACCGTATTCCGCAACTGGGCGAGATCAACAAGGTGCTGGGCGCCACCACCGGTTGGCAGGTTGCCCGGGTCCCGGCGCTGATCCCCTTCCAGACCTTCTTCGAACTGCTGGCCAGCAAGCGCTTCCCGGTGGCCACTTTCATCCGCACCCCGGAAGAGCTGGACTACCTGCAAGAGCCCGATATCTTCCACGAGATCTTCGGCCACTGCCCGCTGCTGACCAACCCCTGGTTCGCCGAATTCACCCATACCTACGGCAAGCTCGGCCTGGCCGCGACCAAGGAACAACGCGTCTACCTGGCGCGCCTGTACTGGATGACCATCGAGTTCGGCCTGATGGAAACCGCGCAGGGCCGCAAGATCTATGGCGGCGGCATCCTCTCGTCGCCAAAGGAGACCGTCTACAGTCTGTCTGGCGAGCCCGAGCACCAGGCCTTCGATCCGATCGAGGCCATGCGCACACCGTATCGCATCGACATCCTGCAGCCACTGTATTTCGTGCTGCCGAACATGAAGTGCCTGTTCGACCTGGCCCACGAAGACATCATGGGCATGGTTCACAAAGCCATGCAGCTGGGCCTGCACGCACCGAAGTTTCCACCCAAGGTCGCTGCCTGAGCGACCTTGCCGATAACAACTCGAACCGGAAAACACCACATGAATGCCTTGAACCAAGCCCATTGCGAAGCCTGCCGCGCCGACGCACCAAAGGTCACCGACGAAGAGCTGGCCGAGCTGATTCGCGAAATCCCGGACTGGAACATCGAAGTACGTGACGGCCACATGGAGCTGGAGCGCGTGTTCCTGTTCAAGAACTTCAAGCACGCCCTGGCGTTCACCAATGCCGTGGGCGAGATCGCCGAGGCCGAAGGCCACCACCCGGGCCTGCTGACCGAGTGGGGCAAGGTCACCGTGACCTGGTGGAGCCACTCGATCAAAGGCCTGCACCGCAATGACTTCATCATGTGCGCACGCACCGACAAGGTGGCGGAGACGGCTGAAGGCCGCAAGTAAGCACTGAGAAACTGGGGCCTGTGGGAGCGGGTTCACCCGCGAAGCAGACAACGCGGTGCATGGCACCGGCTTCGCCGGTGTTCGCGGGTAAACCCGCTCCCACAGGGGCCCCAGTTTTTTGCAGGAATAATGTCCGCTGTTCGCCCGCAAAACCGACAAGCGACCGCTAAAAAATCCAAACTGTCATCCAGACTTGTGTATCCTGCCCCAGCTTTGCGAAGCTTCAAACGCGCCTGGCGCAGACTTTTCACTCACACTTGCGAGGAACGACGAGATGCATGAAATCCCGAATCTTCCCTTCCCAAGCCTGAACCCAGAAGAGCCAACCGTGACCGTTCACGCCGAACCGGCAGCTGCCGTCGAGCAGGATGGTGACGATCAATCCAGCGCTGACCAGGAATAACCGCGCATCCCCGACTGTGTGAAAACGGCTGACCTGCGGGCTACCCCCGTCATCACGTTTTCACACCGTCCAGAACCCACGTAGGCCCTCATGCCCCACTCACCGCGCCCCCTTGCGGTCACCCTGCAAGTCGTCTCCATCGTCCTCTTCACCTTCATCGGCTACCTGAACATCGGCATCCCGCTGGCCGTATTGCCCGGCTATGTGCACAACGATCTGGGCTTCAGTGCCGTGGTCGCGGGCCTGGTGATCAGCGTGCAGTACCTGGCCACCCTGCTCAGCCGGCCCACCGCCAGCCGCATCATCGACAACCACGGCAGCAAGAAGGCAGTCATGTATGGCCTGGTCGGCTGCGGGCTCAGCGGGGTGTTCATGCTGGCCTGCGCCTTCCTCACCCACCTGCCCTGGCTGAGCCTGGCCTGCCTGCTGGTCGGCCGCCTGGTGCTCGGCAGTGCGGAAAGCCTGGTGGGCTCCGGTGCGATTGGCTGGGGCATCGGCCGCGTAGGTGCCGAAAACACGGCCAAGGTCATTTCCTGGAACGGCATCGCCAGCTATGGCGCGCTGGCCATCGGCGCTCCGCTGGGCGTGCTGATGGTCAAGAGCCTGGGCCTGTGGAGCATGGGCGTGAGCATCATCCTGCTGTGTGCGCTCGGGTTGCTGCTGGCCTGGCCCAAACAGGCCGCACCGATCGTCAGTGGCGTGCGCCTGCCGTTCCTGCGGGTGCTGGGCAAGGTGTTCCCGCACGGCTCGGGGCTTGCCTTGGGCTCGATCGGCTTTGGCACCATCGCCACCTTCATCACCTTGTATTACGCCAGCCGTGGCTGGGCCAATGCGGCACTGACGCTGAGCCTGTTCGGCGCCAGCTTCATCAGTGCGCGACTGCTGTTCGGCAACCTGATCAACCGGCTTGGCGGGTTCCGGGTGGCGATCGCCTGCCTGTCAGTGGAAACGCTCGGGCTGCTGATGCTGTGGCTGGCGCCCAGCGCCGAACTGGCGTTGGCGGGGGCCGCGCTGAGCGGGTTCGGCTTCTCACTGGTGTTCCCGGCACTGGGGGTGGAGGCGGTGAACCAGGTGTCGGCGGCCAACCGCGGGGCGGCGGTGGGGGCTTATTCGCTGTTCATCGATTTGTCGCTGGGGGTGACCGGGCCGCTGGTTGGCGCGGTGGCGGCAGGGTTCGGGTTTGCTTCGATGTTTCTGTTTGCGGCAGCGGCGGCGGCTTGCGGGCTGGTGTTGAGCCTGTATCTGTACAGGCAGGTGCGGCGTCAGCGGGGTCTTTAAAAACAGGGGGGGGCGCGTTGCGCCCCTTTCGCGACACAAGGCCGCTCCTACAAGAAAAACGCGATCTCTTGTAGGAGCGGCCTTGTGTCGCGATGGGCTGCAAGGCAGCCCCCGGGGCCGTGAAGGTCAGCGCTGAGCGTACTGCAGCACCACTTCCAGCGGGTGGCGCATCTGCCGCTCGGTCATGCGCTTGACCTGGCTGCGGCACGAGTAACCGGTCGCCAGCGGCTCGCCTTCCTTGTCCAGCTTGGTCGCCCACGACTGCTCGAAGATGGTCCGCGAAGTGTCCTGGTTACGCGCCTCGTGCCCATAGGTACCGGACATACCGCAGCAGCCAGTCGCCTCGGTCACCAGCTTCAGGCCAAGGCGGGCGAACACCTGCTCCCACTGCCTGGTGCTGGCCGGCACGTTGGTCTTCTCGGTGCAGTGCGCCATCAGGCGGAAATTGCCCGGCGCGGTCGGTGCCTGCTCCGGCAGCACATCCATCAACCACTCCTGCGGCAACAGCACCTGCGGGCAGCCATCCAGGCCCGGCACCTTCTGGTATTCCTGGCGATACACCAGGGTCATCGCCGGGTCCAGGCCCACCAGCGGCACGCCGCACTCGGCCAGGGCCTTGAGCTGGGTGGCATTGCGGATCGCCGCCTTGGCGAACGCACCAAGGAAGCCCTGAACGTGCAGTGGCTTGCCGTTGGCACTGTACGGCGCCAGGAACACCCGGTGGCCCAGGCGGTGCGCCAGATCGATGAAGGCCGACAGCAGCGGCGTCTCGAAGTAACGGGTAAAGGCATCCTGCACCAGCACGATGCTGCGCTCGCGCTGGGCCGGGGTCAGTTCACGCAGGGCCGGCACGCTGGCCACGCCGACGCGGCAGCGGGTCAGGGTGGCCTGGAAGTTGAAGCGACTGATCAGCGGGCTGTCGACCATGCCGACCTTGTCGGCCAGCAGCTTGCTCACCCACTTCGAGCCCATCACCGCGTTGTACAGCCCTGGCGCGTGAGCCAGGTACGGGATGGTGAACTCGAGCGAACCGATCAGGTAGTCACGCAGCGGGCGCTGGTAGCGGCCGTGGTACAGCTCGAGGAAGCGCGAGCGGAAGTCCGGCACATTGACCTTGATCGGGCACTGCCCGGCGCACGACTTGCACGCCAGGCAGCCGGCCATGGCGTCATACACCTCATGGGAGAAGTCCTCCTGGCCCTGGCTGCGCGCACGGTTGTTGCGCAGGCGTGCCGGCAGGCCCTTGAGCCACGACACCTTGTTGCGCGCCGCCGCCAGCACGTCGATGTTGGCCTCGCCCTGCAGGCGCAGCCATTCGCGCATCAGCGAGGCGCGGCCCTTGGGCGAATGCTGGCGTTCACGGGTGGCCTTCCACGACGGGCACATGGCGTCGTTGGGGTCGTAGTTGTAGCAGGCGCCGTTGCCGTTGCAGTGCACGGCGCTAGGGAAGTCCTGCCATACGCGTTCGTCGATGGTGCGGTCGAGGTCGCCGCGCAGGGTCACGCCATCGACCTTGGTCAGGCCCTCGGCGCTGCCTGGCGGGGTGCAGATCTTGCCGGGGTTGAGCTGGTTGTGCGGGTCGAAAGCGCCCTTCAGGCGCTGCAGCGCCGGGTACAGCTCGCCGAAGTACTCCGGCACGTATTCCGAACGCAGGCCCTTGCCGTGCTCGCCCCACAGCAAGCCGCCATAGCTTTTGGTCAGCGCCGCCACGGCGTCGGAAATCGGCTTGACCAGTGCGGCCTGGGCCGGGTCCTTCATGTCCAGTGCCGGGCGCACGTGCAGCACCCCGGCATCGACGTGGCCGAACATGCCGTAGGCCAGGCCGTAGCCATCGAGCAGTGCACGGAAGTCGGCGATGTAGTCGGCCAGTTGCTCCGGCGGTACCGCGGTGTCTTCCACGAACGGTTGCGGGCGTACTTCGCCCTCGACGTTGCCCAGCAGGCCCACCGAACGTTTACGCATGGTGTAAACGCGGGTCACCGCCTCGGCGCCCTCGGCCAGGGTGTGGCCCAGCCGCTCGACGCTGGTGTCGCTCTGCAGGTGCTGGATGAACGCTTGCACCTTGGCATTGACCTCGGCCGGCTCGTCGCCGCAGAACTCCACCAGGTTGATGCCCAGGGTCGGGCGCTCGGGGTCGGCCGGGAAGTATTCGGCAACGCTGTGCCAGACGATGTCCTTCATCGCCAGCATCAGCACCTTGGAGTCGACGGTCTCGATCGACAGCGGCTTGTGCGCCATCAGCGCGTTGGCGTCACGCAGGGCATCCATGAAGCTGGTGTAGCGCACGTTGACCAGCACGGCGTACTTGGGGATCGGCAGCACATTGAGCTTGGCTTCGACCACATAGCCCAGCGAGCCCTCGGCACCGCACAGCACGCTGTTGAGGTTGAAGCGGCCCTGCTCGTCGCGCAGGTGCGCCAGGTCGTAGCCGGTCAGGCAACGGTTGAGCTTGGGGAAGGTGGTTTCGATGAGGTCGGCCTGGGTTTCCTGGATTTCCCGCGCCATGCGGTACACCTCGCCGACCCGGCCGGGCGCGGCACAGGCCTGTTCCAGCGCGGCATCGTCGATCGGCAGGCTGTGCAGGCGCTCGCCACCGAGCAGCACGCTGTGCAGCTCCAGTACGTGGTCGCGGGTCTTGCCATAGGTGCAGCTGCCCTGGCCACTGGCATCAGTGTTGATCATGCCGCCGACAGTGGCGCGGTTGGAGGTGGATAGCTCGGGGGCGAAGAACAGCCCGTGCGGCTTGAGCGCGGCGTTGAGCTGGTCCTTGACGGTACCGGCCTGCACCCGCACCCAGCGTTCCTCGACGTTGATTTCGAGGATCTTGTTCATGTGCCGCGACAGGTCGACGACGATACCGTCGGTCAGCGACTGCCCGTTGGTGCCGGTACCACCGCCGCGCGGGGTCAGCTTGACCTGCTGGAAGCGCTCCTCGGCCATCAGCGTGGCGACCCGCGCCACATCGTCGGCGTCCAGCGGGAACACCGCCGCCTGTGGCAAGCGCTGGTAGATCGAGTTGTCGGTGGCCAGCACCGTGCGGGTACCGTAGTCGGCACTGATCTGGCCACGGAAGCCGCTGTTGCGCAGGGCTTCGAGGAATTCGGGGTAGTTGGCGCTCGGGGCAACGGTCGACAGCTGGGCGATCATCGAAGGATGGCCTCTTGATATTGGCTAATTCACGGGATTCCTGTCGTTCCGGCATGGGTGATGGCATGCGGAGGTGACGTGCAGGCCAATGTTCCTGTAGTTTCGCTTTCGGGGCAAACGGATAATCCTGCCGCTATTAATGACTTTCATGAATGAATTACCGCCATCTGACCCCATCCATGTCGCTGCTACTGGCTTTCGAGGCTGCCGCCCGGCATGAAAGCTACACCCGCGCCGCCGCCGAGCTGTCGCTGACCCAGAGCGCGGTCAGCCGCCAGGTGCAGGCGCTGGAGCAGCAACTGGGCCTGACCCTGTTCCGCCGCGAGGGGCGCCAGGTGCAGCTGACCGATGTCGGCCGCCTGTACCAGCGCGAGCTCAGCGAGGCACTGGGGCGCATCCGCAGCGCCACCTTGCAGGCACTGGCCTACCAGTCGGGGGTGGGCACCTTGCGCCTGGCCACCTTGCCCACCTTCGGCTCGAAATGGCTGCTACCACGGCTGCACGCCTTCTACAGCGCCCACCCGGGCATGCTGGTGCACATACATTCACGCATCGAAGCCATCAACTTCGACACCAGCGAGATCGATGCCGCCATCGGCGTGGCCAGCCACGACCTGCCGGGGTTGATCTGCCATCGCCTGCATGCCGAGGAACTGGTGGTGATATTGCCGCCGGAGGCTGGCGCGGACAGCCAGGGCTGGAGCCCGGCCCGCATCAGTGAAGAGGTGCTGCTGAATGTGGCCAACAACCCGCATGCCTGGGGCGAGTGGTTTTCGCACCATGGCCTGGCGCACCGGGCGATGCGCCTGGGGCCGAGCTTCGAGCTGACCTCGCACCTGATCCAGGCGGTACGCGCCGGGATCGGCATCGGCCTGGTGCCGCGCATACTGGTGGAGGAAGAACTGGCCAAGGGTGAGCTATACAGCCCCGGGGTGGCATTTGCCAGTCAGCGCAGTTATTACCTGATCTACCCACCGCGCAATGAGGCGTTGCCGTCGCTGCGGGCGTTTCGCAGCTGGTTGCTGGAGCAGATCTGATTTTTGCCTGTACCGGCCTCTTCGCGGGTAAACCCGCTCCCACAGGTATAGCGCTGCTTTCAGGTCAGGTGATGTCCCTGTGGGAGCGGGTTTACCCGCGAAAAGGCCGGTACAGGCAATAAAAAACCCGAAGCCAGTTCCTGACTTCGGGTTATTTGTACGCTACCTGCAGCGCCTTACTTGGCCACGCTACCAGCAGCCCCAAGGGCCTGCGCCCTGCGACGCGGCTTGACCATGTAGACCACGAACATGGCGAACAGCCACACCGGGATCGCATACACGGAAACCTGGATACCCGGGATCATCGCCATGATGCCCAGAATCAGCACCACGAACGCCAGGCAGATGTAGTTGCCATAGGGGTACCACAGCGCCTTGAACAGCGGCTTCTGGCCAGTGCGGTCCAGGTGCTGGCGGAACTTCAGGTGCGAGTAGCTGATCATCGCCCAGTTGATCACCAGGGTGGCCACCACCAGCGACATCAGCAGCTCCAGCGCGTTTTGCGGCATCAGGTAGTTGAGCAGCACCGCGATCAGCGTCACGCCTGCCGACACCAAGATCGAGCGCACCGGTACACCGCGGCTGTCGACCTTGGCCAGCGACGCCGGGGCGTCACCTTGTTCGGCCATGCCCAGCAGCATGCGGGCGTTGCAGTAGGTGCCGCTGTTGTACACCGACAGCGCTGCAGTCAGGACCACGAAGTTCAGCAGGTGCGCAGCCACGTCACTGCCCAGCAGCGAGAACACCTGCACGAACGGGCTGCTGCCATAGCTGCCGCCGGACGCATCGATGCTGGCGACCAGGTTGTCCCATGGGGTCAGCGACAGCAGCACCACCAGGGCACCGACATAGAAGATCAGGATACGGTAGATGACCTGGTTGATCGCCTTGGGGATCACGGTCTTCGGCTTGTCGGCCTCGGCAGCGGTGAAGCCGAGCATTTCCAGGCCACCGAAGGAGAACATGATGAAGGCCAGGGCCATCACCAGCCCGCTGACACCGTTCGGGAAGAAGCCGCCGTGCGACCACAGGTTGGCCACGGTGGCTTCAGGGCCGCCGCTGCCGCTGGTCAGCAGGTAGGCACCCAGGCCGATCATGCTGACGATGGCCACCACCTTGATGATGGCAAACCAGAATTCTGCCTCACCGAAGAACTTCACGTTCATCAGGTTGATGGCGTTGATCAGCACGAAGAACGCTGCCGCCGTGACCCAAGTGGGGATCTCCGGCCACCAGTAGTGGACATACTTGCCGACCGCCGAAAGCTCCGACATGCCCACCAGGATGTACAGCACCCAGCAGTTCCAGCCCGACAGGAAGCCGGCGAAACCACCCCAGTAGGTGTGGGCGAAATGGCTGAACGAGCCGGCCACCGGCTCTTCGACGATCATTTCGCCGAGCTGGCGCATGATCATGAAGGCGATGAAGCCGCAGATGGCGTAGCCAAGGATCATCGACGGGCCAGCGGATTTCATCACGCCTGCCGAGCCGAGGAACAGGCCGGTACCAATCGCACCGCCGAGGGCGATCAACTGGATATGGCGGTTCTTCAGGCCCCGCTTGAGCTCGCCTGAATGCATGTTTTGTCCACTCATGAACGAAGTCACCTGCATTGTTTTTATCTGTGACGGAATCGGACCCACCGCGCTCGTGGCGCAGCGGAATGGGCAAGGTGGTTACCTTGGGTTTCCTGACCTCAGGTGCCGCCGGGGCGGGTCAACCAGGCGTGATCAAGAGTGCGCGGTACGCAAGGGAGTCACAGGTAAAACGCGGCGCACTGTATACCCCTGCAAACGCGCAGGCGTCAACGCGTTGCATCGTTTCCTCGGGAAAAAACGCAGCGATCCTGTGGTGTGGGCCTTGAAAGGCGAAGTGATCGGCGTACATGGCGCCTCCATTTGTTGTTTTGTCAGCCTGGCTCTGTGGACAGGCTTTTGCACACGGCAATGGCGGCTATAACACCGTGGGGCGGGGCTTGGCTGGCTGTTTTGACGGGGAGTCGGCGGCAAGGTTTGTTTACACGATTCGACCTAATCTGAAATCCGGGCTGAAACCGTCCACATTCGTACAGTTTTCTTTACAGGGTGGTTCGGGAACTTGCCAGTCGTCCGAAAATTCTTTTTGTTCAATGTCTTGGGGCCGCTTTGCGGCCCATCGCGACACAAGGCCGCTCCTACAGGGACCGCGTCAATTTCAGTAGGAGCGGCCTTGTGTCGCGATGGGCTGCGCAGCAGCCCCAAAATCTCACAGGCATAAAAAACCAGCCCGAAGGCTGGTTCTCTTTCAACGCAAAGGCCAATCAGCCACGCGGTTTGCCGCGGCCACGCCCTGCCGGCTTGTCACCTTCAGGCTTGGCCGGACGCTTGCGCATCTCGCTCGGGCGTTCGGCCACGGTGCTGCCACGGCCGGTCTTGCGCGGGGCCTCTTCACGCGGCTGGCGCGCCGGGCGTTCGCCGGCAGCAGCACCTTCGTGAGCCGGGCGCAGGTTGCGCACGCGCTCGCCACGGCCCAGCGGGCGGGTCGATTTGCGCTGCAGGCGCTCCATCTTGTCCTTGGCCTTGAGCTTCATGGCTGGCAGCGCCACCGGCTGCAGGCCCACTTCAGCAGCGAGGATGTCGATTTCGCCCTGGCTCATTTCACGCCAGCGGCCCATCGGCAGGTCGGAGTTGAGGAACACCGGGCCGAAACGCACGCGCTTCAGGCGGCTGACCACCATGCCCTGAGACTCCCACAGGCGACGCACTTCACGGTTGCGGCCTTCCATCACCACGCAGTGGTACCAGTGGTTGAAGCCTTCGCCACCGGGTGCCTTCTGGATGTCGGTGAACTTGGCCGGGCCATCTTCCAGCATCACGCCGGCCTTCAGGCGCTCGATCATCTCGTCGTCGACCTCACCACGCACACGTACCGCGTATTCACGGTCCATCTCGTAGGACGGGTGCATCAGGCGGTTGGCCAGTTCACCGTCGGTGGTGAACAGCAGCAGGCCGGTGGTGTTGATGTCGAGGCGGCCAATGTTGATCCAGCGGCCTTCTTTCGGCCGTGGCAGGCGGTCGAACACGGTCGGGCGGCCTTCCGGGTCGTCACGGGTGCAGATTTCGCCATCGGGCTTGTTGTACATGATCACCCGGCGGGTGGCCTCGGCGGCCTCTTCGCGCTTGATCAGCTTGCCATCCACGGCAATGGCGTCGTGCAGGTCGACGCGCTGGCCGAGGGTGGCCTCGACGCCGTTGACCTTGATGCGGCCCTGGCTGATCCAGGCCTCGACGTCACGGCGCGAGCCAACGCCAATGCGCGCCAGCACTTTCTGCAGCTTTTCGCCGGATGGAGGGGTGATTTCGGTATCTTGCAGGTCTTGCTCACTCATCTGGGCACCTCCCGGTGTAGGAATGAAATAAGGGTTCTGGCGACGAACGCGCCAAAAGGTCGCGCATCATACGCGGTTCGGCGGGGGAACGCACTGGAGGGTAGAGGGTTTTGTGGGCATTGCGAGGGGTTTCTGCCTAATGGTTATGTATTGGCAGTACCGGCCTCTTCGCGGGTAAACCCGCTCCCACAGGTACCGCATCACTCTCAGGACCTGTGATATCGCTGTGGGAGCGGGTTTACCCGCGAAAGGGCCAGCACAGACAACAGAAGACTCAGGGCTGCAACTTGCCGTCCTCTTCCACAGCAGCCTCAGCCTCTTCCTCGCGCAAATCATCGAAATCGGTCTTCAGCCCCTCTTCCATGGCATCCAGCTCCACCAGCAGGCTACGGAAGCTGGTCTCCTCCTTCGGCTCGGCAACCTCTTCCTCTTCCCCAAGGCTGGCATCCGCCAATGCCTGCAGGTGCGCCGGCACTGGCGCATCATCCGGGTCGAGCAGCGGCTCGGGCTCCATCTCCCGCAGCTCGGCCAAGGCTGGCAGCTCGTCCAGGCTCTTGAGGTTGAAATGGTCGAGAAACGCCTTGGTAGTGGCGAACATCGCCGGCCGCCCGGGCACTTCGCGGTAGCCGACCACGCGGATCCACTCGCGCTCCATCAGGGTCTTGATGATGTTGCTGTTCACCGCCACGCCACGCACATCCTCGATTTCGCCACGGGTGATGGGCTGGCGGTAGGCGATCAGGGCCAGGGTTTCCAGCAGCGCGCGCGAGTAGCGCTGCGGGCGTTCTTCCCACAGGCGCCCGACCCACGGCGCAAAGTCCTCGCGAATCTGCAGGCGGTAACCGCTGGCCACCTCCTTGAGCTCGAAGGCACGGCCATTGCACGACTTGCCCAGCAGCTCCAGAGCCTGCCTGAAGACCTTGGGCTCCGGTCGCTCGGCTTCCTCGAACAGTTCGTACAGGCGCTCCAGGGATTGCGGCTTGCCCGAAGCCAGCAGGAAGGCCTCGATCAGCGACGCCAGGTCGCGGGGTTCATTCAGGTTCATCAGGTTCTTCAACAAGCGCCGGGCGAAGCCGCACGTGGATGGCGGCGAAGGGTTCATTCTGCACCAGTTCGATCAGCGATTCCTTCACCAGCTCGAGAATCGCCATGAACGTCACCACCACACCCAGCTTGCCCTCCTCGGCGGCGAACAGCTCGACGAACGGCACGAAACCGCCGCCCTTCAGGCGTTCCAGCACCTGGCTCATGCGTTCGCGGGTGGACAAGGTCTCGCGGGTGATCTGATGGCTTTCGAACAGGTCGTTGCGGCGCATCACCTCGGCCATCGACACCAGCAGCTCTTCCAGGCTGACCTGGGGCAACAGCTTGCGCACCTTGGCCTGCGGCGCCTCCAGGCGCGGCACCACCACCTCGCGGCCAACCCGTGGAAATTCATCGATACCTTCGGCGGCGGCCTTGAAACGCTCGTACTCTTGCAGCCGGCGGATCAGTTCGGCGCGCGGGTCGCCCTCCTCCTCCTCGACGTCGGCCGAGCGCGGCAGCAACATGCGCGATTTGATCTCGGCGAGCATGGCAGCCATCACCAGGTATTCGGCGGCCAGCTCCAGGCGCACGCTCTTCATCAGCTCCACGTAGCCCATGTACTGGCGGGTGATTTCCGCCACCGGGATGTCGAGGATGTCGATGTTCTGCTTGCGGATCAGGTACAGCAACAGGTCCAGCGGCCCTTCGAAGGCTTCGAGGATGACTTCCAGGGCGTCCGGCGGGATGTACAGGTCCAGCGGCAGCTCGGTCAGGGCTTCGCCATAGACCAGGGCCAATTGCAGTTGGCGAGGCACCTCGGCCTGTTCGGCCGGCGCCTCGGGCGCTTCCACCTGGCTCACGCGTTGACCAGGAACGGCGTGGGGTCGCCGCAGCCTTCACGGACCAGTTCCGGCTCATCACCGGACAGGTCGATGATGGTCGATGCCTTGAGGTCACCGAAACCGCCGTCGATCACAAGGTCGACATGGTGCTCCAGGCGCTCACGGATCTCGTAAGGATCGGTCATTGGCTCGGTGTCGCCCGGCAGGATCAGGCTCACACTCATCAACGGCTCGCCCAGCTCAGCCAGCAAGGCCAGGGTGATGGCATGGGCCGGCACCCGTAGCCCGATGGTGCGGCGTTTATCGTGCAACAGCAGCCGCGGCACTTCGCGCGTGCCATTGAGGATGAACGTGTAAGGCCCCGGCACATGTGCCTTGAGCAGACGGAAGGTGCCGGTATCGACCTTGGCGTACAACCCCAGCTGCGACATGTCGCAGCACATCAGGGTGAAGTTGTGGGTCTTGTCCAGCCCGCGCAGGCGCCGCACCCGTTCGATGGCCGCCTTGTCCCCCATCTGGCAACCCAGCGCGTAGGCCGAATCCGTCGGGTACACCACCACACCGCCCTTGCGGATAATCTCGACGGCCTGCTTGATCAGGCGCTGCTGCGGGTTCTCCGGATGAATCTGGAAAAATTGGCTCACGTAGTCGTCCTGTTCATACCGCCAAAGGCTGTTCATGGTTGAATCGGCGCCACAGAGGTGGCAGGTCCTCGGGCAAAGGCCGGTAGGCACCGATCTCGCCCCAGGTGCCGGGGCCGTGGAAGTCACTGCCAGCGCTTGCCAGCAGGCCGAACTCACGGGTGAGGATGGACATGGTGCCCACCTGCTCGGCAGGCATCATCCCGTTGACCACTTCAAGCGCCTGCCCGCCTGCCTGAATATAGTCGGCAATCAGCCTTCTGCGCTTGCTGCGGGTCAGATCGTAGTGCATGGGATGCGCCAGGCTCACCCAAGCGTTGGACTGGCGCAGGGTGGCGACGGTTTCATCAAGGGTAGGCCAGTGCTGCTTGACGTCCCCCAGCTTGCCGGCGCCCAGCCATTTGCGAAACGCCTCGCCGCGGTCCTTTACGTGCCCGGCACGCACCAGGTACTCGGCAAAATGCGGGCGCGCCGGGGCGTTGCCGCTATCGCCCAGTTCGTGCTGCACGGCGCGTGCGCCGTCGAGGGTACCGGGCATGCCCTTGGCCGCCAGCCGTTTGTCGATTTCTTCGGCGCGCAGCCAGCGGCCACGGTGCAGCGCTTCGATCGCCGCCAGCAGGGGCGGTGCGTCGAGCGGGAAGTCATAGCCCAGCACATGGATGGTCGCGCCACCCCAGGTGCACGACAGCTCCACCCCGCTGACCCAATGCATGCCCTGGTCGCGGCACGCCTGGCGCGCCTCGGGCAGGCCTTCGATGGTGTCATGGTCGGTCAGTGCCAGCGTTTGCACCCCATGCTCATGGGCTCGGGCGACCAGTATCGAGGGCGACAGGGCGCCGTCGGAGGCCGTGCTGTGACAGTGCAGATCAACATTCATGGAGGAGCGCTTTCGCTGGAATCGATGTTTGTTATTATGCCGTCACATCCTGATTCTGGCTGCCATTGTGAAACAATTCATCGATTTCATCCCGCTGCTGCTGTTCTTCATCGTCTACAAGCTCGACCCGCGCCCCATTGAAGTCGCCGGCCACAGCTTCGAATTCGGCGGCATCTACAGCGCCACGGCCATGCTGATCATCAGCTCGCTGGTGGTCTACGGCGCGCTGTTCCTGCGCCAGCGCAAGCTGGAAAAGGGCCAGTGGCTGACCCTGGTGGCCTGCCTGGTGTTCGGCGGCCTGACCCTGACCTTCCACAGCGAAACCTTCCTGAAGTGGAAGGCGCCAGTGGTGAACTGGCTGTTCGCCCTGGGCTTCGCCGGCAGCCACTTCATCGGCGACCGGGTGCTGATCAAGCGCATCATGGGCCACGCCCTGAGCCTGCCCGATGCCATCTGGACCCGCCTGAACCTGGCCTGGATCGGCTTCTTCTTGTTCTGCGGCGCGGCCAACCTGTTCGTCGCCTTCACCTTCCAGGACTTCTGGGTCGACTTCAAGGTGTTCGGCAGCCTGGGCATGACCGTGATGTTCCTGGTAGCGCAGGGCGTGTACCTGTCGCGCCACCTGCACGACGACCCTTCCACCTCCAAACCCAAGGATTGACATGCTCTACGCCATCATCGCCAGCGACGTCGCAAACTCCCTGGAAAAGCGCCTGGCCGCCCGCCCGGCGCACATCGAACGCCTGCAGCAGCTGAAGGCCGAGGGCCGCGTGGTACTGGCCGGCCCGCACCCGGCCATCGACAGCAACGACCCGGGCGAAGCGGGTTTCAGCGGTAGCCTGATCGTTGCCGAGTTCGACTCCCTGTCTGCGGCGCAGGCCTGGGCCGATGCCGACCCTTACATTGCCGCGGGCGTGTACGACAAGGTGGTGGTCAAGCCGTTCAAGCAAGTGCTGCCTTGATCTGAGACCGCGTGGGCTTCTTCGCGGGCTTGCCCGCTCCCACAGGGACACCACAGGTCCTGAGGTTTGTGGGTTACCTGTGGGAGCGGGCAAGCCCGCGAAGAAGCCCACGCGGTACCGGCAGTTATACTGTTGCCATCAGTCTGCGGTATCTTTGCCACTGGCGGACCGAATAGCCGCCGTCAATGGTTGAATTGAGTGAGTCATGAGCGAGCTGTTACTGATAGATGATGACCAGGAGCTGTGCGAGCTGCTCGGCAGCTGGCTGACCCAGGAAGGGTTTACCGTGCGCGCCTGCCACGATGGCCAGAGTGCACGCCAGGCCCTGGCCACGCATGCCCCGGCGGCCGTGGTGCTGGACGTGATGCTGCCCGACGGCAGTGGCCTGGAACTGCTCAAGCAGTTGCGCAGCGAGCATGCCGAACTGCCGGTGCTGATGCTCTCGGCCCGCGGCGAGCCGCTGGACCGCATCCTCGGCCTGGAACTGGGCGCCGACGACTATCTGGCCAAACCCTGCGACCCGCGTGAACTCACCGCTCGCCTGCGTGCCGTGCTGCGCCGCAGCCACCCCACCGCCACCACCAGCCAGGTGGAACTGGGCGACCTGGTCTACAGCCCTGCCCGTGGCGTGGCCAGCATCGATGGCCGCGAAATGACCCTGACCCTGTCCGAAAGCCGCATTCTCGAAGCCCTGCTGCGCCAACCCGGCGAGCCGCTGGACAAGCAGGAACTGGCGCAGATCGGTCTGGGCCGCAAGCTGACCCTGTACGACCGCAGCCTGGACATGCACGTCAGCAACCTGCGCAAGAAGATCGGCCCCCACGCCGATGGCCGGCCGCGCATCGTCGCCCTGCGCAGCCGTGGTTATTACTACTGCCTCTGAACTTCTTTACCGAGCCTTTACCATCCACTGACCGCGCTTGACGGTGATCTCCCTAGACTGTGCTCATCCGGTAACCACCGGCCCATGAAAGGAGAGACACCATGCGCAAGACCCTTATCGCCCTGATGTTCGCCGCCGCCCTGCCGACCGTGGCCATGGCCATGCCTGAAGGCGGCCCGCGCCACGACGGCCCACATCATCGCGGTGATGCGCCTTTCCACCAACTGGACCTGAGCCGTGACCAGCGCCAGCAGATCGGCAAACTGATGGGCGAGCAGATGAAACAGCGCCGCGACATCACCGAGCGCTACCTGTCCAAACTGCCGGCCGCCGACCAGAAGGCGATGAAGGACGAACTGCAGGCCAACCGCGACAAGACCGACAGCGCGGTCCGTGCCCTGCTCAAGCCTGAGCAGCAGAAGAAGTTCGATGAACTGCAGAAGGAACGCGCCGCGCAGAAAGCCGAGTGGCAGGAGTTCCAGGCCTGGAAAGCTGAAAAAGGCAACAAGGCCCAGTAAGCTGTCCGCCCGATGCCCGGCCCGCCTATGTGCGAGCCGGGCTTTTCTTGTTTGCAGGAGGTGCACTTGCGTTCACTGTTCTGGCGCATCCTGGCCAGTTTCTGGCTGGCCATCACCCTGGTCGCGGGCCTGTCGATCCTGCTGGGCCATATGCTCAACCAGGACGCCTGGATCCTCAGCCGCCACCCGGGCCTGAATACCCTGGCCAGCAAGTGGGCCAAGCATTACGAACAGGAAGGCCTGGCTTCGGCACAGCACTTCCTGGAACGGCGCAAGGACCGCTACAAGATCGACGTGCAGGTGCTCGACGACAGTGGCGAAGCCGTGGTGCCCGGCACCTTCCCGCGCCGTGCGGCGGCCTTCGAGGCACGCCAGCACAATGACCAGCGGCGCCTGCCGTGGCGCCGGTTGACCGAGGAATACACCAGCCCCGACACCGGCGAGACGTACCTGCTGATCTACCGCATCCCCCACCCGGCGCTGGATGCCTGGCACCGCGAAAGCCTGTTGTGGCCGCTCAGTGCGCTGGGCATTGCCCTGGTGGTGCTGACCCTGTTCAGCCTGCTGGTGACCCTGTCCATCACCCGCCCGCTCAGCCGCCTGCGCAGCGCCGTGCATGACCTGGGCCAGACCACCTACCAGCAGAACAGCCTGGCGCAGCTGGCGGCGCGGCGTGACGAGTTCGGCGTGCTGGCCAAGGACTTCAACAAGATGGGCGCGCGCCTGCAAAGCACCATCGGCAGCCAGCGCCAGTTGCTGCGCGATGTGTCCCATGAACTGCGCTCACCGCTGGCCAGGCTGCGTATCGCCCTGGCCTTGGCCGAGCGCGCCGAGCCGGAGCAGCGCGAGGCGCTGTGGCCACGCCTGACCCGCGAATGCGACCGCCTGGAAGACCTGATCAGCGAAATTCTCGCCCTGGCGCGGGTCGATGCCGAACAGGCCCATGCCGAGCCGGTCGACCTTAACGCCCTGCTCGGCAGCGTGCGCAAGGACGCCCAGCTCAGCGCACCAGAGCAGGACGTGCGCCTGGAGGCACAGCCGGGGTTGACCTTGCAGGGTTGGCCAACGCTGATCGAGCGTGCCGTGGACAACCTGCTGCGCAACGCCCTGCGCTTCAACCCGCAGGGCCAGCCGATCGAAGTCAGCGCCGTGCGCGAGCAAGACCGTATCGTGATCAGCGTGCGTGACCATGGGCCGGGAGCGGCGGCGGAACACCTGGCGCAGCTGGGGGAACCGTTCTTCCGTGCGCCGGGGCAGGAAACGCCGGGGCATGGGCTGGGGCTGGCGATTGCACGCAAGGCGGCGGAGCGGCATGGTGGCAGCCTGGTGCTGGAGAACCATCCACAGGGGGGCTTTGTGGCGCGGCTGGAGTTGCCTGTGACTGAAGCGACAGGCAGTTGATTTGATGTAAATGCTCCCGGCCTCTTCGCGGGTAAACCCGCTCCCACAGGTACTGTGCAAGGCCTGAAGTTTGCGCCACACCTGTGGGAGCGGCGGGCGGTTGATGTGCTGTAAAGGCACCCGCCCTCCTCCACAGGTACTGTGCAAGGCCTGAAATTTGCGCAACACCTGTGGGAGCGGGTTTACCCGCGAAAGGGCCGGATGCCTTGATACTGCAATCAGCCCAAGACTACGTTACTCGCCCCAGGCACTGACGAAATCTGCAGTTTCCAGAATCGGCGCGGTGCGCGGCTCGGTCAACGGCGTACCCACATACAGATACCCGATCAGCTCCTCGTTCGCGGCCAGCCCCAGGCCCTTGTGCACATGGGCATCGAAAGCCATGTCCCCGGTGCGCCACACCGCACCGATACCTTGCGCATGCGCCGCAATCAGGATGCCGTGCGCGGCACAGCCTGCCGCCAGCCGCTGCTCGGACTTGGGCACCTTGAAGTGGTCCTGCAGCCTAGCAACCACCACGATCAGCAACGGCGCCCGCAGGGGCATGGCGCGGGCCTTGTCCAGGGCAGCCTGGCTGGCATCCCCCTTGTGCTGCAGCGCTTCGGCGAACAGCTCACCCAGCTTCTCGCGGCCCTGGCCTTCGATGGTGAGAAAGCGCCACGGCCGCAGCTGGCCGTGGTCCGGGGCGCGCAGGGCGGCCTGGAACAGCGCCTCGCGCTGGGCGGCATTGGGCGCCGGGTCGGTCAGGCGTGGCACGGAAACACGGTTGAGCAATGCGTCGAGAGCCTCCATCGGCTACCCTCCTGGCAGGTAAATGTGCCGCCATTCTAGCGTTTACATCACCAGACCCATAGGTAGAATGGCGCCCTTCCGTTTCGAGTCAGAGCAGATCACATGGCGTTGCCGACCTTAAGGATCATTGGTTTCATCATCGGCATCTTCCTGATTACCCTCGCCGTCAGCATGGCCGTGCCCATGGCGACCCTGGTGATCTTCGAACGCACCCGTGACATGCCGTCGTTCCTCTGGTCGAGCCTGATCACCTTCATCGCCGGCCTGGCCCTGGTGCTCCAGGGCCGCCCCGAGCATGTGCACCTGCGCCCGCGCGACATGTACCTGCTGACCGTCAGCAGCTGGCTGGTGGTGTGCGTGTTCGCCGCCCTGCCGTTCCTGCTGACCCAGCACATCAGCTATACCGACGCCTTCTTCGAAAGCATGTCGGGCATCACCGCCACCGGCGCCACGGTGCTCAGCGGGCTGGACAACATGTCACCGGGCATCCTGATGTGGCGCTCGATGCTGCACTGGCTCGGCGGCATCGGCTTCATCGGCATGGCGGTAGCGATCCTGCCGCTGCTGCGCATCGGTGGCATGCGCCTGTTCCAGACCGAATCGTCCGACCGCTCGGAGAAGGTCATGCCGCGCTCGCACATGGTCGCCAAGTCGATCGTGGGGGTATACGTCGGCTTCTCGATCCTGGGCGCGCTGGGCTTCTGGTGGGCCGGCATGAGCCCGTTCGATGCGATCAACCACGCCATGTCGGCGATTTCCACTGGCGGGTTTTCCACCTCCGACCAGTCGCTGGCCAAGTGGGATATCCCGGCCGTGCACTGGGTCGCGGTGGTGGTGATGATCCTCGGCAGCCTGCCCTTCACCCTTTACGTGGCGACCCTGCGCGGCAACCGCAAGGCACTGATCCGCGACCAGCAGGTGCAGGGTTTGCTGGGCATGCTGCTGGTCACCTGGCTGGTGCTTGGCACCTGGTACTGGGCCACCACCAACCTGCACTGGCTCGACGCCCTGCGCCACGTGGCGCTGAACGTGACTTCGGTGGTCACCACCACCGGCTTCGCCCTGGGTGACTATAGCCTGTGGGGCAACTTCTCGCTGATGCTGTTCTTCTACCTGGGCTTCGTCGGCGGCTGCTCCGGCTCGACGGCGGGTGGCATCAAGATCTTCCGCTTCCAGGTCGCCTACATCCTGCTCAAGGCCAGCCTCAACCAGCTGATCCACCCACGCGCGGTGATCAAGCAGAAGTACAACGGCCACCGCCTTGACGAAGAAATCGTGCGTTCGATCCTGACCTTCTCGTTCTTCTTCGCCATCACCATCTGCGTCATGGCGCTGCTGCTGTCGTTGCTTGGCGTGGACTGGATGACCGCCCTGACCGGCGCTGCCGGCACGGTCTCGGGTGTGGGCCCGGGCCTGGGGGAAGTGATCGGCCCGTCGGGCAACTACGCCACGCTGCCGGACGCTGCCAAGTGGATTCTCGCCAGCGGCATGCTGCTCGGCCGATTGGAAATCATCACCGTGCTAGTGTTGTGCATGCCGGCGTTCTGGCGTCACTGACCACCTCGGGCTCGGCGCCCAGGCGGGCGCGGTACTCACTGGGCGTGGCATGGAACCAGCGGCGGAACGCCCGGTAGAAGTTGCTGGGGTCGGCAAAACCCAGCAGATAGGCGGTTTCCAGCAGGGTCATGCCTGGCTGCGCCAGGTACTGTTCGGCCAGTTCGCGGCGGGTATCGTCGAGCAGGGTCTGGAAGCTGGTACCTTCTTCCTGCAGCCGCCGCTGCAAGGTGCGCTGCGACAGGTGCAGGGCCTGGGCCAGGGTTTCGCGCTTGGGCTCGCCCTGCGGCAGGATGCGGCACAGTACCTGGCGCACGCGGTGGGTGACCCGGCTTTCCGAGAAACGCGCCAGGTATTCGCCGGCAAAGCGGTCATGCAGGATGGCCATGGCTTCGTTGGCGGTGGGCAGCGGCGCCTCCATGTCGGCGCGCTCGAACACCAGCGCATCGTGCGGTGCCCCGAACACCAGCGGCGAATGGAACGCCACCTTGTACGGTTCGATATTCTTTGGCTGCGGCCCCTGCACCAGCACCCGGCGCGGTTGCACCGGCCGACCGCTGAGCCAGCTGCACAGCGCCAGCGCGCAGGCCAGCGATGCCTCGGCACTGTGCCGGGTCGGTGGCAGGTGGTCGCCGTGTACGGTCAGGATCAACGAATAGCCCTCGGGGCCGAGGACGAAGCTGAGGTCGGAGCTTTCGGCGATGATGCGCTGGTAACGCACCAGGCGCTCGAAGCCTTCGGCCAGGGTGCGGCTGGACATCAACGCATAGCCCACCACATGGAACGACGCCGGGCGCACCACCCGCGCCATGTTCAGGCCTATGGCCTCGTTGCCCGACAGTTCCACCGCCAGTTGCCACAGCCGGGTCATGGAGTCCTGGGGGAAGCGCGCGTCGGGGTCGTCGAGGGCAGCGAAATCCAGCCCCAGCTGCTTGAACATGGCCCGGCAGTCCAGCCCTTCCAGTTCGAGTGCCTTCACGATCCCTGATGCCCAGCTGGCTGACGTGGTTCTTTCGCTCATGAAAGGCATTTATGCTGACCGCTCCTGCGGTGAACCCCAAGGATATTCAATTGGCGCCTATTGTCACTGATAGGCTTCGCCAGTCACTCTAGACTCGATTCAGGCTCCACGCCGTGCATCTTGTCCAGAAGTATTAATCCCGGAGCACTGTCATGAACCGCACAGCGCAGTTTCGCAGTTTTGCCGAGTTCTACCCTTACTACCTGGGGGAGCACAGCAACCCCACCTGCCGCCGCCTGCACTTCGTCGGCACCAGCCTGGTGATAGCCCTGCTGGCCTATATCATCGGCAGTGGCAAATGGTTGTTGCTGCTGGCCTTGCCCGTGTTCGGCTACGGCTTTGCCTGGGTCGGGCATTTCTTTTTCGAAAAGAACCGGCCTGCGACCTTTACCCATCCGCTGTATAGCCTGATCGGGGATTTCGTGATGTTCAGGGATATCCTGCTGGGCAAGATCAGCCTGTAGATTTTTTGGGGCCGCTTTGCGGCCCATCGCGACACAAGGCCGCTCCTACAAGGTCCGCGTAAATTCCGAGCTTACGCGGTCGTTGTAGGAGCGGCCTTGTGTCGCGATGGGCTGCAAAGCAGCCCCCTTGGCCCTCAACCCCTACGCCGGTTCGCGCACCGCCGCCGCTGCCTGCGCTTCACGCGTCTGCGCCTCCGCCAGCCGATACAGCTCGATCGTGCCATCCCAATGCTCGATCAGCGCCGTGCACGACTCCACCCAATCCCCGCAATTGAGGTACTCCACCTCCCCCACCTGGCGAATCTCGGCATGGTGGATATGCCCACACACCACCCCATGAAAACCGCGGCGGGTGCACTCGTGGGCAATGGCATCCTCGAAGTCGCTGATGAAGTTCACCGCGCCTTTGACCTTGTGCTTCAGGTACGCCGAGAGTGACCAATAGCCGTATCCATAGCGGGCACGCCAGTGGTTGAGCCAGCGGTTGAGCACCAGGGTGAACTCGTAGGCACGGTCACCGAGGAACGCCAGCCAGCGGTGGTAACGGGTAATCACGTCGAACTGGTCGCCATGGATCACCAGCAGGCGGCGGCCATCGGCAGTCAGATGCTCGGCCTCGTCCACCAGCTGGATGTTGCCGAGCATCAGCTTGGAGTAACGGCGCAGGAATTCGTCATGGTTGCCGGTGACGTAGATCACCTCGGTGCCGCGCTTGCTCATGGTCAGCAGGCGGCGGATCACGTTGGTGTGGGCTTGAGGCCAGTAGATTCCGCCGCGCAGCTTCCAGCCATCGATGATATCGCCCACCAGGTAGATGCGGTCGACCTGGTAGCCCTTGAGGAACTGCGACAGGTGTTCGGCCTGGCAGTCGCGGGTGCCCAGATGCACATCGGAGATCCACAGGGTACGCACGCGTTGCTTGCGCGAGGGACGGGACAGTTCGGCATGGGTCATGGGCAGGCTCCGGCGCAGTTTGCTGGAGACTGGCAGGCGCGGATGACAGCGCAGTGGCAAAACCGTTACGAGTGATGGACTGCAGGGAATGAGGCACAATGCGGTTCTGCCCTGCGAGGACGACTCTCCCCATGACCGCCGGCCCGATCCTCTCGCTGCGCCATTACCGCGACAGCCTGATCGCCCACAGCCACGAACACCCGCAACTGGTGTTCGGCCTGCGCGGTCGCCTGGAGTTCGAGGTGCAGGGGCATGGCGCCGGGATCGATCGACAGGGGCTGATCGTGGTACCGGCGGGCGCCCATCACACCTGCACCAGCGATGGCGGCAGCGATTGCCTGGTGCTGGATGTACCAGGGGACCACTGGTTGCGCGAGCAACTGGGCGAACATGCCGATGCCAGCCGCCGCCTGCTCGACCGCCCCGCCGCCCTGGGCCTGGACGAGCGCCAGCAGCAATTGGTGGACTGGCTGGCGACCAGCCCCATGCACGACCCGCTGATTGCCCGGCAAGGGGCAGCGCTGCTGCTGGCCAGCCTCAACCCCACGGCAGCAGCCAGCGTCGCAGCCAGCCAGCGCCTGCCCTATGGCGCCTTCGATGCGCATATCGAGCGGCATGCCGCCTACCCGCTGCAAGTGGCTGACCTGGCGCGCATCGCCGGGTTGTCCAGTGCCCGCCTGCATGCGCGCTTTACCGCGGAATGCGGGATGACGCCGATGGACTACATTCGCCAGCGGCGCTTGCTCAAGGCGCGGCGGCTGGTGATGCAGACCTTGCTACCGATGGGGGAGATTGCGGCGCAGGTGGGGTACAGCTCGCAGAGTGCGTTTTCGGCGGCGATGTTGCGGGCGTTCGGGTGTACGCCGTTGGCTTTGCGGCGAGAGTCTGGCGACAATTGACGCCAGTCTTGCGACAGACCGCCTTTGCCTGTGCCTATACACTTTGCCTGTGCCGGCCCTTTCGCGGGTAAACCCGCTCCCACAGGTACTGCGCAGGCTTCAAAAGCGGTGCAGTAACTGTGGGAGCGGGTTTACCCGCGAAGAGGCCGGCACAGCCAGTAGAGATCTTGAGCAAGGACCACCCATGAACCACCGCACCGCCCTCGGCGCCCTGCACATCGGCGCGCTGTTCTTCGGCCTCACCGGCGTTTTCGGCAAACTGGCCGCCAGCGCCAGCCCGGCGATCATCGTCTTCGGCCGCGCCGCCTTCGCCGTGCTCGCCCTGGCCCTGTTCGCCAGCCTGGCCGGGCCGGGCTGGCAACGCCTGAGCGGCCAGGACGCCCGTCGCCTGCTGCTCGGCGGCGTGCTGCTGGCCGGGCACTGGGTCAGTTTCTTCATCGCGGTAAAGGTCGCCGGCGTGGCCATCGCCACCCTCGGCTTCGCCAGCTTCCCGGCCTTTACCGTGATCCTCGAAGGCCTGCTGTTCCGCGAACGCATCCGCCGCAACGAGGCTTTGCTGGTGTTGCTGGTCAGCATCGGCCTGGTACTGGTCACACCGGCATTCGACCTGGCCAGTGAAGCCACCGGCGGCCTGCTCTGGTCATTGCTGTCGGGGCTGCTGTTCTCCTTGCTGTCACTCACCAACCGCGCCGGCTCCGGCCGCCTGCCTGCAGTGCAGGCGGCGCTGTGGCAGAACCTGGTGGTGGGCTTGTGCCTGCTGCCGTTCGCGGCACCGGACCTGGCCGGCGTAGCCACCATGGACTGGCTGTGGATCGCCCTGCTCGGCATCTTCTGCACAGGCGTGGCGCACAGCCTGTTCGTCGCCAGCCTGTCGGTGATCAAGGCGCGCACCGCCGCCGTGGTATTCGGCATGGAACCGGTCTACGGCATTGCCGTGGCCTGGGTGGTGTTCGCCGAAACCCCGACCCTGCGCATGCTGCTGGGCGGCGCGCTGATCATCTTCGCCATCGTGCTGTCCAGCCGCCTGGCCGCCGAGCAACCGCCCAGGCAGCGGCCGCTGGCCGAGGGCGCCTGATTCAGCGGTCGTTGTGGCCCAGGTCGCGCTGCGGGTCGATCTGGTCGCGCACCCGCTGCTTCAGCACCTTGGCTTCGGGGAAGCCACCGTCGGCCTTGCGCTCCCAGATCTGCACGCCATTGCAGGTGATGCGGAAGATACCGCCGGTGCCAGGCTCCAGGGCCACCCGGCCAAGGTCGTCGGTGAAGGTGCTGAGCAGTTCCTGGGCCAGCCAGGCGGCACGCAGCAGCCATTGGCACTGGGTGCAATACGTGATGACGATTTCCGGTTTGCTGTCGGCCATGGTGAGGCATCTCCAGGTGAGGGGCCGCTTATACTAGCGGTCTTTAGCCCACGGTTTGAGACTCACGATGCGCCGTTTGCTGTTCTGTTTCCTGCTCACCCTCACCTCCCTCACGGTATTTGCCGCCGAACCGGCCAGGCCCAAGGTTGGCCTGGTGCTGTCGGGGGGCGCGGCCCGTGGCCTGGCCCACATCGGTGTGCTCAAGGCCCTGGAGGAACAGGGCGTGCGCATCGACGCCATCGCCGGCACCAGCATGGGCGCGGTGGTCGGCGGCTTGTATGCCTCGGGCTACAGTGTCGAAGAGCTGGAAAAACTTGCCACCACCCTCGACTGGCAACAGGCGCTGTCCGATGCCCCGCCGCGCAAGGATGTGCCGTTCCGGCGCAAGCAGGATGACCGCGACTTCCTGGTCAAGCAGAAGCTCAGCTTTCGCGACGACGGCAGCCTGGGCCTGCCGCTGGGGGTGATCCAGGGCCAGAACCTGGCGCTGCTGCTGGAAAGCAAGCTGGCGCATACCGCCGACACCCGTGACTTCGACAAGCTGCCCATTCCCTTCCGCGCAGTGGCCACCGACATCGCCAGTGGCGAAAAGGTGGTGTTCCGCCGCGGCCACCTGCCCCAGGTGATCCGCGCCAGCATGTCGATCCCGGCGGTGTTCGCCCCAGTCGAGCTGGACGGCCGGCTGCTGGTGGACGGCGGCATGGTCGACAACATCCCGGTGGACGTCGCCCGCGAAATGGGTGTGGACCTGGCCATCGTGGTCGACATCGGCACCCCGCTGCGTGACCGCAAGCAGCTGGCCACGGTGGTCGATGTGCTCAACCAGTCGATCACCCTGATGACCCGGCGCAACTCGGAAGAACAACTGGCCAGCCTGCACCGCGACGACATCCTCATCCAGCCACCGCTGACCGCCTTTGGCGTCACCGATTTTGGCCGCGCCCGGGAAATGATCGAGGCCGGCTACCGCGCCACCCGCCTGCTCGACCCGCGCCTTGCCGCCCTGCGCCAGCCCGAAGGTGACAGCAGCCTGGCCGTGGCCCGCTCGCCGCGCCAACGCACGCCGACGATCACCGCGATCAGGATCGAAAACGACTCCAAGGTCAGCGACGAGGTCATCCGCTCGTACATCCGCCAACCGATCGATGCGCCGCTGGAGCTAGGCCGCCTGCAGACCGACATGGGCACGCTGTACGGCCTGGACTACTTCGACCGGGTGCAGTACCGCGTGGTGCACAAGGGCGACGACAACACCCTGGTGATCAACGCCCGCGGCCGACGCGGTGGCACCGACTACCTGCGCCTGGGCCTGAACCTGTCGGACGACCTGCGCGGCGACAGCGCCTTCAACCTGGGCGCCAGCTACCGGGTCAACGGCATCAACAGCCTCGGCGCCGAATGGTTGACCCGTGGCCAGATCGGCGACCAGCAGGAGTTGTACAGCGAGTTCTATCAGCCGCTGGACGTGGGCTCGCGCTATTTCATCGCGCCGTACCTGGACTTCAGCTCGCAGAACATCGAAGCCACCCTGGACAACGACCCGGTGGCCGAGTACCGCCTGGAGCGTTACGGCTTTGGCCTTAACGTGGGGCGGCAGATCGGCACCAACGGCGAAGTGCGCCTGGGCGTGGGCAAGGCCTGGGGCGAGGCCGAGGTACGCATCGGCGACCAGGACCTGCCCAAGGTCAGTTTCAACGAAGGTTTCTACGAGCTGAAGTACTCGTTCGACACCCTCGACAACCTGTACTTCCCGCACAGCGGCGAGGATATCGGCCTGACCTTGCGCAAGTATGACCAGTCGCTGGATTCCGACCAGGATTACCGGCAGTGGATGTTCAACCTGGACAAGGCCCTCAGCAGCGGGCCGAACACCTTCGTGCTGGGCGGGCGCTACGGGCGCACGCTGGATGATACCGAAGTGGTGACCTCGAGCTTCGTGCTGGGTGGCGCGCGGGAGCTGTCAGGCTTCCGCCAGGACTCGGTGTCGGGGCAGAACGTGAGCCTGATGCGCATGGTCTACTACCGCCGCCTGACACCACGGGCGTACGTGCCGCTGGACTTCCCGCTGTACATCGGCGGGTCGCTGGAGCGAGGGCGGGCGTGGAACAACGACAACGATTTCGACAGTGGCTACATCAATGCGGCGAGCATCTTCCTGGGGCTGGAGACGCCGCTGGGGCCGTTGAACCTGAGCTACGGGGCCAACAGTGCGCATGAGCAGGCGGTGTACCTGAACCTTGGGCATACCTTCTAGGGCTTCATCACTTTCAGGGCCGGTGAGATCCCTGTGGGAGCGGGTTCACCCGCGAAGCAGGCGACGCGGTGCATGGCACCGGCTGCGCCGGTGTTCGCGGCTAAAGCCGCTCCCACAGGGACAGCGCCAACTTGAAGGCCGCAAAGCGGCCCCAGGCCCCTCAGGATTTCTCCAGGTTGGCCAGGATCTTGGCATGCACCCGCATGCACACCTGCAGCTCCGCCTCGTCCACCCCGGTGAACAGCTCTACCCGCAATTGATTGGCAATGGTCTCGATCTGGTCGATCAGTGGCTTGGCCGGCGGGCACAGCACAATCTTCTTCGCCCGCCGGTCTTCCAGCACCGCCTGCCGGCGTACCAGCCCCTGCGCCTCCAGGCTGTCGAGCAGGCGCGCCAAGGTCGGGCCTTCGACACCCACGCTCTGGGCCAGCTCACGCTGGGTCGGGGCCTCTTCGAAACGGGCCAGGTGCAGCAACACCAGCCAACGCGCCTGGGACAGGTTGAGCCCGGCCAGGCGGCGGTCCAGCTCGGCACGCCAACCCCGGGACATCTGGGCCAGCTGCATGCCGAAGCGGTGTTGGTTGTCGGTCAGGGGCATAAGCAACTCATTGAACAGATCTAATTATTAGGCAGCTAACCATGGCCCGTCCCACGAGGCAAGGCTCGGGCACCCTGGAATGTTCGATAATCGTCAAAAAACATGACAAAGGTCAGCAGATGGCAGTTCTGCCTTCGATCCTGTCGTCACTTACAGCTCGAACTCGGCCGCCAGCGCAGCCCGCACGCAGTACAGCACGCCCTCCGGCACCCGCGCCCCGAACAGCGGCGCAATCGCCGATACCGGTGGCAGCTCGCCCTCGCCATCGAGGAAGGCATCCTGCACTTCCATCAACAGGTCTTCCGGCAGGTCCAGGGCCTGTTCCAGGCTCAGTTCCTGGCGGCCCAGCGCCTCGGCCAGCAGGCTGTAGACGTTCTTCTCGCTGCAGTTGAGCTGCCCGGCGATCTGCGCCGGGGTCATGCCGGCACGGGCCAGGCTGACCAGTTCGTGGCGCAGGTCGAGTACCACTTTCGGCGCTTCGTCGGTGCCACCGCTGTTGTTCAGCACCTCGAGGAAGGCCTGGCCATAACGCTCCAGCTTGCGCGCGCCCACGCCGCTGACCTGGGCCATGTCGCTGAGGCTGACCGGCTGGCTGCGCAGCATCTCCAGCAGCGTCGAGTCGGGGAAGATGACGTAGGGCGGCACGCTGTGCTCCTCGGCCAGCTTGCGCCGCAGGGTACGCAGTGCTTCCCACAGTTCGCGCTCTTCGGCACGCACCAGCTGGCTGGCCGGGCTGCCGCCACTGGACGACGAAGTTCTGGCGGTGGTCTGCGGCTTGAGGTCACGGCGCAGCTGCAAGGTCACTTCGCCACGCAGCAGCGGCCGGCAGCTGTCGGACAGGCGCAGGCCGCCGTAGCCTTCCAGATCGATGTCGACCAGGCCGCGCGCCACCAGCTGACGGAACAGCGAACGCCACTCGACTTCGGCCAGCCCCTTGCCGACGCCAAACACCGAGAGCTTCTCGTGGCCGAAATTGCGCACCTTCTCGGTGTCCTTGCCCAGCAGCACATCGACCAGGTGACCGACGCCATAGCGCTGGCCGGTGCGGAACACCGCCGACAGCGCCTGGCGGGCCGGCTCGGTGGCGTCCCAGGTCTGCACCTGGTCGACACAGTTGTCACAGTGCCCGCACGGTTGCTCGAGGGTTTCGTCGAAATAGGCCAGCAGCGACTGGCGGCGGCAGCGGGTTTCTTCGCACAGGGCCAGCATGGCGTCGAGCTTGTGCTGCTCGATGCGCTTGTGGCGCTCGTCACCTTCGGAGTTCTGCAGCATCTGCTTGAGCATCACCATGTCCTGCAGCCCGTAGGCCATCCAGGCATCGGACGGCAGCCCGTCACGGCCGGCACGGCCGGTCTCCTGGTAGTACGCCTCGAGCGACTTGGGCAGGTCAAGGTGGGCGACAAAGCGCACGTTGGGCTTGTCGATACCCATGCCGAAGGCGATGGTGGCGACCATGATAAGGCCTTCCTCGTTGAGGAAGCGGTGCTGGTTGGCTGCACGCGTCTCGGCAGCCAGGCCGGCGTGATACGGCAGCGCGGGGAAGCCCTGGTCACAGAGGAATGCGGCGGTTTCGTCGACTTTCTTGCGCGACAGGCAATAGACGATACCGGCGTTGCCGCGGCGCTCGCCGAGGAACGCCATCAGCTGCTTGCGCGGCGCCTCCTTGGGCACGATGCGGTAGAAGATGTTGGGCCGGTCGAAACTCGACAGGAAGCGCTCGGCGCCTTGCAGGTGCAGGCGCTGGACGATCTCCTCGCGGGTGCGCATGTCGGCGGTGGCGGTCAGCGCGATGCGCGGCACATGCGGGAACAGCTCGGCCAGCTGGCCCAGTTGCAGGTATTCGGGGCGGAAATCGTGGCCCCATTGCGACACGCAGTGGGCCTCGTCGATGGCGAACAGCGAGATATCCAGGTCGCGCAGGAAGTCGAGCATGCGCGGCTGCACCAGGCGCTCGGGCGCCAGGTACAGCATCTTCACTTCGCCACGGCGCAGGCGCCCGGCCAGGTCACGCTGCTGCTCCGGGGTCAGCGTGGAGTTCAGCGCAGCGGCCGGCACACCCAGTTCATCGAGCGTGGCGACCTGGTCGTCCATCAGCGCGATCAGAGGCGAGACCACCACCGTCAGGCCCGGGCGCAGCAGCCCCGGCACCTGGAAACACAACGACTTGCCGCCGCCGGTGGGCATCAGCACCAGGGCATCGCCGCCATTGGCCACGCAGTCGATGATCGCTGCCTGGCGCCCGCGGAAACTGTCGTAGCCGAAGACGTCCTTGAGAACGCGCTGAGCCTGTTCGAGCATGTGCAACTCCACAAATCGCCGTACCATCCCGGATACAGGCTGGACGAAAAACCCGCCCCGCACACGCCAAATGCGTAAGCGGTTTTTGCCAGGTAGCCGGCAAACCCTGCCCCTGGATGAAAAATCGCGGAGTATACCGCAGCACCGCCCCGCGCAGGGCACCACGGCGATAGACGTTCCCTTTACCCCGCCGCCGTCGCAAGGTGCTAGAATTCGTTATCGTTTATTCCCCAAGGTAGCCCTGTAATGTCCTTCGCCGAGCAACTGACCCGCCTGCAAGCCTTCCTCGACGCCGACGAGCTGCACGAGGAAGCGCTGGACTATGTCGCCGCCCACGGCTACCTCACCGCCCTCTCGATCAATGCCGAGGAAGTGCCCGAGCGCGAGTGGATCGACGCTCTGTTCGCTGAAGAGCCGCACTACGCCAGCGATGCTCAGCGCACCGAGATCGAGGCCACCCTGGTGGCACTGAAAGCGCACATCGCCCGCCAGCTGGCCAGCGACGACGAGTTCGAGCTGCCATGCGACCTCGACCTGACCGACGAGCCGGACGATTCCGACCTGCGCGGCTGGTGCATCGGCTTCATGGAAGGCGTATTCCTGCGTGAAGAGGCCTGGTTCGAGAACGCCGAGGAAGAAGTCAGCGAGATGCTGCTGCCGATCATGGTCGGCTCGGGCCTGTTCGACGAGCAGCCGGAGTTCGCCGACATCGCCAGCAACGCCAACCTGCAGGACGACATGATCGTACAGATCCCCGAAGCGCTGACGGCGCTGTTCCTGCTGCTGCATGCCCCAGACGAAAAACCGGCGCTGCTCAAGCCACGCCACCACTAAGTCGCCTGTGCGCTACCTGCTGCTGGCCACCGGCTGGCTCAGCGTCGCGTTGGGGGTGTTGGGGATATTCCTGCCGGTATTGCCCACCACCCCGTTCCTGCTATTGGCGGCCGCCTGCTTTGCCCGCAGCTCGCCGCGCTTTCACCACTGGCTGGTCCATCACCCCAAGCTCGGGCCATGGATCCGTGACTACCTCAGTGGTGAAGGCATCCCCCTCAAGGGCAAGGTCTACGCCATCGGCCTGATGTGGGCCAGCATCGGCCTGTCGTGCTATCTGGTGCCCCTGTTCTGGGCGCGCACCTTCATGTTGACCAGCGCCGTACTGGTAAGCCTGTACATCCTCAGCCAGAAAACTTTGCACAAGCCAAAGTGACAATATTCTGTCGCCAAATATCAATTTCGCCTAACGATTATTCTCCTTATCCGAAATGATTCTGGAACTCTGCTAAACCCCCGTATTAATTGGCTTTCATGGACTTTTCCGCTGCCATTCCCTGGGTCCTTCTGCGAGCCTATTAGACAATTTATATATTATATGGCAATTTGATATGAAGAAATCTTCTTATCTATCGCGTTGAATGTACTTAGCTGTGTTATTAAAAACCTGCAACACTATATGCATTAACTTTATCGTCATTTTTTTGGCGAGCAGCAGGATAAATTCCAGAATCAGGGAGATGTAGCATGCGCGTTTTGAACCCCATCACCAGTGCATTACTGTTGGCCCTGGCGAGTGCCAACGTACAGGCGATGTCGATCACCGAGGCTGTCCAGAGCGCCGTGGACTACCACCCGCAGGTCAGCTCCAACCGCAACAGCAAGCTGTCGGCCGATGAAGATGTGAAGTTCGCGCGTGGTGGCTACTACCCTTCCGTGGATCTGGTCGCCGGCTATGGCCGCCAGCGTTCGGACAACACCACGACGCGTGCCGAGGGCAACCACAACAAGGAAACCCTCAACTACACCCAGTCCGAACTGCGCCTGCGGCAGATGATCTTCGACGGCTTCAACACCTCGAATGAAGTGGGCCGCACCGAAGCAGTCTCCACCTCCCGCGCCTACTACACCCAGGCCGTTGCCCAGGATGTCGCCCTGCGTGCAGTCGAGGTGTACCTGGAAGTGCTCAAGCGCCGTGAACTGGTGACCCTGGCCAGGAACAACCTGCAAGCCCACCTGCGAGTCAACGACCAGATCGGCCTGCGCAACGAGCGCGGCGTCGGCAGCACCGCCGACCTTGACCAGTCCCGCGCACGTCGCGCCCTGGCGGAAAACAACCTGGATACCGCCGAAGTCGACCTGGCCGATGCCGAGGCCAACTTCTTCAGCGTCGTCGGCCGCATGCCGGACGAGCTGGAAAGCCCGCAGACCATCAAGGGCGAGGTGCCTGGCACCCTCGACGAAGCCCGCGACGGCATGCGCCAGAACAACCCGTACATCAAGTCTGCCCAGGCTGACGTGAATGCTGCCGAGCAGCAATACGAAGTGGCCAAGTCGACCTTCTACCCTCGCTTCGACGCCATTCTGGCTACCGGTGCCAACAACAACACCGGCGGCGAGAAAGGCCACAACAACAACGACTGGCAAGCTGGCGTGGAGATGAACTACAACCTGTTCCGCGGTGGCAGCGACAAGGCTCGCCTGCAGTCCGACGCGCACAAGATCAACCAGGCCCTGGACATCCGCAACAACGCCCTGCGTGAGCTGACCGAAAACCTGAGCCTGGCGTGGAACGCCATGAACAACGCCAGCAAGCAGCTGCCGACCGCGCGTGAATACGCCGAGACCACCAAGCGCGTACGTGCTGCCTACCAGGACCAGTTCGGCCTGGGCCAACGTACCCTGCTCGACGTGCTCGACAGTGAAAACGAGCTGTACAACGCCGACCGCCGCTACACCGAGGTGCGCTATACCGAGGAGTTCTCGCGCTACCGCGTGCTGGCGACCATGGGCGAGCTGCTGAGCAAGCAGCGTATTTCGCTGCCGCCGGAAGCGCTGGCTACCACTGAAGTACGCACCGAGGCGCGTTTGCCTGATATGCGTTGATCGGGTTCGAGATAGCCGGGGCCGCTTTGCGGCCCATTCGCAGCACAAGGCTGCTCCTACAGGAAAGCGCGCAACATCTGTAGGAGCAGCCTTGTGCTGCGAATGGGCTGCAAAGCAGCCCCCTGCCCTCACTCGCTACCATGGTTACGCTGGAACGTCTCCAAACCCATGGCCCTGATCTGCCCCTCGATCAACGCCTCGAACGGTGCCAGCAGCGCATCGAAACAGGCAGGCTGCTCCAACGCGTTCAGCGCTCCCACCACCGCCTCGATAGTCGATAACGCCCCCGCCTCCGGCGCCTTGCGCAAGCGGTAGCGTGAAGGCGCGACAGCGCCCAGCGTCACCCGCGGCAACGCTTCCAGCAACGGGTTCAGGTACAACAGCTTGCGCGCCTTGCGCCAGGTGCCGTCGGGCACGATCAACAGCAAGGGTTGGTCGTCCGTCTCGCCATAGGCCACCAATTCCTGGGCGTCGTCACCCGGGAACAGCAGGGCTGGCCGGTAACCGGGGGTCGCCAGCAATTCATTCAGGTCATCGAATACCTCGCCTACCCGCAACTCGGCATTGTTCAGGCCAAGGGCGGCCAGGCGTGCGGTATTCAGGGCATGGGTGGTTTCACTGGGGTGCTGCAGCAGGATGACGCGGGTGCGGCTGTCGAGTGCGGGGATCAGTGGGCAGAGGCAATGGTCGAGCGGGCGCTGGCAGCGCTCGCAGCGGGGTCTGGGCATGGGGTTCTCCTTGGCGGAAACAGTTTGCCACAGAACCGGGGCCCGCTTTGCGGGCCATTCGCCGGCAAGCCAGCTCCCACAGGTATTGCACAAGGCCCAGGCCTGTGGTGATCCTGTGGGAGCTGGCTTGCCGGCGAAAGGGCCGCAAGGCGGCCCCGGCAATCTCAACGATTGAACCGCTCCGCCAGGCTATGCAGGTACTCCGCCATGCGCTCCAGGTCCTGGCTGATTTCCGCGCCCTGCCTGGCCTGCCCGGCACTCTGGTCGCACAGGTGGGCTATGCGCACGATCTGCTGGTTGATGTCCTCGGCCACATGGCTCTGCTGCTCCGACGCCGTCGCCATCTGCTGGCTCATGCCGGTGATGCGGCTGACCGCCTGGGCAATCCCGCTCAACGCTGCCTGCACCGCCTCGACACTGTGCACGCTGTCCCGCGAGATCTGTTCGCCGCGGCTGGCGGTGCTCACCGCGCGCTCTGCCCCGGCGCGCAACGAGGCGATGATCTGGTGGATCTCCTCGGTCGAGGCACGGGTGCGCTGGGCCAGCGATCGCACCTCATCCGCCACCACGGCAAACCCGCGCCCCTGTTCGCCGGCGCGCGCCGCCTCGATGGCCGCGTTGAGCGCCAGCAGGTTGGTCTGTTCGGCGATCGAAGTAATCACATCGACCACGCTGCCGATCGACTGGGTCTGCTCGGCCAGGGCATTGACGGCCTGGCCGATGTCGTTGACCGCATTGCTCATGCTGCCCATGGCTTGCAGGCTCTGCATCGCAAGCTCGCTGCCCTGCTGCGCCAGCTGGTCGGCATCGCCCGCTGCGTGCGCCGTGCTCTGCACGTTATGGGTAACCTGCTGAATGGTCGCCGCCATCTGCGCGATGGCGGCGGCGGACTGGTCGGTCTCGCTGCGCTGGCGGTCGAGCATCTGTGCCTGGGCATCGGACAAGTCGGACGACTGCGCCGCCCGCGACTTCACCCCGACCCCGGCATCCACCAGGCGGGTCAAGGCCGTTTGCAGGCGTGCTTCCTCGCTGATGATGGCAAGATCCAGCTGGCCTTGCAGGCCTGGGTTGTCACTGTAGGTCAGTGCCACCAGCGGGCTGGTGAAGGCCTTGGGGTGCTCGGCCAGCGTGCGGCGGATGGCCTGGTTCTGCCGGTGCTCGACCAGATACCAGGCCAGAAGCAGGCTGGCCATCAGCACCCCGAGCGCCGCGTAGGGCGGTAGCCACAGGTAGCCCGCCGCCGACAGCAGGCCCGCACCGATCAATGGCCAACCGTGACCCAGGCCATACCCCAGACGGGCCGCCCACGGCACCGGCGCGCGGCCAGCCCGCAAGCGCGCGTACAACGCCTCGGCGCGGCGGATCTGCTCACGGGTGGGCACCGAGCGCACCGACTCGTAGCCACTGATGCGGCCCTGCTCGTAGACGGCCGTGACATAGGCGCTGACCCAGTAGTAATCACCGTTCTTCGCCCGGTTCTTGACTACGCCCATCCACGGTTTGCCTTGTTTGATGGTTTCCCACATGTGGCCGAACACGGCCGGAGGCATGTCCGGATGGCGCACCAGGTTGTGGGGTTGGCCGACCAGCTCGTCGTAGGTGAACCCGCTGATCGCCACGAAAGCGTCGTTGCAGTAGGTGATGCGGCTGTTGAGGTCAGTGGTGGAAATCAGGCGCTGATCGTTGGGAAAGGTTCTTTCGTGCTCAGTGACGGGCAAATTCATGCGCATCTTGGGCAATCCTTGCAGGATTAAAGGGAGGAAGTCAGCAGCACACACTGATTTGATATATAGCAGGGCGCCATTATGTTGTCGGTCAGCGGCACCAACAATTTAACGGGGGCCGACGAAATACAGCATGTGCCGGACTTCAACCCACGTTGAGCTGGCTTTTCAGCAGGTCGCGGAAAGTCTGGATCAACGGTTCGCGGCTGCGCCCGCGGCGAATGATCAGCGAGAACGGTGCCTGGTAGCCAAAGGTGGACGGCGACAGCACGCGCAAGTCGCCCTTGTCGACCCAGGCCTGGGCATAGTGCTCGGGCAGGTAGCCGATATAGGCCCCGGAGAGAATCAGGATCAACTGCGCCTCCATGCTCTCCACCGTCGCCGCGCTGTGCTTGAAGCCATGCCGGGCCAGTTCGGCCTGGCTCCAGTAGCCACGCCCGACCATGCGCTGCTGGGTCACCACCTGCTCGGGGATACGCCGTTCGGCATACAATGGGTGGCGGCTGCTGCAGTACAGCCAGTGCTGCTCACGGTACAGCGGCTGGTAGAGCAGCCCGCTCATGCGCGAGGAAAACGCCCCGATCGCCAGGTCCAGGCGGTTGTCCTGCACGCCCAGTTGCAGCTCGTAAGGGCTGGACACCGACAGGTGCAGGTGCACCGCCGGGTGTTCCTGGCTGTAGGCGCCGATGGCTTCGGCCAGCGGCAAGGCCTGGTCACCGACCGTGGAGTCGATCACCCCCAGGTTGAGGGTGCCGCGCAACTCACCCTTGAGGGCGGCGGCGTACTGTTCGAAACCGTCCAGCTCGGCCAGCAGGCGCAGGGTTTCCTGGTGAAACAGCTCGCCCTTGCTGGTCAGGCTGAAGCCGCCACGGCCGCGGTGGCACAGTACGATCCCCAGGGCACCTTCCAGCTGGCTCATGTAGGTGCTGATGGCCGAAGTCGACAGGTTCAGCTCGCGCTGGGCATTGGCAAAGCCCTGGTGGCGCACCACGCTGACGAAGATGCGCAGCAGTTTCAGGTCGGGCAAGGTCGAGGCCATGGTGCAACGGTTCCGCAAGGGTGTTTGCGCGCAGTCTAACCGCTCTGCCGGCCTTTAGTTCAGAAATTCCTGAACTAAGTATTTGCCGGTAGCGATTTTTCCCCGGCACTACCTTCAGCAGACTTGGCCGAAATGTCCCTGCCCGCCGGCAAGACCACACCTGGAAGGCGCGCGGCGGCACAGGTTCGAACAAACAGAACAATCGACCGACTGATGAGGCCCACCGTGGACAAGATCCTCCACCAACCACTGGGCGGCAACGAAATGCCGCGTTTCGGCGGCATCGCCACCATGCTCCGTCTCCCCCACCTGCAAAGTGCCCAAGGCCTGGACGCCGCCTTCATCGGCGTGCCACTGGACATCGGTACCTCGCTGCGCTCCGGCACCCGCTTCGGCCCGCGGCAGATCCGCGCCGAATCGGTGATGATCCGCCCGTACAACATGGCCACCGGGGCTGCACCGTTCGACTCGCTGTCGGTGGCCGACATCGGTGACGTGGCGATCAACACCTTCAACCTGCTGGACGCCGTGCGCATCATCGAAGAAGCGTATGACGAGGTCCTCGAGCACAACATCATTCCGCTGACCCTGGGTGGCGACCACACCATCACCCTGCCGATCCTGCGGGCGCTGCACAAGAAGCACGGCAAGATCGGCCTGGTGCACATCGATGCCCATGCCGACGTCAACGACCACATGTTCGGCGAGAAGATCGCCCACGGCACCACCTTCCGCCGCGCCGTGGAAGAAGGCCTGCTCGATTGCGAGCGCGTGGTGCAGATCGGCCTGCGCGCCCAGGGCTACACCGCCGATGACTTCAACTGGAGCCGCCGTCAGGGCTTCCGTGTGGTCCAGGCCGAAGAGTGCTGGCACAAGTCGCTGGAACCGCTGATGGCCGAGGTGCGCGAAAAGGTCGGCGGTGGCCCGGTGTACCTGTCGTTCGACATCGATGGCATCGACCCGGCCTGGGCGCCTGGTACCGGCACCCCGGAAATCGGCGGCTTGACCACCATCCAGGCGATGGAGATCATTCGCGGCTGCCACGGCCTGGACCTGATCGGCTGTGACCTTGTCGAAGTCTCCCCGCCTTACGACACCACCGGCAACACCTCGCTGCTCGGTGCCAACCTGCTGTTCGAGATGCTCTGCGTGCTACCGGGCGTTGTCCGCCGGTAAACGACGGCCCTTTGTAGGAGCGGCCTTGTGTCGCGACCGGGCCGCAAGGCGGCCCCCGGACTGTGGCGGTGTCGCATAGCCTGCCGGGGCCGCTCTGCGGCCCGATCGCGACACAAGGCCGCTCCTACAGAAAGCGCCCGCAGTACTTGCTACACCCCGGCAGGAGCCATATGGGAGGGCCATTGAGGCCCGCCAACAACACGACAAGACCGCCGGGCGCCGTGAACCCGCCCGCGTGGTCGATCTCGCCATAATAAAGATAATCGGGAGACCCCCAATGGCCTTGGACATCATTGTTGTAATGATCTACACCGCCGGCATGCTCGGGCTTGGCTGGTATGGCATGCGGCGCGCGAAAACCCACGAGGACTACCTGGTGGCCGGGCGCAACCTCGGCCCGGTCCTGTACATGGGTACCATGGCCACCACCGTGCTCGGTGGCGCTTCCACCGTCGGCACCGTGCGCCTGGGCTACGTCCACGGCATCTCCGGCTTCTGGCTGTGCGCAGCCCTGGGCCTGGGCATCATCGCCCTCAACCTGTTCCTCGCCAAACCCTTGCTGCGCCTGCGCATCTTCACCGTGACCCAGGTGCTGGAGCAGCGCTACAACCCGGCCGCACGCCAGGCCAGCGCCGTGATCATGCTGGCCTACGCACTGATGATCGGCGTCACCTCGACCCTGGCCATGGCCACCGTATTGCAGGTGCTGCTCGACCTGCCGTTCTGGGCCTCGCTGCTGCTGGGCGGTGGTGTGGTGGTGCTGTACTCGACCATCGGCGGCATGTGGTCGCTCACCCTGACCGACATCGTCCAGTTCGTGATCAAGACCGTCGGCCTGATGTTCATCCTGCTGCCAGTGTGCCTGTACAAGGCCGGTGGCTGGGACACCCTGGTGGCCAAGCTGCCGGCGGCCAGCTTCCAGCTGACCACCATTGGCTGGGACACCATCATCACCTACTTCCTGATCTACTTCTTCGGCATCCTCATCGGCCAGGATATCTGGCAGCGGGTGTTCACTGCCCGTGACGAGAAGGTCTGCCAGCGCGCCGGCACCACCGCCGGTGTGTACTGCGTACTGTACGGCCTGGCCTGCGCCGCGATCGGCATGGCCGCGCATGTGCTGATGCCCGACCTGGCCAACCCGAACAATGCCTTTGCCGAGATGATCAAGACCACCCTGCCCGATGGCATCCGTGGCCTGCTGATGGCAGCGGCGCTGGCCGCCATGATGTCCACCGCCAGCGCCGGCCTGCTGGCTGCATCGACCACCCTGACCGAAGACCTGCTGCCCAAGCTGCGTGGCGGCAAGGCGTCGAGCCTGGGCGTCAGCCGCCTGTTCACCCTGCTCACCGGCCTGGTGGTGCTGGGCATCGCCCTGGTGGTGAACGATGTGATCAATGCCCTGACCCTGGCCTACAACCTGCTGGTCGGCGGCATGCTGATCCCGCTGATCGGCGCGATCTTCTGGAAGCGCGCTACCACCGCCGGGGCTATCGCCAGCATGTCGCTGGGCTTTGCCACCGCGCTGCTGTTCATGTTCAAGGATGGGCTGGAGGCCAATACGCCGATCTACTACAGCCTGGCGGTTGGTCTGGTGAGCTTTGTGGTGGTCAGCCTGATGTCGCGTAAATCGGTGGCGGCGGTGAAGCTGGCCTGATAGATCGCGGCTGCCTGTACAGGCCCTTTCGCGGGTAAACCCGCTCCCACAGGAATATCACAGGTCTCGAGTGCTGTGGGGTACCTGTGGGAGCGGGTTTACCCGCGAAGAGGCCGGTACAGGCAACACACAACTGGCAGACACAAAAAGGCCGCTGCACCCACCCAGGTGCAGCGGCCTTTGTCTGTATCAGCGACGACGCGGTTGGCGTTTGCGCTGCTCTTCATCAGTCGGGATCGGCACCGGCTGCAAGGGTGGTGGAATCAGCCCCAAGGCGACAGCCAGGTCGTGGAGCCAGTTGGACAGTGGTTTATTCATAATGCCCCCTTGACGGGTCAGCCTCACGGCAATTCAATCCTGCGATGTTTCATACAGATCATAGCCCTATGTCCTGTATTACGCATGCCTCTAAACCTACAGATACGGGCCATTTTGATACGGATCAAGCCGTAACGGCGCATTCCGACGACTGGTTAATCGTTTCGCTTTGTTGCAGGTCGATCCAGGCCTGCAAATTTGCCCCGCGCATGCCCTGGCGCCACATCAACCAGGTGACCGCCTGATCGAACGGCGCCTGCAGTTGGTGCACCCGCACCCGGTCGCGCCCGGGCAGGCTGTCGAGCATCGACCTGGCCATCATCGCCACACCCGCGCCGGCGATCACGCAGGCCAGCATGCTCTGGTACGACTCGATTTCCATCACCCGGCCCATTGGCGTATGGGCATGGGCATACCAGGCCTCCAGGCGCATGCGGTACGAGCAGCCCTGGCGGAAGGTGAACACCGCCTTGCCCGCCACATCCTTGGCAGTGTGTACCGCAGGGTGCTCGGGGCTGGTGATCAGCACCAGCTGCTCATCGCAAAGCGGCACGCCATCGAGCCCGGCAAGGCTTGGTGGCCCGTCCACCAGGGCCGCGTCCAAGGTGTGGTTGAGCAGGCCTTCCAGCAGCTCGCCACTGGGCGCCGCACGCACCTGCAGGTTAACCGCCGGGTAGGCCTGGTGATAACGCGCCAGCAACCCCGGCAAATGGGTCGCCGCCGTGCTGTACATGGTCCCCAGCACGAAGTCCCCGGCCGGTTGGCCGCCACGCACGGCGGCCAGCGCCTCGTCGCGCAAGGCTGACATGCGGTTGGCGTAGTCCAGCAGCACCTTGCCCGCCGGCGACAGCTGCAGGCGCTGGCGTTCGCGCAGGAACAGCTCGACACCCAGTTGCTCCTCGAGCTGGCGCAAGCGTGTCGACAGGTTCGATGGCACCCGATGCAGGCGCTCTGCGGCACGGGTGACCGAACCTTCCTCGGCCACGGCCTGGAAGATACGTAGTTGGCTGAATTCCACGGCATTCTCCAAAACAGAACAACTTGATCATCATTATTCAATTTTATTGAAAAATAAACCGCCCTAACCTGCCAGCCATCGCTTACATCCGTGCAGGAGACTCGTCATGTCGCCACTCATTCAACTGCTGGCCAGCGCCGTGGCGCTGATGATGGCCATGGGCATCGGCCGTTTCGCCCTGACCCCGCAGCTGCCGCAACTGATCGCCGAAGGCCAGTTCGACCTGACGGTCGCCGGGCTGGTGGCCGCGGCCAACTACCTGGGTTACTTCATCGGCGCGGTCGATGCCATGTTCGCTCGCTCGCCGGGCCAGGTGCGCCTGCGCCTGCACGGTGGGCTGTGGCTGTGCGTGCTGCTGACCCTGGCCTCATGGGCCGCAGACGGGTTCTGGAGCCACCTGCTGCTGCGCTTCGGCACCGGCGTGGCCAGCGCCTGGGTGCTGGTGATGATCACCAGCCTCAGCCAACAGGTGGCCAATGCAAACAACCGCCAGCGCCTGGGTGCCCTGGTGTTCGCGGGGCCTGGGCTGGGCATTGCGCTGACGGGTTTGCTGGCGCTGGTGGCGCATTTGTGGGGGCTGGGCTCGGCAGCACTGTGGCTGATCTATGCCGTGGCCGCGCTGGTGATGCTGCTGGCGGTCCGGCCTTGGCTGCCAAGGGCGCTGCAAGCGGCGCCGGTGCCGTCGGCTGCACGCCAGGGCCCGACGCGCAGTGTCGGCATCGGCCGCCTGGGGCTGGTGTATGCGCTGTATGGCGTGGGTTACATCCTGCCGGCCACCTTCCTGTCGCAAATGGCCAACCAGCAGTTCCACGGGCAGTGGCTGGCCGACCTGTTCTGGCCGGCGTTTGGCCTGGCGGCGGCGCTGGGGGTGCTGCTGGTGAGCCTGCGGCGTGGCGGCCGCACCTCGGCCTGGCTCACGGCCACCCTGTGGCTGCAGGGGCTGGGTGTACTGGCCTGCCTGATGGGCGGGGGTGTCGGGCTGGCGTTGGGCGTGGTGCTGTGTGGCGGGCCGTTCCTGGCCTGCATGCAGCTGGTGATGCAACGTTCGCGGGAGCTGGCGCCGCATGCCACGCAGCGCAATGCCGGGCTGCTGACAGCCTGTTTTGCCTTGGGGCAATTGAGTGGGCCGCTGCTGGCGGCGGTCAGCAGCCATTACAGCGGCGGGCTGCAGCCGGCGCTGATGGTGGCTGCGGGTGGGTTGGTGGTGGCTGGGGGGCTGGTGCTGTTTGGCAGCTCTGCACAGCAGGGCAGCGCCTGTCAGGCCAAGGCAGCATCCTGAATCGTGGCTGCCCGTGCCGGCCTCTTCGCGGGTAAACCCGCTCCCACAGGGACTGCACAGGCCTTGAAGATTGTGCGGCCCCTGTGGGAGCGGGTTTACCCGCGAAGAGGCCGTAACAGGCTAAAACTCACCCCACAAACTTACGCAACTGCTGCTTCACCCAAGGCTCGGCACTCACCAGGACCACCCCCAGCAGCACCATCAACGCGCCAACCACAAAGTTCAGGCTCAGCGGCTCATCCAGCAACAACACGCCGAAGGTCACCCCGAACAGCGGGGTGATGAACGAGAACACTGCCAGGTTCGACGCCAGGTATTTGCGCAGCAACCAGAACCAGGTCAGGTAGCTGATGAACGACACCACAATCCCCTGGAACAGCACGCTGCCCATCGCCAGCGGCGTCAGCGTGACCGCGCCGATCTGGCCGCTGAGCAAGGCAATCAGCAGCAACCCGGCAAAGCCCACCGCCAGCTGATAGAACAGGGTCAGGGTCGCCGGTGCTTCCGACAGCCGCGAGCAACGCACCACCACCGTGGTCGCCCCCCAGGCCAGCCCGGCGATCACGCCAAAGGCATCCCCCAGCAGGGTGCGGCCATCCATGTGCTCGAACGACATGCCGCCCGCAAACGCCATGGCAATGCCGCCGAAGGCCAGCAGGATCCCCAGCCATTGCAGCAGCCGCAGGCGTTCGCTGGGCAACCTGAAATGCAGGCCTAACGCGGTAAACACCGGCGCGGTATAGAGGAACACCGACATGTGCGCCGCAGAGGTCAGCTTCAGCCCCTCGGCAATGAACAGGAACTCCAGGCCGAACAGCCCGCCCGCCACCACCCCGGCACGCCAGGTGCTGCCGACCTGCTCCCAGCCCCCGCGCCAGCACAGCATCAGGCCCACCAGCACGGCGGCGATGCCGTTGCGCAGGGCCGCCTGCATCACCGGCGCAATATCGATGGCGGCAGTCTTGATCAACACCTGCTGGCAGCCCCAGATCAGGCACAGCCCCAGCATCACCTGGAAGGCAAAGGCGTCGGGGTTCTTGCGGACCGCGCTCATAGGCGGGCCTCTGCGGTGGTCATTGGCATGGGCAAGGGCTCGGCAGTGTTCAGGAACTACCGATTATCGGGTTTCCATGGCCGCCCTTGCCAGCCTCAAAACGACCTCAGGCGATCTGTGCCTTCGCCGACACCTGCTCGAAGGTGGTTTCGTCCAGCGCATCCTCCTGCTCGTCCAGCACCTGGCGCGGGTGCTCGAAGCCGGGAATGCTGCTGTCGATCAGGCTCATCAGCCGCGAACCGCGCTCGGTCAGCACGAAGTTCTCGCCATTGCCGCCATCCTCTTCGGGCCGGGTTTCGATGAATCCACGCTCGAACAACAACCTTTCGTATTCGCAGGCACGGGTTTTCAGGTGGTCCAGGTCGCCCACCGGCTCCCCCTTGGCAGCCAGTGCCGCAGCGTGCTGCTCGGCATAGGGGCGTGGCGTGAAGCTGTGACCGGCGCCGTTCTGCACCTCGTGCAGCAAACGCTCGATCAGGTCCCAGTCGTAGGCGATGCTCATGGCTACGGGCTCCTGCTGTGGACGGAAGGGGTACACAGGTTGGGACCTGTCGAGGTTGCCCAGCGTTCCGAAATATCTCAGCGCTGGCGTTGTTGGGGACAGGCTGACCATGAAGTGCCACCGGTCGAAGGCGCTGAACTAACGGCCAGGCGCATGCCTCCACCGGGCATCACCACCGCCGGAGGTAGGAAGGATGAAACTGCTGCTGCCCATTGCCTGCGCCACTGCCCTGTTCTGCGCCCTGCCCGCCTGGGCCTGCACACCGGAAGAAGCAACGCAGAAACGCGAAGAGCTGGCCGGGTTGGTCACCCAGTTGACCGAGCAGAACCCGCAGAAGGCCAAGGAGATCAATGACGAGCTGCAAGGGATGGAGCTTGGGACGGCGAGCAAGGATTTGCCCGACAAGTGTCAGCTGATCGACAAGCGGATCAAGGAGTTGAAAGAGGCGGAGAAAAAGGCTGAATAGTGGCCGCCTGTGCTGGCCTTTTCGCGGGTAAACCCGCTCCCACAGGGATCGCACAGGCCTGGAAGCCTGTAGGGTCGCTGTGGGAGCGGGTTCACCCGCGAAGAAGCTAACACCGTTACCGAGCGTTACTCAGCCGCAGGCTTGCGCTTCTTCAGCGGCGCCAGGCCGTCGGCGCTGGCCAGCGGTGCATTGGCCTTCGGCTTGGCGGTTGGCTTGCGCTTGGCGGCCGCCTTCTTGTCACCGGTCTTCTTCTCGACTTTTTTCTTCTTGCTGCCAGCCGCCTTGCCCGAGGCCTTGACCTTCTTAGGCCCGTTGTAGGTGCCCTTCACTTCCTTGATCACCCGGCGCTCGAACTGCTGCTTGAGGTAGCGCTCGATGCTCGACATCAGGTTCCAGTCGTTGTGGGTGATCAGCGAGATCGCCAGGCCTTCGCCACCGGCACGGCCGGTACGGCCCACGCGGTGCACGTACTCGTCACCACTGCGCGGCATGTCGAAGTTGATCACCAGGTCCAGGCCGTCGATGTCCAGGCCACGGGCCGCAACGTCGGTAGCCACCAGCACCTTGGAGCTGCCCTGCTTGAAGCGGTCCAGGGCCAGCTTGCGGTCCTTCTGGTCCTTCTCGCCATGCAGCACGAAGGCCTTCACGTCCTTGGCCACCAGGTGGCCGTAGATGCGGTCGGCCAGGGCGCGGGTGTTGGTGAAGATGATCGCCTTGTCGAAGGTTTCGTTGGCCAGCAGCCACTGCACGATCTGCTCTTTGTGCTGGTCGTGGTCAGCGGTGATGATCTGCTGGCGGGTGCCTTCGGCCAGCTGCGAGACGCTGTTGAGCATCAGGTGCTCTGGGTCTTTCAGCACCTTGCCGATGATGTCGCGCAGGGCCGCACCACCGGTGGTGGCGGAGAACAGCAGGGTCTGCTGGCGGTTCTCGCACTCCTTGCACAGGCGCTCCATGTCTTCGGCGAAGCCCATGTCGAGCATGCGGTCGGCTTCGTCGAGGATCAGCACCTGTACGTGGGACAGGTCGAGGTTGCCCGCATTGAGCTGCTCGAGCAGGCGGCCCGGGGTGCCGATCAGCACATCCGGCACCTTGCGCAGCATGGCGGCCTGTTCCTTGAAGTCTTCACCGCCGGTAACCAGGCCCGACTTGATGTAGGTGAACTGCGAGAACAGCTGTACCTGCTTGAGGGTCTGCTGGGCCAGTTCACGGGTCGGCAGCAGGATCAGCGCACGGATCTCGACGCGGCGTTCGCGCAGGTCGACCAGGCGGTTGAGCAGCGGCAGCACGAAGGCCGCGGTCTTGCCGCTGCCGGTCTGCGCGGTCACGCGCAGGTCACGCCCTTGCAGGGCCAGGGGGATGGCCGCGGCCTGCACCGGGGTTGGCTCGACAAAGTTAAGCTCGGCCACGGCTTTAAGCAGGCGTTCGTGCAGGGCGAATTGGGAGAACACGGAGGTAACCTCAGGCAAGTGCGGAAAATTCAGTTGCATAGGGTAACGTTTTCTGCCGCCTTAGCCGAATTTCTTTTGGCAACTTTGTCGCCATCCGCGCTCTAATGGCGCTTCGTTTGGCAACAAGACTGTACGCAAGCCCATGGATATCCAACGAATCTGGCGTGACTCCCTCGACCTGTGGGGCACCCTTGACCAACATCCGATGCTGCACGCGGCCATTGGCCTGGCGGTGCTGCTGCTCATTTCCCTGGTCATCGGCCGCCTGGCACGCTTCCTGGTGCTGCATGGCGCCCGCCTGCTGGCCCGCCAGCCAGCGCTGAAATGGCTGGACGACCTGCGCAACAACAAGGTGTTCCACCGCCTGGCACAGACCACGCCGTCACTGGTGCTGCAGTTCGGCCTGAAACTGGTGCCCGAGCTGTCCGACACCGCCCAGCACTTCCTCGGCAATGTCGCCCTGGCCTTTACCCTGCTGTTCATGACCATGGCGCTGTCGTGCCTGCTGGATGCCCTGCTCGACATCTATGCCCGCACCGAACACGCCCGCACCCGCTCTATCAAGGGTTACGTGCAACTGGCCAAGATGATGCTGTGGATCTTCGCCTCCATCGTCATCGTCGCCACCCTGATCGACCGCTCGCCGCTGTTGCTGCTGTCGGGCCTGGGTGCCATGTCGGCGGTGCTGCTGTTGGTGTACAAGGACACCCTGCTGTCGTTCGTCGCCAGTGTGCAGCTGACCAGCAATGACATGCTGCACGTGGGCGACTGGATCGAAATGCCCCAGGTGGGTGCCGATGGCGATGTGGTGGACATCACCCTGCACACGGTGAAGGTGCAGAATTTCGATAAGACCATCGTCTCCATCCCCACCTGGCGCCTGATGAGCGAGTCGTTCCGCAACTACCGCGGCATGCAGCAGTCCGGTGGCCGACGCATCAAGCGCAGCCTGTTCATCGATGCGGCTGGCGTGCGGTTCCTGACTCGCGAGGAAGAACAGCGGCTCACCCAGGTCAGCCTTCTGCGCGATTACCTGGCGGGCAAGCGCCAGGAACTGCAAAGCTGGAACGAAGCCCTGGGGCCAGTGGCCGAGCTGTCGGCCAACCGCCGCAAGCTGACCAACATCGGCACCTTCCGGGCGTTTGCCCTGGCCTACCTGAAGAATCACCCCAACGTGCACCCGAACATGACCTGCATGGTGCGGCAGATGCAGACCACCGCCGAGGGCGTGCCGCTGGAGATCTACTGCTTTACCACCACCACGGCGTGGGCTGAGTACGAGCGGATTCAGGGGGATATCTTCGATTATCTGCTTGCGGTGTTGCCGGAGTTTGGCTTGAGCCTGTATCAGCAGCCAAGTGGCAACGACATGCGGGCGGGGTTGAGCGGGCGTGTATCGCAGGAGCCTGTGCCGCGTCGGCTGGAAGACATGAGCGAGGCTTGATATTGCCGGGGCTGCTTCGCAGCCCATCGCCGGCAAGCCAGCTCCCACAGGCACCGCGCAAAATTCGAGAGGTGTGCAGTACCTGGGGGAGCAACTGTCTTGCTTATATTCTAAAAGTTGGTGCGATCCCCTGTGGGAGCTGGCTTGCCGGCGATGGGCCGCAAAGCGGCCCCAAATTGCTTGACTGACTGGCATTACGCCTGAGGGTGGTTCAAGGGTTTTTCATCATGCCCAGTTCAGCATCATCCATGAGCGCCTTGGCCAAGGCACAGAGGTAGTGCGAAGCCCAGATTAGCTGGGGTTTGTCTTCCATCAAGCCGTCCAGGGTCATGTCCCGCGCGTAGCCCATCAGCTCCGAAGCTTGTTCGCGGGCGCTCTGGCAAGGGATGCCGGCTTCGATACGGAACAGCGGATGGGTCTGGTTTTCACCTTGGTAGAAAGTGGTTTTGCCGACGGTGAATTTGGTTTCTTCTGTAGACATCGTTCAATCTCCCCCGAAATCTCTAGTGCCTGGGCTGGCCTTATCGCCGGCAAGCCGGGCTCCCACAGAGGCAGCCCCAGGCGAATCATGATGCGGATTAATGCAGCGTCTGCGGATCCGCTGGTTTTTGGACTTGAGCCAGCGCTGATTCAAGCAACTTGCGGAGGGTCTCCAGCTCGTGCATTGACGCCATCATCAATACCGAGACGGGTGATCTGGGTTGCATCAAAACGGCTTGCTGAGCAACGACTTCGGCGCATAGCGCGTAATCCGCGGCCATCAGCAGCGTGTCTTCCAGGGAGTGGAGGTTGCAGGGTGGATCGGGGACTATGTTCAGCATGGTGTAACCCTCAAATTGAGAAACCCGGCGCACCCGAAGGTGCCCCACGCACAGCCGCCATTGAAGGCAAAGCTATAAATTGCAATTTGAGTCGGCCTGTCAAAGCCGGTCGTTGAATCGCAACGACCAGCCGAGACTAGTGGTCAACCCGGAACACCACAATGGCTGGCAGTATCTTTGGGAAATGCCCTACAAGAAAGAAGCAAAATCCGATTTTTTTAGCCGTTAGGTGTACAGCAGGTGACGCTGGCGATGCATACTGAACGACGGCGTTAGACTCTGTACAAAATCCTGAGAAATCCAATCGCCGCCCCTTGACCGCTGAGATTTAGGGGCCCCGCCATCAATGGAAAGTAACTCTATGATGGCAAAGTGTCGCGATCTCTTCCAGCCTGCGCAATTAGCGAATACGGTTTCTCAGGAGGATGTCATCTCGTCATTACAGCCAGGGATTGTAGCGACTGATTGAGCCGTACCAACCATGGGGATCGGTGCCAGCAATCGCGAAGCTATACTCAGGAAATGTCTGAACGTATGCTCTGATGTGCGGCAAGCGAAAGGCTACACCGTCTGTTTAAGATAACCATCGACAGCCCGACGACACACGTTTGCGGCCAGGTTAGCGAGCCTTGCCTGATGACCGATCCTAGGGCACTTGAATTCACTGAGAGTTAGTTTTCGGTGGCAACGTCAAGCACCAAACCGACTTTGGTCTGAAACGATCCGGCGTCAGATACCTGGACATGGTCTACGAAACGACGCTGTCTCTACGACGCAGTGTTAAAAATCCCATGGGCCTGGATAGCACGGTCACACCGCGATGTTCTTGAGATCTGCCAGCGACTTTTTGCTACGCTGCGATCCGGTACAACGACCAGAAAGTCCACGCCCCTGCCTCAACCAAATTTACCTATGGAAAATAGTTGAGTCGCCAGATAATATCAGACTGACATCTCAGGATGGAGGGGGTGAAAGGTGACGGTAAATCTGGTGAATTTTGATGAGCTGGCTGGCAACCTTAGCAGCCTGTCATTCAACGTTGCGAATATCAATAAACTCTTTACTACTACAACGCTTTATGAACAGCTATTAAAAGAAGATACCATTAATGTAAGCGATGTTTCTCTCGACAAACGGGAGCGTTTTTTCACCACTACCAACCCCATATTTTTACGCCGCATTCACTTTACGGGCGCCAACCAAAAAGGGATTGAACTGGTCATTTATACATCAGAAGGCACCACTCGAACTGTCTCAGTCCCACCAGAAACGAGAGGCGCATCTGTAGCTATCATCAACGAGTTCTGCGTAAAGTTTTCAATCAAGACCAGCAACAAACTCTCGAAACCAACACTTAGAAAAATTGACATTTTCGGCTTTAACTTTATCAATATACAGAAAACAAAAGCCGGCATTCAAAACTATATTACCGCAAACAATAACATTGCAGAATTCATCAAGCAGGCTCGATCGGAGGTCAGCGACCTGCAGGCCAGCCATGATGAACTGACCGCCAAGTCAACCTCTTTAGCTGAATCGATCGAAACTTTAACCACTGAGTCAGCTGAACTTTCAGCCAATGTCAATAAAGAAATGGCTACACTAGGTCAGGTCAAGGCATCGATCAAAGAGTCTGAAAGCGATCTGAACAAGTTCAACGCAGAAATTGAGGCAAAACGTAGCAATGCGCAACAACTCGATCGGGAGCGCAAAATTCTTAACGACGAAATCGCCTCCCTAAAACAAGAACTATCAAGTCTGGTGAACGACCGAAGCGTAATCTCGGATGAGTTCACTGACTACGTAAAGGAAGGCAAGGCACAAGCAAGAATCTATCTCGCACTGATGATATTGCCCTGCCTTACCATTGGCCTATGTGCATTTCTGATTCATAACGGCGCGAGCAACCTAGTATTTACCCATTATGCTGCGCGAGAAGACATGATTGCAGCATTGCTGCTTCGAATCCCGCTTGCAGTCGCACTAGGGGCAGCGATCTACTATTCTTGGCTCATCGGCTCGGCATTCTTGAGAAAGATCTTCAGCATCCAAGAAGAACGTTTGACCTTGGCCAAATTGCTCGTGCTAGCGAAAAATACCGTATTCTCTACCGCAGAAGACTTGGGTATCGATCCGAAAGAGAAGTTTTACCTGCGAACCAGGCTAAAAATCGAACTTCTGAAGTCGCACCTTGCAAAGGATATCGGATCTGAAATGAGATTGATGGAGCTTGAGAAAATGACTACACCACTTGGTAAGGCGCAAGATGCTGAGGATGAGGAGCCCGAGACTGAAGCTAAGTCAACATAGCATTCGGATTGAGCTTTAAGTGCTCTACACCGCCGATGAAGAATGGCGTAGCGGTGCTGATGTGCAAGGTTATGGGAGATCTATCTGCGGATTAAACCCAACCAAACCGCTAATGGCCACCTCCGTAACTTGCCTTAAATCTAGATGACCAACTGGGGGTATCGCTTTTCTCTCGCCCTCACTCGGTTTAAAACGCTGTCCGTGTGCTTTGGAGATGCGGCAGTCCGGCCAGACCATGAGCTTACTGCAGAGATGAGATTGAGATTGCCGGGGCTGCTGTACAGCCCCTTCCCGTCTCAAGGCCGCGTCAGCGCAGCGCACTCCTGGTTGTCGAAAGCGGCTTGCTTTCGCGGCTGTGGAGCATGCAATACAACGCACCCGCCAGGATCAACCCCATCGCCCAACTGATGTCCGCCCCCAGCCACTCGGCCACGAACCCCGTGTAGAACGATAGCTTCATGAACGGGATGGTACCGATGATCGACACGGCGTACACCGCCAGGCTTCGACGATTGAAGCAGCCGTAACGCCCCTTGGAGTCATACAGCGCCCCGACATCATAGTGGCCTCGGCATACCCAGTAGTAATCCACCAGGTTGATAGCGCTCCATGGGATCAACAGGTACAGCTGGCCGATCAGGATGTCGGCAAAGAACGTATCGAAATTGTATTGGGTGGCGATGGCGATCACCGTTGCCGCTGCGGTCAGCCCAGCCATCACCAAGGCCTTGGCAGTCGCGGTCACGCGCCGGATGGTCTTGAAGGCGCCAAAGATCGTGACCGACGACATGTAGGCGCTGTACAGGCACAAGACGTTGTACTGGATCACCCCCAGTGCAATCACTGCCAGCGCCAGCGGCGCCCACGGGCCGAACAACGCGGCAATGGCTGTCGCCGGGTCATGCCCCAGTGCCGAGGGCAGTTCCACCGCCACCAGCGCGCCGAGCGCCATCATGGCGAAGGAGCCCAGCGCACAACCACAATAGGTGGCCCAGAAGGTGGCGCGTGGGTTGACGTTGGCCGGGAGGTAGCGCGAGTAATCGGCTACATAGGGGCCATACCCCAGCGTCCAGGAGGCCGACTGGGCCACGATCAGGTTGAAGGCGGTGAACGAGAAGCCGGTACTCACTGCCGTTGTGGTTGCCATGTCGCCGGGGTGCAGAAGGATCAGCACCAGGGCGCCAGCAAAAACCAGTGTGGACAACAGGCTCATCCACGCGCCCAGGCGGTGGATCAGCTCGTAGCCGACAAAGCCGATGACAAAAGTCAGCAAGCCGACCACCACGATCGCCTGGTCATCGCTCATGGGCACCAGCGCCTGCAGGGCATTGCGCATCAGCACGCCGCTGGCGGCGAGGAACAGGACTGCGGCCGTGACCATCACCAGCAGAGGGAGCGCGGCACCATGGACACCGAACTGGGCCCGGCTCTGGATCATCTGTGGCACGCCCAGGTGAGGCCCCTGGGCAGAATGCGCGGCCATGAACACTGTGCCGATCAGGTTGCCGACCAACAGGCCCAGCAAGGTCCAGCCCAGACTCAGCCCCGAGGCAGCGCCCAGGGTGCCGACCATCAGGGCGGTTATCTGGAAATTGGAGCTGAACCAGATGGTGAACAATCGTTTAGGCGTGCCATAACGCTCGGCGTGTGGGACAAATTCGATACTTCGCGTTTCTAGCTTCACGCCGGTCTCCCGATTTTGTTTTCATGATTATCGGGTAGGTACCGGCGGGATTTGGGTTCAGTAACGAACGCGTCATAGCTGGCTGCGCCATGGCTTGCTTGATAACGTCAGGGTACCCAGGCGGCTCATCCACACCGACGCCAGGATCACTGCCCCGCCGATGAACAGCCTGCCCAATGGCTCGTCCTGGTTCCAGATCAGTAGATTGAGCAGCAACCCTACCGGCACATGCAGGTTGTTCATCACCGCCAGCGTCCCGCCCGAAACCATGCAGGCGCCCTTGTTCCACCAGTACAGGCCCAGCGCCGTCGGGCACAGGCCCAGGAACAGCAGCACCAGCCACTGCACATCGGTGGTCGGCAAGTGCTGGGCGTTGCCAAACAGCAGGAAGGCCGGCAACACCACGATCAACGCGCCCAGGTAGAAGTAGCCAAAGCGCTTGTAGTGCGGCAAGTCGCTGGGGTGGCGTGCAACCAGGTGGCGGTACAGCACCTGGCCGGCGGCGTAGGTGAAGTTGGCCAGTTGCAGCAGCAGGAAGCCGATGAAGAACTCGCCGCTGATGGTGTCGAAGCGGATCACCGCCGCGCCGGCCACCGCCACCAGCGCTGCGAGCAGCGCCCAAGGGTTGAAACGCCGGTTCATGGCGTCTTCGATCAGCGTCACGTGCAACGGCGTGAGAATGGTGAACAGCAGCACCTCCGGCACGGTGAGCACGCGAAAGCTCAGGTACAGGCAGACGTAGGTGATGCCGTACTGCAGCGCGCCGATCAGCAGCATCGCGCGCATGAAGCGCGGCTCGACCTGGCGCCAGCGGGTCAGCGGCAGGAACACCAGGCCAGCCAGCACCACGCGCGCGAGAACGGCAAAGTAGCTGTCGACGTGCCCGGCCAGGTACTCGCCGATCAGGCTGAAGGAAAACGCCTGGATCAGCGCGACAATTATCAGGTAGCCCATGGTTGCCTCTCGTGGATCAAGGCCGCGACCTTAGCGGGTTGCGGCAAATGAGTTCAACCATGAGGAAAGTAAGGACGGCAGCGCACGCGGTCTATGTAGGAGCGGCCTTGTGTCGCGAAAGGGGTGCGAAGCGCCCCTGGGATCTCTGCACAGCAGCACATACTGCCGGGGCTGCTTTGCAGCCCTTTCGCGACACAAGGCCGCTCCTACACAGAGCAAAAGCAGACCGCATGTGCACAAATATAAAAAAAAAAGCCCGGCCATGCAGGCCGGGCAGGTACACCCAAAGGAGCAACAACAGGTGTCAGGGTTGGGAATTCGCTAAGCCTCAGGCCACCGCCGCCAGCTTGGCCTTGGCCTGGTTGACGCCCTTCTCGTGGAAGTCAGGGCTCATGTTCAGGCCTTCGGCATGGATGAAGTCGACATCGTGAATGCCGATGAAGGCCATTACCTGGCGCAGGTACGGTTCCTGGTGGTCGCTGGTGGCGCCGGCGTGGATGCCGCCACGGGCAGTCAGGACGATGGCGCGCTTGCCGGTCAGCAAGCCCTGCGGGCCGGTGGGGGTGTACTTGAAGGTGATGCCGGCACGCAGCACGTGGTCCAGCCAGGCCTTGAGGGTGCTGGGGATGGTGAAGTTGTACATCGGCGCAGCCATCACCAGCACGTCGGCGGCGAGCAGCTCATCGGTCAGTTCGTTGGAGCGGGCCAAGGCGTCCAGCTCGGCAGCACTGCGCTGTTCTTCGGGCTTCATCCAGCCACCCAGCAGGTTGGCGTCCAGATGCGGCACCGGGTTCACGGCCAGGTCGCGCACACTGATCTGATCGGCCGGGTGGGCGGCCTGCCACTGCTGGATGAAATCACGGGTCAGCTGACGGGAAACGGAATCCTGCTGGCGGGCGCTGCTTTCGATGATCAGTACGCGGGACATGGGGGGCCTCCATCGGCAAAAAGGGTTGCGATTCGATGGAGGTGAGATTACGGCTTGACCTATCGATAAAAAAGCGTAAAAAGTGGGTTCAATCTATCGATTTATCAGTTTATTCTGCACTGCAGTTCAAGGCGATCCGTAATTTGATGATCTGCCGGTTGAACTTGGCAGTGACATCGACGCTTTTACCGGCCGGTACGTTCACCCGGCGCACCCGTGGTGCCTCGGGGCCATTGCGGAAAGTCACCTTGCACGCGGCCGGTACCTGCCCATAGTTGTTGAGGGTGATGGCGCCAATGTCATAGGCCGTGTCATAGGCGGTGTAGTCGAGCTTTACCCCGGTCAGTTCCTTCTCAACGTCGATGGGATAAGCCATGGCCCCGAGGGGCAGGCACATCAGTATTGCCGCACAACATTTCTTCATGGGCCGCTCTCCTTGAAAGAGCGCAGCTTAGGACAACAGGAGCGAAAGATGAAAGCGCCGCGCGTAACCCTTGACCAGTGGCGAACCCTGCAGGCAGTGGTCGATCACGGTGGGTTTGCCCAGGCCGCCGAGGCACTGCACCGCTCGCAGTCATCGGTCAGCTACACCGTGGCCCGCATGCAGGAGCAACTGGGCGTGCCGCTGCTGCGCATCGACGGCCGCAAGGCGGTGCTCACCGAGGCCGGCAATGTCCTGCTGCGCCGTTCGCGCCACCTGGTCAAGCAGGCCAGCCAGCTCGAGGACCTTGCCCACCACATGGAACAGGGCTGGGAGGCCGAGGTACGCCTGGTGGTCGATGCCGCCTACCCCAGTGCCCGCCTGGTACGCGCCCTGGCCGCGTTCATGCCGCAGAGCCGTGGCTGCCGGGTACGCCTGCGTGAAGAAGTGCTGTCTGGCGTCGAGGAAGTGATGCACGAAGGCATCGCCGACCTGGCCATCAGCAGCTACAGCATCGGCGGCTACCTGGGCGCCGAACTGAGCGCGGTGGAGTTCGTCGCCGTCGCCCACCCCGAACACAGCCTGCACCGCCTGGGCCGCGAACTGACCTTCCAGGACCTGGAAAGCCAGTTGCAGGTGGTAATCCGCGACTCCGGCCGCGCCCAGCCGCGCGATGTCGGCTGGCTGGGTGCCGAGCAACGCTGGACCGTCGGTAGCCTGGGCACCGCCGCTACCTTCGTCAGCAGTGGTCTGGGCTTTGCCTGGCTGCCCCGCCACATGATCGAGCGCGAGCTGCGCGAAGGCGTGCTCAAGCCGTTGCCGCTGGATCAGGGTGGCAGCCGCCACCCACTGTTCTACCTTTATTCGAGCAAAGAGAAGACCTTGGGCCCGGCTACGCAGATTCTCATCGACCTGCTGCGCAATTTCGACACCGCGCCACTGGACGTGCCCTTCGCAGCCCCCCCACAAGCCTGAGAGGACCGCGCCCATGGCCTATTTCGAACACGAAGGATGCGCACTGCATTACGAGGAATATGGCCAGGGCGAACCCCTGGTATTGCTGCATGGCCTGGGCTCCAGCTGCCAGGACTGGGAGCTGCAGGTACCGGTGCTCAGCCACCACTACCGGGTAATCCTCATGGACATCCGCGGCCACGGCCGCTCCGATAAGCCACGCGACGGCTACCAGATCGCCACCTTCAGTGCCGACCTGCTGGCCCTGCTCGAACACCTGCACACCGGCCCGGTGCACTTCGTCGGCCTGTCCATGGGTGGCATGGTCGGCTTCCAGTTCGCCGTCGATCACCCGCAGTGGCTGCGCAGCCTGTGCATCGTCAACAGCGCCCCCGAGGTCAAGCGCCGCACCCGCAGTGACTGGGCATGGTGGCTCAAGCGCTGGGGCCTGGCGCGCCTGCTCAGTGTCGAAACCGTCGGCAAGGGCCTGGCCGAGCGGCTGTTCCCCAAACCGCAGCAGGCCGAACTGCGGCACAAGATGGCCCAGCGCTGGGCACGCAACGACAAGCGCGCCTACCTCAAGAGTTTCGACGCCATCGTCGACTGGGGCGTGCAGGAACGCATCGGCCAGATCCACTGTCCTACCCTGGTGATCGCCGCCGACCACGATTACACCCCGATACAACTGAAAGAACGCTACGTCGCCCTGATGCCCCACGCCAGGCTGGTGGTCATCGACGATTCCCGGCACGCTACACCCCTCGACCAACCCGAGGTCTTCAACCAGACCCTGCTGCAGTTCCTTGCAGCCGCTTCCACCTCTCAAGGATCTTTGAGCCCATGCTGAAAAAACTCCTGCTCACCGCCTGCTCGGTCGCCTTCGCCACCAGCGTCATGGCCTCCGACAAGACCCCGCACGTACTGCTGGACACCAGCTTCGGCCAGGTCGAAATCGAACTGAATGCCGAGAAGGCGCCGGTCAGTACCAAGAACTTCCTCGAGTACGTCGACAGCGGCTTCTACAACAACACCATCTTCCACCGGGTGATCCCGGGCTTCATGGTCCAGGGCGGCGGTTTCACCGACCAGATGGTCCAGAAAGACACCAAGGACCCGATCAAGAACGAGGCCAGCAACGGCCTGCAGAACACCCGTGGCACGCTGTCGATGGCGCGTACCTCCAACCCGAACTCGGCCACCAGCCAGTTCTTCATCAACGTCGCCGACAACGATTTTCTCAATCCGGGCCGCGACGCCGGTTACGCCGTGTTCGGCAAAGTGACCAAGGGCATGGAGGTGGTAGACCAGATCGTCAATTCACCGACCACCGTCAAGAAAGGCATGCGCGATGTGCCGGCCGATCCGGTCTACATCAAGTCCGCCAAACGCATCGACTGACCGCAGGTTTCACAGGGATGTGAAACCTTCCGGGGTCGGGTAGCACAGGAGTCTTGTCACCCATGCTGTACCGCCGTTTCGAGCAACTGATCGACATCTTCCGCGACGCGCCCAGCGAGTCGCCACCCGGCCAGGTGTGGCCGTTCTACCTCTACTACCTGCGCCAGGTGTGGCCGAGCTTTGTCGCCCTGCTGGTGGTGGGCCTGGTCGCCTCGCTGATCGAGGTGGCGATGTTCAGCTACCTCAGCCGCATCATCGACCTGGCCCAGGGTACGCCCAATGCCAATTTCTTCAGCGAACACAGCGGCGAGCTGATCTGGATGCTGGTGGTGATCCTGCTGCTGCGGCCGGTATTCTTCGGCCTGCACGACCTGCTGGTGCACCAGACCATCAACCCCGGCATGACCAGTCTGATCCGCTGGCAGAACCACACCTATGTGCTCAAGCAGAGCCTGAACTTCTTCCAGAGCGACTTCGCCGGGCGCATCGCCCAGCGCATCATGCAGACCGGCAACTCGCTGCGCGACTCTGCGGTGCAGGCGGTGGATGCGCTATGGCATGTGCTGATCTACGCCATCACCTCGCTGGTGCTGTTCGCCGAGGCCGACTGGCGCCTGATGCTGCCGCTGTTGCTGTGGATCGCCGGCTACATCGCCGCGCTGTTCTACTTCGTCCCCCGGGTGAAGGAGCGTTCGGTGATCTCCTCCGACGCCCGCTCCAAGCTGATGGGGCGCATCGTCGACGGCTACACCAACATCGCCACCCTCAAGCTTTTCGCCCACACCGACTTCGAGCAGCAGTACGCCCGCGAAGCGATCCGCGAACAGACAGAGAAAACCCAGCTGGCCGCACGCGTGGTCACCAGCATGGACGTGGTCATCACCACCCTCAATGGCCTGCTGGTGGTCGCCACCACCGGCCTGGCGCTGTGGCTGTGGAGCCAGTCGCTGATCACCGTCGGCGCCATCGCCCTGGCCACCGGCCTGGTGATCCGCATCGTCAACATGTCGGGCTGGATCATGTGGGTGGTCAACGGCATCTTCGAGAACATCGGCATGGTCCAGGACGGCCTGCAGACCATCGCCCAGCCGGTCACCGTCACCGACCGGCCCAACGCACCGGCGCTCAAGGTAAGCCGCGGTGCGGTGCGTTTCGATGACGTGGACTTCCATTACGGCAAGGCCGCCAACGTGATCGAAGGGCTCGACCTGGACATCCGCCCGGGCGAGAAGATCGGCCTGATCGGCCCGTCCGGGGCAGGCAAGTCGACCCTGGTCAACCTGCTGCTACGGCTGTATGACGTGCAGGGCGGGCGCATCCTCATCGACGGCCAGGACATTGCCGAAGTGAGCCAGGCCAGCCTGCGCGCGCAGATCGGCATGATCACCCAGGACACCTCGCTGCTGCACCGCTCGATCCGCGACAACCTGCTGTATGGTCGCCCCGGTGCCAGCGAGGCGGCGCTGCATGAAGCGGTGCGCCGGGCCCGCGCCGACGAGTTCATCCCGCAGTTGTCGGACGCCCAGGGGCGCACCGGTTTCGATGCCCATGTGGGCGAGCGCGGGGTCAAGCTGTCGGGTGGCCAGCGCCAGCGCATCGCGATTGCCCGGGTGTTGTTGAAGAATGCACCGATCCTGATCATGGACGAGGCCACTTCGGCGCTGGATTCGGAGGTGGAGGCAGCGATCCAGGAAAGCCTGGAGACGCTGATGCAGGGCAAGACAGTGATCGCCATTGCCCACCGGCTTTCCACCATTGCGCGGATGGACCGGCTGGTGGTGCTGGACAAGGGGCGGATTGTCGAGAGTGGCAGCCACAGTGAACTGCTGGAGCAGCAAGGCTTGTATGCCCGGTTGTGGCATCACCAGACCGGGGGGTTTGTCGGGGTCGACTGATTTCCTGTGCCGGCCTCTTCGCGGGTAAACCCGCTCCCACAGGATTACCGCAGATATCGAGAACTGTGCGATCCCTGTGGGAGCGGGTTTACCCGCGAAGAGGCCAGTACAGGCACTACGATTGGATCAGTCCCGGCGATAGGGCAGCATCCCCCTGGCCTCCTCGGCATAGGCCCGTACCCCTTCCCGCTCCTGCGCCAGAAAATCCTCCACCGCCCGCCGCAGCCCCGGGTGCAGCAGGTAGTGCCACGACCGCGTCAGCACCGGCTCGAAGCCGCGAATCAGCTTGTGCTCCCCCTGCGCCCCGGCATCGAAACGCTGCAGCCCTTCGGCGATGGCAAAGTCCATGCCCTGGTAGAAACAGGTTTCGAAATGCAGCCGGTCGAATTCGTCCAGGCACCCCCAGTAGCGGCCAAACAGGCTGTCGCCCCCCACCAGGCTCAGGGCCATGGCCACATCACGGCCACCCTGCCGCGCCATCACCACGCGCAAGGCCTCGGGCATGCGCTCGGCCAGCAGGCTGAAGAACTCGCGTGTCAGGTAGGGCGCACGGCGGCGCACCGCGTAGGTATTGGCGTAGCAGCGGTAGACGAAATCCCACTGCGCCTCATCCAGTTCACCCCCACGGTACCAGCGGAATTCAATACCGTGCCCGGCCACCTGTTCACGCTCCTTGCGCATCTGCTTGCGCTTGCGCGAACTCAGGCTGTCGAGAAAATCTTGGAAGTCACGGTAGCCGTGGTTGCGCCAATGAAACTGGCAGCCCAGGCGCTCCATCCAGCCCGGCTGGCCGGCCAGCTGGTCGTCCAGCGCCGGCTCGGTGAAATTGATGTGCGCACCAGACAGCCCGCCCTTGCCCAGGTACTCCGGTAACGCCTGCAGTACCAGCAGGCCATCAGCTGGGTCGGCGGCGAGCAGGCGCGGGCCGCTGACCGGGCTGAACGGCACGGCACCGAGCAGCTTGGGGTAGTAGGCAATGCCGGCCCGCTCACAGGCATCGGCCCAGCCATGGTCGAACACGTACTCGCCAAACGAGTGCCATTTGCGGTACGCCGGCAGCAGCGCCCGTACCTGCCCGTCACGTTCCAGCACCAGGTGCTCGGCGGCCCAGCCGGTGTTGCGCGCGACGCTGCCGCTGTCCTCCATGGCGCTGAGAAACGCATGGCGCAGGAACGGTTGGCCGGCCGGCACCAGGGCATCCCAGGTGGCCGCCGGTAAATCACGCAGATGGGCAAGGCTGTACAGGCTGGTCACGGTTTCGGCTCGCTGTTTCAAGGTACCCAGTATCCCCAAGGAAGGCCCGCCACTCAAATCACGATAGCCGGGACAGATCCTTTTATTCTCAATTACTTAACCGCAGTGCCACTAATTCGACATTAATCTGTCATTCGCCCCCGCAATACTTGCGCCTGTTTTCCGGAACCCCAGAACCTGTCTATTCAGGCCCTTTCCGAAGACATGCCAACACAGGGGCGGGCGCTTGAGCCTCCCCCATCTTATTCAACAGGGAGAACCTTATGCGTCTTGTTTCTACACTTACCGGAGTGAGCCTCACCGGCATGATGCTGGCTCTGAGTACTCCGGCCAGTGCAGCTGTCGACGCCAAGCTGCTCGAAATGCTCCGCGCCAATGGCTCGATCAACCAGGCGCAGTACAACGAACTGCAGGCGGACCTGGCTCAAGAAACCAAGGAAAAGGCCGCTCAGAAAGCTCAGTCCGAACGGATGAGCTCCTTTGAACAGAAAGTGGCATGGGCAGCCAAGACCCAGATCAAGGGTGATGTGCGCCTGCGTTACGAAGACGTCAACGTCGACGACCCGATCGCTCGCAGCGGCAACCAGGACCGTGAACGTGTACGTGCCCGTGTCGGCTTCTACAGCGAGATCAACCCGCAGGTCGACGCCGGCGTGCGTGTGGCCACCGGCAGCAGCGCCGATGCCCGCTCGACCAACCAGAGCCTGGACAACTACTTCGAGAAGAAATCGCTGTGGGTCGACCTGGCCTACCTCGACTGGCACCCGACTGCCGTCCCGAACCTGCACCTGATCGGCGGCAAGATGCTGCAGCCATGGGTGAGCATGGGCGACATCATCTGGGACAGCGACATCAACCCGGAAGGCCTGGCCGCTACCTACAAGACCAACCTCGGCCCGGCCGAAGTGTTCGGCAGCATCGGCCACTACAACCTGAAGGACAACGTCGACGGCGACGGCGTGCAGTTCAAGCACGACGCACAGCTGTACGCGGCCCAGCTGGGTACCAAGTTCAACGCGGCTGACACCGTCAAGGTCACCGTCGGCGGCAGTATCTACGGCTACGACAACGACAAGGAATCTGCTGCCCTGCGTTCGCTGGGCAACACCACCAACGAGTTCCAGCTGGTGGAAGGTTTCGGCCAGGTCGACTTCACCGGCTTCGCCATCCCGCTGTCGGCCTACGGCCAGTTCGTCAAGAACACCGAAAGCACCGATGGCAAGGACAAGGCCTGGCTGGCTGGTTTGAAGAGCAAGATCGGTGCCTGGAGCCTGGACTACAACTACCGCGACGTGCAGCGTAACGGTGTAGTCAGCCTGTTCACCGACTCTGACTTCGGTAACGGCTTCACCGGTTCCCGTGGCCACAAGTTCAAGGTGGGTTACGAAATCGACAAGAACTTCGCCCTCGGCGCGGCCTACATGATGGCCAAGACCGACTTCTCCAACCTGCCGAACAGCGATGCTGACGTAGACACGCTGCAGGTAGACCTGGAAGCCAAGTTCTAAGCGACACCCTGCACTGCTTCACCTGAAGCGGGAAATGCCGACCCCATCCGGCATTTCCCGCTTTTTTTTGCCTGTGAAAAATGCACCGGCCTCTTCGCGGGTAAACCCGCTCCCACAGGGATATCACAGTTTCGAATGCTGTGGTGTCCCTGTGGGAGCGGGTTCACCCGCGAAGAGGCCGGTACTGGCTTGCGCTCAATCAGCGCTTGCGCAGGATCACGCTACCAATCGAATACCCCGCACCAAACGAGCTCAACACGCCCAGCGAGCCCTTGGCCAGGTCGTCCTGGTAAAGGTGGAAGGCAATCACCGACCCCGCCGAACTGGTGTTGGCATAACGGTCGAGAATCACCGGTGCATCTTCCTCGGCCACTTCACGCCCCAGCAGCTTCTTGACGATCAGGTGGTTCATGCTGAGGTTGGCCTGGTGCAGCCAGAAGCGTTTCACATCGCTTGGTTGCAGCCCGTTTTCCTGCAGGTGCTCACCGATCAGCTCGGCCACCTTCGGGCACACCTCGCGGAACACCTTGCGGCCTTCCTGGATGAACAGCTTGTCCGCCGCGCCCTCGCCCTCTTCCGCCGCGCGGTTGAGGAAACCGAAGTTGTTACGGATGTTGTTGGAGAACTCGGTCCACAGCTTGCTGCTGACGATGTCGAACTGGTGCGTCGAGGTGGCCTTGTCGGCACGCTCGAGCAGCACCGCAGTGGCAGCATCACCAAAGATGAAGTGGCTGTCGCGGTCACGGAAGTTCAGGTGGCCGGTGCACACCTCCGGGTTGACCATCAGCACCGCGCGCGCCTGCCCCAGGGCCACGCTGTTGGCGGCGGTCTGGATGCCGAAAGTGGCCGACGAGCAGGCCACGTTCATGTCGAAGGCAAAGCCCTGGATGCCCAGCGCCTGCTGCACTTCGATGGCGATGGCCGGGTACGGGCGCTGCAGGTTGGAGCAGGCGACGATCACCCCGTCGACATCGGCCGCCGTGCGACCGGCGCGCTCCAGGGCCTGGCGGGCAGCGGCCACGGCCATTTCGCAGAGCACCGACGGTTCGTCGTTGGAGCGCTCGGGCAGGCGCGGTTTCATGCGCTGCGGGTCGAGGATGCCGGCCTTGTCCATGACGAAGCGGCTCTTGATGCCCGAGGCCTTTTCGATGAACGCGGCATCGGACAGCGGCGCCGCCTCGACTTCACCGCGCTCGATGGCGGCGGCGTTGTCCTGGTTGAACTGCTGCGACCAGGTGTTGAAGGACGCCACCAGTTCTTCGTTGGAAATGCTCTGGGCCGGGGTGTACAGGCCGGTGCCGCTGATCACGACGTTATGCACGGTCGTTCCTCTGGTCAAAGGCCATCGCCACGGGGCGCTGGCTGGAAACATGACAGGTTAATGGCACTTTAGTACCAATTTATAGGCGAGGGCTGCGCCCTCGTTCGCGGGCTCGCCCGCTCCCACAGGGGTTGCGCCGCTCCCGAGGACACTGCTGTACCTGTGGGAGCGGGTTTACCCGCGAAGGGGCCGCCAGGCGACCCCAAATTGCATCAATATTGCCACAACTGTGGAAGTTTAGCCCTCCACCTGGCTCCATTGCTTGCTCAATCGCTTGTCGGAAATCGGCACCTTGGTCCCCAACTGCTGGGCAAACAGCGAAACCCGATATTCCTCCAGCCACCAGCGGTACACCGTCAGTTGCTCATCACGCTTGCCCTCCTGGGCATGCTTGTCGGCACGGGCCTTGTACTGCGCCCACAGGTTGGCCAGCTCACCGCTCCACACCCGGTCCTTCTGCACCTGCGAACCCAGCTTCTCCAGGCGCAGTTCCACCGCCTTGAGGTAACGCGGCAGCTCCTTGAACCAGCCCCCAGGGGTTTCGCGCACGAAGCCTGGGTACACCAGGTTGCCGAGCTGTTGCTTGATGTCGTTCAGCGCCACCGCCTGGCTCAGGTCGATCTTGCCCTTGAAGCGCTTCTGCAGCCCATGCCACAGCTTCAGCACTTCCAACGTCTGCCGTGCCAGGCGCTCGGCATGCTCGGCCCAGCTGCCGCGCTTGCGCTCGGCCAGGCCAGCCAGGGCCGCACCATCGCGTGGCAGCGGCTGTTCACCTTCGAGGATGCAACTGTCCAGGCTGGCCAGCAGAATGTCCTCGACCAGCGCCTCGACCCGGCCCATTTCACGGTACAGCAGGCCCAACTCGGTCAGCCCCGGCAGCTTGCCGCGCAGGTACTTGGCCGGCTCGGCCAGCTGCTGCAGCAACAGGCGCTGCAACGCGCGGCGGTGCTGGAACTCGGCCTCGGCCTGGGTCGAGAAGCGCCCTTCGCGCACGGTGCCGCCCTCTTCCACCAGCGCCGGGTACACGGTCATCGACAGGCCGGCGATCTTCTGCTGCGCGGTCTGCTTCACCTCGCTGAAAGCCTTGGCCTGCACCGGCTGCTCGCTCTTGGCGTCACGCGGCACGGCCAACGCTGCCTGGCTGGCTGCTGCAAAGCGCGCGGTCAGCTCGGCCAGGTCGCGGCCTTCACCCAGGAACTTGCCCTGGCCATCGACCACTTCGATGTTCATGCGCAGGTGGCCTTCAACCAGGTTGACCGACTCGTCCCATGCCTCGTCGGGCACACGGGCGCCAGTCATGCGCAGCAGCTCCTGGCCCAGGGCCTGCGGCAATGCGCCCTGGCCGAAGGTCATGCGTGCCAGCGAGGCCTTGACGAAGTCCGGCACCGGCACGAAGTTCTTGCGCAGGGCCTTGGGCAGGTTGCGCACCAGCGCCACGCACTTGGCTTCCAGCAGGCCGGGCACCAGCCACTCCAGGCGCTCGCCCGGCAGGCTCGGCAACAGCGGTGCTGGCACCCGCACGGTCACGCCATCGCGGGGGTGGCCGGGCTCGAAGTGGTAACTCAGCGGCAGGCGCAGCTCGCCCACCTGCATGCTGTCGGGGTACTGCGCGGCAGTAACTTCGCTGGCCTCGCGGGCCAGCACGTCTTCCTCGCGCATGATCAGCAGGTTGGCGTCCTTCTGGCTGCCCATGCGGTACCAGCTGTCGAAGGTCGCGGTCTGGTGGATTTCCGCCGGCAGACGCGCTTCGTAGAAGGCGTACAGCGTCTCTTCGTCGGCAAGGATGTCACGGCGGCGGGCCTTGGCCTCCAGCTCGTCGAGCTCTTCCAGCAGGCGCTTGTTGGCCGCCAGGCACTTGGCCCGCGACTGGATTTCGCCACCCACCAGGCCTTCGCGGATGAACAGCTCGCGCGAGGTGACCGGGTCGATCGGGCCGAAATGCACCGGCCGACGGCCGACCAGGATCAGGCCGTACAGGGTGATCTGCTCGTAGGCCACCACCTGCCCGCGCTTCTTCTCCCAGTGCGGCTCGAAGTGGTTCTTCTTGACCAGGTGGCCGGCCAGCGGCTCGATCCAGTCCGGCTCGATCCTGGCCACCATGCGTGCGTACAGCTTGGTGGTTTCGACCAGTTCGGCCGCCATCACCCACTGCGGGCGCTTGCGCCCCAGGCCCGACGACGGGTGCACCCAGAAGCGCCGTTGACGGGCGCCCTGGTAGTCGCCCTCTTCGGTCTTCTGGCCGATCTGGCTGAGCAGGCCACTGAGAATGGCCTTGTGCATTTTCGGGTAGTCGGACGGGTCCTTGTTCACTGTCAGCTGCAGGTCACGGCAGATCAGCGCCAGCTGGCGATGGGCATCGCGCCATTCGCGCAGGCGCAGGTAGTTCAGGAAGTTCTTGCGGCACCAGTTGCGCAGCGGGTTGGCAGTCAACGCCTGGCGCTGTTCCTCGAAGCCACGCCACAGGTTGACCAGCGCGGCGAAGTCGGAATCCACGTCCTTCCATTGCGCGTGCGCCTGGTCGGCGGCCTGCTGGCGCTCCGGCGGGCGTTCGCGCGGGTCTTGCACCGACAGCGCACTGGTGACGATCAGCACTTCCTGCAGGCTGCCCAGGCGGGCGCCTTCGAGCAGCATGCGGCCCAGCCGCGGGTCGATCGGCAGGCGCGCCAGCTGGCGGCCGATCGGCGTCAGCTGGTTTTCGCGGTTGACCGCCGACAGCTCCTGCAGCAGGTTGAAACCATCGCTGATGGCCTTGCCATCCGGCGGCTCGATGAACGGGAAGGCGTCGATTGCGCCCAGGCGCAGGTGCAGCATCTGCAGGATCACTGCCGCCAGGTTGGTGCGCAGGATCTCCGGGTCGGTGAACGCCGGCCGGCTGTTGAAATCCTCTTCGCTGTACAGGCGCACGCAGATGCCCGGCTCGACCCGGCCGCAGCGGCCCTTGCGCTGATTGGCACTGGCCTGCGACACGGCCTCGATGGGCAGGCGCTGGACCTTGGCGCGGTAGCTGTAGCGGCTGATGCGCGCGGTACCGGTGTCGATCACATAGCGGATGCCCGGCACGGTCAGCGAGGTTTCCGCAACGTTGGTGGCCAGCACCACACGGCGTCCGGTGTGTGGCTGGAAGATGCGCTGCTGCTCGGCCGGCGACAGGCGCGCATACAACGGCAGGATCTCGGTGTGGCGCAGTTGCGCCTTGCGCAGGATCTCGGCGGCATCACGGATCTCGCGCTCGCCCGGCAGGAAGATCAGCACATCGCCGGGGCCCTTGCCCTCACTCCGCTCGTGGTGCGCCAACTCATCCAGCGTGGCGAGGATGGCCTGGTCGACGGTGAGGTCGTCCTCGATCTGGTTGCCCTCCTCGTCCTGCTCGCTGGTCAGTGGGCGATACCAGGTTTCCACCGGGAAGGTACGCCCGGACACCTCGATGATCGGCGCGCCGTCGAAGTGTTTGGAGAAGCGCTCCAGGTCAATGGTCGCCGAGGTGATGATCAGCTTCAGGTCCGGGCGGCGGTGCAGCAGGGTCTTCAGGTAGCCGAGCAGGAAGTCGATGTTCAGGCTGCGTTCGTGGGCTTCGTCGACGATGATCGTGTCGTAGCGCTCGAGGAAGCGGTCATGCTGGGTTTCAGCCAGCAGGATACCGTCGGTCATCAGCTTGACCAGGGTGTTGGCGTCGCTCTGGTCCTCGAAGCGCACCTGGTAGCCGACCAGCCCGCCCAGGGGCGTGCCCAGCTCTTCGGCAACCCGCGCGGCAACGCTGCGGGCGGCGATCCGGCGTGGCTGGGTGTGGGCGATCAGGCCATGGCTGCCACGGCCCAGTTCGAGACAGATCTTCGGCAACTGTGTGGTCTTGCCCGAGCCGGTTTCGCCGGCGATCACCAGCACCTGGTGCTCGGCCAGGGCCTTCTTGATTTCGTCACGCTTGGCAGCGATGGGCAGGCTGTCGTCGTAGCGCACGGTCGGCACGCTCTGCTGGCGCGCGGTGACCTGGGCGCAGGACGCCTGGACCTTTTCCACCCACTGCGCCAGCTTCGCCTCGTCGGGGCGCTTGCGCAGTTCGTGCAATTGCCGACGCAGGCGATGGCGGTCGGCGATCATGGCGTGGTCGAGGTTTTGCAGCAGTTTGTCGATGGCGTGGTCAGTCATGGGGCTTTTTAGTGATGCAGGTGAGCCTGCTTTTTCATGATCGGCATTCGAAGGATGCGCGATTGTCGCAGATTTGCCGGTTCTCTGCTGCCTGTGCCGGCCTCTTCGCGGGTAAACCCGCTCCCACAGGGACCGCACAACACCCAGCCTTGATGCAATCCTGTGGGAGCGGGTTTACCCGCGAAGAGGCCAGGTGCAACGGCACAAATGTTTAGCCAGGTGCGATGTAAAGGTTGCCATTCACTGCTTTAATCAACCTTACGCCGCATGTGAGTATCAAAGGCATGACTCCCGTCCAGCCCATCGCCCCACCGTCGTCCCGCCCTTCGCAAGCGAAGGCCCGGCGCCGTGCCGGTGAGAATCCGCTGGTCCATATCATCCTCGCCTTCTGGGCCCTGTGGCACTGCCGTCACGCACGCCCACCGGATTTCTCGTTCACGCCGTTGTGACCAGACCCGGCCGTCTTCCGGCCGTTTGACTCAGCCGGGCCGCCTGCATGCGCGGTGGCCCGTGCGCCCGTGAGCGAATCCATCATGCACTTTGCACCTGTAGAGCAGGCCAGCCGTTTTCTGGCCGACAACCCCGATATCGAACTGTTCGAACTGTTCATCCTCGACGCCAACGGCGTACCGCGCGGCAAGCTGCTGCACCGCGAGGAACTGCTGGCCGTGTACCAGACCGGCCGGCCGCTGCCCAGCACCATTCTCGGCCTGACCCTGAACGGCGACGACGTGGAAAACTCCGGCCTGGTGTGGGACGTGGGCGATATCGACTGCCGCGCCTACCCGCTTGAAGGCAGCCTGGTGCGCCTGCCCTGGCGCCGGGTGCCAACCGCCGCGGTGCAGGTGAGCATGCACCCGAACGAGGGCCTGCCGGCCAGCATCGCCGACCCGCGCCATGTGCTGCTGCGTACCATCGAAGCGTTGAAGGCCGACGGCTACCATCCGGTGATGGCCTGCGAGCTGGAGTTCTACCTGCTCGACCAGCAACGTGATGCCCAGGGCCGCCCGCAACCGGCGCTGGACAACGATGGCGGCCGCCCACGCACCACCCAGGTGTATGGCCTGCGCGAACTGGAGCAGATCGAGCCGTTCCTCGCCGACCTCTACGCCGCCTGCAAGGCCCAGGGCATCCCGGCCCGCACGGCGATTTCGGAATACGCCCCCGGCCAGGTGGAAATCACCCTCGAGCACGGCGACGCCCTGCAGGCGATGGACCAGGCCGTGCGCTACAAGCGCCTGGTCAAAGGCATTGCCCACGCCCATGGCATGCAAGCCTGCTTCATGGCCAAGCCGTTCGCGCAACTGGCCGGTACCGGCATGCACATGCACCTGAGCCTGGCCGACAGCGCCGGCAACAACCTGTTCGCCAGTGAGAACAAGGCCGGCACCCCGCTGCTGCGCCAGGCCGTGGCCGGCATGCTGCGCCACCTGCGCGACTCGCTGTTGCTGTTCTGCCCCAATGCCAACTCGTTCCGCCGCTTCCAGGCCAACAGCTATGCCCCGCTGGCGCCAACCTGGGGCGTCGACAACCGCACCGTGAGCCTGCGCATACCGGGCGGCCCGGCCAACAGCCGGCATGTGGAGCACCGCATCTGCGGCGCCGACGCCAACCCCTACCTGGCCGCTGCGGCGATCCTTGCCGCCAGCCACCGGGGCATCCGCGAACAGCTGGACCCGGGGGCACCGGTGGAAGGCAACGGCTATGCCCAGGCCACCGAACACTTGCCCACCGACTGGCTGACTGCCCTCGACGCCCTGCAGCATTCCAGCTGGGCTCGCGAAGCACTGGGCGAAGACTTCCTTGGCGTGTACCTGAAGGTCAAGCGCGCCGAGTACCGCCAGTTCATGGCCGAAGTCAGCGAACAGGACTGGCGCTGGTACCTGCACCAGGCCTGAGCCCCCCAGATAACAAGGAACCCCCATGAACGCAGCATTGAACAAGGGCCCGGCGCAGCGCGCGCCGTCCTATTACAGCGCCACCCTCAACGACCACACCGAGTACCCGCAGCTCAAGGGCACGGTACAGGTGGATGTGGCGATCATCGGCGGCGGCTTCACCGGTGTGGCCACGGCGGTGGAACTGGCCGAGCGTGGCCTGAAGGTGGCCATCGTCGAAACCAACCGCATCGGCTGGGGTGCCAGCGGGCGCAACGGCGGCCAGGTCACCGGCAGCCTGTCGGGTGACGAAGCCATGCGCACGCAGATGCGCAACCGCCTGGGTGCCGAGGTCGATGACTTCATCTGGCACTTGCGCTGGCGCGGCCACCAGGTGATCGAGCAGCGCGTGGCGCGCTACGGTATCGACTGCGACCTCAAGCGCGGCCACCTGCACGCGGCCATGAAGCCCTCGCACATGGGCGAGCTGCGCGCATTCGAAGCCGAGGCCCGGCGGCGCGGCATGGGCGAGCAGGTGCAATTGCTGGACCGCGAAGCCATGGCCGAGCACCTGCAAAGCCCGCTGTACCTGGGCGCGCTGAAGAACCTGCGCAACCTGCACCTGCACCCGCTCAACCTGTGCCTGGGCGAGGCCCGTGCCGCCCATGGCCTGGGGGCGCTGATTTTCGAAAACTCCGAAGTGCTGGACATCGTCCACGGCCCGCGCCCGGCGGTAGTCACCGCCCACGGGCGGGTCGAGGCGCGCCAGGTGATGCTGGCCGGCGATGTGTACCACAAACTGGAAAAGCGCCAGCTCAAGGGCAAGATCTTCCCGGCCATGGGCGGCATCGTCACCACCGCACCGCTGGGGGAACTGGCCGAACAGATCAACCCGCAGGACCTTGCGGTGTACGACTGCCGCTTCGTCCTCGACTACTACCGCCTGACCGCCGACAAGCGCCTGCTGTTCGGCGGTGGCGCCAACTATTCCGGCCGTGATTCACGGGATATCGAAGGCGAACTGCGCCCGTGCATCGAGCGCACCTTCCCGGCGTTGAAAGGCGTGCCGATCGAGTTCCAGTGGAGCTGCGCCATGGGCATCGTGGTCAACCGCATCCCGCAGCTGGGCAAGCTGTCGGACAACGTGTGGTATTGCCAGGGTTATTCGGGGCACGGCATTGCCACCAGCCACATCATGGGCGAGATCATGGCCGAGGCGTTGACCGGGACGCTGGAGAAGTTCGACACCTTTGCCCAGTGCAGGCATGTGCGGGTGCCGATGGGGGACTTGCTGGGCAACCCGCTGCTGGCGGCGGGGATGTGGTACTACCAGATGCTGGAGAAACTGCGCTGATTACGCGGTCTCTGTGGGAGCGGCCTTGTGTCGCGAAAGGGCCGCAAAGCGGCCCCAGGGTCTCAGCTGTGATGCTGAAATTGCTGGGGCCGCTTCGCGGCCCTTTCGCGACACGAGGCCGCTCCCACACTGAGCGTGCAGGGCTCTGATCAGGCGATCTTCTTCAAACCCTGTTTCTTCAGCTCTTCATCGCGCAGTTCGCGGCGCAGGATCTTGCCCACGTTGGTGGTCGGCAGCGCGTCGCGGAACTCGATCTGGCGCGGGACCTTGTAGCCGGTGACGTTGGCGCGCATGTGCTCCATCACCTGTTCCTTGGTCACGGTCATGCCCGGCTTGACCACGATGAACACCTTGATCACTTCACCGGACTTCTCGTCCGGCACACCGATGGCCGCGCACTGCAGCACGCCCGGCAGGGCCGCCAGCACATCTTCCAGCTCGTTGGGGTACACGTTGAAGCCCGAGACCAGGATCATGTCCTTCTTGCGGTCGACAATGCGCATGTAGCCGTCCGGCTGGATCACGGCGATGTCACCGGTCTTCAGCCAGCCATTGCTGTCGAGGATCTCGGCAGTGGCCTCTTCGCGCTGCCAGTAGCCCTTCATCACCTGCGGGCCCTTGACGCACAACTCGCCCACCTCGCCCAACGGCAGCTCGTTGCCATTGTCGTCGATGACCTTGCACAGGGTGGACGGCACCGGAATACCGATGGTGCCGACCTGGTTGGCCTCCGCCGGGTTCACCGCAGCCACCGGGCTGGTCTCGGTCATGCCATAGCCTTCACAGATGGCGCAGCCGGTCACGGCCTTCCAGCGCTCGGCCACGCTCAGTTGCAGGGCCATGCCGCCGGACAGGGTGATCTTCAGCGCCGAGAAGTCCAGGGCACGGAACGCCTCGTTGTTGCACAAGGCAACGAACAGGGTGTTGAGGCCGACGAAGCCGCTGAACTTCCACTTGCCCAGCTCCTTGACCATGGCCGGCAGGTCACGCGGGTTGCTGATCAGCACGTTGTGGTTGCCGATCAGCATCATTGCCATGCAATGGAAGGTAAAGGCGTAGATGTGATACAGCGGCAGCGGGGTGATGAGGATTTCGCAGCCTTCATGCAGGTTGGAGCCCATCAGCGCCCGGCACTGCAGCATGTTGGCCACCAGGTTGCGGTGGGTCAGCATCGCGCCCTTGGCCACGCCGGTGGTACCACCGGTGTATTGCAGCACCGCCACATCGTTGGCCTGCGGGTTGGCCTCGGTCACCGGCTGGCCCTTGCCCAGCGCCAGTGCGTCGTTGAAGCGTACGGCACGCGGCAGGTTGTAGGCCGGCACCATCTTCTTCACGTACTTGATCACGCTGTTGATCAGCAGGCGCTTGAGCGGCGGCAGCAGGTCGGCCACTTCGGTGACGATGACGTGCCTGACCTGAGTCTTGGGCACCACCTTCTCGGCCAGGTGGGCCATGTTGGCCAGGCACACCAGGGCCTTGGCGCCGGAGTCGTTGAACTGGTGTTCCATTTCCCGTGCGGTGTACAGCGGGTTGGTGTTGACCACGATCAGCCCGGCACGCATGGCACCGAATACCGCTACCGGGTATTGCAGTACGTTAGGCAGCTGCACGGCAATGCGGTCACCCGGCTTGAGGTCGGTATGCTGCTGCAACCAGGCGGCAAACGCCCCCGACAGCGCATACAGCTCGCCATAAGTGATAGTCTTGCCCAGGTTGCTAAAGGCCGGTTTGTCGGCAAAGCGTTGGCAGGATTGCTTGAGTACCGCCTGGATATTGGGGAATTCGTCAGGATTGATTTCCGCCGTAATCCCGGCTGGGTACTTATCCTTCCAAAAATGTTCGATCATGGAAGCCCACTCCTTCAGCAACAGCGAAGTTCGATTCACGCGTCGATGCGCTTATTATTGATATGAGATGACGGCTCGTTGCAAACCGGATCATCTGAAAGCGGGCCGAGAGTAACAGCTTTGCCTGGGGTCGCCTAGAGGCCAAAACAGGCCTCACGGTCACAAAAATGACTCAATGAACAATACAGGTCATTTTTAGAGTAATTATCCAAAATGTCGCAGATCGTGCTGTAAACAGCCTGCTAGAGCGGTTTGAAAGCATTCGCGGGTGAACCCGCTCCCACACAGGTACTGCACAGGCCTTGAGAACTGCAAGACCCCTGTGGGAGCGGGTTCACCCGCGAAGAATCCAACTCGGTCTCAAGCGATATCCCGCAGCTCCCGCCGCAGGATCTTGCCCACCGGCGTCATCGGCAACGACTCGCGCAGCACGATGTGCTTGGGCACCTTGTAGCCGGTGAAATTGGCCTTGCAGTAGGCCTTCAGCTCATCCACGCTCAGCCCACCCTCGCGCGGCACCACGAACAGCTTCACCGCCTCGCCGGAGCGCTCGTCCGGCACGCCGATGGCCGCGCAGTTGGCAACCTTGGGATGGCCCATCACCACATCCTCGATCTCGTTGGGGTACACGTTGAAACCCGAGACGATGATCATGTCCTTCTTGCGGTCGACGATGCGGGTGAAGCCGTCCGGGTCGATCACCGCGATGTCGCCGGTCTTGAACCAGCCTTCCGCGTCCAGGGCCTGGGCCGTGGCCTCGGGCTGCTGCCAGTAGCCTTTCATCACCTGCGGGCCCTTGATGCACAGCTCGCCCCGCTCGCCCAGCGGCAACTCGTTGCCGTCATCGTCGATCACCTTGAAGGCGGTGCCGGCCACCGGGATGCCCACCGTGCCCAGGCGCGCCAGCTGGCCATAGGGGTTGGTGCTGGCCACTGGCGAGGTTTCGGTCAGGCCGTAGCCTTCGACGATGCGGCAACCGGTAAGCGCCTCCCAGCGCTCGGCCGTGGCCTTGACCAGTGCGGTGCCGCCGGAGTTGGTGACCTTCAGCGCCGAAAAGTCGAGCTGGCGGAAGCCCGGGTGGTCCATCAGTGCGACGAACAGCGTGTTCAGGCCCAGCAAGGCGGAGAAACGCCATTTGCCCAGCTCCTTGATGAAGCCGGAAATATCCCGCGGGTTGGTGATCAGCACGTTGTGGTTGCCGGTGACCATCATGCACATGCAGTTCGCGGTAAAGGCATAGATGTGGTACAGCGGCAGCGGCGCGATCATCACCTCCTGGCCGTCCTTGATCAGCTTCTGCCCGTCCGGCCCGTGCTGCGAGAAGCAGGCCAGCACCTGCAGCATGTTGGCCACCAGGTTGCCGTGGGTGAGCATGGCGCCCTTGGCCAGGCCGGTGGTGCCACCGGTGTATTGCAGCACGGCAGTATCGTCCAGGCTGAGCGGCACCGGCTTGTGCGACAGCTCGCGGCCCTGGCGCAGCACCTGCTTGAACGACACCGCCTGGGGCAGCTGATAGGCCGGCACCATCTTCTTCACTTTGTCGACCACGGTGTTGACCAGCCAGCCCTTGGCGGTGGGCAGCATGTCGCCCATCCTGGCCTCGATCAGGTACTCGATGCCGGTATCGGGCAACACCTCCTGCACGCGCCTGCCGAACATGTTCAGGTACACCAGCGCACGCGCGCCGCTGTCCTTGAACTGGTGGCGCATCTCGCGCTCGGTGTACAGCGGGTTGGTGTTGACCACGATCAGGCCTGCGCGCAGGGCACCGAACACAGCGATGGGGTATTGCAGCACGTTGGGCATCTGCACCGCGATGCGGTCGCCCGGCTTGAGGTCGGTGTGCTGCTGCAGCCAGGCGGCGAAGGCCGCCGAGTGGCGCTCCAGCTCCGCGTAGGTCAGGGTCACGCCCAGGTTGCTGAAGGCCGGGCGGTCGGCGAAACGTTTGCAGGAGCGCTCGAACACCTCGACGACCGAGGTGTAGGCATTGATGTCGATGGTGGAAGGCACGCCCGCCGGGCGCTTGTCATTCCAGAAGTCGGCTTGCATTTATTATTGTTCCTCTGTCTGGACCTGCTGTAAGTCCTGTAGTCCTTTCACCTGCCCGCTTGAAAGCGAAAAGGCGTTGATCCGACGTTAGCAGGTAAGCCCAAGGCGGCATATACGCCAAGTGCCGCCATTAACATTGTGAATCTTATTTGTGCCCTTCCTGCAATCCGGTCGGTTGTGCATACACTGTTCGGGTACCTGTGCGCACAAGGACCCGCCATGCCTCACGACGCCTTCTGGCTGCCCGCCAGCGAGCACTGCAGCCTGTACGTGCACCAATGGTTGCCGGCCACACCGGTAAAAGCCGTGGTGTTGCTGGCCCATGGCATGGCCGAGCATGCCGGGCGCTACCAGCACCTGGGCCATGCCTTGAGCGAGGCCGGCTTCGCCCTGTTCGCCGCCGACCAGCGCGGCCATGGGCGCACCGCCGAACTGGGCAGCCTCGGCCTGTTCGCCCGCCATCATGGCTGGAATGCCGTGGTCAACGACATCGGGCTGCTGGCCCAGCACATCGGCCAGCAATACCCGTGCACGCCGCTGTTCCTGTTCGGCCACAGCATGGGCAGCTACATCGCCCAGGCCTACCTGCTGCACCACAGTGGCAGCCTGCATGGGGCGATCCTCAGCGGCTCCAACTACCAGCCGGCGGCGCTGTACCACGTGGCGCGGCTGATTGCCCGGCTGGAAGCCTGGCGCCAGGGGCCGCTGGGCAAGAGTGCACTGATCGAGTGGTTGTCGTTCGGCTCGTTCAACAAGGCCTTCAAGCCCAACCGCACGGCGTTCGACTGGCTCAGCCGCGACCCGGCGCAGGTCGACCTGTACGTCAACGACCCGCTTTGCGGCTTTCGCTGCAGCAACCAGTTGTGGCTCGACCTGCTGCAAGGCTTGGCGCAGATCAGCCAGCCGAGTAACCTCGCGCAGATCGATCCGAACCTGCCGCTGCTGGTAATCGGTGGTGAATGTGATCCGGTCAGTGCCGGCAAGCGTCTCACCCACCTGGCCGACGCCCTGCGCGCGACCGGCAATCGACATGTACAGCTGCGCGTCTATCCTGAGGCGCGGCACGAAGTACTCAACGAAACCAACCGTGACGAGGTCACCGCCGATATTCTCGGCTGGCTTGAACAGGCGCTGGCTCTTGGCCGTCCTGTGCGCAGTGAATGACAGCCGCCCTCGCCTACCGCTTAAGGAAGCCCCGATGTCCCAGGTCACCAACACGCCTTACGAAGCCCTCGAAGTCGGCCAGAAGGCCGAGTACAAGAAGTCCGTCGAAGAACGCGACATCCAGTTGTTCGCCGCGATGTCCGGTGACCACAACCCAGTACACCTGGACGCCGAGTTCGCTGCCAAGAGCATGTTCCGCGAGCGCATTGCCCACGGCATGTTCAGCGGCGCGCTGATCAGTGCTGCAGTGGCCTGCACCTTGCCTGGCCCTGGCACCATCTACCTGGGCCAGCAGATGAGCTTCCAGAAGCCGGTGAAAATTGGCGATACCCTGACCGTGCGCCTGGAAATCCTGGAGAAGCTGCCCAAGTTCAAGGTGCGCATCGCCACCAATGTGTACAACCAGAATGATGAGCTGGTGGTCCAGGGCGAGGCCGAGATCCTCGCACCGCGCAAGCAGCAGACCGTCGAGCTGGTGTCGCCGCCGAATTTTGTGGCTAGCTGAAGATTGATGCAGGCAGTACCGGCCCTTTCGCGGGTAAACCCGCTCCCACATGGACCTCACAGCATCAAGCCGTGACGCAATCCTGTGGGAGCGGGTTTACCCGCGAAGAGGCCGGCGCAGCCAACATCATTCGATAGCCTGCAACCGCCGCTCGATATGCCTGCGCTCCGGCTCCTGCCGGGTCAGCGCCAGCGCCTGCCGCCAGGCCGCCCGGGCCTCTTCCATATGCCCCAGCTGGTAATGCAGCTCACCCCGCGTCGCATGCGCCAGGTGATAGTCCAGCAACTCTCCCCTCGCCAGAATCCCTTCGACTTCCCGCAGCCCAGCCTCCGGTCCATCCCGCTTCGCCAGCGCCACGGCCCTGTTCAGCTCTACCACTGCTGACGGCCAATGCCGCTGCAGCACGTCATACAGCCCGACGATCTCCGCCCAGTCGGTCGCTTCGGCTGTCGCCGCTTCGGCATGCACCGCCGCAATCGCCGCCTGCACGGTATAGGCACCGAACGCCCGGCTTTGCAGGGCCTGGCGCACCAGTTCGCAGCCTTCGGCAATGCGTTGCCGGTCCCACAGGCTGCGGTCCTGCTGCTCGAGCAATACCAGGTTGCCCCGGCCATCGGTACGCGCGCGCTGCCGGGACGCCTGCAGCAACATCAGGGCCAGCAGGCCGACCGCCTCCGGGTCGGGCAGCAACTGCACCAGCAGGCGCGCCAGGCGAATGGCTTCATCGCTCAGCTCCTGCTGCAACAGCGCCTCGCCCGACGACGCCGAATAGCCCTCGTTGAACACCAGGTAGATCACCCGCAGCACACTCTCCAGGCGTTCGGGCAGTTCGTTCAGCTCCGGCACCTGATAAGGGATGCCGGCATCGCGGATCTTGGCCTTGGCGCGCACGATACGCTGGGCAATGGTGGCCGGGCTCTGCAGGAAAGCACGGGCGATCTGCTCGGTGGTCAGGTCGCAGACTTCACGCAGGGTCAGCGGCACCTGGGCATCGGCGGACAAGGCCGGGTGGCAGCAGGTGAAGATCAGCCGCAGGCGGTCGTCGGCCAGCAGTTCTTCCTCGCTGGGGTCCTGAGCCTGGCCGTCGAGCAGCATGCTCAGGTCCGCCTGGGAACGGTCGAAACGGGCGCGCCGGCGCAGCGCATCGATGGCCTTGAAGCGGCCGGTGGACACCAGCCACGCCCGCGGGTTATCGGGGATACCGTCGCGCTGCCAGCGCTCGACGGCGATGAAGAAGGCATCATGCATGGCCTCCTCGGCCAGGTCGAAATCACCCAGCAGGCGGATCAGCGTCGCCAGGATGCGCCGTGACTCGCTCCGGTAGACCGCCTCGACCTCGGCGCGCACCTGCGCCAGTGCCGTCATCAGTCGGGCATCCGCTGGGTCACCACCTCCACCAGGCGGTCCAGGCTTTCTCCCCACCCCTGGTGGAAGCCCATTTCCTCATGGGCGCGGCAATCGGCGGCATTCCAGTGCAAGGCGCGGGCGGTGTAGCGGGTTTTGCCCTGCTCCTCGTCAAAACTGATCACGGCAGTCATGAAGGCCTTGTCCGAAGGCACCCAGCCTGGGCCGAAGGCATCGGTGAACACCAGCCGCCGCGGCGCGGCGATTTCCAGGAACACGCCCTGGTTCGGGTACTCGCTGCCATCCGGCGCCCGCATCAGGGTGCGGAACAGGCCACCGGTCCACAACTGCATCTCGCACTCCGGAGTGGTCATGCCGTGCGGCCCCCACCACTGCATCAGCCACTGGGGCTCGGTCCAGGCGCGGAACACCTTGGCCGGTGGCGCGTCGATCAGGCGGCTGATGGACAACTCGTGTTGCGCTTGCGCGGGGTGTGCAAGGCTCATGCTGGTAGGTCTCCATTGCTGTCAGGGTTGCAGTTCGCGCACCGGCCGCACCTCGACACTGCCGACCCGCGCGGCGGGGATGCCCTTGGCGATGTTCAGCGCCTCGTTCAGGTCGCGGGCTTCCACCAGGTAGAAGCCCGCCAGTTGCTCCTTGGTCTCGGCGAACGGGCCGTCGGTCAGGCTCATGTGCCCGTTGCGCATGCGCACTGTGGTGGCGGTCTGCACCGGCTTCAGCGCCTCGGCCGCCAGCATTCGCCCGGAGCCTTGGATGGATTCGGCATACGCCATGCATTCGGCGTCTTCCGGGCTGTCGGGCAGGCTGTGCAACAGCCCCTCGTCACAATAGACCAGGCACAGGTATTTCATGGTCGCCTCCAGGGCATTGGCAAAGTGCGTTTGGCGATAACGGCTCAGGGCTTGAGATCGAACAGGGCTTTCTGGGTTTCCATGTCGAATGGCGCCGACCAGTGTTCGTGGATTACCTGCCACTGGCCACCTTGACGACGATAGCCCACGGTGGCGCGCATGAAGCCGCACTGGCTTTCGTTGTCCGCGGGACCACAGCGGTTAAGCCAGTGGGCCAAGGCCAAGTCGCCAGCGGCATGCACGGTAAGTTCGGCGAATTCGAAAACCATCGGGCCGGGGCACATGCCCATGCACATTTCCCAGTGCGCCTGGTAGGTTGCCTTGCCTTTGAATTGCAGGGCCTGGATGGCATCGAAGGCGACGATGTCGTCGGCATAGGGAGCGACGATGTTGGGGATGTCGCGGTCGCGCACGGCCTGCATCCAGCGCTCGATCAATTGGCGGATCTCGGTTTCGGCTGCGGTGCTCATCGGGGGTTCCTCCGACAGGTCATGGGTGATTGGGCACGGGGGTGCAACGTGCTCTCACCTATTGGTCGAACGGGAACTGGAGGAATCGACAGGCAACGGAAACTATTCTGCATGGGTAATTGCAGAATACCCGCGAGAAACAACGAAAGCAGGCTTGTTCAGGCCATTGCGGCTTGTTCGAAGACCTCGTCGGCCCACTGGTTGAGGCTCTTGCCGGCAGCACGGGCAGCAACACTCGCGGCAGCATGAACTTCGGGCCGAATACGCAGCATTACTTTGCCCGAGGCAGGCTTTTCCGGCGCAATGCCCTGCTCTGCACAATCGGCCAGGTAGTCTTCCAGCGCATCGCGAAACGCCTCATGCAGCTCGGGCACCGAGCTTGCGTGAAAACTGATGATGTCACGCATACCAAGCACACGGCCGACGAAGATATCGTCACGCGCGTCGTACTCGATACGGGCGGCGTAGCCTTTGTAGCGCATGCAACTCATATCCTGACTCCTGCCCGCAAGAGGAATTCACGGGCTTCTTCAATCTGATACCGCTTGGCTTCCTTGCCTGGATGAGGCCGATGACATCTCCAGCATTGGCCACCCAGCACCAGCTTGACCCTGGAGCCTTGCCGCTCCAGCACCTCACCACCCAGATGGAGTACCAATGCCTCGATCTCGGAGAAAGCCAACGACGCCGTGGTCGGCGTTCGGAAAATTGCGTCGAGGACTTTGCGGTATCGAGTGTTCATCAAAAAATGCTATCAAATTAAGATAGCACTTTTTCCTCGATATTCATTCAGGATTTTTCTGTTGCTCGAACTGCAAGACGGTTGATGGCCCCGTCACCCGCAGGCCGGCGAAAGGGCCATCAACACCAGGCAAGAGCCTGATCAACCCTGCTGGCACCCCTCACCCATGGCCCGATACTGGATGGTGTGCACCTGGCCCTGGTGGTCTTCGTAGGTCATGGTCGCAGGTACCACTTCGCAGACGTTGGGGATGGTCGACAGGTTGATCACCCGCTTGATGTCCAGGTTCATGGAGTAGTCGTACTGCTGGGCGACGGACTCGCTGGAGACGGGTCTGGCCTCATCGGCGAGGGCGAACGAGGACATACCGACCAATGCAAGAATCAGTAATGGTTTCATGTGAGTTTGCCTTTTGAGCATTCAAGCTGATCGATTGACTTCTATTGCCGTGCCCGGCGCGGAGAAGTTGCCATCTGCGGTGAAGATGGCACGAAGTACCGATCCCGCTTCGTACTGCCAGTGGGGATGGCTAAAAGTCTACTCCCGGCCTGGAATAGTTGAACCCCGAACTCGGACATTCACCCTTGCCAGATATGCAACAATCTGCGACAAGTTCACCGCAAAACATCAGGCCAGAGCCTCTGGCCACCTTTCAGGGCAGGGCGCGCAATTTCTGAAAATTTGTACTGTTCAAAACTTTCGGCCACGGAACGCCGGCTGCTGGACAACTTTTACCGCCAGCACGGCTCACGCCTGCGTGCTGCGGGCGATGCTGAGCTGTGGGTGGCGCGGGGCCCCGGCATCATCGCAGGCTTGAGCCTGAGCCCGGTGGGCGATGGCTTCTGGCTGACCGGGTTGTTCGTCGACCCGCAGCGGCGCAGCCAAGGTGTGGCCGGGCGGTTGGTCGAGGCGGCGCTGGCGCAGGCTGGCGGGCCCACCTGGCTGTTCTGCCACCCGGACCTTGCGCCCTTCTACCAGCGCCTGGGCTTCGACATGGCCCAGCAGCTGCCGGAAGCCCTGGCTGGCCGCCTGCAGCGCTACCAGCGCAGCAAGCGGCTGGTGGCACTGCAACGGGGTCAGTCGTCGCTGGCGTCGAGCCCGGGGAACAGCACCTCGGTGTAACCGAACCGGGAAAAGTCCTGGATGCGTGACGGGTACAGCCGACCGATCAGGTGGTCACATTCATGCTGCACCACCCGCGCATGGAAGCCGTCGGCAAAGCGATTGATCGGGTTGCCCTGGGGGTCGATGCCTTCATAGCAGATGTGCTTGAAACGCGGCACCACGCCGCGCAGGCCGGGTACCGACAGGCAGCCTTCCCAACCGTCCTCGATCTCGCTGGACGTCGGCGTGATGACCGGGTTGAGCAGGATGGTCTGTGGCACCGGTTCGGCATCCGGGTAACGCTCGCTGCGCTCGAAGCCGAAGATCACCAGCTGCAGGTCGATGCCGATCTGTGGTGCGGCCAGGCCCACGCCGCCCACATGGCGCATGGTTTCGAACATGTCGTCGATCAATTGCTGCAGTTCGGCACTGCCGAGCATGTGCTCGGGCACTGGCGGGGCGATGCGCAGCAGGCGTTCGTCGCCCATCTTGAGAATGTCACGGATCATCGGGGGTTCGGCTCGGAAGATTGCTGCTCGCTCGGTACAGGGTGCTCATGGCCCAGCACGGTAATGGTTTCGCGGGCCTTGTGCTCATCGGCGTCCTTCTCGCCAGGGTTCTTGCCCTCGCTCGACATGTGCTCGATCACTGCGTTCATCTCCGCGCCCAGCAGCAAAACGGCGGCGGAGATATAGAAATACAGCAATAGCACGATGATTGCACCGATACTGCCGTACATGGCGTTGTAGTCGGCAAAGGTCTTCACATAGTAGGCAAAGCCCAGCGAGGCCAAGATCCACACCACCACCGCCAGCACCGAGCCCGGGGTGATGAAGCGGAACTGCTGCTTCACATCGGGCATCACGTAGTAGATCAGCGCCACCGCCACCATCATCAGGATGATGATCGCCGGCCAGCGCAGGATGGTCCACACCGTGACGATCACCTCCTGCATGCCGACCTGGGCGGCAATCCACTCCATCACCTGCGGCCCCAGCACCATCAGCGCCGCAGCCACCAGCAACATACCGGCAATGCCCACGGTGTAGATGATCGACAACGGAATGCGCTTCCACACCGGGCGGCCCTCGGGCACATCGTAGGCAGCGTTCATCGCGCTCATCATCAGGCGCACACCGGCCGATGCGGTCCACAAGGCAATCACGATACCCACCGACAACAGCCCGCCCTTGGACTGCTGCAACTGGTCGATCACCGGGTTCACCTGCTCCAGCGCCTGGGGTGGCAGCACCAGTTCCGATTGCAGGCGCAGCCAGGAGAAGAAGTCCGGCAGGTGCAGGAAACCGATCAGGGCGATCAGGAACAGCAGGAACGGGAACAACGAGAACAGCATCTGGTAGGCCAGTGCGGAAGCGTAGGTCGACATCTCGTCGTCGAGGAATTCCTTGACGGTGCGTACCAGCACGCGGTGCAGGGGCAGGCCGCGCAGGTCGGGGAAAATCATAGCGTCTCCTTTCGCCGCTTGATTCGTGTGTACCACGGTAAGTCTAATAGACCATGCCGCTGCTGTGCTGATCCCGGCCATGCTGCAAGAATTTGCTTACGCCAGTAGCGGCCTCTTCGCGGGCACGCCCGCTCCCACAGGTACTGCACAGTGCTTGAAATCTGTTCGGTACCTGTAGGAGCGGGCGAGCCCGCGAAAAGGCCGGGACAGGCCACTCACATCAAGGCTTTTTCACCGCGTCCTTCACGTTGCCCTTGATCTGTTGCCCCTCGCCCTTGAGCTCCTGCGCTTCACCCTCGGCCCGCAGCCGCTCGTTGTCGGTCACTTTGCCGACACCCTGCTTGACGTTGCCGATCGCTTCGTTGGCCAGGCCTTTCGCTTTGTCTTTGGTACCGCTCATGGCAAAACTCCTGCAATTGGGGGCACGTGGACCGTGCCGACAGTCGGTGGACCCGACGCCTTCGCCAAGCGTTCCAACAGTTTTTTCGCCCTCGAGCCGAACGGCAAGGCGGTTGGCAAACCTTGCCCCGCTACCCGCCACCCCTCACAATGCAGGCCTTCATAGCGTCAACCCGCAGGAACCTGCATGAAACTCGACAAACCCGCCGCCATCGCCCGGCGTAACGAAGCACTGGCCCGCCCGGTACTGACCAGCAGCAACACCCTGTTCGCCATCCTCGACCGCAAGCGCAACCTGTGGTGGTTCGAGGTGCCGGTGGCGCTGCTGCGCAAGGGCCAGCCCGACTGGGTCAATCTGCTGCTGCACACCCCGGAAAGCGACGAGCTGCAGCACCTGAAGGTGCCGACCAACTTCCTGCGCGCTCACCAGGAACAGATGGAGGTGCGCAACCCCGGCAAGCGCCGCTCGACCATCAGCCTGGCCCTCAGCGCCGACCGCGACTCGCTGCTGCGCGACACCCGCCCGGGTGGCGAGCAGCTGGACTTCCGTACCTTCGTGCAGGCCTGATCAGGCCTTCTCGATGCGATCGTCATGGATGACGATGCGGCCCTGCTTGAACAACCCGCCAATGGCCTTCTTGAAGTTGCCCTTGCTGACGTTGAACAGCTTGCTGATCAGCGCCGGGTCGCTCTTGTCGCACACCCCCAGCACCCCGCCTTCGGCCTCCAGGCGCGCCATGATCTGCTCCTGCAGGCTGTCGGCCAGTGCAGCACCCACCGGTTGCAGGCTCAAGGCGATCTTGCCGTCCGCGCGCACTTCCTTGATGAAGCCCTTCTCGTGCATGCCCGAGCGCAGGAACTTGAACACCTCGTTCTTGTGGATCAGGCCCCAGTGGCGGTTGTTGATGATCGCCTTGAAGCCCATCGGCGTCTCGCCGGCCACCAGCAGCTCGACCGGCTGGCCTACCTGGTAGTCCACCGGGGTGCGGTCCAGGTAACGGTCCAGGCGTGAGGTGGCGGTGATGCGGCGGGTGCGCTTGTCGAGGTACACGTGCACCACGCAGTAGTCGCCGATCTTCAGCGGCCGCGCCTCTTCCGAGTACGGCATCAGCAGGTCCTTGGACAGGCCCCAGTCGAGGAAGATGCCGGCACCGTTGATGTCCTTGACCTTGAGGCTGGCGAACTCGCCAACCTGCACCTTGGGCTTCTCGGTGGTGGCGATCAGCTGGTCTTCGCTGTCCAGGTAGATGAACACGTTCAGCCAGTCATCCACTTCGGTTTCGGCGTTTTTCGGGATGTAGCGCCCGGGCAGCAGGATCTCGCCGTCGGCGCCGCCGTCCAGGTACAGGCCGAAGTCCACGTGTTTCACGATTTGCAAACTGTTGTAACGCCCAAGCAGAGCCATTTCCGATGTTCCTCAAGACAAGGCGGCTATTCTACACCTGAAGCCAGCGCGCCGCCCGACCGCTGATGCAGTGGAACCGTCAGCGTCCCTCTTGCGTCTACCGTCTGGCCAGCACCGCAAGGAACAGCCCATGCCGCTACGCCTGTCCAAAGCCCTGCTCGTCGCCATCGGCTGCGCCCTGGCCCTGGCCGCCTGCAGCCGTATCGACCTGGCCTACCGCAACCTCGACCGCCTGGTGCCGTGGTCGCTGGGCGACTACCTGGCCATGAACAGCGAGCAGAAGACCATGCTTGACGACCGCCTGCGGGAGCACCTGGCCTGGCATTGCAAGACCCAGCTGCCTGGTTACCTCGACTGGCTGGACCGGGTACGCGGCATGGTCGCCGACGACCAGGTGACCGACCAGGCCCTGCAGCAGCGTACCCGCGAAGCCCGCGAGGCGATTGGCCGGGTAGCCGAGGAAATCACCCCTTCGGCCACCGAGTTGCTGCGCGGCATGAGCGATAGCCAGGTGGCGGAGATGCGCGAGGCGTTCCGCGAGGACATCAGCGAACGGCAGAAGAAGTATGTGGATACGCCGCTGGACAAGCAGATCGCCCGCCGTACCGAACGCATGGAGAAACGCCTGACGCCGTGGTTTGGCGAGCTGACCGCAGTACAGAAGCAGCGCGTGCAGGCCTGGTCCCAGGCGCTGGGCGACCAGAACCGCGAATGGATCGCCAACCGCGCGCACTGGCAGCAGCAATTGCTGCTGGCGATGAACCAGCGCAACGACGCCAGCTTCGAGCCACGCCTGGCGACGTTGTTGCAGCGCAAGGAGAGTTTGTGGACGCCGGAGTACCGGGCGGCGTATCAGAATACCGAGCAGCAGGCGCGCAGCTTGCTGGTGGACCTGGTGCACCAGAGTACCCCGCAGCAGCGGCGGTACCTGCAGGAGCGGTTGGGCAAGGTGCGTACCGATTTCAGTGAGTTGAAGTGTTTGAAGGGGTAATTGGGAAAAGCAGGCCCGGCCTCTTCGCGGGTAAACCCGCTCCCACAGGGACCTCACTGGTTTCGAATCCTGTGCAGTACCTGTGGGAGCGGGTTTACCCGCGAAGAGGCCAGGCCTGCCAAAGCACAGTCACCGCCCCTTGCGCCGATACGGAAACACATCGATCACCTTCCCTTCACGAATCGCCGCCTGCAGCCCCTTCCAGTAATCCGCGTCGTACAACTCCCCATGCAGCCGGCTGAACAAGCGCCGCTGGCCGATATCGGCAAACAGGAACGGCGGAAACTCCTCGGGGAACACGTCATGCGGCCCGATCGAGTACCACGGCTCGCCCGACATCTCGTCCTCCGGGTAACGCGGCGGCGGGATATGGCGGAAGTTCACCTCGGTCAGGAAGCTGATCTCGTCATAGTCATAGAACACCACCCGGCCATGGCGGGTAACGCCAAAGTTCTTCAGCAGCATGTCGCCAGGGAAGATATTCGCCGCCGCCAGCTGCTTGATGGCCAGGCCGTAATCCTCCAGGGCCTCCAGCACCTGGCCCTCGCTGGCGTGTTCCAGGTACAGGTTCAGCGGCGTCATGCGCCGCTCGGTCCAGCAGTGGCGGATCAGCACCGTGTCACCCTCCAGCGCCACGGTCGAAGGCGCCACCTCCAGCAGTTCGGCCAGGCATTCCGGCTCGAACTTGCTACGCGGGAAGCGAAAATCGGCGAACTCCTGGGTATCGGCCATGCGCCCGACGCGGTCGACGCTTTTCACCAGCCGGTACTTGTCGATCACCGTGGCCCGGTCGACCGTCTTCGACGGTGAAAAGCGGTCCTTGATGATCTTGAACACGGTGTTGAAGCCCGGCAGGGTGAACACGCTCATGACCATGCCGCGTACCCCGGGCGCCATGACGAAGCGGTCGTCGCTGCTGGCCAGGTGGTTGATCAGCGCCCGATAGAACTCCGACTTGCCGTGCTTGTAGAAACCGATGGAGGTGTACAGCTCGGCCACGTGCTTGCCCGGCAAGATGCGCTTGAGGAAGTTGACGAACTCCGCCGGCACCGGCACATCGACCATGAAGTACGAGCGGGTGAAGGAAAAGATGATCGACACCTCGGCCTCGTCGGTGATCAGCGCATCGGCCTCGATACCGTGCCCTTCGCGGTGCAGCAGCGGGATTACCAGCGGCCACTGCTCGTCGCTGTTGAACAGTCGGCCGACCAGGTAGGCGCCCTTGTTGCGGTACAGCACCGGCACAAACAGCTCCAACGCCAGTTTCGGATCCTTGCATACCCAGTCCGGCAGGCACTCGCGCAGTTGATCCTCCAGACGCGCCAGGTCGCCTTCCAGGTCGCCGTACGGCACTTCGAACGGGTAATCGCTGAACACTGCCCGCAGCAGGCTCTTGAGCCCAGCGCCAGGTCGATAGGTACGGGTTTGTGCGGCGCGCTCACGGCTGCGCATGGACGGTCGGGTGGTGTGGATGAACATGCAGCCGTCGCTGATCAGGTCGTGGCTGAACAGGCTGCAGAACAGCGAGTTGTACCAGGTCTCGGACAGCTCGTCGTCCAGCCTTGGGTCGATCAGGTGGATATAGGCGTTCTTCACCAACGGCCATTGTTCCACATCCAGCAGCATGTCCTCGGCAAAACCATTACGCAGCCAGCCGTTGACCTCGGCGACCTTCTCTTCATAGAGATTGATGCGGGCGGCAGAGGCACGCTGGATATCCTGCCAGCGCGCCTGCTCGAAGCGCTTGCGGGCACCGAGGGTTATGCGCTGGAAGTGGTCGCGGTAGTCGTCGAAGCCGGCGAGGATCATTCGGGCGATTTCGACAGCGGGCCAGGGCTGGGGCATGCGAGGACCTCGGTGCGGTGTTGAGTTACAGAGCTTAGTCGCCTCTTGGTTTTTGCGGAGCCTGTGCCGGCCTCTTCGCGGGCTCGCCCGCTCCCACAGGTTCTGTGCAATGCTCGGCCCTGTGGTAATCCTGTGGGAGCGGGTTTACCCGCGAAGAGGCCGGCACAGGTTTACACCGCAAGAAAGCACAAGAATCCCCAGCCCCCCTGGCGTACACTCGCGCCCCTGCCCTGCCTCCGGAGACCGTTGTGAGCCCCATCGCCCTAGCCCGCCTGCTGACCCTTGCCGCCGTCTGGGGGGCGAGCTTCCTGTTCATGCGCATCATCGCCCCCGAGCTGGGCACGGTGCCGACGGCGTTCTTCCGTGTCTCCATCGCCTGCCTGGGCCTGGTTGCACTGCTCGCCGCCGCCCGCGTGCGCTGGGACTTCCAGGGCAAGCTCGGCGCCTGCCTGGTGCTAGGCATGATCAACTCCGGCATCCCCGCAACGTTCTACTCCGTGGCCGCCCAGGTGCTGCCCGCCGGCTACTCGGCAATCTTCAACGCCACCACGCCGCTGATGGGTGTGCTGATCGGCGTGCTGTTCTTCCGCGAACCGATGACCCTGGCCAAGCTCTGCGGCATCTTCCTGGGCCTGTTCGGCGTCGGCATCCTCAGCGGCGCCGGCCCGGTGGCCCTGGACCTGGCCCTGCTGCAAGGCGCCCTCGCCTGCCTGGCGGCCACCACCTGCTACGGCTTTGCCGGCTTCCTTGCCCGCCGCTGGGTCAGCGGCCTGGACAGCCGCCTGTCGGCACTGGGCAGCATGCTCGGCGCCACCCTGATGCTGAGCCCGCTGTTCGCCTGGAGCGCGCTGAGCCAGCCACCTGCCAGCTGGGGCGGCTGGCAGGTGTGGCTGTCGCTGCTGGGCCTGGGCCTGCTGTGCACAGCGTTCGCCTACATCCTGTACTTCCGCCTGCTGGAGGAGATCGGCCCGGTCAAGGCCAGCACCGTGACCTTCCTGATCCCGGTATTCGGCGTATTGTGGGGGGCGTGGCTGCTGGACGAACCGTTGTCGATGGCGCACCTGTACGGCGGCCTGCTGATTGGCCTGGCATTGTGGCTGGTGCTGCGCCCGGCACGCAGCTGAAGCGGGGGTACAGGATGAACGACGCGTACAAGAAGGTCCTGTTCCGCCTGGAGCAGGACGAAAACGGCTACCCGCCCGCCTCGGTCGAGGGCCTGTGGGCCAAGGCCGTGGAAGGCGGCTATGCCGTCGACAACATTCCCTTCCATGTCTACGGCATCGCCCCGGGCGACGTGATCGACACCCGTGAGGAAGCCGGCGAAACCTGGTTCGCCGAACTGCGCCACAGCAGCGGCAGCTCGGTGTTCCGGGTTATCGTCAAGCCCCCGGAAACCCTGGACCAGGTACGCGCGGCCTTGCACGACTTCGGCTGCAACTGCGAAACCGAGCAGGCGGTGAAGATGCTGGCGGTCGAGGTCCCGCCGCAGCGCTCGCTCGACACCTTGCTCTACTACCTGCTCACCCAGCGCGAAGCCGGCCTGCTGGACTTCGAGGAAGGCGTATTGCGCCACGCCATCCCCGAAGAATTCCGCTAGGGCCTACGCCTCGGCCAGGCGCGCGGCGGGCTTGCGGAACACGAACAGCAAGCCCACCACGATCAGCCCCATGCCCAGCAGGCTGAGCGGCGCCAGGCGGTTGCCGAAGATCAGCAGGTCCATCACCGCGGTCACTGCCGGCACCAGGTAGAACAGGCTGGTGACATTGACCAGGTTACCCTTGGCGATCAGCCGATACAGCAGCAGGGTCGCCAGTAGCGAGACCACCAGCCCCATCCACAGCAGCGCGCCGACGAAACCGCCAGTCCACTCCACATGCAGCGGCTGCAGCGGCGCGAACAACGCGCACATGGCAAAGCCGGCCAGGTACTGCAGCGGCAGCGTGCCCATGGGGTTGTCGGTGATGCGCTTCTGCAGGATCGAGCCGAAGGTCATGCTGGCCAGCGCCAGCAAGGCGAACAGCATCCCCGCCAGCGACACCCCGCCCAGGTTGATGCCCTGGTAGACCACCATGATCAACCCGCCAAGCCCCAACCCCAGGCCGAACAAGCGGCTCCAGGAGCGCTGGCGCTCCATCAGCACCACGGTCAGGATTGGTTGTACCCCCATCACCGTGGCCATGATGCCGGGGGTGACATGGGTATCGAGCGCCAGCAGGTAGAAGATCTGGTAGGCGCCGAGCAGCACACAGCCGGTGCCCAGAGCCCGCAGGATGGCCCCGCGACTGCGCGGCCAGCGCAGCCCCAGCAACGGGCCGATCAGCAGCAGGCCGGCCAGGGCCAGCGCCGAGCGCAACAGCAGGAAGGCAAACGGGCTGGCATGCGCCAGGCCGAGCTTGGAGACGATCGCCCCGCTGCTCCACAGCAGGACGAACAGGCTGGTAGTGGCCGCCGAGGCCACGGATGCTTTGCTAAAGACAGACATGTATTGCCACCTGATATAAGGCGAATAAGCCAGACGGACGGCGTGCGCTTCAGCGTGGGAAGTCGCCGACCGTGTTCAGTAGGTTGCGTGTGCGAAGGGATGCGGCCAGAAGCCGATCAGCCCAGCACGACCACGCAAGGAGGCGGAGCTACGCCGCCTACGACGCCACTGACAGGTGGTGGTGGATAGTGACTGATCATCGCCGGCTGCTGGCAGCCACGCACGACCATGCCCGCGACTGGCGCGATGGCAAAGCTTGTGGTGGATGGGCTGGCTGGCATGAACAGGTCTTCGGGAAGAGAACAGTGGCCTGGACTATAGCCCGGTGTTTCCTGGCTGGCAACTACCCCGCCGGCCACAATCCCGTGTAGGAGCGGCCTTGTGTCGCGAGGGGGCGCGAAGCGGCCCAAGCTCTTTGCATCCAGGCCGATATTGCCGGGGCCGCTTTGCGGCCCATCGCCGGCAAGCCGGGCTCCCACAAGTACGGCGCAGAACTCAAGATTTTCGCGGTCCCTGTGGGAGCCTGGCTTGCCGGCGATGGGCTGCGCAGCAGCCCCAGTGACGTTAACTGGCTGGTAAGGGGTCGCGTGTGTATTGGTTAATTTCTCACCACCCCGATTCGTCTGAATGCGAAACGCAGCCCGCATTCACCTGTTTCGAGGACCACCGATGAACGTATCCGCCTGGCTCTACCGGCCAGCCCAGATCACCTGCCTGCTGCTGGTCAGCGCCTACGCCCATGCCGCCAAGCCCGGCGTCGTGTTCAAAGACTGCAAGGACTGCCCCGAGATGGTCGTGCTGCCCGCCGGCAGCTACGTGATGGGGGCCCCTGACGACGAAGTCGGCCGCCAGCCCGACGAGGGCCCGCTGCACACCGTGACCTTCGCCAAGCCCTTCGCCATGAGCCGCTACCAGGTCACCGCCGGCGAACTGGATGCCTACATCAAGGCCACCGCCACCGTCATCAAGAGCGGCGACGACCGCCCCGGCCGCTGGTGCGAAGCCAGCAAGCCCAGCTACAAGCAAGGCCCCCGCCAGCCGGCGGTGTGCGTCGACTACGACGAAGTGCAGGCCTACACCCGATGGCTGGCGAAAACCACCGGCAAGCCATACCGCATGGTCAGCGAAGCCGAACGCGAATATGCCGCCCGTGGCGGCTCCAGCGGCCCGTTCCCCTTCCCCTTCGACGAACCGGGCAAGTACGAGATCAGCAAGCACGCCAACACCTATGGCCCCAAGGACGGGCATACCTTCACCGCCCCGGTAGGCAGCTACCCGCCCAATGCCTTCGGCATGTATGACATGCACGGCAACGTCTACGAATGGGTCGCCGACTGCTACCACGACAGCTACGAAGGCGCCCCCACCGACGGCAGCGCCTGGATCCAGGACCCCAAGTGCATCCGCGCGCACATGCGCGGCAACGACTGGGGCGAGCCGCCGATCTTCTCCCGCTCGGCCAACCGCAACGACCGCCTCAAGACCACCCGCGGGGATTTCCTCGGCTTTCGCGTAGCACGCGAACTGTGAAGTTGTGACGCGGTTAACGCAGCACTGGCCAAAAAAATCGCCAATAAGAATCGTTCCGGTTTTTCACAGGTGCTGCGTCCTATAGCTGACATAGAAAAAAACCCTCTGCCAACGAGACCGCAATAGATGTCCAAGTCCCTCCCCGGCCCGCTCAACCCGCTTGCCAAAGCATTACTGATCCGTCATTCCCTTCGCCCCCAGCGCGCGTTCACACGCATCGGCCTGGGCCTGGCGATATCCGCTGCGATGGTTGCCCAGGTGCAGGCACAGGAGTGGACCCTGGATATTCCTGCGCAGTCGATGAATTCGGCGTTGCAGGCACTGGCCAGGCAGACCGATACCCAGTTGCTGTACAGCCCGGAGGACATCAGTGGGCTGCGCTCCACGGCCCTCAAGGGCCGGCATGACCTGCAGTCTTCGTTGCGGACATTGCTGCAAGGCACCGGGCTGCGTTACCAGATCGATGGCAACACCGTGACGGTGACGGCCAGTTCGGGCGCACAGACCGGCCAGGTCGAGCTTTCGGCGACCAACGTCAATAGCGTGGGCCTTGGTACCACTACCGAAGGCACGGGCTCCTACACCACCGGTGTGACCAACACCGCGACCAAGATGAACCTGTCGATCCGTGAAACGCCCCAGTCGATCAGTGTGATCACTCGCCAGCGCATGGACGACCAGCAGCTCAACAGCGTGACCCAGGTGCTCAACCAGACACCCGGCATCACCATGTCCCAGGACGGTGGCCTGCGCTACAACATCTATTCCCGCGGCAGTGCCATCAACACCTACCAGCTTGACGGCGTGACCACCACCCAGGAAAACCAGACCCGCAACATGCCCAGCACGTTGCTGGACATGACCCTTTACGACCGCGTCGAAATCGTCCGCGGCGCCACCGGTCTGATGACCGGCGCGGGTGAACCCGGCGGCGTGGTCAACCTCATTCGCAAACGCCCGACCCGCGAATTCCAGTCGCATATCCAGGGCACTGTCGGCTCCTGGGACTCCTACCGCAGCGAAGTCGATGTTTCCGGCCCCTTGACCGAGGGTGGCAACCTGCGCGGGCGCATGGTGGCGGCCAAGCAGAAAAGCGGCAGCTTTCGCGACTGGTACAAGGAAGACAAGGACATCCTCTACGGCGTTCTCGAAGCGGACCTGAACGACGACACCCTGGTACGTTTCGGCGTCGACTACCAGAAGTTCAAAGCCACCGGTTCACCGGGTGTGCCGTTGTTGTTCACCAACGGCAAGCAGACCAACTTCTCCCGCTCGACCAGTTCCGGCGCCCGCTGGATGTACGACGAGCTGGAAACCACCAACTATTTCATGGCCGCCGAGCATTCCTTCGCCAATGACTGGCAAATCAAGCTGGCCGCGAACTACATGGATTCCAATCGCGATAACTACAACGGCTCTTATCAGACCTCTTCGGGCCGAGCGTGGATCAATGAAGAAACCGGCGCTGCGCGAATGCTGCGTTACAACGCTGAAGCCGACCAGACCCAGCGTGGCCTGGACCTGACACTGCAAGGGCCTTTTTCCCTGTTCGGGCGCACTCACGAGTTCATCACCGGCTTCAACTACCAGGATTACAAGAACGATCACACCGGTTATGACGTCGGCACCACAACCGTCAACTTCTATGACTGGGACAACTACCTGCCTCGGCCAACCGAGACTGGCGCACTTGGGGAAATTCTCAACATCAAGAGCAGCCAGCGCGGCACCTATGCGGCATTCAAGTTCAACCTGATGGATGACCTGAACGTAATCGTGGGCGCGCGCACCTCCGACTATGACTACGACTATTACTACTGGCCTACCTCATTCGGATCGCCGGACGTCAAGATGCACGAGCGGGGTGAAGTAACACCGTACGCGGGCATCATCTATGACCTGACCCCCGAGCAATCGGTGTATGCCAGCTATACCGATATCTTCAAGCCACAATCCAACCTCGATCGTAACGGTTCGGTCATTGGCCCTGTCATAGGCAGCAACTACGAAGTGGGCTGGAAAGGGGCGTTCTACGACGGGCGTCTGAACGCCAGTACGGCACTGTTCCTGGTCAAGCGTGACAACCTGGCGGTGGAGGACAGCGGTGAGATCGTGCAAGGCACGCTCGACCAACAAGCCTACAAGGGCGCAAAGGGTACCGAAACCAAGGGTATCGACCTGGAACTGTCGGGTGAGGTTTTGCCTGGTTGGCAAGTCATGACCAGCTACAGCCATGCCCGCACGGAAGACGCCGATGGCGTGCGCCAGCTGACGCAATATTCCATGGACACCTTCCGCTTCTGGAACACCTATCGCTTCCAGGGTGACTGGAACAGGCTGACCGTGGGTGGCGGGGTGTCCTGGAACTCCAGCATGTCGCTCTACTACAACAGCCTCAAAGCCCGAGCCACCCAGGATGACTACACGGTTGCCAGCCTGATGGCGCGCTATCAGGTCACCGACCATCTGGCCGCCACTCTGAACCTGAACAACATCTTCGACGAGAAGTATTACTCGGGTATCGGCGGCAGCGTTGGCCATTACGGTGACCCGCGTAACGCCACCATGAGCCTGCGCTACGACTTCTAGGCCGACAGCCACCTGTACCGTTGTAATCGAAGCGGCGTCATCCACACAGGATGACGCCGCTTTTTTCGTCTCGGTGGCGACACTGCCGACATGAAAAAACCTGTGGGGCCCACGTTGAACGCGGGCCCCACAGGTCATTCAGCCGGCCTTGCCGGGTCAACCCATGACCGGCTCCGCCACCAGCCTGGCCGCAAGCCCCTCGATCACGTCCGGATGCTTGAGGATGTCATAGTGACCCGCTGCAACCGCGTGGTTCTCACCGCTCCCCTGAACCGCGAAGCGTTGGCCATGGTCACCCGCCCACCAGCACAAGGCCGCGGCGCGGGTTGCCGGCAATGCCGGCAACCGTTCCGACAACGCCTTGAGCCGCATCGCCACGGCAAAGGTGTGGGCCAGTTCGGCGCTTTCGACACTGGCGAAGGCCGACGCTACCTGCAGCCCCGAGCGTGCCTCTTCGATCAGCCGCTCAAGCAGCGGCACACCACTGCCCGCCGCGATGGCAGGCAGCACCAGCTGCTCCTTGGCCAGCCCCAGCAGCACACTCAGGAAGCTGCCAAGGTCGGCACTCCAGTCCGCTGCCGGCGTCGCCGGCGCACCGGTTGGGATAAAACTGTCGACCAGGCCAAGCAACGATACTTGCTGGCCCTGGGCTTCCAGCTCCTGGGCCACCAGCACCGCCAGCGTGCCACCCAGCGACCAGCCGGCAAGCTGGTATGGCCCTTCGGGCTGCTTCTGGCGAATGTACTGGGCATAGTCGATCGCCATGGCCTGCAACGAATCATCCTGCCAGTTGCGATCGAGCAGCATGCGGCATTGCACGCCGTAGACGCTGCAATGCCCTTCCAGCCGGCGCGCCAGCGGCTCGTAGTCGAACACCGTGCCAAAGCCTGCATGCAGGCAGAACAGAGGCCTGGCCCCGGCTACCCGGCTGTTGAGCAGCAGCAGCGGATCAAGGGCGACGTCGGCATCGGTATAGCCGGAAAGCTCGCCAATGGTGGGCCTGGCCATGACATCGCGCAGTTTCAGTTCGATCGACAGGTCGGGCCGTGCTCGTACCTTCGACAGCATCTTCAGCACGCGCAGCGAATCGCCCCCCAACTCGAAGAAGTTGTCATCGACACCAACTTCATCCACCTCCAGCACTTCCTGCCAGATGGCCGCCAGCGCCTTTTCCGTGTCATCGCGCGGAGCCACCCGCACCGGGCGCCCGGCCAACTCCGGGGCCGGCAGCGCATTGCGATCGATCTTGCCATTGGGCGTGAGTGGAAACGCCGGCAGCAATACCCACTGGGTCGGCACCATGTAGTCCGGCAGGTCGGCACGCAAGGCGTCACGCAATTGCGTAGCGGAAGTCACTCCATTGCCGGTGACCAGATACGCCACCAGTTGCTTGCCGGTAGCGCCCTCCCGGGCCACCACCACAGCATCCCGCACATCCGCCAGATTCCGCAGCCGTGCTTCGACTTCCCCGGGTTCGATGCGGAAACCGCGAACCTTCAACTGGTTGTCCAGGCGGCCGATGAAATCGATCACGCCATCCGCCCGACGACGCACCCGGTCACCGGTGCGGTACAGCCGCCCGCCCTGGGCAAACGGGTCGGCGACAAAGCGCTCGGCGGTCAGGGACGGACGCTGGTGATACCCGCGCGCCACACCCTCGCCACCAATGTAGAGTTCCCCGGCCACGCCATCGGGCACCGGGTTCAGGCCCTGGTCCAGCACATGCAGCGTGCGCTGGCCAACCCGCTCACCGATCGGCGCATACACCGCCTGGCATGACTGCTGCGCCGATACTTTCCACAACAGGGGGGTCACGACCGTTTCGGTAGGCCCGTAGCCATTGGTCAGGAACTGCGGGCGCAAGGTCCGCTTGACCAGTTCGAACAGTGCATCGGGCACCGCGTCACCGCCAAAGCAATAGATGCGCACCGGCGGTGCGGCCTCCTGCCGGGTTTGCGCGAACTCGGCCAGTTGCTGCAGATACGCCGGCGGGAAGCAGGCAATGTCGATGCGCTCGGCATGCAGTACCTGCCAGGTTTGCTCGGCAGTCCACAGCTGGCTACCGCGCACCACCAGGCAGCCGCCTGACGACAAGGTCGACAGCCAACGCTCCTGGGCACCGTCGAAAGCGAACGACATGAACAACAGCTCGCGAGTGCTTTCATCCATTTCGTAAAGGCGGGCGATTGCCTGGCAGTGCATGCCGATCTGCCCATGGCTGACCGCCACGCCCTTGGGCTTGCCGGTGGAGCCAGAGGTATAGATCAGGTACGCCAGGTTGGTGTCGTGCACCATCACCTGAGGGGCATCGGACGGCAAGCTGGTGATAGCCAGAAGGTCCAGCTCCACGCAGTGCTCCACCCCGGCAAAACGCTGGCGCAAGCCGCTGCTGGTCACCAGCAGGTGCATGGCCGAATCTTCGACAATCCACTGCAAGCGGTCCTGCGGGTAGTCGATATCCAGCGGCACATAGGCGGCGCCGGTTTTCATCACCGCCAGAAATGCCACGATCACCTCCACCGAGCGTTCCAGGGCGATGCCGACCGTAACCTCCGGGCGCGCACCCAAGGCAATCAGGTGGTGTGCCAGGCGGTTGGCACGCTCATCCAGTTGGGCGTAGCTCAACTGTCGCTCGCCACAGGCCATCGCAATTGCCTCTGGCCGCACCTGGGCATGCCGGGCAATCAGCTCGGCCAGCCTTGGCATGGCCTGCTCGCATGGCTGCAAGCCATTGCGAGCCTGGGCCTGCTGCGCTTGCGCCGGGGTCAGCATGTCCAGGCTGCCCACGGTGGCGTGAGGGTTGTCGAGCATGCCCTCGAGCAGCCGTTCGAAACTGCCGCGAATGCTGTCAGTGGCTTGCTCCGTGAAGCGGTTGCGCAAGTAGAGGAACTCGACCGAGAGCGTCTCGCCCAGATGCACCGCCAGGTCCATGGCGTAGTTGGTCACGTCGCGGTTGCTCACCTCACCGAACTGCAGCGAGCCACCACCACCTTCCTGCAGGCGTTCGTCCACCGGGTAGTTCTCGAACACCACGATGCTGTCGAACAACGCTTGCCCGGCCTGCCCTGCCCAGCGTTGCACATCGGCCAAGGCTGCATGTTCGTGGTCGCGCAGTTCCAGGTTGCAGGCCTGCAGTTGCTGCAGCCAGTCGACAATCCGCTGCTGCGGTTGGGGCGTCTGCACCACCGGCAAGGTGTTGATGAACAACCCCAGCATTTCGTCGGCACCGGGCAAGCCGGCTGGCCGGCCCGCCACGGTGGCGCCGAAGCACACCGTGGCTTGCCCGGTATAGCGCTGCAGCAGCAGCAGCCAGGTCGCTTGGATCAAGGTGTTTGGGGTGATGCGCAAGCGCTGGGCCTGCTCGCGCAGTTGCCGGGTACGCGAGGCATCCCAACGCAGGTACAGCGCGGCGTGCCCCTGCAGGTCTGCCGCCGGGCGAGCCGCCAGGCTGTCCGCCAGCCAGGTGGGGCTTTCCAGCTCTTGCAGCTTGCCTCGCCAGAACTGCTCCAGCGCCGCCTTGGGCTGCCCGGCAAGCCAGCGGATGTAATCGCCAAACCGCCCTGCCGGCGCTCGCGCAGGGTGGCCATGGTAAGTCTGCAACACCTCGCCAAGCAGCCGCGAGGTACTCCAGCCGTCCATCAGTATGTGATGACGGGTCCACAGCAGGTGCAAACGTTCGTCGTCCAGCCGCACCAGGGTCAGGCGCATCAACGGTGCGACACTCAGGTCCAGGCCTTGTGCGGCATCGGCCTCGGCCAGCGCCTGCAGCATCTGCGCGCTTACCGAGCGGTCGCGCCAGTCATGCACGACCACCGGCAATTCGACCTTGCGGTAGACAAGCTGCAAAGGTTCGGCCAAGTGGGGCGCCGACCAGAAGGCACTGCGCAGGATATCGTGACAGTCGATCACCTGCTGCCAGGCTGCCACGAACCGTTCGATTTCCAGGCCTTTGACTTCCACCGAAGTCTGGTTGATGTAAAGCGCGCCTTCAGGCCCCTGCAGCGAATGGAACAGCATGCCCTGCTGCATCGGCGACAGCGGGTAGATATCGGCCACCTGCCGTGCAACTGCCGGCAGCTCATCCAGCTGTTGTTGGCGCAGCGCGGCCAGTGGGAAGTCCGAAGGCGTTACACCACGGTTGCCAGGCTCGCAGCAATGAGCGATCAGCGCGCCAAGCTCTGCGGCATAGTCATCTGCCAACTCTTGCATGACCGCGGTGTCGTAGCGCTGCGCACTGAAGGTCCAGCCAAGTTTCAGCTCGCCGCCGTATACCTGGCCGTTCAGGGCGATCTGGCTATCGAGCGGCGCATCGGCTGGTTTGGCCGCACCGCCGTATTCCCGCGCGGGTGCGAACAAGCCCGACTGCTCGTCGAAGCTACCGTCGAACTGCCCGAGGTAGTTGAACACGATCTCGCCCTGAGGCAACGCAGCCAGGGCCTCACGCGCACCAGCCGGCCCCATGTACTTCAGCGCGCCATAGCCCAGGCCTTTGTTCGGCACGGCCCGCAGCTGCTCCTTGACCGCCTTGATCGATTCGGCGATCCCGCCCTGCGGGCTCAGCTTCACTGGGTACATGCTGGTGAACCAGCCCACCGTGCGGCTCAGGTCAATGTCATCGAACAGGTCTTCCCGGCCATGGCCTTCCAGCCTGACCAGCACCTCCGGCCGCTCGGTCCAGCGGGCGATCACCCGAGCCAGGGCTGTCAGCAACAGGTCATTGATCTGCGTGCGATAGGCCGCAGGGGCATCGTGCAACAACTGTCGGGTGGCTTCGCGGCCCAGCCGCGTACTGACCGACGCAGCGTGCTGCTGCTGGTTGCCGCCCTGCGCATTGGCGCACGGCAGGTGGTCGCTGGTGCCCTGCAACTGCGCTTGCCAGTAGGCAAGTTCCGCTTGCAGCGCCTCGCTCTGGGCATAGGCCTGCAGGTGCTGCGCCCAGGTCTTGTAGGCGCTGGTCTTGGCTGGCAATTGCACCGGCTGTCGGTTGCCCAGGGCCTGGTAGGCCTGTTGCAGGTCCTCCAGCAACAGGCGCCACGACACACCATCTACCGCCAGGTGATGAATGACCAGCAGCAGACGCTGGCTGCCATCGGGCAGGCTGGCCAGCAGCGCACGGACCAGCAAGCCTTGTTGCAGGTTCAGGCTGCGTTGGGCCTGGTCAGCGAGTGCGGACAACGCCTCCTCGTCCGCGCACGCATGCTCCCAGAGTATCCGCGCCTGCTGCTGTGGCTTGTACTCGGCTTGCCAGGCCCCCGCCTGCTGCTCGAAGCCCAGGCGCAGTGCATCATGATGGGCGACCAGTGCCAGCAATGCATCGTGCAGGCGGTCCGCTTGCAGGGGTTCGCTGGGTGTCAGCAGAATCGACTGGTTCCAATGCCCACGCTCACCAATGTCGGCCTCGAAGAACCATTGCTGAATCGGGGTCAGCGGTGTGCTGCCCGTGATCGGCCCTTGCTCGCCAATACCTTCGACAACACGCCGCGCCACCGTGGCCAGGCCTTGTACGGTCTGATGCTGGAACAGTTGCTTGGGGGTGAACTGCACGCCGGCCTGGCGGGCCTTGCCCACCAGCTGAAGGGAAACGATGGAGTCGCCACCCAGTTCGAAGAAGTTGTCGCCAAGGCCTACTCGCTCCAGTTTCAGCACATCGGCCCAGATCGCCGCGATCTGTTGTTCCAGTTCACTCTGCGGGGCCACATATTCCGCTTGCAGCAGGCTGGCGTCCGGTTGCGGCAATGCACGGCGGTCCAGCTTGCCGTTGGCGGTCAACGGCAGTTTGGCCAGGAACAGCAGGTGGGCCGGCACCATGTAGTCCGGCAGGCTTGCCTTCAGCGCAGTGCGCAGCGCCTCGCGCTCGGCAGCCTGGGCCTCGGTGCTGGCCATCACGGCCGCATCGACAGGCACCACATAACCCACCAGCTGCTTGCCGCCCGGGCCGTCCTGGGCCAGCACCACGCCCTGGGCCACGCTGGCCTGCGCCTGCAGCCGCGCCTCGATCTCGCCCAGTTCGATGCGAAAACCTCGAATCTTCACCTGATGGTCGATCCGCCCCAGGTACTCCACCACCCCCGCGCCGCCGTAGCGGGCCAGGTCGCCCGAGCGGTACAGGCGGCCACCCTGGCTGTCGAACGGGTTCGGCACGAAGCGCTCGGCGGTCAGCCCCGGGCGCCCGTGATACCCCCGCGCCAGGCCCGCCTGGCCGATCACCAGCTCGCCGTGGCTGCCTGGGGCCACCGGGTTCAGCGCGGCATCCAGCAGGTACCACGACAGGTCCGGGATCACCTCGCCGATCGGGCTGCTCGCGCCCTTGGCCAGGTCGGCCTGGGTGATCGGCCGGTAGGTCACGTGCACCGTGGTTTCGGTGATGCCGTACATATTGATCAGCCGTGGCTGCTGGTCGCCGAACACCTCGAACCAGGGTTCGAGGCTGCTCACGTCCAGCGCTTCGCCGCCGAACACCACATGTCGCAAGGCCAGGCCCTGCCCCTGGCGCGCTGCCGCGCAGGCCACCGGGATCAACTGGCGGAACGCCGACGGCGTCTGGTTCAGCACCGTCACCTGCTCGCGCTGCAGCAGCGCATGGAAGTCCTCGGTGGAACGCGCCACGTCCTTGGCCACCATCACCGTCCGGCCGCCGTACAGCAACGCGCCGAACAGCTCCCATACCGAGAAGTCGAAGGCGTAGGAGTGGAACACCGTCCACACGTCACTGGCATCGAAACGGAACCAGTCCTGGGTCGCCGCGAACAACCGGACCACGTTCTGGTGCGGCAGCAGCGTGCCCTTGGGCTTGCCGGTGGAGCCGGAGGTGTAGATCACGTAGGCCAGGTTCTGCGGGGCTACCGTAACCCCGGGATTGGCGCCGCTGTAGCTGGCCAGAGCCAGCTCATCCAGCTCCAGGCACTCGATGGCGGCGGGAATTGGCAGCACCTCACGCAGGTGTGCCTGGGTCAGCAATAAAGTGATGCTGCTGTCGGCGAACATGTAGCTGAGGCGATCTTCCGGGTACTCCGGGTCCAGCGGCACATAGGCACCACCGGCCTTGAGAATGCCCAGAAGGCCAACCACCATGTCCAGGCTGCGCTCCATGGCGATGCCCACCAGCACATCCGGGCCAACGCCGCGCTCGATGAGCTTGTGCGCCAGCTGGTTGGCCCGGCGGTTCAGCTCGCCGTAGCTCAGGGTCTGCTCGCCGAAGGTGACTGCCGGGGCTTCGGGGGCGGTGGCCACCTGGGCCTCGATCAGCTCATGAATGGTTCGCTCATCCGGGAAGGCGACGGTGTTGCGGTTCCAGTCACGCAGCACGGCCTGCTGCTCGTCCTCGCCCAGCAACGGCAGCTCGCTGATGCGCTGGCCCGGTTGGCGCACGATGGCTTCCAGCAGGTTGAGCCAATGCCGCGCCATGCGCTCGATGGTGCTGGTGTCGAACAGGTCGGTGGCATAGGTCAGCGAAGCACCGATGCCCTTTTCATGCTCGGAGGTGTCCAAAGCCAGGTCGAACTTGGCGGTGTGGTTGTCCCAGGCCAACTCCTCCATCTCCAGCCCCGCTATACGTCGGGGCTCGCCCTTGGCCTGGGTCTGGTGGTTGTACAACACCTGGAACAGCGGATTGTGGCTCAGGTTGCGCTCCGGCTGCAGCGCATCGACCAGCTGCTCGAACGGCAGGTCCTGGTGGGCCTGGGCACCCAGGGCACGTTGCCTGACCTGTTGCAGCAGCTCGCTGAACGTCAGTTGCACATCGAACTCGGCACGCAGCACCTGGGTGTTGACGAAGAAGCCGATCAAGCGCTCGGTCTCGACCCGGTTACGGTTGGCAATCGGTACCCCAACGCGGATATCAGCCTGGCCCGAGTAGCGATGCAGCAGGGTCTGGAAGCTGGCCAGCAGCAGCATGAACGGCGTCACGCCCTGCTGCTGGGCAACCCGTTTCAGGTTGGTGGCCAGCTCATCGCCCAGCACGATCGGCAACCGTGCCCCTCTGTGGCTCGGCATGGCCGGGCGCGGATGGTCCAGCGGCAGCTCCAGCACCGGTTGCTCATCGCCCAACTGTTCGGTCCAGTAGGCCAGTTGCCGTGCCTGCTCGCCGGCTTCCATCCAGCTACGCTGCCAAATGGCATAGTCGGCATACTGGATCGGCAGGGTCGGCAGTTGCGTTACCTGGCCCTGGCTGAAACCTTGATAGAACTGCACCAGCTCATTGACCATCACCGGCATCGACCAGCCGTCGGCGACGATATGGTGCAGGGTCAGCACCAGCACGTGCTGGTCCGCCGCCAGGCGCAGCAGCCGGGCCCGCAACAGCGGCCCCTGCTCCAGGTCGAACGGTTGCCCTGCTTCGGTCTCGACCCAGGCCCGCACAGCGGCCTCGTCGGCGTTTGCCTGCTCTTCGATGACCAGCTCGAACGGCACTTGAGCATGAATGACCTGCACCGCCTGCTCACCGTCGCGACGGAACGTGGTACGCAGCGTTTCATGTCGCTCGATCAAGGCCGCGAAGGCCAGTTGCAGAGCTGTGGTATCCAGATTCCCCTTGAATTTCAAGGCAGCCGGGATGTTGTAGGTGGCACTGGCAGGCTCCCATTGCCACAGGAACCACTGCCGTTGCTGGGCGTATGAAAGCGCCGGCAACGGATGCTCGCCGCGCACCTCGGGGATCGGCAACTGGGCCAGGCTCATGCCCTTCGCCGCCAGTTTCTCGAGGAAGATTTTGCGCTGTGGCAGCGGCAGGCCGATGAAGCGCTGCATCAGGGCCATGTTTCTGTTATCCGTTTGCATTTCAGACTGCCTCAAGCTCGCTCATGAAGTCCTGGAGTTCATCCAGGTCTGCATCGCTATGGGTATTCAAGCCATTGATCATTGCTGCGTAGTCCTGCAGCGTTTGCGCCTGGAACAACAACGCCAGGGGCAGGCTCGTGCCAAGCTCGACCTGTAGCCGCGCCATGACCTGGGTAGCCAGCAAGGAGTGCCCACCCAGTTCGAAGAAGTTGTCGCCCAGGCCTACCCGCTCCAGCTTCAGCACATCGGCCCAGATCGCCGCGATCCGTTGCTCCAGTTCGCTTTGCGGCGCGAGGTACTCGCGCTGCAACTGGCTGGCATCCGGTTGCGGCAGCGCACGGCGGTCCAGCTTGCCGTTGGCGGTCAACGGCAGTTTGGCCAGGAACAGCAGGTGGGCCGGCACCATGTAGTCCGGCAGGCTCGCCTTCAGCGCAGTGCGCAGCGCCTCACGCTCGGCAGCCTGGGCCTCGGTGCTGGCCATCACGGCCGCATCGGCAGGCACCACATAACCCACCAGCTGCTTGCCGCCCGGGCCGTCCTGGGCCAGTACCACGCCCTGGGCCACGCTGGCTTGCGCCTGCAGCCGCGCCTCGATCTCGCCCAGTTCGATGCGAAAACCTCGAATCTTCACCTGATGGTCGATCCGCCCCAGGTACTCCACCACCCCCGCG
>NZ_NEJM01000019.1:0-82366 GCF_002113725.1 Pseudomonas sp. B23(2017) | reverse complement strand
AACTCAGCAGTGAAACGATGCATCGCCGATGGTAGTGTGGGGTTTCCCCATGTGAGAGTAGGTCATCGTCAAGATTCATTTCGCAAAACCCCTATCTGCGCATGCAGGTAGGGGTTTTGTCTTTCTGGCCCTAAAACCCCCAAGCCTCACCTAAATCCTCCGACCTTGTGCGAATCCCCCGGCCTTGTGCGATCCCTGTAGGAGCGGCCTTGTGTCGCGATCGGGCGCGCAGCGGCCGCAATCCAGGCGCCGCGGTTTACCTGTGAGACCCGGGATACAGGCTTTACGGCCGCTTCGCGCCCGATCGCGACACAAGGCCGCTCCTACAATGGTCGCGCAGGCCCGCTGTTATGTTGCCTCCCACAATTCGAGCCAGAACACTAGAATAGGCCCACGCACCTATTCAGAAGCGCTATATGCCCAATCCTGTCGAACCTGAAACCTTGGCCCAGTTGCCGCTGGACGAGCTTGTCGCCTGCCATGAATGCGACCTGCTGCTGCGCAAGCCCGTGCTCCAGCATGACGAGAAAGCCCAATGCCCGCGCTGCGGCTACGAGCTCTACGCCCATCGGCACAATGTGGTCAACCGCAGCCTGGCCCTGGTACTCACCGCCTTGCTGCTGTTTGTGCCTGCCAATTTCCTGCCGATCATGCAGCTGCACCTGCTTGGCCAGACATCGGACGATACCGTCTGGAGCGGCGTGCTGGGCCTGTACAACTCGGAAATGCGCGGCGTGGCCGTGGTGGTGTTCTTGTGCAGCATGGCCATCCCTCTGGCAAAACTGCTCTGTCAGCTGGTCGTGCTCCTGAGCATCCGCCTGAACGTGGGGCGTAGTTTCGGCCTGCTGTTCTACCGCATCTATCACCACTTGCGTGACTGGGGCATGCTCGAGGTCTATTTCATGGGCGTGCTGGTGGCCATCGTCAAGCTGGTGGACCTGGCCGAGCTGACCGTAGGCCTGGGGCTGTTCTGCTTCATCAGCCTGTTATTGATCCAGGTGTGGCTCGAAGTGGTGATGTCACCGCACCAGATCTGGAGTGCACTATCAGGGGAGGACCTGCATGCGGGCGATTGATGCAGGCATTCTTGTCTGCAATGAGTGTCACGAGCTGAACCGGCAACAGCCAGACAGCACTTCACAAACCTGTACACGCTGCGGTGCCATCGTGCATGCCCGTCGGCCGAACAGCATCGCGCGCACCTGGGCGCTGCTGATTGCCGCGTCGATCCTGTACATCCCCGCCAACATGCTGCCGATCATGACCGTGAGCACCCTGGGCCAAGGCAGCCCCGACACGATCATGTCCGGCGTCATCACCTTGCTCAAGCATGGCATGGTGCCCATTGCTGCCGTGGTGTTCATTGCCAGTATCCTGGTGCCCACATTCAAGCTGGTGGGCATCGGCTTGCTGTTGTACTCCGTTCAGCGTCGGCAGCCGCTTTCGGCGCGGCAACGGATATTGATGTACCGCTTCATCGAATTCATTGGGCGCTGGTCCATGCTCGATATCTTTGTCATCGCCATCCTGGTGGCGGTGGTGAATTTCGGCCGAATAGCCAGTGTCGAAGCCAACCTGGGCGCTGTCGCCTTTGCAACTGTGGTGATCCTGACAATGCTTGCCGCTTTAACTTTCGATCCCCGACTGATTTGGGATAACACGGAGTCGGATGACGACCATGAGTGACCTGCCAACGGCTAAAACCCGCCCAGCCTCGAACTGGTCGGCCATATGGATCCTGCCTTTGATCGCCTTGATGATCGGTGGCTGGCTTGCGTGGCAGGCTTACCGTGATGCCGGCGTGGAAATTGAGGTTCGCTTCGAGTCGGGCGAGGGTATCGTCGCCAACAAGACCGAGGTGATCTACAAGGGCATGCCGGTTGGCAAGGTCAAAAGCCTGGTGCTCGACGCCAAGGGTGAGAACCAAGGGGTGATCGCCACCATCGAGATGAACAAGGCTGCCGAGCCTCATCTGACCAAAGGTACGCGTTTCTGGCTGGTGAAGCCGAGCGTCAGCCTGGCGGGTATTTCCGGCCTTGAAACCCTGGTGTCAGGCAACTACATCGCCGTCAGCCCGGGGGAGGGGGAGCGCACCAAGCGTTTTACCGCCTTGAAGGTGGCGCCGCCGCTTTCGGACACCGAGCCGGGCCTGCACCTTACCCTCAAGGCCGAGCGGCTGGGGTCGCTCAACCGTGACAGCCCGGTGTTCTACAAGCAAATCCAGGTTGGCCGGGTCAAAAGCTATCGCCTGTCCGAGGACCAGAGCACCGTCGAGATCAAGGTCTTCATCGAGCCGGCCTATGCCAGCCTGGTGCGCAAGCACACGCGTTTCTGGAATGCCAGCGGCGTCAGCATCGATGCCTCGCTCTCGGGCGTGAAAGTGCGTAGCGAATCGCTGTCGAGCATTGTTGCCGGTGGTATCGCCTTTGCCACGCCGGAACACCGCAAGGACAGCCCTCCCACCGACTCGAACCTGCCGTTCCGTCTGTATGAGGACTTCGATGCGGCCCAGGCCGGCATCCGGGTAAAGGTGAAATTGAGCGATTACGAGGGCCTGCAGGCGGGCCGTACACCGGTCATGTACAAAGGCATCCAGGTGGGCTCGCTCAAAGCCCTGACAATGGCAGACAACCTGGCCAGTGCATCGGCCGAGCTTACGCTGGACCCGTTGGCCGAGGATTATCTGGTCGAGGGCACGCAGTTCTGGGTGGTCAAACCATCGATTTCCCTGGCGGGTATCACCGGCCTGGAAGCGCTGGTCAAGGGTAACTACATCGCCATTCGCCCTGGTGAGAAGGGTGCGCGGCCAGAGCGTGAGTTCGAAGCCCGCGCCAAGGCACCGCCGCTCGACCTCAAGGCACCAGGCCTGCACATGGTGCTGTTCGCCGACACCCTGGGTTCGCTGGAAGTCGGTAGCCCGGTCATGTACCGCCAGGTGAAGGTGGGTAGCGTGCAAAGCTACCAGTTCGCCCGCAACAGCAATCGCATCCTGATCGGTGTGCATATCGAGAAGGAATACGAAAAGCTGGTCAACGGTTCGTCGCGCTTCTGGAATGTCAGTGGCATCACCCTGACGGGCGGCCTGTCGGGCATCAAGATCAAGAGTGAATCACTGCAGACCCTGATGGCTGGTGGTATCGCGTTCGATACGCCACGGCCTGATGTGCCGCTCAAACGCCACATTCCACGCTTCCGCCTGCATGACAGCCAGGAGGCGGTCAACCGCGCGGGTACGTTGATCACCATTCGTGTGGACCGTGCCGACGGCCTCAAGCCTGGCACGGCGATACGCTTCCGCGGCCTGGATGTGGGTAGCGTCGAGAGCGTCGACCTGACCGATGACTTGCAGGCGGTGTTGCTGCGGGCGCGCATTACCGAAGCAGCGGACCGTATCGCCCGCGTCGGTACGCAGTTCTGGGTGGTCAAGCCGGCCTTTGGCCTGGTGCGCACGCAGAACCTCGACACCCTGGTGGGCGGGCAGTACCTGGAAGTGCAGCCGGCTGCCAAGGACCGTGGCCCACAGCGCGATTTCATCGCCTTGGCCGACGCCCCGCAGGTGGCAGGGCCTGAAGTCGGCCTGCCGTTGACGCTGAGCGCTCCGCGCCGTGGCTCGATCAAGCCGGGTGTGCCGGTGACCTACCGTGAGGTTGCGGTGGGCAAGGTGACGGGCTTCGAGTTGGGCCAGAGCGCTGACCGCGTGTTGATCCATATCCTGATCGAACCGCGCTATGCGGCCCTGGTGCGCAGCGGTAGCCGCTTCTGGAACAGCAGCGGCTTCGGTTTCGACTGGGGGCTGGTCAAGGGGGTTACGGTGCGTACCGAGTCGGTGGAGACCATGATCGACGGCGGTATCGCCTTTGCCACGCCGGATGGCGAGCAGATGGGCAACCCGGCACGGCCGCAGCAGACGTTCGCCTTGTTCGACAAGGCCGAGGATGAATGGCTGCAGTGGGCGCCGAAGATTCAGATAGCGAAGTAGCACTGGCCAAACACGGCCCTGCTTTTTGTAGGAGCGGCCTTGTGTCGCGATCGGGCTGCGCAGCAGCCCCTCGGTTTCAGCGTCGATGCTGATATTGCTGGGGCTGCTGCGCAGCCCGATCGCGACACAAGGCCGCTCCTACAAAAGCGGATCGGCGATGTTGCATAGGTCGCAGCAGCGAGGCGGCGATGTGCACAAATCGCAGGCAACAAAAAACCGACCCTAGGGTCGGTTTTTCGACTAGCACGTCGCTTAGGCAGCTGCAGCTTCTTTCAGCGCCTTGATGTGGCCATTCAGACGGCCTTTGTGACGAGCAGCCTTGTTCTTGTGGATGATGCCCTTGTCGGCCATACGGTCGATTACAGGCACAGCCAGAACGTAAGCGGCTTGCGCTTTTTCGGCGTCTTTTGCGTCGATGGCCTTGACTACATTCTTGATGTAGGTGCGGACCATGGAACGCAGGCTGGCGTTGTGGCTGCGACGCTTCTCAGCCTGTTTTGCACGTTTCTTGGCGGAAGGTGTGTTGGCCACCGTCGAGCTCCTCGAAAGACTTTAGGTAAATAGCAAACAAAATAGGCCGCGAATCATGCCGATCAGTCGAACGGATGTCAAGGCCACCTGCAAGGTTCCGCCGAGCGGTGCGCCAACAAGAGGGAAATATTCCTTTCTGCTGCGCGACCTGTAAACTCGGGAATTTTTGGCTCCCCTGCGAAGGCGCGGGAGTATCGCACATTCGGACGCTGTCTGGCAGCGTCCTCTGCCCTTGGCGTGAATCTTTTCGATGAACCTGCTCAAATCCCTGGCTGCGGTAAGCTCGATCACCATGATTTCGCGGGTGCTGGGCTTTGTCCGCGACACCATCCTGGCGCGTGTTTTCGGTGCCGGCATCGCCACCGATGCCTTCTTCATCGCCTTCAAGCTGCCCAACCTGCTGCGGCGCATCTTCGCCGAGGGTGCGTTTTCCCAGGCCTTCGTGCCGATCCTGGCCGAATACAAGACCCAGCAAGGCGAGGAGGCGACCCGCACCTTCGTTGCCTATGTCAGTGGCCTGCTGACTCTGGTTCTGGCGTTGGTGACCGCCATTGGCATCCTGGCGGCACCGTGGGTGGTGTGGGCGACCGCACCAGGCTTTGTCGACAGTGCCGAAAAATACGAGCTGACCACCGCCCTTTTGCGGGTGACTTTTCCTTATATATTGCTGATCTCGCTGTCGTCCCTGGCCGGGGCGATCCTCAATACCTGGAACCGTTTCTCGGTACCGGCCTTTACCCCGACCCTGCTGAACGTGGCGATGATCGCCTTCGCCGTGCTGCTCACGCCGTATTTCGAGCCGCCGATCATGGCTCTGGCCTGGGGCGTTCTGGCGGGCGGCCTGGCGCAGTTGCTGTACCAGCTGCCAGCGCTGAAGAAGATCGGCATGCTCGTGCTGCCACGCCTGAACCTGCGTGATGCCGGCGTGTGGCGGGTGCTCAAGCAGATGCTGCCGGCGATCCTCGGGGTGTCGGTGAGCCAGATCTCGCTGATCATCAACACCATCTTCGCCTCCTTCCTGGTGGCCGGTTCGGTGTCGTGGATGTATTACGCCGACCGCCTCATGGAGCTGCCTTCCGGCGTGCTGGGCGTGGCCCTCGGCACCATATTGCTGCCGACGCTGGCCAAGACCTACGCCAACAAGGACCGCGAGGAATACTCGCGGATCCTCGACTGGGGCCTGCGCCTGTGCTTCCTGCTGGTGCTGCCATGCACCCTGGCCCTGGCCATCCTCGCCGAGCCACTGACCGTGGCGCTGTTCCAGTACGGCAAGTTCACTGCCGTCGACGCAGCCATGACCCAGAAGGCGCTGATCGCCTATTCCGTGGGCTTGCTGGCGATCATTCTGGTCAAGGTACTGGCACCCGGCTTCTATGCGCAGCAGAATATCCGTACACCGGTGAAGATCGCGGTATTCACCCTGGTCTGCACCCAACTGTTCAACCTGGCCCTGATCGGCCCGCTCGCGCATGCCGGCCTGGCCCTGGCGATCAGCCTGGGGGCCTGCCTGAACGCCGGCCTGCTGTTCTGGAAGCTGCGCAGCCAACAGCTGTTCCAGCCGCAGCCAGGCTGGGCGATGTTCCTGCTCAAGCTGGTGCTGGCAGTGGGGCTGATGTCGGCGGTGTTGCTGGCCGGCATGCATTACCTGCCGGCCTGGGAGCAGGGCAGCATGCTCGAGCGCCTGGTGCGCCTGGGGGCTCTGGTACTGGCGGGCATCGTGACCTATTTCGGCTGCCTGTACCTGTGCGGCTTCCGGCCTCGGCATTTCGCCCGCAAGGCCTTGCACTAAGGCATCGGGCGGGTCAGGCGTCGGTTTTTCGCATTCCACGCCGCCCTTGGGCGCTGCTGCCTGTCACCGGCGCCCGGGTGTGGTTATAATCGGCCACTTTATGAGCAAGAAGCGCGTTATGCAGCTGGTTCGAGGTCTTCACAACCTGCGCCCCGAGCACCGGGGCTGTGTCGCCACCATAGGCAACTTCGACGGGGTTCACCGCGGCCACCAGGCGATCCTGGCGCGCCTGCGCGAGCGCGGCCAGGCCTTGGGCCTGCCGACCTGCGTGGTGATCTTCGAACCGCAACCACGCGAGTACTTCGCCCCCGACACCGCGCCGGCCCGCCTGGCCCGCCTGCGTGACAAGATCGAGCTGCTGGCGGCCGAGGGTATCGACCGGGTGTTGTGCCTGGCATTCAACCAGCGCCTGAGCAAGCTCAGTGCCGATGCCTTCGTCAAGGCCATCCTGGTAGACGGCCTGGGTGTACGCCACCTCGAAGTGGGCGATGACTTCCGCTTCGGCTGCGACCGCGCTGGCGACTTCGCCTTCCTGGTCGAGGCCGGCAAGCAGTACGGCTTCACCGTCGAGGCTGCCAACACGGTGATCCAGGACGGCCTGCGGGTCAGCAGCACCGAAGTGCGCAAGGCCCTGTCCGAAGGCAACTTCGAGCTGGCCGAGCACCTGTTGGGCCGCCCGTACCGCATCAGCGGCCGCGTGTTGCATGGCCAGAAGCTGGCCCGCCAGCTCGGCACACCTACCGCCAACATCCAGCTCAAGCGCCGCCGCGTGCCGCTGTCCGGGGTCTACCTGGCCAGCATCGAAATCGACGGCAAGGCCTGGCCGGGTGTCGGCAATATCGGCGTGCGCCCCACCGTTGCCGGTGACGGGCGCCCGCACCTGGAGATTCATCTGCTGGACTATGCCGGCGACCTTTACGGCCGGCGCCTGACGGTGGAGTTCCACCACAAGCTGCGTGAAGAGCAGCGATTCGCCTCCCTGGAGGCGCTGAAGTCGGCGATCGATGCGGATATCGCCGCCGCACGTGCACATTGGCACGCTCAACCGTTAACGAAGAGCCTGAAATGACCGACTACAAAGCCACGCTTAACCTTCCGGACACCGCCTTCCCCATGAAGGCCGGCCTGCCTCAGCGCGAACCGCAGATCCTGCAGCGCTGGGACAGCATTGGCCTGTACCAGAAGCTGCGCGAAATTGGCAAGGATCGTCCCAAGTTCGTCCTGCACGACGGCCCGCCCTATGCCAACGGCAAGATTCACATCGGTCATGCGCTGAACAAGATCCTCAAGGACATGATCGTCCGTTCCAAGACCCTGGCCGGCTTCGATGCGCCGTATGTGCCGGGCTGGGACTGCCATGGCCTGCCGATCGAGCACAAGGTCGAGGTCACCCACGGCAAGCACCTGTCCGCCGACCGCACCCGCGAGCTGTGCCGCGAGTACGCCGCCGAGCAGATCGAAGGGCAGAAGACCGAGTTCATCCGCCTGGGCGTGCTGGGTGACTGGGACAACCCGTACAAGACCATGAACTTTGCCAACGAGGCCGGCGAAATCCGTGCCCTGGCCGAGATGGTCAAGCAAGGCTTCGTGTTCAAGGGCCTGAAGCCGGTGAACTGGTGCTTCGATTGCGGTTCGGCCCTGGCCGAGGCCGAAGTCGAGTACGCCGACAAGAAATCGCAGACCATCGACGTTGCCTTCCCGGTTGCCGACGAGGCCAAGCTGGCTGCCGCCTTCGGCCTGGCTTCGCTGGCCAAGCCGGCCGCCATCGTGATCTGGACCACCACCCCGTGGACCATCCCGGCCAACCAGGCGCTGAACATCCACCCGGAGTTCAAGTACGCCCTGGTCGACACCGGCGAGCGCCTGCTGGTACTGGCCGAAGAGCTGGTGGAGTCGTGCCTCAAGCGCTACAGCCTGGAAGGCTCGGTCATCGCCACCGCCCAGGGTTCGGCGCTGGAACTGATCAACTTCCGCCACCCGTTCTACGACCGCCTGTCGCCAGTCTACCTGGCCGACTACGTCGAACTGGGCGCCGGTACCGGCGTGGTGCACTCCTCGCCAGCCTACGGTGAAGACGACTTCGTCACCTGCAAGCGTTACGGCATGGTCAACGACGACATCCTCACCCCGGTGCAGAGCAACGGCGTGTACGTCGACTCGCTGCCATTCTTCGGCGGCCAGTTCATCTGGAAGGCCAACCCGGCCATCGTCGAGAAGCTGAGCGAAGTCGGTGCGCTGATGCACACCGAAACCATCAGCCACAGCTACATGCACTGCTGGCGCCACAAGACCCCGCTGATCTACCGCGCCACCGCGCAGTGGTTCGTGGGTATGGACAAGCAGCCGACCACCGGCGAGCCGCTGCGCGAGCGTGCACTGAAAGCCATCGAGGACACCAAGTTCGTGCCGGCCTGGGGCCAGGCGCGCCTGCATTCGATGATCGCCAACCGCCCGGACTGGTGCATCTCGCGTCAGCGCAACTGGGGCGTACCGATCCCGTTCTTCCTGCACAAGCAGACCGGCGAGCTGCACCCACGCACCGTCGAGCTGATGGAAGCAGTGGCCAAGCGCGTCGAACTGGAAGGCATCGAGGCCTGGTTCAAGCTGGACGCCGCCGAACTGCTGGGCGCTGAAGCCGAGCAGTACGACAAGATCACCGACACCCTCGACGTGTGGTTCGACTCGGGTACCACCCACTGGCACGTGCTGCGTGGCTCGCATGACATCGGCCACGCCACCGGCCCGCGTGCCGACCTGTACCTGGAAGGTTCCGACCAGCACCGCGGCTGGTTCCACTCGTCGTTGCTGACCGGTTGCGCCATTGACGGCCACGCGCCGTACCGCGAGCTGCTGACCCACGGCTTCACCGTGGACGAGAACGGCCGCAAGATGTCCAAGTCGCTGGGCAACACCATCGAGCCGGAGAAGGTCAACAACACCCTGGGTGCCGATATCCTGCGCCTGTGGGTTGCCGCTACCGACTATTCCGGTGAAATGGCCGTTTCCGAGCAGATTCTGCAGCGCAGCGCCGACGCCTACCGCCGTATCCGCAACACTGCACGCTTCCTGCTCTCCAACCTGTCCGGCTTCGACCCGGCCCGCGACCTGCTGGCCCCGGAAGACATGCTGGCGCTGGACCGCTGGGCCGTAGACCGCACCCTGCTGCTGCAACGCGAGCTGGAAGAGCACTACAGCGAGTACCGTTTCTGGAACGTCTACTCCAAGGTGCACAACTTCTGCGTGCAGGAGCTGGGCGGCTTCTACCTCGACATCATCAAGGACCGCCAGTACACCACCGGCGCCAACAGTGTCGCCCGCCGTTCCTGCCAGACCGCGCTGTACCACATCAGCGAGGCGCTGGTGCGCTGGATCGCGCCGATCCTGGCGTTCACCGCCGACGAAATCTGGCAGTACCTGCCAGGCGAGCGCAACGAGTCGGTAATGCTCAACGGCTGGTACCAAGGCCTGAGCGAACTGCCGGAAGGCACCGAACTGGACCGCGCCTACTGGGACCGCGTGATGGCCGTCAAGGCATCGGTCAACAAGGAGCTGGAAAACCAGCGTACCGCCAAGGTCATCGGCGGCAACCTGCAGGCTGAAGTCACCCTGTACGCCGACGAAGGCCTGAGCGCCGACCTGGGCAAGCTGGGCGACGAACTGCGCTTCGTGCTGATCACCTCGGCTGCCAGCGTGGTGCCGTTCGTGCAGGCGCCAGCCGAAGCCGTGGCCACCGAAGTCGAAGGCCTCAAGCTGCAAGTGGTCAAGTCCGGCCACGCCAAGTGCGGCCGTTGCTGGCACTTCCGCGCTGACGTCGGCAGCCACCCGGAGCACCCGGAAATCTGCGGCCGTTGCGTCGACAACCTGAGCGGTTCCGGCGAGGTGCGCCACTATGCCTAACCCTGCAGCGGGGCGCTTCGGGCGCCTTGCATGGCTTTGGCTGAGCCTGGTGGTACTGGTCCTCGACCAGGCCACCAAGCTGTATTTCAACAATGCCCTGACCATGTACCAGCAGGTTGTCGTCATCCCTGACTACTTCAGCTGGACCCTGGCCTACAACACTGGCGCGGCTTTCAGCTTCCTGGCGGAAAGCTCCGGCTGGCAGCGCTGGCTGTTCGCCCTGATCGCCGTGGTGGTCAGTGCCGTGCTGGTGGTGTGGCTCAAGCGCCTGGGGCGCAACGAGACCTGGCTGGCCGTGGCGCTGGCGCTGGTGCTGGGTGGCGCGATCGGCAACCTGTACGACCGCGTCGTGCTCGGCCATGTGGTCGACTTCATCCTGGTGCACTGGCAGAACCGCCATTACTTCCCGGCCTTCAACCTGGCCGACAGCGCCATTACCGTTGGTGCGGTGATGCTGGCGCTGGATATGTTCAAGAGCAAGAAGTCCGAGGATCCGGTCCATGACTGACACCCGTATCGGCCAGAACACCGAAGTCACCCTGCACTTCGCGCTGCACCTGGAAAACGGCGACACCGTCGACAGCACGTTCGACAAGGCCCCGGCCACCTTCAAGGTTGGCGATGGCAACCTGCTGCCAGGTTTCGAGAACGCGCTGTTCGGCTTCAAGGGCGGTGACAAGCGTACCGTCGTGGTGGCCCCGGAGAACGCCTTCGGCCAGCCCAACCCGCAGAACGTGCAAGTCATGCCGCGGTCCCAGTTCGAGGGCATGGAGTTGTCCGAAGGGCTGTTGATCATCTTCAACGACGCCGCCAACACCGAGCTGCCGGGTGTGGTCAAAGCGTTCGATGACGACCAGGTGACCATCGACTTCAATCACCCATTGGCTGGCAAGACCCTGACCTTCGAGGTGGAGATCCTCGAGGTGAAGGCCCTGTAAGCCTGGAGCCGAGCATGCAAATCAAACTCGCCAACCCTCGCGGCTTCTGCGCGGGGGTCGACCGGGCGATCGAGATCGTCAACCGCGCGCTGGAAGTCTTCGGCCCGCCGATCTATGTGCGTCACGAAGTGGTGCACAACAAGTTCGTGGTGGAAGACCTGCGCAACCGCGGCGCCATCTTCGTCGAAGAGCTGGACCAGGTACCGGACGATGTCATCGTCATCTTCAGTGCCCACGGTGTATCCCAGGCCGTGCGCCAGGAAGCCGCTGGCCGTGGCCTGAAAGTGTTCGATGCCACCTGCCCGCTGGTGACCAAGGTGCACATCGAAGTGGCCAAGTACAGCCGCGACGGACGTGAGTGCATCCTCATCGGCCACGAAGGGCACCCGGAAGTCGAAGGCACCATGGGCCAGTACGACGCCAGCAACGGTGGCGCCATCTACCTCGTCGAAGACGAGGAGGATGTTGCCAACCTGCAGGTGAAGGACCCGGACCACCTGGCGTTCGTCACCCAGACCACGCTGTCGATGGACGACACCAGCCGCGTCATCGACGCCCTGCGTGCGCGCTTCCCGAACATTGGCGGCCCGCGCAAGGACGACATCTGCTACGCCACCCAGAACCGCCAGGACGCGGTCAAGCAACTGGCGGACGAGTGCGACGTGGTACTGGTGGTCGGCAGCCCGAACAGCTCCAACTCCAACCGCCTGCGCGAGCTGGCCGAGCGCATGGGCACCCCGGCCTACCTGATCGACGGTGCCGAGGACCTGCAGCGTGGCTGGTTCGAGCAGACGGCGCGGGTCGGCATCACCGCCGGTGCTTCGGCCCCCGAAGTACTGGTGCGTGGTGTGATCGAGCAGCTCAAGGCCTGGGGCGCCAGCGGTGCTGAAGAGCTGGATGGGCGGGAAGAGAACATCACCTTCTCCATGCCCAAGGAGTTGCGGGTTCGGTCGCTGATCTGAAACGGCACCCACCTGGTGCTGTTTTATGTGGGAGCGGCCTTGTGTCGCGAAAGGGCCGCAAAGCGGCCCCGGCAATATCAGCGCCAACGCTGAAATCCTGGGGCTGCTTTGCAGCCCTTTCGCGACACAAGGCCGCTCCCACAACGACCACGTATGCTAACTGGAGGTGTCTTTGCATCGGGATTTTTTTGGCTCTCCCATCTCTACCCTGACCCTGCCAGTCGATGCCATCACCACTTGATACTGGCTAGTTGCGGTCAAGCGCTCGCAAATCTCCATCGTTGAACTTAACCAATTACTGGTTGCCCCAAGCGGAACCCCTTGCGCACTGAATTTCAGCTGCTCACCGCGATTGCTCGTGATCTTCAGTGGCCGCGAAAGACGCTGCTCACGCAGCACCTGCTGGTTATGCTCCAGCATCACCCGCCAACCATTCCCCCAGTTACCGTCCAACGCCTGCACCAGCACCGGCTGGTTTTGCAACATGGCATGGCTGCGCGCACTGCGCAGCGCCTGCGCCAGGTCTCGCGCAGCTGCCGCCCTGTGTAGGTCGTCGCTCAATCTGGCGTAGGCCGGCATGCCGAGCTGTGTCAGCAATACGGCCACCGCCAGGGCCGACAACATTTGTATCAGTGTTACACCTCGTTGCTTCACCGTGCATTCCTCCCTGGAAGTGCTTGGCTGTAGCTTCACGGTCGTTGGACCGGCGGTCCAGTCGCCCGGGTTCAATGCATTTGCAGGAAAAGTCGCAGGAGGTGCAGGGATGCGCGCAAGACAACGGGGCATGACGCTTCTGGAAGTGTTGTTGGCGGTGGGTGTGGTGGCCGTGGGTATGTTCGCAGCGGCAGGCCTGCAACTGCAGGCATTGCAGGCTGCGGAGGATGCGCGTCGCGATGGGAAGGCGGCAATGGCGGCGCACAGCGAGCATGAAAGGGGGCGGCCATGAGCCGCGCCCAGCGTGGTTTCGGCTTGCTTGAGCTGATGCTGGCGCTGACCATCGGGTTGCTGCTGTTGGCGGCGGCCAGCCAGCTATTCGCCTCGGCCCACCATACCTGGCGGCTGCAAAGCGCGGCAGTACGCATGCAGGATGAGGCTCGCCTGGCATTGCTGCGAATGGCCCAGGATATCCGCATGACCGGGATGTTCGGCTGCTTGCGACTGCAGCCAAAGCACTTTGGCAGTTCGAGCGCAGAGCACGCATTCGCCCGGCCGATGGAAGTCGAAGCATCCACCCTTAGCCTGGTCGTGGCGGAGTTACCTGGGCAAGCCGGTGGGCCGCAGTGGTTCCTGCACACGGACTGCACTAGCAAAGTGTCTGTGGACGATGAGTTGAAGGAGGGCTACCCACAGGTTCACCCCATCAGCAGATATGTCTACCAACTCGAGGGCAATACGCTGAGATTCAAACGCAACAACAGCAATTTCCAGCCGCTGGTTGAAAATGTGCGGTCAATGCGTTTGCAGCGTGTGCAAATGGCACAGGGTGAGGGGGTGGATATTGCCCTGACGCTTTACGAACCCACGCTCGAACTTGAACAGCACCATGAACTGAGCGTCGCAATCCGCAACCCGGTGCCGGCCTCATGAGTCGTCAGCGTGGTATCGTCCTGTTGTTGGCCTTGGTCCTGAGCATGCTGCTGGGGCTGCTTGCGGCGTCGGCCCTGCGAGATGCGCTGGCGCAAACGCAGATGACCGGCTATCTGAGCGAAGGCCTGCTGGCGCTGGAGCAGGCCGAGGCCACGCTGCTGGCAGGGGCAGGCGAGCTCGAGCGGGCTCCCCCCGACCCTTGCGAGGCGTGCCCGCCACCCGCTCGACCGCATGACCTGAGCGGGCAGTGGCAGCGCACGCCAACCGGCTATTTCCATTTGCAGAATCTGGGTACCAGCGAACACGCGGCGCATATGCCGGAAGGGCAGCAGGTCACCCTGTACCGCGTCACCGCCGTCAGCCTGCAAACCCAGTCACGGCATGTGCTGGAAGCGGTCTACGCCATGGCCGGCGACACAACCCGGCGCATTGCCTGGCGGCAGAGATTGCGAGGAGACTGACATGCAGCAAGGCCTGAGCCTGATCGAGATGTTGATTGTGCTGGCCGTGACCGGCATTCTGGCAGCCATTGCCTACCCCAGTTACAGCGACCAGCTACGGCGAGCCGCGCGCAGCGAAGTGGTTGGCCTGCTGCATGATGCCGCCCTGCGCCTGGAGCGCCACCGCGTACGCACTGGCCAATACGCCGAGGGCGACCCGGCCTTGCCCGACGGTACCCGCTATTACAGCCTGCAGGCCCAGCGCGACAGCGACACCTTCACGCTGCGCGCCCGGCGGCTGCCGAGTGGGCTGATGGCGCAGGACCGCTGTGGCGATTTCCAGCTCGACCAGGCCGGCGTGCAGCGCAATCCGGGTGCCGTCGAAGACAGCGTGCACTGCTGGGGAAGCTGAAGGTTGAATGATGCCCGGTGCATCGCGGATTTACTTCAGGTGTTGGATCGACAGATGAGCAAGCAAGTAGTGGTGGTCGGTGGCGGGGTGATCGGCCTGCTGACGGCATTCAACCTGGCGGCGAAGGTCGGGCAGGTGGTGGTGTGTGATCAGGGGGAGGTCGGCCGTGAGTCGTCCTGGGCCGGCGGTGGCATCGTCTCGCCGCTGTACCCGTGGCGCTACAGCCCGGCCGTGACCGCCTTGGCACACTGGTCGCAAGACTTTTATCCACAGCTGGGCGAGCGTTTGTTCGCCAGCACCGGCGTCGACCCCGAAGTGCACACCACCGGCCTGTACTGGCTTGACCTGGACGACGAGGCCGAAGCGCTGGCCTGGGCCGAGCGTGAGCAGCGGCCGCTGAGTGCCGTGGATATTTCGGCGGCCTATGACGCGGTGCCGGTGTTGGGCCCAGGCTTCAAGCGTGCCATCTACATGGCCGGCGTGGCCAACGTGCGCAACCCGCGCCTGGTGAAGTCGCTCAAGGCGGCGTTGCTGGCGTTGCCCAACGTGACCTTGCGTGAGCACTGCCAGATTACCGGTTTTATCCAGCAAGGCGGTCGCGTGACCGGTGTGCAGACGGCAGAAGGCGTGCTGGCGGCGGATGAGGTGGTGCTCAGTGCCGGCGCCTGGAGTGGCGACCTGCTGCGTACGCTCGGCCTGGAGTTGCCGGTGGAGCCGGTGAAGGGCCAGATGATTCTGTTCAAATGTGCCGAAGACTTCCTGCCGAGCATGGTGTTGGCCAAGGGGCGCTATGCGATCCCTCGGCGTGATGGGCATATTCTGGTGGGTAGCACGCTGGAGCATGCCGGGTACGACAAGACCCCGACCGAGGAGGCGTTGGAGAGCCTGAAGGCCTCGGCGGTGGAGTTGCTGCCTGAGCTAGAGGGGGCCACGGTGGTGGCGCACTGGGCCGGGCTGCGGCCGGGGTCGCCGGAAGGTATTCCGTATATCGGGCCGGTGCCGGGGCATGCGGGGTTGTGGTTGAACTGCGGGCATTACCGCAACGGGCTGGTGCTGGCGCCGGCTTCGTGCCAGCTGTTTACCGACCTGTTGACTGGGGCAGAGCCGATCATTGACCCGGAGCCGTATGCGCCAGCCGGGCGGTTGAGCTGAGGGCCTCTTCGCGGGTAAACCCGCTCCCACAGGTACATCACAGGTTTCGAAAACCGTGCGATCCCTGTGGGAGCGGGTTTACCCGCGAAAGGGCCGGAGAGGCCAGTAGACATTTCAGCCGGTAATCGGTGCCTGCAAGTGCCGGCTAGGGTAATGCTGCTCATAGACCTTGCACACCCGCAGCACCTGCTCATCGGCAAAGCGCCCGGCCACCACCTGCAGCCCCACCGGCAACCCCTCGCGGGTGAACCCGCACGGCACCGAAGCCGCCGGCTGCTGGGTCAGGTTGAAGGGATAGCTGAACGGCGTCCATTCCATCCACTGCGTCATCCCCGACCCCGGCGGCACATTGTGCCCGGCCTCGAATGCCACCAGCGGTAGCATCGGCGATACCAGCACGTCATGGCGCTGGTGGAAGGCATTCATCTTCGCGATCAACTCTGCCCGTGCCTCCAGGGCCTGGGTATATTCGCCCAGACTGATTCGCGCTCCCTGTTCGGCGATCCAGCGCAGCCCTGGGTCAAGCAGCGCTCGCTGTTCATCGCTGAACGCACTGGCCAACCGCGCCGCCCCGGCAAACCACAGGGTATTGAACGTCTCCAGCGGGTCGCCGAACCCCGGGTCGACTTCCTCAACCTGTGCGCCCAGCCGTGCCAGGCGCTGCACGGCCTGGGCCACCAGTGCCTGGATCTGCGGGTCGACCTGCACGTAACCGAAGTTGGCACTGTAGCCGATGCGCAGGCCGCTCAGGTCCTGCTCCTGGCCCAGCCACGGCGCCTGCCTGGGTGCGCCGGCCAACCCGTCACGGGCATCGGGGCGGGCGACGCAGTCGAGCATCAGTACCGAATCGTCGACGGTGCGCGTCATCGGTCCCAGGTGCGACAGCACGGTCATGGCACTGGCCGGCCATTGCGGTACGTAGCCGAAGGTCGGCTTGATGCCGAAGGTGCCGGTAAAGGCGCAAGGGATGCGAATAGAGCCGCCGGCATCGCTGCCCTGGTGCAGCACGCCCAGGTTCAGCGCGGCTGCCGCCGCGGCGCCACCGGACGAGCCGCCGGCGGTCAGCCGGGTATCCCAGGGGTTGCGGGTGATGCCGTACAGCGGGTTGTCGGTCACTCCCTTCCAACCGAACTCCGGCGTGGTGGTCTTGCCCACCAACACAGCGCCGGCTTCGCGCATGAAGGCCGTGAAGGGCGCATCGACTTCCCACGGGCCTGCGCCCGAGGTAGTGCGCGAGCCCTTGCGTGTGGGCATGCCCCGGGTCAGGGTCAGGTCCTTGATCGAGGCGGGTACGCCATCCAGCCGGCCGCAGGGCTCGCCTCGCTGCCAGCGCTGTTCGCTGGCGCGGGCGGCGGCGCGGGCACCTTCGCCGTCGACATGGCAATAGGCGTTGACCGCCGGGTTGTGCAGGTCGATGCGCGCCAGCACATCGTCGATCACCTCGACCGGTGACAGTTGGCGGCGCTGGTACAACTCGAGCAGTTCGACGGCGGTGAACTCGCCAATCGCGGTTTTCTGGGTCATCTCAACGGGCTCCCGGGTTGGCGGCCTGGAACATGGCGCGCAGCAGCACGTCGCAGCCATCGGCCAGGTCCTGTGGCGCGGCATTTTCGATTTCGTTGTGGCTGATGCCGCCCTCGCAAGGCACGAAGATCATCCCGGCCGGGCCCAGTTCGGCGAGGAAGATCGCGTCGTGGCCGGCGCCGCTGACGATATCCATGTGGCTCAGGCCCAGCTCCCGCGCGCCTTGGCGCACGGCGTCCACGCACTGCTCGGCGAAGTACAGCGGCGGGAAGTCGGCGGTTGGCGTCAGCTCGAAACTCAACCCATGTCTTGCCGTGCTGGTTTCAATGGCCGCGCGTACTTCGCTGACCATGGCGGCGAGGTGCTCGGGGTCGAGGTGGCGCAGGTCAATGGTCATCTGCACCTGGCCGGGGATGACATTGCGCGAGCCCGGGTGCAGGTTCAGGCAGCCGACGGTGCCGCAGGCATGCGGCTGGTGGGCGTGGGCCACGCGGTTGACCGCAGCCACCACCTCGGCGGCACCGACCAGGGCATCCTTGCGCAGGTGCATCGGGGTGGGGCCTGCATGGGCCTCGACGCCGGTCAGTACCAGGTCGAACCATTTCTGCCCCAGGCAGCCCTGGACCACGCCAATGGTGGTGCGCTGGTCTTCCAGTACCGGGCCTTGTTCGATATGTGCTTCGAAGTAGGCACCGACGGCATGCCCGGTGGGCACGCGCGGGCCGGCGTAACCGATGCGCTGGAGTTCCGCGCCTACCGACAGGCCCTGGTCGTCGACCTTGGCCAGGGTCTCCTGCAGGCCGAACTTACCGGCGAACACCCCCGAGCCCATCATGCACGGCGGGAAGCGCGAGCCTTCCTCGTTGGTCCATACCACCACTTCCAGCGGGGCTTCGGTGGTCAGGTCCAGGTCGTTCAGGGCGCGCAGCACCTCGAGGCCGGCCATGACCCCGTAGCAGCCGTCGAACTTGCCGCCGGTGGGTTGGGTGTCGATGTGGCTGCCGGTCATCACTGGCGGCAGGGCCGGGTTGCGCCCCGGGCGGCGGGCGAAGATGTTGCCGATGGCGTCGATGCTGACCGTGCAGCCAGCGTCTTCGCACCAGCGCACGAACAGGTCGCGGGCCTGGCGGTCGAGGTCGGTCAGGGCCAGGCGGCATACGCCACCCTTGGCGGTGGCGCCGAGCCGGGCCAGGTCCATCAGCGATTGCCAGAGGCGATCGCGGTTGACCAGCGGGCCTTGGTCGAGCAGGTGCTGCGAGGGATCGATGCGGGTGTTCATGGTTCATCTCTCCTGAAATGACTGGGTTGCTTGTACTGGCCTCTTCGCGGGTGAACCCGCTCCCACAGGGACATCACTGCCTTCAGGTCTGCGGGCCCCTACCACCAGGACGACGCGTTCACTGTGGGAGCGGGTTTACCCGCGAAGAGGCCAGTACAGGTAAACGAGGCCTGTATCAGGCGCTAAGGGCCAGGTAACGGTTCTTGATGCTCGGGTCCTCGCGGAACTGCGCCGCGCTGCCCTGGTAGGCGACGCGACCCTGTTCCAGCACGTAGTGGCGGTCAGCGAGGGCGTCGCAGACCATCAGGTTCTGTTCCACCAGCAGGATCGACAGGCCTTCGTCCTTGATCCGCCGCAGAATCCTCACCAGTTCGTCGACGATCACCGGGGCCAGGCCTTCGGTGGGCTCGTCGAGGATCAGCAGCTTGGGGCCGTTGAGCAGGGCGCGGGCGATGGCCAGCATCTGCTGCTCGCCGCCGGACAGGGCGAAACCGCCGTTGCGGCGCCGTTCCTTCAGCCGCGGGAACATGCTGTACACGTCTTCCAGCTGCCAGCGGCTGTCCTTGCGAACGGCAATCCTCAGGTTCTCCTCCACGCTGAGCTGGCGAAAGATGCCGCGGTGCTCCGGCACCAGGGCAATGCCGAGCCGGGCGATATCGAAGATTTCGCGGCCGACCAGCTGCTGGCCGTTGAAGCTGATCTGCCCCTGCCGTGGGCGGACGATGCCGAGGATGCTGCGCAGGGTGGTGGTCTTGCCGGCGCCGTTGCGCCCCAGCAGGGTCACCAGTTCGCCAGCCTCGACCTTGAGCGAGACGCCTTCGAGCACATGGCTCTTGTCGTAGTAGGAGTGGATCGAATCGACATTGAGCATCAGGCGGCCTCTCCAAGGTAGGCGGTGCGGACACGCTCGTCGTTGCGCACCTGTTCAGGGGTACCCTCGACCAGGATCTGGCCGTGGCTCATCACCGTGATGCGCTGGCTGATCGACATGACGATGCTCATGTTGTGCTCGATCAGCAGCACGGTGTGGTCGCGGCCGAGGTCGCTGATCAAGTCGGTCATCACCGGGATGTCGTCGATGCCCATGCCCGAAGTGGGTTCGTCGAGCATCAGCAGGGTGGGTTTGGCGCAGATCGACATGCCCACCTCCAGCACCCGTTGCTGGCCGTGCGACAGCTCGCCGGCCAGGGTCTCGGCGCGGGCGGCAAGCTTCAGGCGCTCCAGCACCTGGTCGGCGGTGTCCCAGTGGCTGCGCTTGTGCTCGACGCTGCGCCAGAAGTTCAACGCACCCAGGCCATCGCGGCCCTGGGCGGCAAGGCGCAGGTTCTCGCGCACCGACAGGTTCTGGAACAGGCTGGTGAGCTGGAACGAACGGGCCATGCCCAGCGCCACGCGCCCGTGGGACGGCTTGCGGATGATGTCCTGGCCGTTGAACAGGATCTTGCCCGCGGTGGCCTGGCGCTCGCCGGTCAGGCAGTGGAACAGGCTGGTCTTGCCGGCGCCGTTGGGGCCGATGATGGTGTGGATGGAGCCGGCGCGAACCTTGAGGTCGACACCCGCAACCGCCTTGAACGGCCCGTAGGCCAGCTCCAGCTGGCGGGTTTCCAGGAGGTAGTCGCTCATCACAGGGTCTCCTTGGTCTTGGCCTGGGGTTTGTCATTGGCATTGCGGTTAGCCAGCAGGCGCTTGCCCAGTTCGGCCAGGCCGCCCCACAGGCCGCCACGCATGAACACCACCACCAGGATCAGGATCACCCCCAGCAGCATCAGCCAGCGCGGCCACAGCTCCGACAGCACATCGCCCAGCAGCACGATGGCGCCGGCCCCCAGCAGCGAGCCGAACAGCGAGCCGGTGCCACCGACGATGGTCATGATCAGGATGTTCTCGCTCATCATCAGGTCGATGTTCGACAGCGGCGCAAAGTGCAGCAGCATGGCGTACAGCGCCCCGGCGATACCGGTGATGGCGCCCGACAGCATGAACACCAGGATCTTGAAGTGGCGGGTGTCGTAGCCGATGGCTGCGGCGCGGGTCTCGTTTTCGCGGATGGCCAGCAGGGTGCTGCCGAATGGCGAACGGATCACCCGCAGGGCGCCGGCAAAGATCAGCAGGAACAGCACCGCGACGAACACATAGAAGTGCCGTGGGTCGGCCAGGTCGACCAGCACATGGCCGGCGATTTCGATGTTGGGCCGGGGCACATCGAGCAGGCCGTTGTCACCGCCGGTCCAGCCGCTGAGGGTGTAGGCCAGGAAGTAGGCCATCTGGCTGAAGGCCAGGGTCAGCATGACGAAGTAGATACCCGTGCGGCGGATCGCCAGGGCGCCTACCAGCAGCGCCAGGAAGGCACCGAACACGGCTGCGCCAAGCAGCGCGGCGAACATGCCCCACTGCAGGTGGATCATCAGCAGCGCCGCGCCATAGGCGCCTACGCCAAAGAAGATGCCCTGGCCGAACGACAGCAGGCCGGTGTAGCCGAGCAGCAGGTTGCAGGCCAGCGCCGCCAGGGCAAAGATCAGGATCTCGGTGGCCAGGGTGGCCGATGGCAGCAGCAGCGGCAGCGCCACCAGGCTGGCGACCACCAGCAACAGCAGGGCCGGGGCGCGGCCCTTGGCGACTGGCAATGGGTTTTTCTCGCTCATCTCAGGCTCTCCCGAACAGGCCATAGGGACGGACCAGGATCACTGCGGCCATGGCGCCGTAGATCATCAGGCTGGCGCCTTGCGGCCAGAGGCTGGTCATCATGCTTTGCACCACACCCACCAGCAGGCCGCCGACCAGGGCGCCGCCGAACGAGCCCATGCCGCCGATCACCACCACCACGAAGGCGATGCCGAGGATTTCCGGGCCGACGAAGGGCTGGGCGCCACGCAGCGGTGCGAACAGCACGCCCGCCACGCCGGCCAGGCCCACGCCCAGGGCGAAGGTCAGGGAGAACAGGCGGAAGATGTTGGTGCCCAGCAGCGACACGGTTTCGGTGCTTTCGCTGCCGGCCCGCACCAGGGCGCCGAAGCGGGTGCGGTCCAGCAGCAGCCACAGGCCAAGGCCGATCAGCGCGGCGAAACCGATCAGGAACAGCCGGTAGTAGGGGTAGATGAAGTCACCGACGATCAGCACCCCGCGCAGCTCCGGCGGCACGGCGATGTTCTTGCCCACCGGGCCCCAGATCAGTACCGAGGCTTCCTGGATGATCAGCGCAATACCGAGGGTGACGAGGATCTGGAAGGTGTGCGGCAGGTGGTAGATGCGCTTGATCAACAGGCGCTCGACCGCCCAGGCCAGCGCCGCCACCACCAGCGGTGCGATCAGCAGGGCCAGCCAGAAGTTGCCGGTAATGGCCACGGCGGTGTAGCACAGGTAGGCGCCCAGCAAGAAGAACGCGCCGTGGGCGAAGTTGACGAAGTTGAGCAGGCCGAAAATGATCGTCAGGCCCACGGCGATGAGGAAGTAGATCATCCCCAGGCCCAGGCCGTTGAGCAGTTGGAACAGGTACAAATCGAGCATGAGCGTGCCCTCGACAGCGCGCGATGCGGCTGCCTGTACGAGTGTTTGTGACTGACGCCGCGGCTTCAGGCCAGGGCGCAACCGGTGTGGTCGACTTCGACGAACGAGCGGCCCGAGCTGATGACTTCGGCCAGGTCGTCCTCGTCGCGCATCTGCCCCTGGGGCTTGCCGCGCAGCAGGTAGTAATCCTTGAGCACCTGGTGGTCGCCCGGGCGGATCAGTTCTTCGCCGGTCGGGCCCTGGAAGCGCATGCCCTGCAATGCCGCGGACACGGCGGCGCCATCCAGGCTGCCGGCCTTGATGATGGCTTCGAGCATGACCTTGGTGCCGATGTAGTCGGCCGCCAGCGGGTAGTTGGGGTTGATGCCATAGGCCTTGCGGGTGGCAGCGACCAGCTGCTTGTTCAGTGGGGTATCGACCTGGTGCCAGTACTGCGCGCCCAGGTACACGCCTTCGAGCACGTCGCTGCCCAGCTCCTGGAACTGATCGAGGCCGGCGGACCACACAATCAGCACTTTCATGCGCTCCTTGATGCCGAAGTTCACTGCCTGGCGCAGGGCGTTGGACGCCTGGCTGCCGAAGTTGAGCAGCACCAGCACGTCGGGCTTGGCGGCGATGGCGTTGGTCAGGTAGCCGGAAAACTCCTGCTCCTGCAGCGAGTGGTAGCTGTTGCCAATGTGTTCCACACCCAGCTCGGCGAACACCTTGCGGGCGTTGTCCAGCAGGGCATCGCCGAACACGTATTGCGGGGTGATGGTGTACCAGCGCTTGGCCTGTGGCAGTTGGCGGATCATCGGCACCAGCGTTTCGCGGATGGCGCCGTAGGTGGGCACCGACCAGCGGAAGGTCGAAGCATTGCAGTCCTTGCCGGTGATTTCGTCAGCGCCGACCGGGGTCATGAACACGCCGCCGGCCTTGTGGATTTCCTTCGACACCGCCAGTGCCGAGGACGACAGGGTGCAGCCCTGGAAGAAGCGGGCGCCATCCTGGCCGATGGCTTCCTGCACCTTGCGCACCGCCTTGCCGGCGTTGCCTTCGGTGTCGATGACCTTGTACTTGAGCGGGTGGCCGAGCAGTTGCGGGTATTCGGCGATGGCCAGGCGTGAGCCCATGTCGGCGTACTTGCCGTAGCTGGCGAAGGCGCCAGACATGGACTTGAGCCCATAGAAGGTCAATGGTTGGTCGGCGAATGCCCGGTGCGCCCCCAGGGGGAGGCTACCTAAGGCACCCAGGGCAAGGCCTGCCTTGAGCAGGGTACGTCTTTGCATGAGTAACTCCTTGGTTGTGGTTATTAGGCAGGAGTGGCAATGACAAAGCGGGTACGGCCGGGCCTGTGTGCAGGCCTCTTTCCAGGCGGATCAGTGGTGGTGTTCGAACTCCAGCAGGAAGTTGCGCGCAACCTCGCCTTCCAGCGCGGTCATGTGGTGTTCGGCGTCGCACATGTGTTCGTGCATCAGCCGGCGTACGGCAGGCTCGTCGCTGGCGCGCAGGGCGGTCAGCAATTGCTTGTGGTAGGCGATGTTGGCAGCGGCGAACTGCTGGCGCTTGGGCAGGTAGGCCTTTTTCAGCACCACCAGGTCGCGCAGCAGGTCGTTGAGGAACACCGCCATGAAACGCAGCAACGGGTTGGGGCAGCGGTCGGCCAGCAGGGTGTGGAATTCCAGCTCCGCCAGGCGCTGTTCGCGCTGGCCTTCCTCGCTGTCTTCCGGTGCGCTGCAGAAGTCGATGTTGGCCTGCAGCGCGGCGTAGTCGGCTTCGCTCAGCTTGCCCATTACCGATACCGCCAGCTCCACCTCGATGACCTTGCGCAGCTGGTACACCTGTTCGCCGTCCAGGTGCTGGAAGTGCAGGTAGTTGCGCAGCGCGCGGCTGGCAGGTTCGGTGCCCACTTCATTGAGGTAGGCGCCGCCGCTCGGGCCTGTGCGGGTGCTGACCAGGCCCTCGACCTCCAGGGCCTTGAGCGCTTCGCGGGCGGTTCCCTTGGAGCACTCGAAATGCTCCATCAACTCACGCTCGGTGGGCAGGCGGTCGCCGGGGTGCAGCGCTTCGGTGACGATCGAGCGCTTGACCGATTCGACGATCACATCGGACAGCTTCTGGCGCTTGCGTTTGGGTTTGAGCATTTCGCTATTTTTCATATTTATGCGGATAAATAGGATTTAGCGAGTTTTGTCGGGGTGGGTCAATGCTGGTGGCGGGGGAGGGGTCGCAAATGGTGCGAAAGGGTCGGGGAGGGATAAGTGATGTTGGATTCACCGCACAACCTGTGGGAGCGGGTTTACCCGCGAATGCTGCAGTGAAGCTACCGACGCATTCGCGGGTGAACCCGCTCCCACAGGGTACTGTGTTCAGTTCTGGCGGCCTGGGCCCTGTTGCAGGTGCGCCTGGCTGCAATACCACTCGTTGCCTTGCTGCAGCGCACGGTCATTGGGCAGGTGCACGCCGCAATGGGCGCAGCGCACCATCTTCAGCGGCGCATCCAGCTTCGCCTCGGGGTGCGACTGTTGGCTGGCTTTGAACTTGCGCCACAGCCAGAACGCTGCGGCGATCAGGGCGATCCAGAAAAGTAGGCGAACCATGGTGTCCAGCTTGTCGGTTGAAGAAGCCGACAGTCTAGGACGCGGCCAATAAAAAAGGGAGGCCCAAGGCCTCCCTTTCATGTACCGCTGCGTATCAGTCGAACAGACCAAAGGTCATGTAGCTGAACCAGGAGCGGTCTTTCTCGGCTTCCTTCGGCCCTTCCGGCACGATCGGGTCACCGTTCTCGTCAGTTGGCAGCAACTCGCGTGGCATCTCGTCACGTGCGTCCTGGAACTGCTTGACCACGTCCTGGTTGGCGCGGGTTTCACCCGGCGGCAGCGGGGTTTCGGTTTCGATCAGGCCCAGGGTCGCCTTGGACAACCAGCCGCGGCCGTCAGACTCGGTCTGCTTTGGCTGGAACTCGCCATCTGCCAGGCTCGGGTGGTCCGGGTAGTTGAGCTTGAGGGTTTCCAGGCTGGTGGCGGCCAGTTCGTCCAGGTGCATCTTCTGGTACGCCTCGACCATCACCGCCAGGCCGTCGCCGACCGATGGGGTTTCCTGGAAGTTCTCCACCACGTAGCGGCCACGGTTGGCGGCGGCTACATAGGCCTGGCGGCTCAGGTAGTAGTCGGCCACGTGGATTTCGTACGAGGCCAGCAGGTTGCGCAGGTAGATCATGCGCTGCTTGGCGTCGGGCGCGTAGCGGCTGTTGGGGAAGCGGCTGGTCAGCTGGGCGAACTCGTTGTACGAGTCGCGGGCAGCACCCGGGTCACGCTTGGTCATGTCCAGCGGCAGGAAGCGCGCCACCAGGCCACGGTCCTGGTCGAACGAGGTCAGGCCCTTGAGGTAGTAGGCATAGTCGACGTTCGGGTGCTGCGGGTGCAGGCGGATGAAGCGCTCGGCAGCCGACTTGGCAGCCTCAGGCTCGGAGTTCTTGTAGTTGGCGTAGATCAGCTCGAGCTGCGCCTGGTCGGCATAGCGGCCGAACGGGTAGCGCGACTCCAGGGCCTTGAGCTTGTTCACGGCGCTGGTGTAGCTGGAGTTGTCCAGGTCAGCTTGCGCCTGCTGATACAGCTCGGCCTCGCTGAGGTTCTCGTCAATCACTTCTTTATTGGAGGAACAGGCCGCGGTGAGCCCGAGGATGGCGATCAGCAGCAGGTGTTTCACTTGCATGGCGGCTTGCGTCCCTTTGACGGCCGCTGTCTTGGGCGGTGCCGTCCTGTTATGATGAGCGCCCCGGCCAACCCCGGGACAAAAGAAGTCGTATTTAACCACAAGCTCGCAGCCGAAACCAAAGGCTGTGCGCCCGCCGAATCGAGCATGTCCGAGATCATTCAACTTAGCGCAGAGGTCCCGTCCGAACTGGGCGGTCAACGCCTCGACCAGGTCGCCGCCCAATTGTTCGCCGAGTACTCGCGTTCCCGGCTGACTTCGTGGATCAAAGAAGGCCGCCTGACGGTCGATGGTGCCGTGGTGCGCCCTCGAGACCTCGTCTATGGCGGCTCGCAACTTGTCCTGGAGGCCGAGCAAGAGGCCCAGGGCGAGTGGGTCGCCGAAGATATCGAGCTGGATATCGTCTACGAAGACGACCATATCATGGTGATCAACAAGCCTGCCGGGCTGGTTGTGCACCCGGCCGCCGGGCATGCCAGCGGGACTTTGCTCAATGCACTGCTGCACCACGTGCCTGACATCGTCAACGTACCGCGCGCCGGTATCGTCCACCGCCTGGACAAGGACACCACCGGCCTGATGGTGGTGGCCAAGACCTTGCAGGCGCAGACCCGGCTGGTCGAGCAGATGCAGGCGCGCAAGGTCAGCCGTATCTACGAGTGCATCGTGATTGGCGTCGTCACTGCCGGCGGCAAGATCGATGCCCCGATCGGCCGCCACGGCGGCATGCGCCAGCGCATGGCGGTCACCGATGGCGGCAAGCCGGCGGTCAGCCATTACCGTGTGCTCAAGCGCTTCCGCTCGCACACCCACGTGCGGGTCAAGCTGGAAACCGGCCGTACCCACCAGATTCGCGTGCACATGGCTCACGTTGGCTTCCCGTTGGTCGGCGACCAGACCTACGGCGGGCGCTTCCGCATTCCGCCAGCAGCCAGCCCGACCATGGTCGAGGCGGTGAAAACCTTCCCGCGCCAGGCACTGCATGCGCGCTTTCTGGCATTGGCCCACCCGATTACCGGTGAAGTCATGAAATGGGAATCGCCGCTGCCGGATGACTTCGTCTGGTTGCTGTCGCTGCTGAACCAGGACCGCGAGAGCTTTGTCGGATGAGTGGCCTGACGCAGTCGCTGCTGTTCCCCGACTGGCCGGCCCCGGCCTCGGTGCGCGCCTGTGTCACCACCCGCCTGGGCGGCATCAGCCTGCCGCCCTATGAAACCTTCAACCTTGGCGACCATGTAGGGGACGACCCTGCCGCGGTGGCCGAGAACCGTCGTCGCCTGAGCGACGAATTCGCCATCCAGCCGGCCTGGCTCAAGCAGGTGCATGGGCTGGTGGTGGCGGATGCCGACCCGGCCGTGGTGGCCGAGGCCGACGCCAGCTGGACCGAACAGCCTGGCATTGCCTGCACCGTGATGACTGCCGATTGCCTGCCTGCGCTGTTCTGCGACCGGGCCGGTACCCGCGTGGCCGCGGCGCATGCTGGCTGGCGCGGGCTTGCCGGTGGTGTGCTGGAGGCCACCTTGGATCGCCTGGCACTGCCGCCCGAAGAGGTGCTGGTGTGGTTGGGGCCGGCGATTGGCCCGCAGGCGTTCGAAGTGGGGCTGGAGGTGCGTGATGCCTTTACGGCGGTGCACCCGGAAGCGGCCAGGGCCTTTGTCGATGGTGCCCGGCCGGGCAAGTTGATGGCCGACATCTATGAGCTGGCGCGTATTCGTTTGGCGGCGCGTGGGGTGACTGCCGTTCATGGCGGTGGCTTGTGCACGGTCAGCGATGAGCGGTTCTTCTCCTATCGCCGTACCCCGCAAGGTGGGCGGTTTGCTTCCCTGGTGTGGCTGGAACCTCGCTAGCCTGCGCCGGCCTCTTCGCGGGCACGCCCGCTCCCACAGGTACACCACAGGTTTGAAAGGTTGCGGATTCCCTGTGGGAGCGGGCATGCCCGCGAATGGCCCAGCACTAATCCAACAGGTTGACCCCGGTCAACCCCGCTACGCTTGAATCTTCCAGAATCAGCCTTATCTATAAGGTCATCTCAGGCAGGTTTCTTCATAAACAGGCGCTGTCCATCGCTCCGACCTGCCCTTTAAAGGAAGGTACCCCATGCGAATAGACCGTTTGACCAGCAAGCTGCAGCTTGCAATATCCGATGCCCAATCCCTGGCCGTTGGCATGGACCACCCTGCCATCGAGCCCGTGCACCTGTTGCAGGCACTGCTCGAGCAGCAGGGCGGTTCGATCAAGCCGCTGCTGATGCAGGTAGGCTTCGACATCAACAGCCTGCGTCAGGCGCTGGTGAAAGAACTCGACCAGCTGCCGAAAATCCAGAACCCCACCGGCGACGTGAACATGTCGCAGGACCTGGCGCGCCTGCTCAACCAGGCCGACCGCCTGGCCCAGCAGAAGGGCGACCAGTTCATTTCCAGCGAGCTGGTGCTGCTGGCCGCCATGGACGAGAACAGCAAGCTCGGCAAGCTGTTGTTGAGCCAGGGCGTGACCAAGAAGGCCCTGGAAAATGCCATCAACAACCTGCGCGGCGGCGCGGCCGTCAACGACGCCAACGCCGAGGAATCGCGCCAGGCGCTGGACAAGTACACCGTCGACCTGACCAAGCGTGCCGAAGAAGGCAAGCTGGACCCGGTGATCGGCCGTGACGACGAAATCCGCCGTACCGTACAGGTACTGCAACGCCGTACCAAGAACAACCCGGTGCTGATCGGTGAGCCTGGCGTAGGCAAGACCGCCATCGCCGAAGGCCTGGCCCAGCGCATCATCAATGGTGAAGTGCCCGACGGCCTCAAGGGCAAGCGCCTGCTGGCGCTGGACATGGGCGCGCTGATTGCCGGTGCCAAGTACCGCGGCGAGTTCGAAGAGCGCCTCAAAGGCCTGCTGAACGAGCTGTCCAAGCAGGAAGGCCAGATCATCCTGTTCATCGACGAGCTGCACACCATGGTCGGCGCCGGCAAAGGCGAGGGCGCCATGGATGCCGGCAACATGCTCAAGCCAGCCCTGGCCCGTGGCGAATTGCACTGCGTTGGCGCCACCACGCTGAACGAGTACCGCCAGTTCATCGAGAAGGACGCGGCCCTGGAGCGCCGCTTCCAGAAGGTGCTGGTCGAGGAGCCGAGCGAGGAAGACACCATCGCCATCCTGCGTGGCCTGAAGGAGCGCTATGAAGTGCACCACAAGGTGGCCATCACCGACGGCGCCATCATTGCTGCGGCCAAGCTCAGCCATCGTTACATCACCGACCGCCAGCTGCCGGACAAGGCGATCGACCTGATCGACGAAGCGGCCAGCCGCATCCGCATGGAGATCGACTCCAAGCCGGAAGTGCTCGACCGCCTCGACCGTCGCCTGATCCAGCTGAAGGTGGAATCGCAGGCGCTGAAGAAGGAAGAAGACGAAGCGGCGAAAAAACGCCTGGAGAAACTGACCGAGGAAATCGACCGGTTGGAGCGTGAGTACGCCGACCTGGAAGAAATCTGGGCCTCCGAGAAGGCCGAGGTGCAGGGCTCGGCGCAGATCCAGCAAAAGATCGAGCAGGCACGCCAGGAGCTGGAAACCGCCCGTCGCAAAGGCGACCTGAGCCGCATGGCCGAGCTGCAGTACGGGGTGATCCCGGACCTGGAGCGCAGCCTGCAGATGGTCGACCAGCACGGCAAGACCGAAAACCAGTTGCTGCGCAACAAGGTCACCGAGGAAGAAATTGCCGAAGTGGTGTCGAAGTGGACCGGTATCCCGGTGGCCAAGATGCTCGAAGGCGAGCGTGAAAAGCTGCTGAAGATGGAAGAGCTGCTGCACCAGCGCGTGATCGGCCAGGGCGAGGCGGTAACCGCGGTGGCCAACGCAGTGCGCCGTTCGCGTGCCGGGCTGTCCGACCCGAACCGGCCGAGTGGCTCGTTCCTGTTCCTTGGCCCGACCGGGGTGGGCAAGACCGAGCTGTGCAAGGCGCTGGCCGAGTTCCTGTTCGACACCGAAGAGGCGATGGTGCGCATCGACATGTCCGAGTTCATGGAGAAGCATTCCGTGGCTCGCCTGATCGGTGCCCCACCAGGCTATGTAGGGTATGAAGAGGGCGGTTACCTGACCGAGGCGGTACGGCGCAAGCCATACTCGGTGGTGCTGCTGGACGAGGTGGAGAAGGCCCACCCGGATGTGTTCAACGTGCTGCTGCAGGTGCTGGAAGACGGCCGCCTGACCGACAGCCACGGGCGCACCGTGGACTTCCGCAACACCGTGATCGTGATGACCTCCAACCTGGGCTCGGCGCAGATCCAGGAACTGGTGGGTGACCGCGAGGCACAGCGTGCGGCGGTGATGGATGCGGTGGGTTCGCACTTCCGTCCGGAGTTCATCAACCGTATCGACGAAGTGGTGGTGTTCGAGCCATTGGGCCGCGAGCAGATTGCCGGCATTACCGAAATCCAGCTGGGCCGCCTGCGCAGCCGCCTGCTGGAGCGCGAACTATCGCTGAGCTTGAGCCCGGAGGCGTTGGACAAGCTGATTGCCGTGGGTTACGACCCGGTGTATGGCGCACGGCCGCTGAAGCGGGCCATCCAGCGCTGGATCGAAAACCCGTTGGCGCAGTTGATCCTGGCAGGCAAGTTCATGCCGGGGACGGCGATTACCGCCAAGGTGGAGGGCGACGAAATCGTCTTCGGTTGATCTGTTTCACCATGAGCCCCGCATCTGCGGGGCTTTTTTTTGCCTGTGCAGTACCTGTGGGAGCGGGTTAACCCGCGAAGAGGCCGGTACAGCCCCAGCAAATCCGGGCCTTTCCGGCTTCCCGGATAACTAGCTGAAATTTTTGAAATTTTTGCTTGCATCTAAAAACGAGTGCCCCTAATATACGCCGCGTTGTCAGGCACTAAGCGAATCACCAGCAACATCGGTGACCGCAAAACAACTTACAAATCAGTAAGTTGAATGAAAAAAAGTGGTTGACAAGCAAAACGAAGAATGTAGAATAGCCGGCCTCAGCAGCTGCAACGCGAAAGCGGGTAGCCAAAGAGACCGAAGCTAACACAAGCTTCGAAGTTGTAAAGATGTACCGAAGTTCAGTTCCGCGATAGCTCAGTCGGTAGAGCAAATGACTGTTAATCATTGGGTCCCTGGTTCGAGTCCAGGTCGCGGAGCCAATCTCGGGGTGTAGCGCAGTCCGGTAGCGCGCCTGCTTTGGGAGCAGGATGTCAGGAGTTCGAATCCCCTCACCCCGACCATTTTCCGGGTCGTTAGCTCAGTTGGTAGAGCAGTTGGCTTTTAACCAATTGGTCGTAGGTTCGAATCCTACACGACCCACCATGTAAAAAGGGCATCTCAAGCGAGATGCCCTTTTTCTTTAAGTATCACGGGGTGTAGCGCAGTCCGGTAGCGCGCCTGCTTTGGGAGCAGGATGTCAGGAGTTCGAATCCCCTCACCCCGACCATTTCCGGGTCGTTAGCTCAGTTGGTAGAGCAGTTGGCTTTTAACCAATTGGTCGTAGGTTCGAATCCTACACGACCCACCATGAAAAAAAGGGCATCTCGCATGAGATGCCCTTTTTTTTGCGTTGAATTTATCCAACAAGAATGCGCTCTTGGGCCTACACAGCCCTGTGTGGGAGCGGGTTCACCCGCGAATGCGGCAGCAGGTTCACCATCGCATTCGCGGGTAAACCCGCTCCCACAGGGCATGCTGGTGTCTGTCAGTGCAGTTTCAGGCGCGGCTCGGTACCCCGGCCAATCTTGCTACCCAGCATCATCAACGCCGTACGGAAGAACCCGTACAACGCCATCTGGTGCATCCGGTACAGCGACACGTAGAACATCCGCGCCAACCAGCCCTCCAGCTTCACGCTGCCCATCAGGTTACCCATCAGGTTGCCCACCGCCGAGAAGCGCGACAGCGACACCAGCGAACCGTAGTCCTTGTACTCATAGGTCGGCAGCGCCTTGTTCTCCAGCCGCGCCTTCAAACTCTGCGCCAGCATCGAAGCCTGCTGATGCGCCGCCTGGGCACGTGGCGGCACGTTGCGGTCGCTACCCGGTTGCGGGCAGGCGGCGCAGTCACCGAAGGCAAAGATATTGTCGTCGCGCGTGGTCTGCAGGGTAGGGCGCACCACCAGCTGGTTGATACGGTTGGTTTCCAGGCCATCGATGTCCTTGAGGAAACCCGGCGCACGGATACCGGCCGCCCACACCTTCAGGCTGGCCTGGATCACTTCACCGTCCTTGGTTTTCAGGCCATCCTCGGTCACTTCACTGACGGCAGCGTTGGTCATCACCTTCACCCCGAGCTTTTCCAGGGTCTTGTGCACCGGCACGCTGATACGCTCTGGCAGTGCCGGCAACACGCGCGGGCCCGCCTCGATAATGGTGATGTGCATGTCCTTGGGCTGGATGCGGTCCAGGCCATAGGCCGCCAGTTCGTGGGCAGCGTGATGCAGCTCGGCGGCCAGTTCCACACCGGTGGCACCGGCGCCGACGATGGCCACGCTGATTTTCTCGCTCGCCACATCACCGGCATGGGCACGCAGGTAGTGGTTGAGCAACTGCTGGTGGAAACGCTCGGCCTGCTTGCGGGTGTCGAGGAACAGGCAGTGCTGCGCCGCGCCCAGGGTGCCGAAGTCGTTGGTGTTGGAACCCACGGCAATGACCAGGGTGTCGTAGCCCAGGGTGCGCGCAGGCAGCAGCTCGCGGCCCTCTTCGTCGAGGGTGGCGGCCAGTTGAATCTGTTTGCCTTCACGGTCCAGGCCGCTCATGCGCCCCAGCTGGAAGTTGAAGTGGTTCCACTTGGCCTGGGCCACGTAGTTCAGTTCGTCTTCCGAGGAGTTCAGCGAGCCGGCGGCCACTTCGTGCAGCAGGGGCTTCCAGATGTGCGTGAGGTTGGCGTCGACCAGGGTGATCTCGGCCTGCTTGCGCTTGCCCAGGCTTTTACCCAGGCGGGTCGCCAGTTCCAGGCCGCCGGCGCCGCCGCCGACAATCACGATGCGATGAGTCATGGGGATATCTCATAAGGTTTACGGAATTCGTGGCCCCGGGGGCCGGCCGCAAACTGCACGAGGGGAGGGCGAGCGCGAAGCAGCTCATAGCACCAGTCCACTGAGCAGGCGGCTGATGAGACCCAACCCGATGGTCACGGCCACCACCAGCACAAGGAGCAGCCACGGCCGGAAGGGCCTGCGCTCGACTTGGTGCTGGGGGGCTCGCAGATACTCATCGACACGACGCTGATCTTCCGGATTCAGGCGGCTGGTCATGGTAGGGCCTCGTCAGGTAGACGTTTGTGACTGCGTAAACGCTACAGCGTTCACGCAAGCGCTTGAAACAAATGATAATGCTTTCTATATCTGGCGCCGAGTGTACGCCATCGCAAACATTCGCTGCACTGGATCAAAGACTGATGCCCACGTCGAACACAATGCTGCGGCCCAGGTTGCCGCGCAGGAAGTCCGGCGCGTCGGGGTGGGCGAACAGCACCCGGGCAAAGGTCGGGCCGACCAGCGACAGCGAGCGCCAGCCTTGGCGCAGGTATTCGGTGGGCGGCGGGAAGTGAGTGTTGAGGTCGAGCACTTCGCGCTTGAGGCTGGCGAAGGCAATGATGTCCAGCTCGTTCAGCTCCAGCCCGCGTTCCCGGTAGTTGTGCGCCTTCTTGCGCAAGGTCGGCGCCAGCCGCCCCAGCAGCTCGGTGGCACTGATGCGCCGCGGGCGCGCTTCGCGGCGTACCAGCTGCGCCAGGGAGAATGCACTGCGCCGGCGCTGCAGTTCTTCGCGCCATTCATCGTTGAGCCGGCGGCCCTCGTCGAGCACGAAAAACACCTCGAACGCCGCGTCGCGGAACAGTACGTCTGGCGGTTCTTGCCCGGCCGGGGTGAAGTCCTCGCTGCGGTAGGGGATGTTCAGCCCCTGCAACAGGCGTTGGCACACCCAACGCTCCCGCTCCCACTTGCGGGCGTTGGAGAGAAAGGCATTGGCTTGTTCCGCCTGGATGGTAAGCAGGCGCAGGTAGTCTGAGTCATCCATGCAGACAAGCTTAGCCGCTAATCGATGACGATAAGATGCTGTTTGTGCGCAGGAATCAGCCCGGTACCGGCGCACGGTTGCGCTACCCCTGCCAGATGAAACCGAGAATGGGTGTAGACTCGGCTTTATCCACATGGCTGCAAGGGGCATTCGTCAGGTGATCAGCGCGCAGGTGTTGTCCGGCACCACCCTTACGCTTGGCTGGCTGGGATATGTGCCGTTGCTGATCTGGGCGGTCAGCCAGGTGCGCTGGGTTGAGCTGTTCACTGACCGGCGCCGCCAGCATTTGCTGTTTGGCACGGTGTTCTGCCTGTTTGCCTTGTGGTTGGTGCGGCGCGATTTCGATACCGGGGTGTCGTACCACTTTATTGGCATGACGGCGGTCACGCTGTTGCTGGACTGGCCACTGGCGGTGCTGGGCGGGTTCATGGCCCAGCTCGGCTTGCTGGCGCTGGGGCGCCAGGACCTGGCGGCGCTGGGGGTGAATGGCTTGTTGCTGGTTGGCCTGCCGGTGCTGATAGCCGAGGCGTGCGCGATAGGGGTCGAGCGTGCCCAGCCGCGGAACCTGTTTGTGTATATCTTCTGTTCGGGGTTCTTCCCGGCGGCACTGACCGTGCTGGCCTGCCTGTCGGCTGCGTTGGGGCTGTTGTGGCTGGACGGGCGCTTCGCCATGCCGGAGTGGCTCAGCGATTTTGTCGGCTACTTGTGGCTGATGATGTTCCCCGAAGCGTTCATCAACGGCACGGTGATCAGTGCGCTGGTGGTGTTTTGCCCGGAGTGGCTGGAAACCTTCAACCGCACGCGGTATCTGCAGGCGCCGTGGAAGGAGGATGATCGTTGATTCTCTGGTGGCTGTACTGGCCCTTTCGCGGGTGAACCCGCTCCCACAGGTATTGCAACAGCCTTAAGAACAGTGAGGTCCTTGTGGGAGCGGGTTCACCCGCGAAAGGGCCCTGAAGGACAACTTGGCTATCGGATCAATGCCGCGGCTCCAGGTCCCCCGAGTACAGCTCATCCTCGGACTCTTCCGCCCCCGGAATCTTGTGCTCCTCCGCCGCCCAGGCGCCCAGGTCGATCAGCTTGCAACGGTCCGAACAGAATGGCCGGAACGGACTTTTCTCGTTCCATTCCACAGGTGCGCCACAGGTCGGGCAATCGACGGTCAATGGCTGGCTCATGGCTGGCCTCCTCGTAAAGTCAGGTAAAAGTGGTGCAGGCGGTCAATCTGCTGATGCAGCGCGGCCAGGTCGCCGTCATTGACCACCACATCATCGGCATGGCGCAGGCGCTCCTCGCGGGCCAGCTGGGCCTTGAGAATGGCCTGCACCTGCTCGGCGCTGGTGTTGTCACGCGCCAGGGTACGCGCCACCTGCAGCTCCTGCGGCGCATCGATCACCAGCACCCGCTGGGTCTTCTGGTACTGGCCCGACTCGATCAGCAGCGGCGACACATACACCGCATACGGCGACTCCGCCTTGGCCAGGTAGCTGAAAATCTCCTGCCCGATCAGCGGGTGCAGCAATTGCTCCAGCCATTTGCGCTGCGCCGGGTCGGCGAAGATCAGCTGGCGCAGGGCTGCACGATCGAGTTGGCCGTCCGCCTGCAGCACGCCGGCGCCGAAGCGCTCGACGATGCTGGCCAAGGCCGGGCGGCCAGGCTCGACAACCCAACGCGCCGCCTGGTCGGCATCGACCAGGTGCACGCCAAGCTCGACGAAACGCTCGGCAGCGGCGCTCTTGCCGCTACCAATGCCGCCGGTCAGGCCGAGAATCCAGGGGGTAAAGGCCGCAGTGGTCATCAGAATCCAAGCAGTTGTGTGTATGAAGCGTATATTTCATCACCCCAGAGCACGGCAATCCACCCCGCAATAGCCAGATAGGGGCCGAACGGGATCGCCGTACTCATGGCATGCCGGCGCAGACGCAGCAGGCACAGCCCAGCCAGCGCCCCGACCACCGACGACAACAGCAAGGTCAATGGCAACACCTGCCAGCCACCCCAGGCCCCGATCAGCGCCATCAGCTTGAAGTCGCCATAGCCCATGCCTTCCTTGCCAGTGACCAGCTTGAACAGCCAATACACCGTCCAAAGGCTGAGGTACCCGGCCACCGCGCCCCACAGCGCGCTGGTCAGCGGGACATAGAGGCCGAAGGCGTTGACGATCAGCCCCAGCCACAGCATCGGCAGCACCAGCGCATCCGGCAGCAACTGGTGCTCGGCATCGATCAGGCTCAGGGCCAGCAGGCACCAGGTCAGCGGCAGCGCCAGCAGGGCCTCGGGCGAAGCACCAAAGCGCCAGGCCACCACCAGCGACAGCAGCGCGCTGGCTAACTCCACCAATGGGTAGCGCGGGCTGATGCGGGTTTTGCAGGCGGAACAACGCCCGCGCAAGGCCAGGTAGCTGATGACCGGAATGTTCTCCCACGCGCGAATTCGATGCGCGCAATGCGGGCAGCGCGAGGCGGGTAGCCACAGGTCGAAACGCTCGTGCGGCGTGATCGGCAATTCCAGCATTTCCTGCGCCTCACGCTGCCATTGCCGCTCCAGCATGATCGGCAGGCGGTACACCAGCACATTGAGAAAACTGCCCACCAGCAGGCCGAGCACCGTGGTCAGGGTGAGAAAGTACGCCGGCTGCTCAGCCAGCAAAGTCCATGAAGTCATGTTCAGATCAAGCTACCCAACTGGAAGATCGGCAGGTACATCGCCACCACCAGGCCGCCCACCAGCAGGCCCAGGACCAGCACGATGGCCGGCTCCAGCAGGCTGGTCAACTGGTCCAGCGCCTGGCTGACCTGTTCCTCGTAATGGCTGGCGGCTTTTTCCAGCATCTGGTCCAGCGTGCCACTGGATTCCCCGATAGCCGTCAGTTGCACCAGCAGCGGCGGAAACAGCGGCTCAGCGGCCATCGCCTGGTGCAGCCCCTGCCCATTGGCCATGCCCTGGCGCAGCCGCAACACCGCCTGTTCATGCAGGTCGCCGCCACTGACCCTGGCCACCGTGCCCAGCGCATCCAGCAACGGCACCCCGGCGGAGTAGGACGTTGCCAGGCTGCGCGCAAACCGCGCCAGCGCCGCCTGCCCCAGCAGCGTGCCGAACACCGGCAAACCCAGCACCCGGCGAGATATCCACAGGCGCGCTGGCGCGTGCTGCCGGTAGAGCTGGCGCATGGCAAAACCCAGTACCACGCCCATCACCAGCAACAGCGGCGCAAAGCGGCTCAGCCCTGTGGACAAGTCGATCACCCATTGGGTAAATGCCGGCAACGCCACGCCCATGCCCGAGAACATACTCTCGAATTTCGGAATCACCTCCAGCAACAGGATCGCCGACACCCCCAGCCCAGTCAGCAACAGCAGCAACGGGTAGATCATCGCCTTGCGCACCTTCTTGTGCAGCACCCGACGCTGCTCCAGCATGCCTGCCAGCTGTTCCAGCTGCCGGTCGAGCGTGCCGGACTGCTCCCCCACCCGCACCAGGTTGCAGTACAGCGCATCGAACCAGCCCGGGTGGCGCTGCAACGCATCTGCCAGCCCCAGGCCCGAGGCCACATCCTGTTTCAATCTATCCAGCAATGCCGCCTGCGCCGCATCACAGCCACTGCGCCCCATCACCTCGAACGCCTGCAGCAGCGGCACCCCAGCCTTGAGCAGGGTCGCCAACTGCCGGCTGAACCCCGCCGGGTCGGCCTTTGCCCGCCGTTTCGGCAAACTGAACGTCAGCCCACCGGCAGGCCGCAAACTGGCGACCTTGATGCCCTGGCGAATAAGCCCGGCACGCACATAAGCCGGGCTGCGCCCGGACGTTTGCCCGCTGACCGGCGCGCCGTTGGCGTCGGTGCCGTGCCAGGTGTAGAGGAGTGTGGATTGGGTCATGCAAAGGTCCTTTTTCTGCCCGTGCGACAAGCCTGGAAACAGCTTGCCGCGCCCATGCAAGGGCGTGCGTCCGAGATGCTCACTAGAGTAGTTCAGCGAAGACGACGCCCGAGCGGGCAGGGGTGACAAAAGGTGTCTGTTCAGGCCTACTGCGCCGCTGCCAGCCGGGGTCGAGCCTGACCTCAACGAGTACGCGTATCAAAAAGGAAAACGTTCATGAAAGGGCAACGCGGTATCACCCTGATCGAACTGATGATCGTCGTCGCGATCATCGGCATTCTGGCGACCATCGCCTTACCGATGTACACCAACCACCAGTCACGCTCCAAGGCCGCGGCCGGGTTGCTGGAGATCAGCGCGCTGAAGACGGCGATGGACCTGCGGTTGAATGACGGGAAGGATGTGGCGGATGTGGCCGCGCTGGGTGGCCAGCCAGCGACGTCGCACTGTGCGATCACGGCTAGCGGCAAGGCGGCGGATGGCACCGGGAGCATCGTTTGCACGCTGGTGGATGCGCCGGCTACTGTGCTCGGCAAGGCACTGACCCTGACGCGTTCGGCTACTGGGTGGGCGTGTACGACCAACATCGAGGAAGACCTGGCGCCGAAGGGGTGCAAGGCGCCTTGAAGGTGCGGCAATAAACTAGCGGAAACAGGGGTTTGCGTAACGGGTGCGAGCAGTGGTACGTTGCGCTACACGCCGGTGTAGCTCAGTCGGTAGAGCAGCGCACTCGTAACGCGAAGGTCGCAGGTTCGATTCCTGTCTCCGGCACCAGTCAATTGATTCATGCAGTGCAAAGCCGTTGCATGAACCCCCTCAAAAGCCCGCCTAGTGCGTGCTTTCTTGTTTCTATCTCTCTCGCTCTGTCTCTAGGCATCTGCCGACTTGAGGTATACGTCAGGGTATGCCGGTTCGTCGAGAAAACGTATACCTATGGCACGCACCGATACGCCCCTGTCAGACCTCAAATGCGGTGCCATCAAGCCGCAGGACAAGGACAACATCCTGTGAGATGGCCAGGACCTGTTCCTGCAGGTCAAAAAGAACGGCAGAAAGATCCGACGGATGGAAACTAAAGCGACCGGACGGTAGGGAGGGACTGGCCAACTTCGGCAACTATCCCGCACTGAAATTTTGTGTGAACTCAACGCCAGTTGGCAGGTAAGCTTGGCTCGCACCATTGATGCAAGCGCGATAACCGCTGCTGTGGTGGATTTAGTTGAGGCGCGTCCGCATGGAATGACCGCTCCGGCAAAGGATACTTTGCTTATCCTAGAGCAGCCCCCCGCCGGGCTGCGATTTATGGGCGCGCTCCGCTAAGGGGTTGGGGGACACCTTGCGGCGTGCCGCTCCTGCTCTCCGACAGGTAGGCATCGGGTGCAAGTGCCTGGGTGAAGGCGGGGTACGGTGTGGGACATCGGGGGAGGTTATCGCACCAATGTCTATCCCGAGCGGGACATTAGAACAATCAGGACTTCGAGCCGGCAACTTTCCCCCGGCACCGCTAGCATTTCGCTAGTCATGGCCTTCGATGATTCCGTCGAGGAGGCCCTCTGAGGAGAGCTATCGACTACCTCCGCGACTGCGGGTTGCGTAGTGTTGCGCGCTTTCTCCTGCCTTTAAAATGCGCCAACAGAGAATACATCACTTATAAAACCCAGCTGTGATAGTGTTCGTGCTATCTGCAGTGGCCCTGGGCTACTAGCGGCTCTGTTAACCTCCTGGCAGACATAAGACAAGAAATGTCCACACCTACACAAATAGCTCGATACATTCCGCTCAACGCCCCCGAAACCGCCAATCTAGATGATGAAACTCTGCTTCCGTTGGCTGTATACCAGGGCCTAGCAGGTTTCATCACTAAGGCCCTGCATACAGCCAGTGATCAAAGGGACAGTGCGAGGGTTAATGAGGTTCGTAGCCATAACGCGGTATCTATTGATGGCGAGCGTGGCACTGGCAAGACCTCAGTGTTGGTAAATTTGCGTAAGTATCTTAAAAGTGCACATGAGAGTGTCTTAAAGGATATCCATATCCTTGATCCAGTTGATCCGACTTTGCTGGAAGAGCATGAGTCGCTTTTTCTACATATAATAGTGGCGGCGGTAATTTCGGATGATGACGTAAAGAGGTCTCAAAGCGTTAATCCTGAAGGTTACAAGCAGTTGAATCAAACGTTGGACAAGCTTGCTCATGCACTGGAATGTATAGATGTGCAAAAAGAAGAGCGCGGAATGGATAAGTTGCGCGCGCTTTTTGGGAACAAGCATTTGGCCGATCGGGTTCAGGATTTTTTCAGGGCGGTACTAAATTTACTGGGGAAAAAGCTGTTGGTACTGCCGATTGATGATGTTGATACATCACTCAATCGTGCCTTTGAAAATTTAGAGATAGTTCGTCGCTACCTGACCACTCCTTATGTGTTGCCAATAGTCAGTGGCGATCGCGGACTGTACCGTGAAGTGACCTGGCGTGATTTCCACGGTCGTTTAACCGAAGACTCAAGCCATAACATTGAACAGGCATACAGTATTGCCATTGAACTTGCCAACGAGTACCAGCGCAAGGTGCTACCATTGCCACGCCGGCTGGTTATGCCTCCGGTGAGTAAGTACCTGAATGATCGGGAAATCTCTTTAGGCTCACCAGCCATCATTTCTCTGCCCAATTTTCATGCTTGGTTGAACATCTTCCTGACTGGACCTGTCAATGGCCGCGAAGGCAGCGATCTGACTCTGCCCATCCCGTCGGTGCGAGCTTTGACCCAGCTTGTAAATAGCTGCTCAGACCTTATACAAGTCCTGCCACAAGCTATCCGCTCGGCAGAGAACCCTTTGCAGGTAATGCGTGTTTGGCAGATGCCAACTGTCCATCCAGATGTGATTAAAGAATTTCATGCCGAGCACCAAAGACTGAATAGGGAAAAGAAAAGGGAGTTCGGCCCGGCATACAGAATATTTGCAGAGCAGCCTCGTGAACAGGCAGGTCTTCTACTCGGCGCATTAGATCAAACGGCGACTGTCAGTTGGGAACGTACCCTGAGTGATTATTTCCAATACGAGCCGCAGGCTGGAGCCGTATATTTGGTACTGCAAGCCTATCAGTACTGGCAGTGGTTGGCGAATAGTGGCGAAGAGGAGCGCAGGGGTAGTATTTTTGACACTCCACTCTTTCAACCGCTGCAGCATGATGCGACTGGGTTGGAGCAGTTTGTCAAGCTGATAGACTTTTCTGAATGGAAAGCACACTTGAGTGATAAGTTGCCTTATAGTTGGCTGTCCAGGCTAGACTCTCACAAAGCTTTGCTTTCTTATCCAGTGCCTGAGGTCGGTATAAATTCGGCAAAGGATTGGAAGTATTGGGAAGTGATCTCCGGCGTCCAGGCAGATGGCGAGGTGAAAAGTAAAGCCAGGTTTTTACTGTCACTGCTGACCCAGCATAACTATTATACAAATGCCAAGCGCAGCATGATGCTGAATATTGGTCGTGTTTTTGAGTTGCTGATTACTAGTCTTGTCGGACCGGTTAGCTTGCAGATCCTTCAAAATATTGTACAGGACGCACCGTTCCATTCCACTAGTGCCTTGGCTCCTACTAAAACCCTCAGCTTAGGCTTCGATGAGGATGATGAACCTATAGAGAGCGGATTGGATGACGTGTTGGAGGGATTGAATCCACAACTCGAACAGTTACAAAAAGAAATTGCGGAATGGCGCGCTCGCCATCAACTGGATCAGGTACGGTTCTCGCCGTGGCTGGTTTACAAGGTGTTCAACAAGGTTTTCAGCCAGATCGCCGGATTTAAGAATGTGCCAAACGGCATGAAGGACATCAGTACTGCACTGGATAAGGTGGGTATGGTGTTTTACGCCACTTGGTCGGCTTTTGGCAGCTTTGAAAAGGGGCGGTTATTTGGCCTGCCGGATGTGGTTGCTACCGTCAATCTAAATTCACCGCACAACTTTGAACAAAATGACCATTTTAAGGTGAATGTGTTGCCCTTTGCTCCAACCAAAGGTCAGCGAGGTCAAGATACTCCCGATTCGATTGCTAAGCGCGAATATGGTGCCAGCACCCGCACAGCAAGTTATTTCCTTGCAGATCATCCAGTCAGACTCTGGCTAGATGAGATTTTAGAAATTTCGTGGCCCAAAGAATTCAAGAAAATTAGCGCAAAAGAATGGCTGTGTCGTCAGTTGGGTGTCGAGCCACCAGAACGCTTGACTCAGAAATTTCTAGATAAAGTGTTGCGTGAAAGTACGGAGGAAGAACGCCGGAAGGTCATCGCTGAAATGGCTCAGCAATATCCTAATGCCAATGAGCTGAGGTCATTGGAGAAGGTGCACCAAGACATGCAGGATAATCAAGGCTGATGTTGAACCGTTCTCTTACCGAACATGCCACCGGCCGCTTCTATGGAAGCGAGCGGCTCGCGGTACGATTGTGGACTGAGTTGGTCACTCCACAGCAGGGCATAGCACAAGACCGATGGCATGGATTGCAAAATGACTGCTATCAGCTGCTAGTGGACACGCTGGACACGCGCTATCCCGGCCGTTATCGCCTGAACGATGTACGCCGACTTATGGACAGAATGTGTGATGCGAGGCTGTTTGTCGGGCCAGAGTTGCCCTGGCTTGACGGCTTGTTCGGCCAACTGATGCTCCGCAATGGTGACCTAATTTGCTATCGCGAGACCGAGGTCCAAGCCTATGCGCGAATAGCGGCGGAGCTGGACCCGACGCTACTGGTGGCATGGCATCTGAGTGGCTGGGTGAGAGAGAGTTCACCCACACAGGGGAGAGACATATGCCGCGTCGTATCGGCGCAGGCACCTTTCTTTGCACCTCCACCCAACCTAGCTTTGCCGCATGCCGAAGGCCATGTCCACCTGGGAGGGATTGCCGCCGATAGTCTTGTTCTGGGTGACTGTTTGCTGAAACCTGAAGGTTTAAGCTGGGCAAGAAACAAACAGTCCGATTGGGTCAGGCAGCTGAAGCGTATGCGACAGCTACTGATACTTTTGTTGGAATTCCCACATCGGGAGCGTTGGCCGGTGGAGATTTCAACGCTACTGAATGACCCGATGGCGAACAAAGAGAGGCTGCCAGATTGGACGCTGCTGGCAGCAAGCCAGACTTCGGCGCCAGTAGGGTCTCCCTTATGGGTATGCAGCCAATTTGCCCAGGCCATGATTCGTGGTTGTGCCAACCGCTGGCTCTGGCTGCAGCTATACCTCTGCAGCTTGTATCGTGACGCCGATTTCGCTCCGCAGTGGCGTGTTGCCGTTCTGTGCTGGCTCCAGACGCTCAATGAATTGCGTCGACGGCTGATCATGGATGGCCAAGGCTTGACTCGTTTCGTTGAACACTATTTTCAGGCCCCTTTGAGGCGCGGCGTGCAGCCTGACTTGAATGAAAATGTGCGCCGGCTACTGATGGCAAAGGGGGATGTGGCGGAGGTGAAAGCGATGCCGGGGACATTTTCCCCGAAGACCGTAGCCAAGCTTTCCGCTGCAGTTACCAGACAGAGCAAGCAGCATGGAGCCACGCCACCTTATATTTTTGGTGAGCATGAGGTCAGCATTGAGGGGGCTATTGGGCCGTACCTGCAGTCGTTGGAGCGCTGGCAGTTCTGTGGCCATTTCTCTCGCTCTCAAGGGCAAAAGCGGGCTTTCGGTAAAGAACCGAGAGCAGATTCGGAAAAGCACTGGAAAATAGCTGATGAATTGCTTGCTAGTTTGTCTCGGCAGGCGGGCTGGAACCAACCAGAGTTTCTGGGAGGCCGTCTAAATCAAAATTTCCGTTTCCAGCCCGCACGCTGGTTTCGGGGATTAGACGTGGCTGGTGACGAAAATGACCTACGTATAGAGTGGTTTGCGCCTATGTTGCGCTGGTTGCGTCGGGGTTTTGTGTCGCGTCCTGACGGCGAGCACGCCAGCAGGGGGTTTCATCTGAGCATCCACGCAGGCGAGGACTACGCACATCCCTTATCTGGTATGCGTCATGTCGACGAAACGGTACGCTTTTGTGAAATGCGCGATGGCGACCGACTAGGGCATGCCCTAGCTCTCGGGATTGAACCTGCACAGTGGGTTGAGCGGCAGGGCGAGATGATGCTCCCTCTAGATGAGCATCTGGATAATCTGGTTTGGCTTTGGCACTACGCCACGACTCTTAGTGGCCGTTTGCCGCTGGCACAGCAGGTGCTGCCTATCATTGAGCGTCGTATTGCGCGTATCTTCCCCTTCACACTTTGGCTTGAGCCACCTGAACTGGATAGAAATTACCAGGCAGACGAAAGGAGGCCACTGGCTCGTCTAGAGTCGGTGCCTCCTTCGGAGCTTTATCGCGCCTGGTGCCTACGCCGTAACTGTCACCATCTTTGGCAAAAACTACACGATGATGAGCCCAGAAGCGAGCGGGAACGGAGCGCAGTGCCAGATGCCGTAATGATAAGCAGGCTGTCAGATACAGCGGCGCGTATTTACCGTTACCGCCACCAACATTTGGCGTCATCGAGCAAGCTTCCATTGGTGATAATAAGAATAGGTGATGAGTGGGATGGGCAGGCGCTATATGGAGAGCATGTCAACCGGACGCGTGAAGTTATTGATGACGTAGATACTGTCCCGGAATTAGAATTCATGCATGCCTTGCAGGATTACCTGCTGGATCAATATGACCAGATGGGACTAATCATCGAGACCAATCCTACATCCAACGTATATATAGCTCGACTTGAGAGCCATGGCGAGCACCCGATATTTCGTTGGAATCCGCCAGATGAGTCAGTGCTAGAAGCTGGCGGAAGGTATAACAGATTTGGTTTGCGGCGTGGGGCAATTAGGGTCTTGATCAATACCGATGATCCGGGAATTATGCCTACTACCTTGAGAACTGAGTTTTCACTGTTGCGCGAGGCTGCCATCGCGCTAGGGGTGGCTAGGACAGTGGCGGAGGAGTGGTTGGATAAATTAAGGCGCTATGGAGTTGAACAATTCCATAGAAATCATGTCGCTGTATTCGAAAAGGAGAATGATGGCATTGGGTTTTAGCCAGACATAGTTTTGGAGTGGCTGAAACTTCTATTAGCTATGTACGAGTCCTGCTCGGCACCAGATCTTGTTGGCACGATGCAGGTGTTCTGCATTCGGCCCCTCCCAAAATACCCGCCTTGTACGGTGCCTTTTGCTTATTCCTAATTTTGAGTTTGGCTGGGCAAGCTGACTTAAGCCCAGCATCTCGACCGAGTGAATGATTAGTGCTTTTCACTTCCGGCTGCACGAGTTTCAAGATAATGGGTGGGTGCCATTTGGCTTTCGCCCAGTATTTTCGGGGCGTTTTGGCGAGATTTTTAAACCCGAAACCGCTCACGGCTCAGGTCATCAGGAGTGCATGCAACCTGGAGCAACCGTTTCCAGTGTCGCAGTTAGCCACGGCATCTCGCAAATGGATGAACGGTAGGCCAGATCTCATCGTTTGCGGCTGGCCCTCTGCTAAAGGCCTCTGATGGCCATATTCCTACGAAGCGCATAGCCCTTTCCTGCTCTCTGAAACTTGCGAAAACAGCCTCTCGGGAATAAAGTCCTCTTGTCGCCGAAGCATCGGTGATGCGACCTTGGCCGGTCGGAATCGAAAGGCGCATCAGCGCCCAGTCTTCATCGCAGGCGCTTTTTTTGTGCCCGCGATGTCGCGTCATGGCGGTGGTGCGCGGGACACCTTCGGGTGTGCCGGGCTCCTTTCGTCCCGGTCGGCCAACCCGCGTACTGCTGCCACCTTAACTTGCTTGGCCGCGAGCGGTGGCAGTTCCATCACGAAAGGAACTCATGCATGACCACCGAAAATCCGTTACAGATCCTCGCATTCGTTCTCCACCGTCGTTCCTCGACAGCCCTCAGGGATCTCACCTCCAGTCAATCTCGCTCTGTCTCTGCAACAAAGGAGGCACGACATGACTGACCAAGAACGCCTATCCACCATCCAAAGCTACGCCTGGACCCTCGAACTGCTAGGCGAAGCCCTGGTCCAGCACGACGAAATGCTGGAGTGCGAACACAACCCACACCTGAGTTTTCGCAACACCGCCGGTATCCATCAGGCGATCCGGATCATCAGCCGTTTGGCCAGTGAGCAGTGTGGGAAGGTGATGGAGCGAAACGGGCAGGACCCTGTTAGTTAGGCAGGATCATTGGTGAGCGGCGGGCCGGATATTACCCTTGTGGCTGGCCCTCTGCTCAAGGCCGCTATGGGGCTGCTGCGCAGCCCATTGCGGGCAAGCCAGCTCCTACAGGGGCGGTGAAATCCTGGGGCATCGGCTTTGCATGCGGCAGTGGGAAGGCGCTGGGGCAAATGGCACGCCCTCCTGAAACCCGCCTTGTGGCGGTTCTTTCCTTATCCACCACAGCCGGCCAGCACTAAACGCCGTGATAGTCAGAGCCAGCAATCGCTCTCAGAAAGCCTCGATCGGCCAGCCGCCGCAGGTCCCGCCACTCGCGCCAGTCTACCAATCCAAGGCGGTCCATCTCATCGGCCAAGCGCAACAATTCCTCATGGTGAGTGCTAGGGCAGTTTCGTCTTTGCTCGACGTCGTCGTAGAGCAGAAACCAGCGATTGATCGCTTCGAGCCGGCGCTGTCCCAGGGCTATCTCCTCGCTGAACGCATTCATGCCGAGAACTGCGCCTGCACATCAGCGAGCGATGACACTTCGCAGTACAAGTCTCCCTGGTAACTGCGCAGCTCGCAGGTACCGGGCCGGTCGAGGATGCAGTGGATCAAGTACAGGTAGTTGACCATGCGAATGCCCTCTTGGCGGAACTGGGACAAGTGACTCAGTTAGGTTGATCCCGATCGAGCCGCATCCGTTCAGCCGGATAGATGGCTGGCTGCGAATCAAACAGTGTTTCGCCCCAAAGGCGGGCGATTGTTTTTTGGACAAAGCTTTGAGCGCCGCTGATAAACGCAATTTGTATACCTCGCCACCATGATCGTTTTCGCAAGAAGTAGGGGCCACTTCCATTAGGGCATTTCGTCAGCTCTTTCAGAATTCGTTGCAAGACGCGCCGCTTGGGCTCTGTCACTGATGAACACAGACCTTCCTGTGTAACTACCGACATGAGGTTTCAATCATGGCTAGCAATCAGGACAACCGTGGTAACCAAGGTGGCAACGCCAATACCAATTCAGGCAACTTTGCCAACGATCGCGAAAAGGCATCGGAGGCCGGGCAGAAAGGCGGCCAGATGTCAGGGGGTAACTTCAAGAACGATCCAGAGCGCGCATCGGAAGCAGGCCACAAGGGTGGCCAGGCGTCGGGTGGCAATTTCAAGAACGACCCTGAGCGGGCGTCCGAAGCTGGCCGCAAGGGCGGTCAGGAGTCCGGGGGCAACTTCGCCAATGACCGGGAAAAGGCCTCGGAGGCCGGACGGGTCGGTGGCCAACATAGCCACGGCGGTGGTCGCAAGAGTGACGACAACCGCTAGTCATCCGTGAAAAACGCAGGGGCAGCCGCGCTGCCCCTGCATGCCTGAGGACCTGCTTATGTTCATGCACAACAAGCGATTGCAATACACCGTACGCGTGGCACAGCCTGATCCGGGCCTGGCCAACCTGTTGCTGGAGCAGTTCGGTGGCCCGCAGGGCGAGCTGGCTGCCGCCATGCGCTATTTCACCCAAGCGGTCAGTGAGGATGACCCTGGCCGCAAGGACATGCTCTACGACATTGCGACCGAGGAACTCAGCCACCTGGAGATCATCGGATCGATCGTGGTGATGCTCAACATAGGAGCCAAGGGCAACCTTGCTGAAGGCGTGGAGGCCGAGGGCGAGCTCTACCGCTCGCTGACCGGTGCCGGCAACGATTCACATGTCACCAGCCTGCTGTATGGGGCCGGGGCGCCGCTGGTCAATTCCGCCGGCGTACCTTGGAACGCTGCCTACATTGATACCATTGGCGAACCGACTGCCGACCTGCGTTCGAACATTGCCGCCGAGGCGCGGGCCAAGATCGTCTACGAACGGCTGATCAACGTCACCGACGACCCAGGCATCAAGGAGGCGCTGGGCTTCCTGATGAGCCGCGAAATCGCCCACCAGATGTCGTTCGAGAAGGCATTGCACGCCATCCAGCCAAACTTCCCGCAAGGTAAGTTGCAAGGTGACCCAGAGCTCAACCGCACCTATTTCAACCTGTCCCAGGGCGGTGAAATGCGTGGGGCGTGGAACCAGGGGCAGGACTGGATTTATGTCGACGAGCCTCAACCGGCGGTAGACGGCGGCGATGGCTCTGCCAGCATCCAGCTGGACGAGCACAGTGCGTCGGTGGTCGAGGCAATGAAGCTTCGCACTCAGTCGAACCCGGAGGCGCAACCGCTGACTGGAGCGGAGCTGGGCAAGGTCAACAGCGGACAGCAATGAGAAATGCCCGCGCCGGAGTTGATCCGTCGCGGGCAGCACACTTAGCGCTTGGCTGTGGCGTCAGGGTCGGCCGAGCGGGCCAGGAACGCCCGGGTGACCTCCGGCAGATGCTCCTTCAGCCATTCGGCCATGGCGACTTCTTCCTTCAGAATCGAACGACATGCCTGTGCAGTGGCGCTGTCCCCGGCCGCCTCGGCCGCCTCGATCAGCACCGTGTAAGACGCGATTTCCATGTTCTCGAACACGTACCCTGCCATGGCGCCTTTTACTACTTCATCGCTCATGGCCATCCCGCCCACTGCCTGCCCGAACGCCATGAGTTTGCCGGCCAGGTCCTTCAAGGTCGATGTGCTGCCGCCCAAGCGCTCGATGCACTCCACCAGCACGCGCTGTTGGCCTTGAGTCTCTTCGATATGCCTGACGATACGGCCCTTGAGTTCCGGGTAGTGCTCCAGGCGCTCAGCCTGGCCTTTGAGCATGCTTTCCGCTTGCTGCTCCATTGCATGGGCATCACGCAGCCAGTCGAGCAGGTTGTCCCTTGGAGTTGCCATGATCAGTCCTCGTTTCCAGTGATGGGTACCTGTTCAGAGAACCCTCACCGCTGTCACGGTCGGCTGGACCGACGAACGGGACAAGCGAAGGCGAGGCCGAGGACATCCGCGAAGAAGTACGTATCTGGTCGGCCGGGTGCTGCACCGGCGAGGGCTCGCATCAACCTTCGAGTGGCCTTTTCGCCTCAGCGGGCAATACTTCTGTGTATTGCAGGCGTGTTCCTGGTGGCGCGCGCCGCTGGGAGGTGTCACGTGAACAAACTGACAATCGTGGGTGCCGGCATGGTCGGCGAGGCGGCGGCGCAGATCATCGCCCGGGAAGAGTTGTGCCGTGAGCTGGTGTTGATGGATGTGCAGGGTGAGTTGGCCCAGGGCAAGGCGCTGGATGTGTGGCAGGCGGCAGTCGAGTCGGGTTCCGACACCCGGGTTCACGGCGGGGCCAAGGCTGACATGCTGGGCGGGTCTGAGCTGGTGGTCATTACCGCAGGCGTGCCGCGCAAGCCGGGGCAGTCGCGTCAGGACGTGCTGAGCATCAACCTGCCGATTATCGATAGCATCATGGCGGACATCAAACAGCATGCGCCAACGGCGACGGTGCTGGTGGTGTCGAACCCGGTCGATGTGCTGACCTATCGCGCCTGGAGCCTAAGCGGGCAGGGGCGCAGCAAGGTGTTCGGCCAGGCAGGGGTGCTGGATACCGCGCGCATGAAGTGTTTCATCGCCGAGCAGACCGGGTTTTCTGCCCGGGATATCACGGCGCTGGTCCTGGGCGGGCATGGCGATAGCATGGTGCCGCTGATGCGCTATTGCCAGATCGGCTCGGTGCCGCTGTCGCACTTCCTTTCCAGCGAGCAGATCGAGCAGATCGTCGAACGCACCCGCAAGGGTGGTGGCGAGATCCTGGGGCTGAAGAAGCTGGGCAGCGCCTGCGATGCGCCGGGCGTGGCGATTGCGCAGATGGTGGATGCGATCGCCAATGGGCGAAACCGCATCTTGCCGGCGGTGGCGATTCTGGAAGGCGAGTACGGGCGCACGGATATCGCCATGGGTGTGCCCTGTGTGCTGGCAGGGGAGGGGCTGGCGCGGGTGATCGAGTTGCCGCTGGATGCGCAGGAGCAGCTGATGTTCGACCATTCTGCAGATCAGGTGGCGCGGGATATCGCTGAGATGAAGGCCTTGTAAGCGAGGCCGAGCGCCTTGGGGCGGGGTGACGCGGTCGGTTGTAGGAGCGGCCTTGTGTCGCGAAAGGGCCGCGACGCGGCCCCCCGGATGTTAGCGCTGCCGCAGATATCGAGGGGCTGCTCCGCAGCCCTTCGCGGGCTCGCCCGCTCCCACAGGTTCATCGCAGGCCTGGGGACTTGCGCTGCACCTGTGGGAGCTGGCTTGCCGGCGATGAGGCCAGCGCAGGCAGCACAGACTGTTGCTCTGGCGTGCGCTGGCGGATCAGCGTACGAACAGCGGCACTGCCCTTACGTAAACCAGTTCACACACTAGCTCCACCAGCGTCTGGGTAATCACCGCAGCGGCGGCCAGCCCGCGCATGTCTTCCGGCAACGCCAGCGCCAATGGCAGCACCACCAGCGAGTTGCGCGTGGCGGCGCTGAAAGTTACCGCGCGTGTCTCGGTCACTGGCAAGCGCAGCAAGCGCGATGCAACGAACCCGAGCACCGGCGCCAACAGCATGAAGCCGATGTACACCGGAATCACCGGCAGCAAACGGTCGAAATCACGCAGCACCACGGCAATCTGCGAGGCGATCACTACCACCAGCACCAGGGCCATGGCGGGTACCGGCATCCACGCCCAGGCGTCGTTCCAGATCGAGACCGTGCGCGAGCGACGGGCGCCGGCGCTGGTGAGCACGGCAAGCGCCATAGGCAGTACGATCAGCAGCACGAAGGCTTCCAGGAACGGGGTGATGGAGATGGCCACATTGCTGCTCTCACCCAGCATTAGGGCCAGGTAGAGCGGCAGCAGCGCCAGCTGCACCAACAGCAGCACGGGGGTGGCGGCCAGTGTCAGGCGGGAGTCGCCTTTGCCGATGTGGGTGAACACCACCACGTAGTCGATGCACGGTGTCAGCAGCACCAGCAAGGCGCCGACGAGTATCGCCGGGTGTGCCACCAGCCCACGGGTGATGGCCCATACCAGCAGCGGCACGAAGATGAAGTTGGCCAGCAGCAAGGCGCTGATGAAGCGGCGGTTGCTCAGGCCTTGGCGCAGGTCGAGGAAGGGGATCTGCAGGAACATCGCGTACATCAGCGCGGCGATAGCGGGGGTGACCAGCGCTTCCAGGAGCTGCGCAGCGTCGCTGGTCAGCAGGCCGAACGTGACGGCGGCGAGCACGGCGACGAAGTAGATCGGGACCTGGTGGGTTTCGAGTTGCTCTCTGGTCAAGGTACGGCCTGTGCTCGGTGGTATGGAGGAGGCACAGGGTAATACCTGCTGCCAGTAGGGGGCGCGGTTTTTTGTGGGAGCGGCCTTGTGTCGCGAAAGGACCGCAAAGCGGTCCCGGCGATCTCGATGGTGAAGTTGCAATCGTGGGGCCGCTGCGCGCCCCTTTCGCGACACAAGGCCGCTCCCACATTGACCGCATCGACTTCAAGTCATGCCGCCTGAGTCAAACGAAAAAGCCCGGCACTAGGCCGGGCTTTTTCCTGTCAGGCAATCGCCAATCAGTTGCCGTAAACCGGCAGCTTCTTGCAGATGGCCTTGACCTTCTCACGCACGGCGTCGATCACCGCTTCGTTGTTCAGGTCTGCCAGGATGTCGCAGATCCAGCCAGCCAGCTCGCGGCACTCGGCTTCCTTGAAACCACGGGTGGTAACGGCTGGGGTGCCGAAACGCAGGCCCGAGGTGACGAACGGGGAACGTGGGTCGTTCGGTACCGAGTTCTTGTTGACGGTGATGAAGGCTTTGCCCAGGGCGGCGTCAGCGTCCTTGCCGGAGATTTCCTGCTTGATCAGCGACAGCAGGAACAGGTGGTTCTGGGTGCCACCGGAAACCACGTCGAAACCACGCTCGATGAACACGCTGGCCATGGCCTGGGCGTTCTTCACGACCTGCTGCTGGTAAGCCTTGAACTCAGGCTGCAGGGCTTCCTTGAAGCAGATGGCCTTGGCAGCGATGACGTGCTCCAGCGGGCCACCCTGGGCGCCAGGGAAGACGGCGGAGTTCAGCTTCTTCTCGATCTCTTCGTTCTTGCGAGCGAGGATCAGGCCGCCGCGCGGGCCGCGCAGGGTCTTGTGGGTGGTGGTGGTGACCACGTCGGCGAACGGAACTGGGTTCGGGTACACGCCAGCGGCAACCAGGCCGGCAACGTGGGCCATGTCGACGAACAGGTAGGCACCGACCTTGTCGGCGATGGCGCGGAAGCGGGCGAAGTCCAGAACCTGCGAGTAGGCCGAGAAGCCGGCAACGATCATCTTCGGCTTGTGCTCGACAGCCAGGCGCTCGACTTCGTCGTAGTCGATCAGGCCGTTGCCGTCGATGCCGTACTGGATGGCGTTGTACAGCTTGCCCGAGGAGCTTACCGAAGCACCGTGGGTCAGGTGGCCACCGTGGGCCAGGCTCATGCCCAGGATGGTGTCACCGGCCGACAGCAGGGCCAGGTAGACGGCGGCGTTGGCCTGGGAGCCGGCGTGCGGCTGGACGTTGGCGTAGTCGGCGCCGAACAGTTCCTTGGCACGGTCGATGGCCAGCTGCTCGACGACGTCGACATACTCGCAACCACCGTAGTAGCGCTTGCCCGGGTAGCCTTCGGCGTACTTGTTGGTCAGGACCGAGCCCTGGGCCTCCATGACTGCCGGGCTGGTGTAGTTTTCCGAAGCGATCAGCTCGATATGCTCTTCCTGGCGCAGAGCTTCTTGCTGCATGGCTTCGAAGAGCTCGGCGTCGTACTTGGCAATGGTCAAATCACGGCTGAACATGGCGGTCCTCAAGGATCGGGGTGAATTGGGGGGGCATTCTAACCGATTGATTCGCGGCTGGCATATGAAGTGGCATCAAGTCGCGGACCAATGGGCTTCATGTTGCATCCCGCGCCGTGTCTGGGCTGGGCGGGAACTGGAGTTGACTCGAAGGTCCGTTTTTACAGGTGCGCTTCTCAGGCCGGGCGCGGTCCCTGTAGGAGCGGCCTTGTGTCGCGAAAGGGGCGCGCAGCGGCCCCACGATTGCAGCGTTGCCGCCGAAATTGTCGGGACCGCGTTGCGGTCCTTTCGCGACGCAAGGCCGCTCCTACAAGAGTCCGCGCACGCCAGGAGGCGTCGGGGTCAATGGAACATGAACAGCTTCTCGTTGGCGAACTGCGCCTCGAACTGATGCGCCGGCATCGGCCGCCCGAACAGGTAGCCCTGCACCTCGTCGCAACCATGCTCGCGCAGGAACTCCAGCTGCTCGTGTGTTTCCACCCCTTCGGCGATCACCGCCAGGTTGAGGCTGTGGGCCATGGCGATGATCGCCCGGGCAATCTGCGCATCCTGCTCGCCTTCAGGCAGGCCGTCGACGAAGGTGCGGTCGATCTTCAACACGTCGATCGGGAACTGCTTGAGGTAGTTCAGCGACGAGTAGCCGGTGCCGAAGTCGTCCACCGCGATGCTCAGGCCGAGGTTTTTCAGGCTGGCGAGAATCTGCATGGCTTCGTTCACTTCGCGCATCAGGATGCTTTCGGTCAGCTCCAGCTCCAGGCACGCCGGTGGCAGGCCGGTTTCTTCCAGAATGGTGGCGATGCGCGTGCCCAGCTGGCCGTCGGAGAACTGCCGTGCCGAGATGTTCACCGACACCTTGGGCACGCGCACCTTGGCCTTGTGCCAGGCCTTGAGCTGGCGGCTGGCCTCGCGCAGCACCCAGTCGCCCACATCCACCACCAGGCCCAGTTCTTCGATCACCGGGATGAAATCGCCCGGCGGCACCAGGCCGCGGGTCGGGTGGCGCCAGCGCAGCAGGGCTTCGGCGCCGGTCAGGCGCTTGCCGTCGCCGCTGAACTGCGGCTGGTAGTAGAGGATGAACTCGTTCTGCTCCATGGCATGGCGCAGGTCGCTCTCCAGCTCCAGGCGTTCCAGGGCACTGGCGTTCATCTCCGCCTGGTAGAACTGGAAGTTGTTCTTGCCGCGCTCCTTGGCGTGGTACATGGCGGTGTCGGCGTTTTTCATCAGCTGGCTCAGCTCGCTGCCGTCCTGCGGGCTGAGGGCGATGCCGATACTGGCGGTAACGAAGAACTCGCGGTTTTCCAGCACGAACGGCCGCACCAGGCTGCCGAGGATGTTCTCGGCCACGTGGATGGCGCGGTTGAGTGCCATCTCGCGGGTAGCGCGCGGTTGCAGCAGCAGGGTGAACTCGTCGCCGCCCATGCGCGCCACGGTGTCGTCGTTGTCCACGCAGGCCAGCAGGCGCTGGGCCATGTCCTTGAGCATGCGGTCGCCGGCAGCGTGGCCGAGGGAGTCGTTGATCGGCTTGAAGCGGTCCAGGTCGAGGAACATCAGCACCACCCAGGCCTTTTGCCGCTCGGCCTGCTGCAGGGCGTTGTACAGGCGGTCCTGGAACAACGTGCGGTTGGGCAGGTGGGTGAGGGCGTCGTAGTAGGCCAGGCGGTGGATGCGCTGTTCGCTGGCCTTGCGCTCGCTGATGTCGGTGAAGAAGCACACGTAGCTGGCCAGGTCGCCTTCGTCGTCCAGCACCGCGGTAATGCCGACCCAGGCCGGATAGTGGTCGCCGTCGCGGCGCTTGAGCCACACCTCGCCCTCCCAGCTGCCGCGCTGGTAAAGCTGCTTGACCACGTAGCGCAGGTGGCCTTCCTGCTGCTCATCGACGGTAAGCATGCCCGGCAACTGGTCGAGCACCTCGCTGACGGCGTAGCCACTGACGCGGCTGAACGCTTCGTTGGCCTGGACGATATAGCCGGCCGGGTCGGTGATGAGGATGGCCGAGGTGGAGTGCTCGAATACCGTCGCGGCCATGCGCAGGTCTTTTTCGGCGCGGCGTTGCTGGCTGATGTCGCGGCCCACCCCGAGCACGCCTTCGAAGCGTTCTTCATCGTCCCACACCAGCACCAGGCGCAGTTCGATGGGGATCTTGCGGCCATCGGCGCGCAGGCAGTCGAACAGGAACAGTTGGGTGGGCAGCTGGCTGCGTAGCTGGGCCAGCTGGGCCGGGTCGCCCATGGCCTTGCTGACGCGCTCCATCAGGCTGTAGATACCGGTGAGCTGGGACGGGTTGGCGACGATCGACTGCCAGCCGTTGGCGAAGATCCAGTCGGCCTGGTAGCCCAGCACGGCCTGCACCGAGGGGCTTACGTAGTTGAGCTGGAGCAGCCTGTCGGTGGAGAAGATCACGTCGCTGATGCTTTCGGCGAGCATGCGGTAGCGCTGTTCGCTGTCGCGCAGCGACTGGCTGGCCTCGATCTGCACCGTCACGTCCTTGCCCACGCCGATGATGCGCGTCACCAGGCCATCGGCGTCGCGGGTCAGCACTTGTTCGCGGATGTCGTAGCAGCGCCAGCCGCCATCACGGTGGCGGAAGCGCAGCTGGCAGTGCAGCGGCTGGTCATGGCCGCTGTCGCGCTGTTGCTGGCGCAGCGCCTGGTAGTGCGCGGCGTCCTCGGGGTGCAGCAGCAGCTCCCAGAAGCGGTCGCCCATCTGCGCCAGCTCGGTACGGTCGTAGCCCAGCGTCTGGCCGAGGTGGCGGTTGCTGAAAATCATTCGCTGGCTGAGCACGTCCTGCACGTACAGCTGGTCGGGCACGGTTCGCACCACGTCCGACCAGAAGCTTTCGCGCTCCAGCAACGACAGCTCCACCTGCTTGCGGCTGGTGATGTCGCTTATGCTGAGGATGACTGCCTGGTAATCGCGGCGCTGCTGCGGCAGGCGGGCCATCAGCCACAGGTGCAGCTCGCCACCCAGTGGCGCCGGCAGGCGCACTTCCAGCTCCAGCAGCGGGCGCTGCTCGATCAGCGCGTCGATCAGTTGCATGCCGATGCTGTCGCGGCCATCGCCAGTGCCGTCGATCAGGCGCTGCCAGGCACCTTCGTGGCTGTCGATGTTCAACAACTGGCGGGCCACCTGGTTGATCTCGGTGATCTTCAGCTCCAGCAGCAGCGAGCGGCGCAGGTTGGGGTCCAGGGCCAGGCTGTGCTTGAGCGCGGCACGGTTGCGCAGGTGGTAGCGGTCGAGTTGGCCGGGCAGGCTGGACAGGTCGAGCACGCACAAGGCCACGCCGGTGCCTTCGAAGATTTCCTGGTAGCGCCGGCGGTCTTCCTGCAGCGCCCGTTGGCGGCGGCGCATGTTGATCAGGGCCAACACCGGCAGCAGGGCGCAGAACAGCACCAGCAGGCATTTGCCGAGCAGCGCCGGCAGCAGCTTCTGCTGGGCCAGCTTGGCGTCGAACAGGCCGCGCAACTGCCAGGTACTGTTGTCGATGAAGGCCAGCATCACGCTTTGCAGCGGCTCGTTGCTGGTGTCGGCTGGCGCATGGCTTTGCAGTACCTCGCCGTTGCGGCTGTTTTCCAGCAGCCACAGCGGGTGGCCGGCACCATCCAGATGGAGGGTGAGGGTGCGGTAATAGTCCGGCGAAAGGCGCAGCAGCCAGTAGCCGCGGCCCTGTTCGGTGGCCTGGCGTAGCAACAGGTAGAGGGTGCGGTTGTCGGCCGAATTGGTGAAGAAGTACGGGCTGCCCTGGTTCAGCCTGAGCAGCTCGTCAAGCAAATGGCGGTCGGGGCTGCCGGCCAGGCTGTCGGCCTGCACCTGCCCGGTAGCGTCTAGCCAGGCCATGCTCTGCAGGGCCGGCAGGCGCTCGCGCAGGGTGCCCAGCAGGCTGGGCAGGGCCGAGGGCGTCGGCGCCTTGACGTAAGGCTGCACCACATTCACGGCCTGCTGGGCCTTGAACGCCATGTTCAGGCTCAGGTGGTCGGCCAGTTCGGCGGTGGCATCCAGGCTCTGTTTGCGCAGGTCGGCCTGGGTATGGTTGAACTGGGCGAACAGCTGCCACAGCAGCAGGCCCAGCAGGATCAGGGCCAGCAGCGCCAGCGCACCCTTGATCGACCCGCGCAGCGAGGCGACGGGCGCCTGTGGCGCGGAACGCAATGACGACGGATGAGTAAGATTGGTCAAGCGTTGATCCTGCGATTGGGCTGGCGATGGCAGGGATGGATCATGCACGGTGTGTGCCGGTGTCTGGTTGCCAGACAGCGGTGGCGCACTATAAGGCCGGACACCCGAAACGAGCTAGCATGCCTAGGATTATGGCAAAGTGCCAGCCAATGTGACCGGTGGTGCCTGCCCGGTGGTTCGGCAAGCCCCTGCAACCTGTGCGAGAATAGCGCCCGCTTCAAATGACAACGCATCGGAGATGTTCGGTTTTGGTTACTCACTTTTCCTCCAATGGCCTCGATTCCGCCTGCGGGCGCAGCAGTCAGACCCTTGTCAGCACTGCCGTGACCGAGGACGTATCCTGCAAGTCTTGCCAGCGTTCGCTGAGCAAACCCGAGGCGGCAGCTGTCGCCAAGAGCAAGAGCCCTTCGCTGGCTGAACTGCGCAAGACCGCCAAGGCGGCAGCTGAGCCGGTGGTGGCTGTGGCTGCGGCCAGCAAGCCCGCCGCCAAGGTCGTCGGTACTGCGCCTGCGGCGGCCAAACCGGCCCAGGTGGTCGAACAGCAGCCTGCCCGTAACGGTGGCTTCAGCGTGAAATCGGCCTGGGCCGCGCGCCTGGCCGAGCAGGGCGAGCGCTGCCGGTTGCCGCGCGGCAAGGCCAGGCAGCGTCACGTCTGAGTCATCTCAAGACCTGTGCGGTCCCTGTGTGGGGCTTCAGCCGCGAAGAGGCCGGCACAGGTCATGAGTTTCCCAATCATTCAATCGATCCTGCCTCCACCTTCAACCCTTGCTTACCCTACCGTGCGTCGATGGCTTATTGATGCCATGGGAATGCCCGAATAAACTCGTCGGCTTTTCGCTCTACCGCTCTATTTCGAAGGATCGAACATGTTTTTCCCCTCCCTGGGTCAGCGCGGCATGGGCTGGCTTGCATGCGCGTTTCTTGCCACTTTGGCAAATGTTGCCTCCGCTGCGCCGATGGGGACACCCGGCGACCAGGAGCTGATTCGTGACCGTCAGAACCGCCTGCTTGAAGAGCAGCAGCGGCGTCTGGAACAGTTGCAGGAGCTACCTGGCCGGGGCGCCGAGCCGGTCGCGCCGGTCAAACCCGATGACAGCCGCTGTTTTCCGATCAGCGATATCGTGCTGGAGGGTGCTGATGCGCTCTCCACGTCGGAACGCGAGCGCCTGCTCAAACCCTATCTTGGCCAGTGCCTTGGTGTCACGCAGCTGAACGCGCTGCTCAAGAGCGTTACCGATCTTTATATTCAGAAAGGCCTGGTCACCAGCCGTGCCTACCTGCCCCAGCAGGACCTGTCCAACGGCCGCCTGAAGGTCATCGTGGTGGAGGGCCGTCTCGAAGGCCTGAAGCCGGCAGAAGGCAGCAAGCTTTCCCCTCGTGAGCTGGCCATGAGCTTTCCGGGCGGCACCGGCGAGCTGCTGAACCTGCGCCAGATCGAACAGATGGTCGATCAGCTCAACCGCCTGCCATCGAACCAGGCACAAATGGAACTGACCCCCGGCAAGGCGGTGGGCGGCAGCGAAGTGGTGGTGCGCAACGCCCCACAAAAGCCATGGCGCGTGGGCCTGTCGCGAAGCAACGATGGCCAGCGCAGCACCGGCGAGCAGCAATGGGGCAGCAGCCTGGAATGGGACAGCCCGCTTGGCTTGGCCGACCAACTGGTTTTGCGTGGCAGCCACGATGCCATCAGCGACCACCAGAAGACCTCGCGCAGCGCCATGCTCTACTACAACCTGCCATTCGGCTGGTGGAACCTCAGCTACAGCTACAGCCAGAGCGAGTACCGTTCGCTGGGCGAGGCTTCAGGCTTCAATTTCAAGCAGGACGGTGACAGCCAGAACCACCAGCTGCGGCTGGAACGGGTGATACACCGCGATGCAATGAGCAAGACTTCGCTCAACACCGGCCTGAGCTACTTGCGCACCAACAACTTCATCGAAGACAGCAAGCTGGACACCAGCAGCAACCGCTTGAGTGAAGCGCAGTTCGGCATCAACCACGGGCGGCGGGTCGGCAATGCGTTCGTGAACGTCGACCTGGGCATGCAGAACGGCATCGGTGCCTTCGATGCCCAGGGCGAAGACCAGCGCAGCAGCACCGGCAAGCGCCTGCCCAACGCTCGGTACCGCAAGTACACCGCTACGGTCAGCTACCTGCAGCCGTTCAAGCTGTGGGGTGAGTCGCTGGTGTTCAGCAGCCTGGTCACTGGCCAGCGCAGTGAAGACCTGCTGTTCAGCTCGCAACGCATGAGCCTGGGCAGCCAGTCCTCGATCCGTGGCTACAAGGACCAGAGCCTGAACGGAGACAGTGGCTATTACTGGCGCAACGATGTGCGCTGGAGCCGGCCGGTGGCCTGGGACTGGCTGCAACCCGTGCTGGCCGAATATGGCCTGGGGCTGGCCTACGACGTCGGCGCGATTCGCCATGATCGCTACAACAGCGGGCAAAGTGGCCGGCTGTCCAGCGATGCGGTCGAGCTGTTCGCTCGCGGCAAGCACCTGTCCGCCAGCGTGACCTTTGCCCACTCCCTCGAGCGGCCCGCCGCAATCGAAGCACGCGAGGCACCGGTTTACTTCCGCCTGGACATCTTCCTTTAACAGCGCTTTTCCCGAGTACCGACATGGACGTTCGTCAATTCGCCTTCCTGGCCCGTCAGCCTTCGGCTGCCCTGCAAACACGCCGCACCTTCTGGGGCCTGTCCAAGCGTGGGCTGGCTTTCATGCTGGCCAACATGATGTTCTGGCAGCCGCTGGTGGCCATGGCCGACGGCATCGTGGTCAACGGCAGTGGCACCAGCCTCGGGCAGGCAGGCAACGGCGTGCCCATTGTCAATATCGCTGCACCCAGCGGCGCTGGGCTGTCGCACAACAAGTTCAGTGACTACAACGTCGGCCAGCAAGGCGTAATCCTCAACAACGCCACCGGCCGCACCCAGGCCACCCAGCTGGGCGGCATCGTTCTCGGCAACAGCAACCTGGGCGGCCGTGCGGCCAGCACCATCCTCAACGAGGTCAATGGTGGCAACCCGAGCCAGCTCAAGGGTTACACCGAGGTGGCCGGGCAGTCGGCGCATGTCATTGTCGCCAACCCCTATGGCGTAACCTGCAACGGCTGCGGCTTCATCAATACGCCCAGGGCCACGCTGACGACCGGCAAGCCGGTAGTCGAAAATGGGCAACTGCAGCGCTATCAGGTGGAGCAAGGCAGTGTCGCCATCGAAGGCGCCGGGCTCAATGCCAGCAACATCGACCAGTTCGAGATCATCACCCGCAGCGCCAGAATCAACGCCCAGATCCAGGCCCGCCAGCTGGCGGTGGTCGCCGGCAGCAACGACGTAGATGCGCAGAGCCTGGCCGCCACCGCACGTGCCGCCGACTCGGCCCAGGCGCCGCAGTTGGCCATCGATTCCTCGGCACTGGGCGGCATGTACGCCAACACCATCAAGCTGGTAGGTACCGAAGCCGGCGTGGGGGTGAAGCTCGACGGCAAGCTGATTGCCAGCGGCGGCGATATCCAACTAGATGCCAACGGCCAGCTGCGCATGGCCGAGGCCACCGCAGCCAAGGGCTCGGTGGCGATCACGGCCAGCCAGCTCGATGCCCAGGGCGGGGTATATGCCGGCAACGAACTGAAAGTGCGCACCCAGGGCGACCTGAACAATCGCCAGTCGCTCGCTGCCGGTCAACGCATCAGCCTGGACAGCGCAGGGCGGCTGAGCAACCAAGGCATCATCGAAGCGGGCGTCAACGCCGACAACAGCCGCAATACCACCGGCGACGCACGCCTGAACGCCAGGCACATCGATAACCATGGCAACACCGTGGTGGCCAGCCGCGATCTCAGCGTCACGGCGCAGCAAAGCCTGAACAACCAGGGCGGTACGCTCGGCGCCCGGTCTCGCCTCAGCGCAAGCGCCGATACCCTCGACAATCGCAACGCCGGCAGGCTGCTCAGCAGCGGCCAGGCGGACCTCACAGCCTCACGCCTGAACAATGCCCAAGGCGGGCTGATCGACGGCGCCAGCGTGAACGCCAAGGTTGGCCAGCTGGACAACGCCGCCGGCAGCGTGCGCGCGGGCCAACACCTGGCTCTGACGGCCAGCGGCGCGGTGGATAACCGTGGTGGCCAGCTGACCAGTCTGCAGACCCTGAACCTCAACGCTGGCCAGGTAAACAATAGCGACAGCGGGCGCATTGCCAGCAACCAGGCACTAAGCGCCAGTGTCACGGGCCTCGACCAGCACAACGGCGGCAGCCTGACCAGCGTCAGCGAGCTGAGCCTGAACCTGAACAAAGGCCACCTGAACAATCAGGGTGGCCTGATCAATGCGCCAAGCCTGACCCTGAACAACCTCGACACGGTGGATAACCACAAGGGCGAAATCTCCAGCGCCCAAGCGTTTGCGCTGGTGGCGCGCAGTCTCGACAACAGCCTTGGCAAGCTGCTCGGCAACCAGAACCTGAGCCTGCATCTGGACCAGGCACTGAACAACGACGGCGGGCTGGTTTCCGCTAACGGCATCAATGTGCGTGCCGCCAGCCTGGATAACCATGCGGGTACCCTGACCAGCCGTGCCGACCTGGCGCTGCAAGTGACCGGTAACAGCAACAACCAGTCAGGCGAGATTTCCAGCGTCGGTACCACCACCCTCAAAGGTGGCAGCCTCGACAACCGCGGTGGCCAGGTCACCGGCGATGCGGCCTTGCAGGTAGCGCTGGGCGACGCCCTGGACAATCGCCGAGGCCTGCTCGGATCGGCCGGGGGCGTCCACCTGCAGGCCGCCAGCCTGGACAACCGCGAGGCCGGCAACCTGGTCAGCGACGCGGGCCTGAGCGCCGAGGTCACCCGCTTGCTGGACAACCAGCAAGGCGAGATCAGCGCCAAAGGCAACATCGACCTGCGCGCGGCCAAACTCGACAACCGTGCCGGCAAACTGCGCGCCGGCCAGCAGGCGAGCCTGAATGTCGAGCAACTGGACAACCGCCAGCAAGGGCTGCTGAACAGCCTGGCCGCACTCAGCTACAAGGGTTTGCAACTGGACAACCGTGGTGGCCTGCTAAGCGCCGCCGGGCCGGTGCGCCTGCAAGCCGGCAGCCTGGACAATAGCGGCGGTCGTATTTCCAGCCAGCGCACACTGCTGGCCCAGTTCGGGCAAATGATCAACCAAGGTGGCGAGCTGGTTGCCCAGGGCGACCTGTTGCTGGCCGGCAGCTACCTGGACAACCGCGCCAAAGGCTTGATCGGTGGCACCAGCGCGTTACGGCTGAATGTTGCCGAAATCGACAACCGTGGCGGAGAAATCTCCACCACCAAGGCGTTGGCCATGCAAGGCACCCGCCTGGACAACAGCGACAGCGGCAAGGTCCTGGCCGGCAGCGCCCTGCAACTGCAGATGACCGAGGTGCTCAACCGCAACCTGGGCCTGCTGTCGGCCACCGGGCCGCTGACCCTAAGCGGCCAGCAGCTGGACAACGGCCAAGGGCGTCTGGTCAGTGGTGGCGACCTGGACGTTGGCCTGGTTGGCGGGTTAACCAACCAGCAGGGACTGATCAGTGCCGAAGGGCGCCTGGGCGTTACCGTCGGCAAGCTGGACAACAGCAGCGGCAAGCTCTCCAGCGCTGCCGGCCTTTCGCTGACCAGCGCCGGCACGCTGCTCAACCGCAACGGCTCGATCACTACCGACGCCGGTCTGGCGCTGACCAGCCAAAGCCTCGACAACGGCCAGGCCGGCTTGCTCAGCAGCAAGGGCGCGGCCAAGGTCGTTACCGGCACCTTCGACAACGGCGAGGGCGCGCAACTGGTCAGTGGCGACCGCCTCGACCTTGAGGCCGGCCAGCTCAATAACGGCCAGGGCAGCCGCATCGCCAGTGAAAAGGCGCTGGTCGCCAGCGTCACCGGCCTCGCTCAGGACGGTGGCCAACTGTTCAGCAAAACTGCGCTGACCCTCGACCTGAACCACGGCCAGCTGCGCAACCGACAGGGGCTGATCAACGCGCCGCTGCTGGTGCTTAACAACCTTGCCAAGGTGGATAACCAGCAAGGCGAAATCTCCAGTGCCCAAGCATTCACCCTGGCAGCACGCAGCCTGGACAACAGCAACGGCCGGCTGATCGGCCAGCAAGGCCTGACCCTGCGCATCGACCAGGCACTTAACAACCTCAAGGGCCTGGTAGCGGCCAATGGCCTGAACCTGCGCAGCGCCAGCCTGGACAACAGCCTGGGCTTGATCAGCAGCCGCGCCGGCCTGGACCTGGCCGTCGACGGCGAACTGCGCAATCAGGGTGGTACGCTGATCGCAGATGATCGCCTGCACATGCAGGCCGGCAGCCTGCTGAACCAGCAGGGGCAGGTTTCCGCTGCGGGCGAGTTGCAAGCGCGAATTGGCACCCTCGATAACCAGGCCGGTGTGCTGGTTGCCTCTGGGTACCTGAAACTGTCCGGTGACCAGCTCGACAACCGCCAGGGTGGCCTGATCGGTTCGAGCCAGGGCCTGGACTTGCAGGTGGCGGTGGTAGACAACCGCGCCGGGGAGCTGTCGAGCAAGGCGGACGTCATCCTCGGCGGTACCCGCCTGGACAACAGTGACGGCGGCAAGGTGCTGGCCGACGGCAACCTGCAAGTCGCCGTCGCCGAGGTGATCAACCGTAGCAAAGGCATGCTCTCGGGCAAGGCCGGCCTGGGCTTGACCGGTAACAGCCTGGACAACGTCGGCGGCCTGCTGCTCAGCCAGCACGCCATCGATGCCACGCTACAAGGCGCACTCGACAACCGTCAGGGCCTGATCAGTGCCGAAGGTAGCTTGGGCCTGGCGAGCAACGCACTCGACAACCGCGGCGGCAGTGTTTCCAGCGCGGGGGCGATGACCCTCAAGCACACCGGCAACGTCCTCAACCAGGGCGGGGAATTGGTCACCGATGCAGCGCTGCAACTGAGCGCGGGCCAGGTCACCAACACCGACCAGGGAACCATCAGCGCCAAGGGACCGGCCAGCATCGACGCCGACAGTCTCGACAACAGCCGCAAAGGCCGGATCGAAAGCGGCGCCAGCCTGGGCCTGATCACCGGCCAGATGAGCAACCGCGATGGCGGCCGAATTGCCAGCGACGGCGCCCTGTTGGTCAACGCCAGCGGCCTTGACCAGCAAGGTGGACAGCTGTTCAGCAACAGCGCATTGACCCTGGACCTCAACCATGGCCAGCTGGATAACCGCCACGGGCTGATCAACGCCCCGATGCTGGTACTGAAGAACCTCGATGGGGTGAACAACCAGGGCGGCGAGATCTCCTCGGCCCAGACCTTCACCCTGGCTGCTCGCAGCCTGGACAACAGCAGCGGCAAGGTGCTGAGCAATCAGGCGCTGACCCTGCGTATCGACCAGGCCTTGCAAAACATCAAAGGCCTGGTCGCTGCCGAAACCCTGCATACCCGTGCTGCAAGCCTGGACAATACCGGTGGCACGCTGACCAGCCGTGGTGGCCTCGACCTGCAGTTGGCCGACAGCCTGAACAACAGCCAGCAAGGCCTGATCAACGCCGCTGGCCTGCTGGACATTGCAGCCCGCGCTGTCGACAACCAGGCAGGCTCGCTGTTGGGCAACGCCATTCGCATCGATTTCGGCAGTGCCACTGGCGACCTGAACAACGATGGTGGCCTGATCACCACCGATGGCCCGCTGGCCCTCGACCGCCTGCGCGACCTGAGCAACCGCGGCGGTGAAATTTCCTCGCGGCAGGACCTTGCCCTGGCCGGCCGTGCCCTGGACAACAGCGCTGGCAAGCTGATCAGCAGCGGCCAGCTGAATGTCACCGCCCAGCGCCTGCTGAACCAGGGCGGACTGGTCTCGGGCTGGCGGGGCCTGGGCGTAAATCTGGGCAGCCTCGACAACCGCAACCAGGGCACCCTGTCCAGCCGCGATGGCGCGTTGGACGCCGCAGTCAGCGGCGACCTGCAGAACAGCGCTGGTGGTGCGCTGGTCAGCCAGCAAACCCTGAACGTGGCAGCGGCGAACCTCGACAACAGTGGTGCCGGCATCCTGTCCAGTGGCGGCGCGCAGCGCCTGACCATCAGCGGGCTGCTGAACAACGGCCAGGGTGGCCTGATCGACAGCGGCGCGGCGCTGGCCCTCAACGCCATGGCGCTGGGCAACGGCGCCGGCAGCATCAGCGCCCGTCAGGCACTCGATGTGAATGCCGGTAGCCTGGACAACAGCGCCGGCAGCCTGATTGGCAATGCGGCCGTCACCCTCAAGCTGCTCGGCGCCCTTGCCAACAAGAACGGCAAGCTTGCCAGCGCCGGCCCCCTGCGCATCGACAATGCCACGCAAATCGACAACCAGGGTGGCCAGATCGCCAGTCAGGGCCTGCTGAGCCTGTTCGCCAGCAGCCTGGACAACCGCAATCGCGGTACCGTGGCGGCTAGCCAGCAACTGACCCTGGCCGTTGACGGCCAGCTGCTCAACAGCGCCGACGGCCTGATCTACAGCCAGAACGGCGGCGCCGATGTGCGTGCCGCCAGCTTTGGCAACACCAAGGGCACTTTGCAGAGCCAGGGTGCCTTGCAACTGGTGACCGGTGATGTCGACAACCAGAGTGGCCGTATCCTGGCCGACGCTGGCAACCTCGACGTCACGGCCGGCAACCTGGACAACCGTGGCGGCGTGCTTTCCAGCCTGCAAGGCAAGTTGGTCGCCGACCTGCGCGGTGTGCTGAACAACGGTTATGACCTGAACAACAACCGCCAGGGTGGCGTCACGCAGGCCCAGGCCCTCGACCTCAAGGTACTGGGTGGCATCGACAACTATGGCGGGCGAATTGCTGCACAAGCTGGTGATGCCTTGGTCAGCACCGCCGATTTCGACAACCGCAACGGCGGCCTTTATGCCCAAGGGCTGGTCAAGGTCACAGGTGGCAACTTCGACAACAGCGGCGACAACGATGGCCAGATCGCCGGCCAACGCATCGACCTGGGCCTCAGCGGTGCGCTGAACAACCGCCTGGGCATCATTGAAAGCGACAGTACCCTGGCCATCAAGGCGGCCAGCCTCGACAACCAGACCGGCCAGTTGCGTGCCTTGGGCACAAGCGGCGCCACCCGCCTGCAGATCGGCGGCCCGTTCGACAACCGCAACGGCACGCTGGAAACCGCCAACAGCGACCTCAGCCTCGGCGTTGGCAGTTTCCTCAACGCTGGCGGCAGCCTGCTGCACGTGGGCAGCGGCAATTTCGACATCAGCACAGCCAATGTCACGGGCGCCGGCGGTAGTATCGTCACCCGGGGCGGCCTCACCCTCAACGCTGACAGCTGGAGCAACAGCAACGTTATCCAGGCCGGGCGCCTGACGCTCAATGTCGGCAACTTCAGCCAGACCGCCAACGGCCAGTTGCTGGCCAGCGAAGCGCTGGTCGGCAGCGGCAGCGACTGGAGCAACGACGGCCTGATCGCCAGTGACGGCAGCCTCAGCCTCGATCTGGCTGGCACCTACGCCGGCAACGGCCGCCTGAGCAGCCGTGGCGACCTTGGCCTGAGCGCCGCACAGGTCAACCTGAGCAACACCGGCAGCATCGCCAGCGGTGGCACCACCAGCCTCTCGGTAGTCGGGCAGTTGAACAATGCCGGCCGCCTGACGTCTGCTACCGGCCTTTCCCTCGTGGCAGGCGGCGTCAACAACCAAGGCACGCTGGGTGCCGGCGAAGCGCTGAGCGTGACTACCGGCGCCCTGGTCAACAGCGACCAGGGCCTGATTTTCAGCGGCAGGGATATGGGCCTGCGGGTCGCCAGCCTGACCAACAGCTATGCCGACGTCTACAGCCTGGGCGCCCTGACCATCGACCGGGATGGCCAGGGCGGCTTGGCCAACAGCATCGTGAACCGTTCCGGCTCGCTGCAGAGCGACCTGTCGATGAGCCTGGCAGCGAGCACCATTCAGAACGTGCGGGCGGTGCTGCAGACCGACAACAAGGGCCTCTACACCGCCCGCGTTGGCGAGGTGGCCTGCATCGAGGGCTACAACGCCGGCGACTGCGGCGGCAAACGCAACCACGTCTGGGAGATCGTCCAGCGTGACAAGTTCGAGGTGACCGACGCCAGTGCCGCCTCCAGCATCACCACCGGCGGCAACCTGACCATCCGGGGCGGCGACCTGCTCAACAGCAGCAGCACCATCGCCGCTGCCGGTAACCTGGTGGCCAGCGTCGACAACCTGATCAACAGCGGTGTGGAAACCGGCGAGACCGAAACCACCCGCATCTTCCGTTCCGAACGTACCCGCAACGCCGGGGCCTGGTACCAGCTGGCCAGCTCGATCACCAGCAAGTACTGGTACGAGAGCGCTGGTTACGACCCTGCCAACCTGGGTGGCTTGCAAGCTGACCTGGCCAGGTTCATCGGCATGACCGAAGCGGAGCTGGTGAGCCTTGGCAGCACCCGCAAACTGGCGGCAGGCGACCAAAGCTATGCCGCCATCATGCAGGCCAATGGCGCGGTGAACATCACCGCCGGCAACGGCATCGACAACAGCGTCGTGCGCCCGGGTTACGCCTACATCGGTAGCGGCGCGCGTACCGATACCACCGCACCCGGTACGGCGTTCTCCACCCGCATCACACTCAACCAGCAGCTGCCGCCGGACCTCGCCCAACAACAGGTCAACCCGCTGGCGCTGCCCGGCTTCAGCCTGCCCACTGGGCAGAACGGCTTGTTCCGCCTGAGCAGCGAGGCCGGCAGCACGACCGCCAGCGGCCCGCAAAGCTGGAGCATGGGCGGCGCCAGCCTGAGCGTCGCGCAGCGCCAGCAACCCTTGCCGCTGGCCCAGGGGCGCACGGTCAGCATCCGCGGTGCCGACCAAGCGGCAGGCAGCAGCACCACGCTGAATACGGCCGACCGCACCCAGGCGAACGTCGCCGGTAGTGCCAGCGCCGTCGACACCAGCCTGCCCGGGAACGCCGGTAGCCCCGCGCTGCCCGGCCGCTCGGCGGTGGACGACCGCATCAGCCAGGCCTCCACGCTCAACGGCCAAGGCCCGCTCACCATCGAGCGCGTGCAAGGGCTGCCCGACAGCAGCGTGCGCAGCAACCCGCACAAGTATCTGATCGAAACCAACCCGGTGCTCACCGACCTGAAGCAGTTCATGAGCTCCGACTACCTGCTGGCGAACCTTGGCTACGACCCGGATGAAAGTGCCAAGCGCCTGGGCGATGGCTTCTACGAGCAGAAGCTGATCCAGCAGGCCGTGGTCGCCCGCACCGGGCAACGCTTTATCGATGGCCAGAACAGTGACGAACAGCTGTTCAAGTACCTGATGGACAATGCCATCCAGAGCAAGCAACAGCTCAACCTGGCAGTGGGCGTGAGCCTCACCTCCGAACAGGTGGCGGCGCTGACCCATGACATCGTCTGGCTGGAAACCGCCGAGGTGAATGGCGAGCAGGTGCTGGTGCCAGTGCTTTATCTGGCGCACGGCAACAACCGTCTGGCCCCCAACGGCGCTCTGATCGCCGGCAACGACGTCAACCTGATCGCCGGCCAGAACCTTGACAACGTCGGCACCCTGCGCGCCAGCAACAACCTGTCGGCCAAGGCCGGCAACAACATGGTGAACAGCGGCCTGGTCGAGGCTGGCAACCGCCTCGACCTGCTGGCTGGCAACGATCTGGTGAACAAGGCCGGCGGCATCATCGCCGGGCGCGACGTCAGCCTCGCCGCCGTGCGTGACGTGATCAACGAACGCACTTTGACTTCACACCAGAGCAGCAACGGCAGCTACGCCCAGCAGCGCGACTTTGTCGATAACGCCGCCCGGGTGGAAGCCGCGAACAACCTGGCGATCAACGCCGGGCGCGACCTGAGCAACAACGGCGGCGTGCTCAGCAGCGCTGCCGACACCAGCCTGAAGGCCGGCCGCGATGTGAAGCTGACCTCGGTCGAGCAAGTGGTGGTAAACGACCGCGGCGTGCGCCACACCGACAGCAGCGTGACCCAGAACGGCTCGAGCGTGCAGGCCGGGCGTGACCTGAGCGTCAGCGCCGGGCGCGATATCAGCGCGGTGGCCAGTGCGATCGAGGCCAAGCGGGATGTGGCCATGGCGGCGACGGGTGATCTGCAGCTGGCAGCGGCCGCCAACGAGCAGCACTCGGCGAGCAAGACCCGGAAAGTCACCAGCCAGGAGGACCATGTCCAGCAGGTGGGCAGCACCGTGGTGGCTGGCGGCAATGTGGCATTGAAGGCTGGCGACGACCTAGCACTGAGCGCCAGCCGCGTGACGGCGGGTGATGAGGCCTACCTTTATGCCGGTGGCGATGTACAGCTGGTCGCTGAGGAGAACAGCGACTACAGCTACTACCGCAAGTCCAAGACCAGCCACTCCGGGCTATCCAGCAGCCAGAAGACCCGGATCGACAGTTCGAAGGCCATCACTCAGCAGGGCTCGTCGGTCAGTGGTGACACGGTGGTCGTTCGCGCCGGGCAGGATATCGGCGTGTCGGGCAGCAGCATCGTGTCGACCAACGACACCAGCCTGCTGGCGGGCCGTAACGTGCAGATCGATAGCGCGACCGAAACGTTCGAGCAAAGCCACTCGAGCTCGAAGAAGAAATCGGGCCTGCTCAGCAGTGGAGGCATCGGCTTCACGTTGGGCTCGACCAGCCTGGAAAAAACCTCGACCAGCACCAGTGAGAACGCCAGGGCCAGCACCATTGGCAGCGTGCTGGGCAATGTCACCATCGAGGCGGGCAAGGACCTGGGTATCAAGGGGTCGGAGGTTGTCGCCGGCAAGGTCATCACCCTGGTCGGGCAGAACGTCGAGATCGTTGCTGCTGAAAACCACAACACCAGCGAGCAGACGTCCAAGAGCAAGAGCAGCGGCTTGACCCTGGCGCTGTCCGGTACGGTTGGCAGTGCCATCGACACCGCTTACCAGACTACCAAGCAAGCGACCCGGGAAGAGGACAGCCGGCTTTCTGCACTCCAAGGTATCAAGGCCGGGCTGACCGGTGTTCAGGCCTGGCAGGCTGCCCAGCAGAGCGGTGGCATGACGGCGGATAATGCTGGCCAGTTCGTAGGTATCGCCTTATCGCTGGGCGGGCAGAAGTCGAGCTCGCGGCAGACCCAGGAACAGACCGTCGGCCAGGGCAGCAGCCTGACCAGTGGCAACGACCTGAGCATTGTGGCCACCGGCAACGGGGCCGGCAGCGGCGGGGATATCCGGGTACAAGGCAGTCAACTCAAGGCCGGCAATGACCTGCTGTTGTCCGCCGAACGCGACATCCAGCTTGAGGCTGCTGCCAATACGCAAAAGCTCGATGGCAAGAACAGCAGCAGTGGCGGCGCCATCGGCGCCAGCATTGGTGTAGGTTCCGAAGGTGCCGGTCTCAGCATCTTCGCCAATGCCAACAAGGGTGCCGGCAACGAGAAAGGCAACGGCACGACCTGGACCGAAACCACACTGGACGCCGGCAATGAGGCGACCCTGCTCAGCGGGCGGGACACGGCGCTCAAAGGGGCCCAGGTCAACGCCGCGAAAATCACCGCCGACGTAGGGCGCGACCTGACGCTGCAAAGCCTGCAGGACACCGACAACTACAAGTCCAAACAGGCCAATGTCAGCGGTGGGTTGAGCGTCACCATCATCGGTGCTGGCGGGGCAAGCGGCAGTCTCAGCGTCAGCAAGACCAAGCTCGACTCCAACTACCAGAGCGTGCAGGAGCAGACCGGTCTGTTCGCCGGCAAGGGCGGTTATCAGGTCGATGTGGGCAAGCACACCCAGCTTGACGGCAGCGTCATTGCCAGTACTGCCGACGCCGACAAGAACCGCCTGAGCACCGGCACCCTGGGCTGGAGCGATATCGCCAACAAGGCCGAGTTCAAGAGCCAGTTGGCCAGCGCCAGCATCAGCGGTGGCAACGGTGGTGCTGACACCTTCACCAGCAACATGCCAAGCGGCACGTTGATCGCCTACAACCACAGCGGCAGCGCCAGCGGCACCACATCTTCGGCCATTTCCGAAGGCGCGCTGGAAATCCGAGACCCGGGCCGGCAGCAGCAGGATGTGACCAGCCTCAGTCACGACGTCGAGCATGCCAACGACAGCATCAGCCCGATCTTCGACAAGGAGAAGGAACAGCGGCGCCTGCAGCAGGTGCAGCTTATTGGCGAAATCGGCACACAGGTATCGGACATCGTCCGCACCCAGGGGCAACTGAAGGCTGACCAGGAGGCGCGTGCGGAACTTGAAGCACACGGCATCGTGGCGCCGGGTGAAGGGGCAAGCAAGGAGGCGGTGAAGGCTTACCAGGAACAACTGGTCGCCACCGAGGCTTACCAGCGAATCATGGGTAAGTACGGCACCAGTGGTGATTACCAGCGCGTGACCCAGGCCGTGACAGCGGCACTGCAAGGGTTGGCGGGTGGTGATATCGGTTCTGCGTTGGCAGGCGCATCGGCACCGTACCTCGCGCAGGTGATCAAGAAATCCACTGGTGACAATGCTGCACTCAACGTCATGGCCCACGCAGTGTTGGGTGCCGTTGTCGCCCAAGCGCAGGGCAACTCGGCGGCAGCCGGGGCAGCGGGTGCGGCCGGCGGCGAACTGGTTGCCCGCCTGATCACTCAGCAGTTGTATGGCACCAGCGACAGCAACTCGCTCAGTGAAGAGCAGAAACAGACCGTTTCGGCGCTGTCGACGCTAGCGGCCGGGCTTTCGGGTGGTCTGGTGGAAGGTAATAGCGCTGGGGCTGTCGCGGGTGCCGGTGCGGGCCGTAACGCGGTTGAAAACAACCTGCTGGCGAACAAATACGGCGTTGAACGGCTGGATGCCGCCAGCCGGGCGTTGTATGAGAAGCTCAAGGCCGCCGGTATTGGCAGTATTGATGAGTTGCACGAGCGGTATAAAGCCTGTGGTGGAAATGGCGGCTGCGAGGTTGGTATTCGTGATGAGTACCGGCAGCAGGAGAAGCAGGCTGGGGAAAAGCTGGTTGAGCTGTACCAGAGCGGCAGGCTGAGCAAAGCGGAATATGACCTTCTGGTAACGGATTACGCCCTTGCGATGATGAGGGGGGTAGTGGACGCGCAGAAGAGCGACGCGGACGCGAGCTTCCTTGATGTCTACGCGCTGTCGGGCAGCGATTGGTCGCCAATGGGCGTTGTTGCGAATCCGTATGTGAACGCGATCAGAGCGAGTGAGCTGATTGCGGAATGGAGACGGCAAGGGTTAACTGAAGAGGCAATCAATGAACGGGCACGTCAGGACGGCTTGCTCGGCTCGACCTTGGCGCCGGTGGATGTGCCAGGGATTATTAGCCTTGTCGATAAAGGTGCTACGCGGGATGATGTAGTAAAATTAGCGGCGGTAGTGATACTAGGCAAAGCTACCAGCGGTGCAAAAGACCCCACCCGCTTTATTGATGGAGTGAAGGTCGTTGATCAAAAGACCGGAAATGTTTTACAAGGCACTGTTGATCTCGGCCCGACCATAGAGCGGATAAAATCAGGTGGTTCGTTCCCTCATCGAAACGATGGGTCTATATTTCAGAATCGTGGCGGGGATTTGCCGCAAAAACCTGCTGGCTACTATACAGAGTACGTACATCCTACCCCAGGTGTTTCAGGGCCAGGGCCTCAGCGGATAGTTGTTGGGAAGGGTGGTGAGATGTACTACACTGCAGATCATTACAAAACATTTATCCCAGTCAATAAATAAAACAAGGAGTGGAAATGCTGCCATTCAAGTACTCCGATCTCACGCCTTCATTCGACGCTGCGGAAGTCTTTTATGTCCGTATTGATCCGAAAATTTCTCTCTCGGAAGAGCTGCTGAGCGCGCTATATTACCAGCTATGGCTTCCAGGGTATTTTGGATTCAATTGGGATGCACTCTACGACTGTTTGAGAGATCTTGAATGGATTCCATGCCGCAAGGTGGTTCTTGTGCATGAAGTTACTCCAAACGTGCCAGTAGATGACCTGAAGGTTTATCTGGAGGTGTTGCGCGACGCGGCTCTTGACTGGGGGCGAGATGAGGCGCATCAATTGGAGGTTTTCTTCCGGTCGACTGACCGAAGTGCCGTGGAGGCACTTTTAATGAGCTAATTCAAGTGGTGCAAAAGGAATAGGGAACGCTACAGAGGCGGGCTCTGTTTTTACTCAGTAACGTAATTTTTGGTCAAAAGATCCTATTCAGTTTAGTGGGAATAAGGTCTATCAGCGGAATGATTTATTTGATCCTAGTTTGCAAACTGGTTGGCGTGAAGGTGGCAAAGTCATAACAGGTAGTAATGTTGAGGGTATGGCCTCTGGTCGAGCGCCCATAGGTGTAGATGGCAAGTCGGTGAACCTGCACCATATGACGCAAACACAGTCAGGGCCTATTGCAGAAAAGACGCAAAGTTTTCACCAAGCCAATAGCGCAACTATTCACATTAACCCTAATACAATTCCTTCTGGTGTTGATAGGGCAGCTTTTGATAAGTGGGAGGTGCAATGCTGGAGGCAACGATCTGCAGGCTTTAGGAATTGAGAATGAGCCAAGTTACGACGCATCAAATTGAGGATTTAGTATCACTGCATCCTGATATCGTGTGCTTTGGTAGCCAGGCCGATTGCGTGGGTGATGACTGGATTGAGAAGGCCGAGCAGCAGCTAGGGCTTGAACTGCCAGGGTCGTACAAGTGGTTTTTAAAGACGTATGCGGGTGGCGAGATTGGTACTGAAGAAATTTACAGTATCTATGGCGTGGACTTTGAGGGTATCAATGGAGGGGATATTGTCTATCAGCATATTGTGGGCATAAAAAATAATCTGGTAGATGGCAAAAAGCTTGTGATTAGCGAAACTGATATGGGGGAAGTCTTTTTCTTTGACTATTCAAAATTTAAAGATGGTGAGTGTCCCGTGAATCTTCGACTTCCGTCTGGTGAAGATGTTAATTACGCTTCAGATTTTTATGAGTTTTTATATAAACGAATTTCTGCTCATATTTGATTGGTGTCCTCATTCTGTACCCGCCATGCGCCGGTGTTGTTTTATCTGCTTACTGCAAAATCTCCTTTCCTTCGCTGCTTGCTTTGGTCGTGGCCTGAGCGATCAGGGCATCGAGCATCTGCGCAACGAATTTCTGTTGGCTTTTAGATAGCTGCTCGATGGCTTCCAGTTGCTGTTGCCATTTTGGAGCAGGCCCACGTTTACGCACAGTGGTTTCCTTCTGCTGACCAAACAGCTCTTCGAATGTGGTCGAAAGCAGCCTGGCCAGCTCCGGCAACGCCGCTACCTGGATACGCCGCTTGCCGGACTCATAGGCTTGGATGGTCTGCTGGGACACGCCCAGCCGTTCAGCCAGTTGGGTTTGGCTGCTGGCCGACGCCGTAAAACAGGCGATTACGCGCCTGCATCAGAATGCCCAGCGGCTGATCAAAACCGTGGCGTTCGCCGATCAATTGACCTTTCTTTCGGACAAAACCCGTACCCGGCGCGACCACATGAAATACCTGACGCTGATTCGCTGCATTGCCTTGCTGCATCAGCATCAACGCCCGGTCAAACACATTGAGCACCGAGGCAAGTCGTTGGCTTACATCGAGGTCACGAAGGGCGACATCGTGTTGGCCAATCGGCTGGCCCACGACATTCTTGGGCGCACCCTGGACGAACTGCCGCCGCAAACGCGGCGTTTGCTGGAGTTATTGCAGGGCTGGGTCGAAGCCCGAAGCCAGGCGCAGGGGCTTAAAAAGAATGAGTTTCGGTTTGGTCGCAAGGACGTGCGCGAGGCCACCGGTTGGGGGAATACCCAGTTAAAAATCCATTTGGGCCGACTGACCGAACTGGAATACCTGCTGCCGCACCGCAAGGGGTTAGCGCATGAATACACCCTCACGTATGACGGCAAAAGCGGTCATCAACCGCATTTGATGGGCCTGATCGATGCCGACCAACTCGACAACACATCCGCTCGGTCGGGGGATTCAGAAAAACGATCGGACTCAGGTCGGGCCATGGTCGGTACTCAGTCGGACACCCTCAACCATGCGCAAAGCCACGCCATTTCTGGCGTTGAGGCCGAAGCGGTCGGTCTGAACGAAAAACCACTGATCCAGCATCCACAAAACAACCACTCCGCGTTGTCCAGCGCCGTCTAAGTCGAGGTGGTTATGCCGAAAAAAAGACGAGAGCAAAAAACAGCGTGTTTCGGAACAAATCATTGGCCCACTAGGCGATCCCGGCAGCCTGTATTTTCAGATGAAACAGTTTCTGCAATACCAGCGTGAGCGTGGTTATTCCGAGCGCACCGTGGGCAACCGCGAAAGCCTGTTGATTGCGTTTATCCATTGGTGTGACGAACGCGGTTTTACCCGGCCCCAGGAAATCACCCGACCCATTTTAGAGCGCTATCAGCGTCATCTTTTTTTGTATCGAAAAGCCGATGGCGAACCGCTGTCGACCCGCAGCCAAACGGTGCGCATCACGCCGATTCGGGTCTGGTTCAAGTGGCTGACCAAGACCAATCGCATCTTGTACAACCCGGCTTCACCTGAGATTGAATGAGCAAGGCTTGATTGATCTGCAAACCTGGATGATCGACTCAACCGCAGTACGTGCAACCCGAGCCTCATCTGGCGCTCGGAAAAAAGGGGGCCTGACGAACCTGCCGATCACGCTCTAGGCCGCAGTCGCGGTGGCCTGACAACTAAGATTCACATGCTCTGCGACGCCAACGGGACACCGTTGCGCTTCCTCCTCTCTGGCGGTCAAGCCAGTGACATCAGCTACGCACAACCACTGCTGGACGAAGTCAGCATTCCATCAAACCAACCTGGCCGCCCGCGCAAGCGCTGCAAATGGTTGCTCGCCGACAAGGGCTACGACGCCGAAACGCTGCGCCGATACTGCGACCAGTACCGTATGCAACCCGTCATCCCGATGCGCTCTATGAAGCGCAAACCCAAGCCTGGCTTACCCAGACTGTTTGATGGGCCCAAATACTGACAGCGCAACATCATTGAACGCATTTTTGGCTGGCTGAAAGAGAATCGCCGCATCGTCACACGCTTCGACAAGCTCGCGAAAAGCTATGCCGCCATGGTCTCACTGGCTTGTTCCATGCGGTGTTTGCGACATCTCTTTTCGTACGGAGCCTAGTATATTCAACGGACCTGGGGAGAGGTTGAACCTCCTTCCCATGAATGGGAGCTTGAATAAAGGTACTTGGAAATCTATGGGGGATACATGGGCGTCCGCACTCAAGGAGGGAAAGCAAGTTAACGTAAAGATTGAGACTATTTATTCTGGCAATAGTGTTCGGCCAGAAAGCTTTAATGTGCAGTATTCAATAGGTATTGCTCGTCCAAAAGAAATTGTATTTAAAAATTCACCGGGTGGAAATTGATGCGTAGTGATGATGATATCTACAATGACATTGGGGGTATTCTGTTTGAGATTGCTCCCGATGGAGCCTGTAAAGTTATTATGCGTGCACAACTATCCCAGGAGCTAGATAGCTGTGAGTATGAGTATGACTACATTGATGTACAAGGTAACGTTGCCTGGTTTACGGCAGGCGGGCGAGTCAATACAGATATTTTAGATCTTTTAATAGAGTTGCGTCGTTGGTATGTTGAGAATAAACTGACAGGAGGACTGCCAGCGTGGAGTGGCTGTGAGGTGGCCTTGGACTTGATTAAATTTAAAATTTGCATCGACTTTATTTATCCTTGAGAATTAAGTGGCAAGTTTAGATGTAGAGGCTTAGGCTGAATGTGGTGTGCTTTTGGGAAGTGTCAGCCTTTTTGTGTGCGAGCCGGTAACGGCCTGCCGTCTGGCAGGCCCTGATTTTCACTGGGTCGGCCTGATGAACCGATCTCCGTACAAATCGCGAATTTGATTCATCGCACTTTTCCAATCCTGCGCCGCTGAGCCCCAGTTCGCCGTCATGTTTCGCAGGCCCAGCCAGATCAGCAGAGGCAATCAATGAACGGGCACGTCAGGACGGCTTGCTCGGCTCGACCTTGGCGCCGGTGGATGTGCCAGGAATCATTAATCTTGTCGATAAAGGTGCTACGCGGGATGATGTAGTCAAGTTAGCGGCGGTGGTGATACTAGGCAAAGCTACCAGCGGTGCAAAAGGTACTGCAACAGATCCGAAGGTCACCATCAAAGATCACTATGATAATCACTTGAATATGGTGGATGACATAAAGGATTAACTTTCGTCTCAAGGGTTCAGAGTCAGCGAAAAGGAAATGTCATTCGGTAGCTCCTGCGGAACTGGTCGTTGTAGGCCAGATATCGTGGCCGAAGCACCTGATGGGACCTTGAGAATTATTGAGGTTAAGACAGGTGGCGCGGACTTGAGTATTCGTCAGTTAGAATTTTTCCCTCAAATAAAAGATGGGGCTTCAATTCCAAGAGGGAAAGTTTCCGAAAGTTTTGGCCTCACGCCAGGCGTACCACTAAAGGATCAAGGTTATCCTAACGGTATCCCTATTGAGATAATGAATTTTCCTGGTGCTAAGTGATGAAGGAAAAAGATGTGGCTTCAATTTTGACGGAGCAGGGCTGGGTTTGTAGCAAGGATGAAGTCGGGGATTATTTTTGCGTGACAGATGTTGATGGGGTTAAAGTTCAAGTAATCCCGTCTGTGAAGAAGCGCTCGGATCATTTTCGGGTGTCACTTATGCCATCGGTTTCGACCAAAGAATTCTCGGAAACTGTTGCGTTTGTGTGGGGGGAGGGGAGCGGATATTCGCCGGTAATAGTTAGTAATGAGCCTCCGGAGAAGTTGCCTGAATTTTCTAGTGATGATGTTCTCAGGATGTCTGAGAAAGCCATGTCTTGGGCACGCTCTCAAAATATTGAGTCCGGCCTGATGGTTTATAGAAGTCTGCCGACTGACAGTAAAGGCGCGATGCCCCTTCGGCACTTAGCTGCATTGGCAATAGCTGGTGACGTTGAACGATTGAACGGTTACAAGAAGAGCTTTGAGATGGGAGACAGGCTTGGTTTTGTACCCTGCATTACTGATGGCATGATTGATCGGGCAGTCTTGAAAGCCAAACTTGCAAAATAGATTTTTTCTTGAGCGCTACACGCTGAAGCGTCGCGGCTAATCAATGAGGTAAATTTTATGTTTGCAGATCGTATTATTGAATTCGGGAAGAAATTCGACGGCCGATTGGAAGCTGGCCTGCTCCAAGGGGCTTTGGACTATGTCGCGTACAATGAGGAAGGCCTAGCCTTTGAGATACTATGCGATCACATTTGTGAATTTGATATTTCTATTACGGACGACGAGTACCAGGAGGCAGTTAGACTTATCACAGATCTAGGGTTTGATTTAGATGAGGGACCGTTTAAGCACTTGGTGGGATTGAAGAAATAAAAACCTAGGGGTCGGTTGGTGCAAAAGACGCAGGTGAGGTTGCCTCTATTGGCGGAAAGACCTGTGTTTATAACTGCGTTGTTGATGGCGTGACGAGATTAATTTAATTGGTCATGAAATGAAGTTTGGCATTGAATTTGTATATAGTAATTAGATTAAGTTCATATTCATCCAGGCACCGGCCTCGACCAAAGCCAGCAGCGAAGGAAGGGAGGCCTGGCTTGAGCGATCAGGGCATCGAGCATCTGCGCAACAGAGTGTGGGTGATGTCGTGTTCTTTGCGCAGGCGGGCAATTCGCTCGCCCACGGCAATGAAAAATTCACGTTTTTCGCTGGTGATGCTCAGTCCGCAGGCCAAGCCCCGTCTTGGTCTATATCAGAGGGGCGTACTCCGCTTTGCTCAGCCTCCCTTTGTCCAATGATGAACATGACTACCTTTCTGCCACCCAGCAGGCGAACAGTTGAGCGTGTCGCACGTAGTTGAGATGATAGCCAGCTTGGCAGCGGCGACGACTGGCGCAGGCGCCACAGGAGCGAGCAGCCTGCCGGCTCTGAGCGTCATGGCGAGGTCGATTTTTTGAAGCGAGAACATGAGGTAGGGCGGAAAAGGCTGCTTCACTGCGTTGCACCACCCAGCGACGGCATCCAGACCCCCGGCCAATCCTCGCCAGCTGCGCAACGGATCATTTTCATGGCGAGAAGGCTGTTTACGCGTTTTTGCAGCCCAAATTAACAGCGCGACGCCAGACAACGAATTTTTTGGCAATGGCAGCCCGGTCAAATTCACGTGGGCTGCCCGGTATTTCTTAACCTTTAGACTGGGGTATCCAGAATGGCTCAATACGTCTACACCATGCATCGGCTGAGCAAGGTCGTGCCGCCGAAGCGGGAAATTCTCAAGAACATTTCCCTGTCGTTCTTCCCGGGCGCCAAGATCGGCGTGCTCGGCCTGAACGGCGCCGGTAAATCGACCCTGCTGCGGATCATGGCGGGCGTCGACAAGGAATTCGACGGCGAAGCCCGTCCGATGCCCGACATCAACGTTGGCTACCTGCCGCAGGAACCGCAACTGGACCCGAACAAGTCGGTGCGCGAAGTGGTCGAGGAAGCGGTCAGCGTGATCAAGGACGCCCAGGCGCGCCTGGACGAGGTCTATGCTGCCTACGCCGAACCGGATGCCGACTTCGACAAGCTGGCCGCCGAGCAGGCCAAGCTGGAAGCCATCCTGCAGGCCGCTGACGGCCACAACCTTGAGCGCCAGCTGGACGTTGCCGCCGACGCCCTGCGCCTGCCGGCCTGGGACGCACGCATCGAGCACCTGTCCGGTGGTGAGAAGCGCCGCGTGGCCCTGTGCCGCTTGCTGCTGTCGGCCCCCGACATGCTGCTGCTGGACGAACCGACCAACCACCTGGACGCCGACTCGGTGGCCTGGCTGGAGCGCTTCCTGCACGACTTCCCGGGCACCGTGGTAGCCATTACCCACGACCGTTACTTCCTCGACAACGTCGCTGGCTGGATCCTGGAACTGGACCGCGGCGCCGGCATCCCGTACGAAGGCAACTACTCGGGCTGGCTGGAAGCCAAGTCCGAGCGCCTGGCGCAGGAATCCAAGCAGCAGAGCGCCCACGAGAAGGCCATGAAAGAGGAACTGGAATGGGTGCGCAAAGGCGCCAAGGCCCGCCAGTCCAAGTCCAAGGCCCGTCTGCAGCGCTTTGAAGAAATGCAGTCGCAGGAATTCCAGAAGCGCAGCGAAACCAACGAGATCTACATCCCGGCCGGCCCGCGCCTGGGCGACAAGGTCATCGAGTTCAAGAACGTCACCAAGGGCTACGGCGACCGCGTGCTGATCGACAACCTGTCGTTCTCCATGCCTAAAGGCGCCATCGTCGGTGTGATCGGTGGTAACGGTGCCGGTAAGTCGACCCTGTTCCGCATGCTGATGGGCAAGGAACAGCCGGACTCGGGCAGCATCGAGATCGGTGAAACCGTGCAGCTGGCCTGCGTCGACCAGAGCCGCGAGGACCTGGACGGCGGCAAGACCGTGTTCCAGCAGGTTTCCGACGGCTCCGACATGATCCGCATCGGCAACTACGAGATCCCGTCGCGTACCTATGTGGGCCGCTTCAACTTCAAGGGTGGCGACCAGCAGAAGTTCGTCAAGGACCTGTCCGGTGGTGAGCGTGGCCGTCTGCACCTGGCCCTGACCCTGAAAGAGGGCGGTAACGTCCTGCTGCTCGACGAACCGTCCAACGACCTCGACGTCGAAACCCTGCGTTCGCTGGAAGAAGCCCTGCTGGACTTCCCGGGCGCGGCGATCGTGATTTCCCACGACCGTTGGTTCCTGGACCGTGTGGCTACCCACATCCTGGCGTACGAAGACGACTCGAACGTGGTGTTCTTCGAGGGCAACTACACCGAGTACGAAGCTGACCGCAAGAAGCGCCTGGGCGATGCTGCTGCCCAGCCGCACCGTGTACGGCACAAGAAGCTGGCCCAGTAAGCCGGTGTTTTGATGCACAAGAATGGGGCCCTTTGAGGCCCCATTTTTGTGCCTGACTGGAAAGTGGTGCTGACTTCATTCGCGGGCATGCCCGCTCCCACAGGGATGCCCATAGCTCTCGGGCTTGCGCAGCTCCTTTGTGGGAGCGGGTTTACCCGCGAAGAGGCCAACACTGATAGCGAATTTGTATACAGTTATAGAAAACGCACCAAATAATTTCAAAAAAACGACATTCCGCCCTATTCCGGTGCGATTGCTTCTTGGTACATTCCTGAAAAAAACCAATAAGTCCAATCCTCTTGGTGAGATGTCTACCATGATCGAATCTGTCGACAATTTCCTCGCGCGCCTGAAGCAACGCGACCCGGCCCAACCTGAATTCCACCAGGCTGTGGAAGAAGTGCTGCGCAGCCTGTGGCCATTCCTCGAGGCCAACCCGCATTACCTGCAGGCCGGCATTCTGGAGCGCATGGTCGAGCCCGAGCGCGCCGTGCTGTTCCGCGTGTCCTGGGTCGATGACCAGGGCAAGGTGCAGGTCAACCGCGGCTACCGCATCCAGATGAGCAGCGCCATCGGCCCGTACAAGGGCGGCCTGCGCTTCCACCCGTCGGTAAACCTGGGCGTGCTCAAGTTCCTGGCCTTCGAGCAGGTGTTCAAGAACTCCCTCACTTCGCTGCCCATGGGCGGCGGCAAAGGCGGCTCGGACTTCGACCCCAAAGGCAAGAGCGATGCCGAAGTCATGCGCTTCTGCCAGGCGTTCATGAGCGAGCTGTACCGCCACATTGGCGCTGACCTGGACGTCCCGGCCGGTGACATCGGCGTGGGTGCCCGCGAAATCGGCTTCATGTTCGGCCAGTACAAGCGCCTGGCCAACCAGTTCACTTCGGTGCTGACCGGCAAGGGCATGACTTACGGCGGCAGCCTGATCCGCCCGGAAGCCACCGGCTACGGCTGCGTGTACTTCGCCGAGGAAATGCTCAAGCGCCAGGACAAGCGTATCGATGGCTGCCGCGTGGCGATTTCCGGTTCGGGTAACGTGGCCCAGTATGCTGCGCGCAAGGTCATGGACCTGGGCGGCAAGGTGATTTCGCTGTCCGACTCCGAAGGCACGCTGTACGCCGAAGCCGGCCTGACCGATGCCCAGTGGGATGCGGTGATGGAGCTGAAGAACGTCAAGCGTGGCCGCATCAGCGAACTGGCCGCGCAGTTCGGCCTGGAGTTCCGCAAGGGCCAGACCCCGTGGAGCCTGCCGTGCGACATCGCCCTGCCGTGTGCCACGCAGAACGAGCTGGACGCCGAAGACGCCCGCACCTTGCTGCGCAATGGCTGCATCTGCGTGGCCGAAGGCGCCAACATGCCGACCACCCTGGAGGCTGTGGATATCTTCCTGGAAGCGGGCATCCTGTACGCCCCGGGCAAGGCCTCCAACGCCGGCGGCGTGGCCGTGTCGGGCCTGGAGATGTCGCAGAACGCCATGCGCCTGCTGTGGACTGCCGGTGAGGTGGACAGCAAGCTGCACAACATCATGCAGTCGATTCACCATGCTTGCGTGCATTACGGTGAAGAGGCGGATGGCAGCATCAACTACGTCAAAGGTGCGAACATCGCAGGCTTCGTGAAAGTGGCTGATGCGATGCTGGCGCAGGGCGTGGTTTGATTCGAGGCCGTTGGGGCCGCTTTGCGGCCCTTTCGCGACACAAGGCCGCTCCCACAGGGAAATGCGTACTCCTGTGGGAGCGGCCTTGTGTCGCGATGGGCTGCAAAGCAGCCCCCAGGTCCCTCAACCTTCACCCAAAATCTCAACCACTTCGATCACCTGCTCCCCCACCGGCCGCCGCCAGACCACCTCATCCCCAGGCCCCGCCCCGAGCAAAGCC
>NZ_NEJM01000050.1:0-647 GCF_002113725.1 Pseudomonas sp. B23(2017) | reverse complement strand
ACGCCGAATGGCGGCGATGAAGTGACGCTGACCCTCACCGGCAATGCCGTGCAGGAAGGCAACACCACGACCATCACCGGCACCCTGAGCCACCCGGCAGGCCAAGCCTTCACTGTCACCCTGAGCAACGGCCAGACCCTGAGCTTTGCCGAGGGCGCGCTTACTGCGACCACCAATCCGTTCGTGGCGCAGAGCGATGATGTGTTCAAGGATGGCGAAACCCAGACCGTCAGCGTGATCGACGCCGGCAGCCATAACTTCGAGAACTTGAACACCAGCGCCACCACGACGATCACCTTGAGTGACACCGTCGACACCGTGAAGGCCGAGCTGAGCATTTCGCCGAACCCGGCAGTGGAAGGCCAGACGGTGACTTACACCATCACACTGACCGGTCCTACCGGTGCCGACCTGAGTCAGCACGGTGGTCTCGATATCGCGCTGAGCAACGGTAAGGTGGTCCACATCGCCGCCGGGCAGATCAGTGGTTCGCAGTCGGGCGTCCTGGCGGACAACGTCTATGTCGGCAGCAGTGCTCCAAGCATCGCCATCAACGGGATCACCGAGCAAGGCACCGGCAAACAGGTCTTTGAGAACCTGGTCAAAGGCGACCCGGTGACCCTGCAGATCACCGACGAACCGGGCAC